>NZ_JBXAPW010000002.1:349655-582560 GCF_058806635.1 Sediminibacterium sp. GW821-FHT12F12 | reverse complement strand
GCAGAACGCAGAACGCAGAACGCAGAACGCAGAACGCAGAACGCAGAACGCAGAACGCAGAACGCAGAACGCAGAACATTTTACAGCCTGTAAAGTTACATAGGGTACTATAAAACCGTAACCACTTTTTCTCCCACGCGCTTCATTACGCCAATAGGGTTGGTATATTCACCCAGTCCCAGTTTTTGTAATACTTCCTGTACTTCTGTTAAAGATGCCGGATCAACGGCAATGAGTAATCCGCCATTGGTTTGGGGATCGGGTAAGAGGGTAAAAGCTTCCATCACATTTACACCGGCACCAAAACCTACTTTACTGCTGTAAGCATTCCAGTTACGGTAGGTGGCGTCGGGAACCATTCTTTGTGGCAGGTATTCTTTGGCAGCGGCCAGCATGGGTACCTGTTGGTAGATGAGCTCGGCACTTACCCCGCTTCCTTCCGCCATTTCTATCAGGTGACCGAGTAAGCCAAAGCCGGTTACATCTGTCATAGCATGCACTCCTTTGATCTTACCCAGTGCTTCTCCTGCTTTATTTAATGTGCCCAGCTGTTTCAGCATCAGTGGCAGGTGTTCTTCTTTGAGTACATTTCTTTTTTGTGCGGTAGATAATACACCTACACCCAGGGGTTTGGTGAGTAACAACATATCTCCCTCTTTGGCGGTGCTGTTTTGTTTCAGCTGGTCAATGGCTACCAGGCCACTGACGGCCAGTCCGAATATGGGTTCGGGGGAGTCTATACTATGACCGCCTGCCAGGGGAATACCCGCTTCTGCGCAGATCTCTCTGGCTCCTTCCAGTACCTGTTGTGCCAGTTCTGCCGGCAGTTTTTCTACCGGCCAGCCCAGAATGGCAATGGCTAACAGGGGTTTCCCCCCCATGGCATATACATCGCTGATGGCATTGGCGCCGGCAATTCTGCCAAAGGCGAAAGCATCATCTACAATGGGCGTAAAAAAATCGGTGGTGCTGATCAATGCGGTACCGTTTCCGAGATCATATACGGCTGCATCATCTTTACTGCTGTTACCCACCAGTAATTGTTTATTATCAGCAAATTGTAAACGGCTCTGGAGGATGGTATCCAGCACAGCGGGGGCAATTTTGCAACCACAACCGGCGCCATGTGAGTATTGGGTAAGTTTAACGGGATCCATTGTAATCGATAGGTTGGTAAAACGGGTGCAAAGTACAATGGAAATGGAAATAAGCGTGGGATAGGCCTGAAATGAAGAAAGCTGCAGTTGATGCAGCTCTCTTACCCCCAATTATTACTGATTAAGTAACGGCTGTAAATTGCGTTAATAAATGCTTGGGTAACCCGGTTTTTTGCCAACTGCCTGTTTTATCCCATGAAACGGGTTGGATTGTTTAGCAAAGCGGTTATTTAGAAGCCGGCCCCCAGCAGCAAAATAATTGGCATATCAGTAACAGCCGTTAACTTTAAAATGCTGTAACTGTCATAAAAACAGATTAAATGCGCCTTGTACCGGTTGTTTTACTATTGCTGTTCTTCTCCCAAACCCGGGCGCAGTTTCCGTATGTAAAAAAACTGAATTACCCCGAACAATTACCTACCCAGGTGGTGTATGATATGCTGACAGACAGCAAAGGCTATATCTGGCTGGGTACCGATAAGGGACTGTACCGGTTCAATGGCCGGACTTTTGTATCGGTTCCCTTCGATAATACTTCTTCCCGGGCCGTCAGTTACCTGCAGGAAGATGCCGATGGCACCATCTGGTGTATGAATTTTTATAACCAGTTATTCTCTTTCCACAAAGACACCCTCCGGAAGTTTGCCATAGACCAGAACGTATTAAAAGGCTCGGTTACTTTTAACAATGTAGTTGTGGGTCCCACACAGGTTTGGTTTCATTCCTTTAAAAACATCTACACGTTTAATAAGCAGAACCACCAGCTGATATCTATTACCAATGGCGCTACTAAATATGATCCTATTCTCACTTCTGTGTATTACGATAACAGGTTATATGCTTTTTCCAACCAGGGTAATCTGTTTATATCCGGCCAGCCGAACTGGACTTTCTCTGGTCAGGTTTATGGTGAGATAAAACTGATCAGTGCCGGAGACAAACTGGTGGGTCTTGGGAAAGGACTTGACAGAACAGCACCTTTTTTGATTAGCAAAGGGGTTTGTAAGACAATGCCACCCATTGATCTGCCTCCGGATATTTATATTTTTCAGGGAATTTTTCTGGATAATAAAGATTTCTGGATCTGTACCCAGAACGGTGCCTATAAATGGAATACAGAAACAGGTGAAACCAAATGTTATTTTCCGAACGAGCGGGTATCGGATGTGGTGAAGGATTACCAGGGTAATTACTGGTTCAGCACACTGGATAACGGCGTTTTTATCTGTTCCTCCCTATACAACACCTTGCTGAAGGTATACAACGATCCCCTGCAGGATAATTTTACCAAAATAGCAGCCCTGCCCAATGGAAAGATTTTAACCGGAAACAGCCAGGGGTTACTCTCGCGGGTTAACCTGGAAACCATGGAGAATTTCAGGTATACACTGGATAAAGCAAGAGAAACTGAGTTTATCAGCTATGATACCAGTGCAGGCCTGATTTTCACTAACCGCGGTGTGTTTAAACCTGATCAGCCTGCGCCGGTTGAACTCATGGATTATAGTAAGGGTGTAACCCGCGATAAGTTCGGGAATCTCGTTTTTGTTGCTTTCAATGGCGCTTATATAATTAATGATTACTATAAAAAGTTGGACAGAGTGCCCCTGCTGAACTGCGAACTCTACCAGCAGTTTATGCACGATACGGTTTATTTCGACAGCAAGGCCAAAGTCATCACTTTACGGCAGAAAAGAGGATTATCGGTACTGGCATCTATCAATAAAGACTGTTTCTGGATCGGCTATGAAGATGGCTTGTATCAATACAAATATGACGGTACGATACAATTGCTGAAAGATGAACTGGGCGAACCCGTTATTGCCAAATCACTGCAACAGCAATATGATGGTGACCTGGTAGTAGGCTCATCCACCAGAGGGGTGATGATTTTTCAAAAAGGAAAGATCCTGAAAACCTATACGGTTAAAAATGGACTCAGCAGTATGAATATCCGCAAAGTGTTGCGGGAGAACAATTATATATGGGTGCTCACCGATGCGGGACTCGACAGGATTGATGCTGCTACCGGATCTATCACCAATTACCTGGAAGAATATGGATTAACCAATACCATTGTGAACGATTTTATTGTGGAAAGAGGAAAGATTCTTTTTGCTACCACATCGGGTATCCTGATTCGTTATAACCTGCCAAGGTATTTCAACTTCCAGATCAAGTTTCCGTTGTTGAAGGCCAGCAGTAACGGACAGGAGATCCTGAACAACGCCACATTACCTGATAACAGCCGGGATATTGTGTTTTATTTTGAGGCATTACATTATCTCTCCACCAGTGCCCTCACGTACCATTACCGGTTAAAAGGGCTTGATACTATCTGGCGCACTGCTGGCAACTTTACCAACCAGCTGGTATTTAACCGGCTGTCGCCTGGTAAATATGTGTTTGAAATCAAAGCCATCGCCGGTCCCAACTACAAAAGCGAAATAAAAAGTATTGGGTTTGTAGTGCCCAAACCCTTCTGGCAACGGAACGGTTTTTTTATCCTGGTATTGGTTATTATCAGTTTACTGTTCTGGCTCTTTCTGCAGCAATGGAAAGCCAACCTGCTGAAAAGGCAAAGAATTAAAGAGCAATTACTGAAAAGTCAGCTGGTGGCACTGCGTTCGCAGATGAATCCACACTTTCTCTACAACGTATTGAATACGGTACAGGGTCTTGTATACGGTAACCGGAAAACTGAAGCGGGCGAACTGCTGGGCAATTTCAGCGACCTGATGCGTAAAACCCTGCAGGCAAGTGATAAACAGTTACTTCCTCTGAAAGATGAGATCGATAACCTGCGCCTGTACCTCGAACTGGAAAAAGCCCGCTTTGACGAGGGTTTTTACTACGAGATCAGTCTGGTGAACCTCACCGATATTTCTTCCATTTATATCCCCTCGCTGATGCTGCAGCCCTTTGCTGAAAATGCAGTAAAGCATGGGCTAATGCACAAACAGGGACCCAAGCAGGTATTGATTCAGTTTGAAAAGGAACCGGAAGGATTAAAAGTGATTATTGATGATAATGGCATCGGCCGGGTTCATTCCATGGAAATAAATAAGCGGAGTAAAAACAAGCCCTTTAGTTTTGCTACGGTAGCATTGAATGAAAGAATGAACCTGTTCAACAGTTTATACAAACAAAAAATCACCTGCCGTATCATTGATAAAGTAGATGAAAAACAGCAACCGGCGGGTACCCGGATTGAATTATTGATACCGGATTATAGCCAGGATCCGGATGCTTTATGAAAAAAACAGAACCTGTCGTAACAGAACCCCGGTCTGCAAAAAAAATGCCCCATGTCAAACAGTAAGCAAAACTATCTTCGGAATAACATGCAGAAGATCAGTGCTATAATAGTAGATGACGAGCCTAACGCAAGAATGGCTTTACGGGGTTTGCTCGAAGAGAATTTTAACCAGGTAGAGATTGTGGGCGAATGTAAAAGTGTGCCCGAAGCGGTTAAAACCATCAATAAACTGAAACCGGACCTTGTTTTTCTGGATATTGCCATGCCCGGGTACAGCGGCTTTGAATTGCTCGATTTTTTTGATGAGCAGAACCTCCATTTCAAGATCATCTTTGTAACAGCCTATAGTGAACACTCTCTGCGCGCCTTTGAAACATCGGCCGTAGATTATATTTTAAAACCCGTGCGGCTGGAGCATATAACGCGGGCCCTCAAAAAGATCAACATCGACGCACCGGTGCCAGAAAATAAACAATACCAGGTGCTGAAAGATAATTTTACCAACCAGCTCGATAAAAAAATTGTATTACAGACAGCCGAGACCATTTTTGTGGTAAAAATGGAAGACATCATTTATATGCAGGCGGAAGGTAGTTATACCAGGTTCTTTACTACTTCGCATGGGGTACTCACCATCACCAAAAAACTGATCGATTTTGAGTTTCTGGAATCGGCCGGTCCTTTTTTCAGGACACACAGAAGTTATATCGTGAACCTGAATCATATCAAAAAAGTAGATAAGAAGGAATTCATTCTGGTGATGAATAATGATGCGGAAGTATACCTGGCACAGGATAAAAAGAACCTGCTGCTGGAAAAAATCATCAAATAACCCATTCCAGTTCCCCAAAACGGAAAAGGTCCTGTAAACCGCCGCTTACCCGCAGTTCGCCCTCACCCGTTACCGCTTCAACCACTCCCTGAAACGCAATGTTGCCGGTTTTGAGTCTCACCTGCTCTCCGCGTTTGTACAGTTGCCTGTTATAAGCTGCCAGCAAACCGGCCTCGTCTCCGCTTTTCAGTTGTTGCCAACGTTGCTCAAGACAATCGCATAATTCATTGGCCAATTTTATGGGCTGAAAGGTTTTTCCGGTGATCTGTTTCAGCGAAACAGGATTTTTTAACAATTCAGCAAAAACCACCTGGTTAATGTTGATTCCGATTCCTACAACCGCCCCCTGCCATTTATTACCCCTCACCAGGTTCTCGATCAAAATACCCCCTGCCTTTCTGTCACGCCAGTAAAGATCATTCGGCCATTTAATACGGGTTTCATCCCCGGCATGTCTACTAAAAAAATCATGGCAAGCCAAAGCTGCCATTGAACTTAAAGGGAATTGGCGGGTTATAGTAAGGAAGGAACAATCAACAATCACAGACAGGGCTATGTTAAGCCCCGGTTCTCCGGTCCAGCGTTTGCCACGTTGCCCTTTACCCGCAGTTTGCTGGTGGGCAAAAACAGCGGTACCATGACCGGCCAAATTAGCCTGTAGCAGGTCCATGGCATAGATGTTGGTGCTTTCCACCACAGCTAATTCCATGAATGGCTGTCCGATGGGAGTTTTGGCTTCTGAGGGTGACAAAGAATTAGTATTTTTGACGAAGTTAGTTCAGCAAGCCATTCGGAGGCAGAGAAAAGCGGCCGGGTTTGCACGAACCAATCATTAACCACTTAAATCCGGTCGATATATTGGAACCTCTTTCTGTTTTACAAAGCCGTGAAAAAAGCAGTATCACCAGGCTTACGCGCAATTCTAAGATCTTCAAAACGATTATCAAAGCCATTCAGGATAAAAAAGGCGAAAACATCATCAGCCTCGACCTCCGGAAAATACCGGAAGCTTCTGCCGATTTTTTTATCGTATGCGAAGCCTCCAGTACCACACAGGTAAGAGCCATCTGTGATTTTATCGAGCATGAAGTGAAAGAGAAATGCGGGGAAGCGCCTTATAAACACGAAGGCCGTCAGGCATTACAGTGGGTATTGATCGATTATGTGAACGTAGTGGTTCATGTAATGCACCCCGAAGCAAGGAAGTTTTACAAGCTGGAAGAAATGTGGAGCGATGCGGCTTCACAGATCCACGACCTGTAAGAATAAAATATACCCGTTAGTTATTCGTTTACCATAGAAATTACCTTTAATACAGAGGGATCACGATATGTCACAGGAAAATAAAAATACAAGAATGGGCGGACCGGAAAAGGGAGATAGCTCCAGAAAGGGCCCTAAGTTTAATATATACTGGATCTATGCGATCATTGCAGGTATATTGCTGTTTGCCCAGTTCATGAAGTTTGCCCCCGAAACCACGCAAACCTGGGAGCAGGAGTTTAAACAGAAAATGCTGCTGCAGGGCGATGTGGAGAAACTGGAACTGATCAAAAACAAAGACCGGGTTCGGGTATATATCAAACCGGACAGCATCTTCAAAAAATTCTATACCGAAAAACTGCCCAAAGCCATTATTGCCAAGGACAAAGTAAAAGGTGTTCCCCTTTTTGAGTTTGAGGTAAATGATATCAAAAGCTTCCAGGAAAGAATGGATCAGACCTATAAGGCCAATCCGGCACTGGAAGAAGTGCCTGCCAGGGTAACCAGCGAAGGCGATTGGTTTGGTCCGGTAGCCAATACGGTAATCTCTCTCCTGCTCATCATTGCTGTATGGGTACTGCTCATGCGTAAAATGGGTGGCCAGGGTGGTGCCGGTGGTCCGGGCGGTATTTTCAGCATCGGAAAATCAAAAGCTACTTTGTTTGATAAGGGCGCTAAAGTAAACATCACATTCGCGGATGTGGCCGGCCTCGACGAAGCCAAAGTGGAAGTGATGGAGATCGTAGACTTTTTAAAGAATCCCAAAAAATATACAGCCCTCGGTGGTAAGATCCCGAAAGGCGCGTTGCTGATCGGACCTCCCGGCACGGGTAAAACCCTGCTGGCCAAAGCCATGGCGGGTGAAGCACAGGTTCCTTTCTTCAGCTTAAGCGGAAGTGATTTTGTGGAGATGTTTGTAGGGGTGGGTGCCAGCCGTGTGCGCGACCTGTTTAAACAGGCCCGCGAAAAAGCTCCCTGTATCATTTTTATTGATGAGATCGATGCCATCGGTCGTGCCCGAGGCCGTAACGCTATTATGAGCAACGATGAGCGCGAGAATACCCTGAACCAGTTACTGGTAGAGATGGATGGTTTTGGAGGAGATACGGGTATTATTATCCTGGCCGCCACCAACCGCCCGGATGTACTGGATACGGCCCTGCTGCGTCCCGGACGTTTCGACCGCCAGATCTCGATTGATAAACCGGATGTGAAAGGACGGGAAACCATTTTTAAGGTTCACCTGCTGCCCATCAAAATATCTGAAAACCTCGACCTGCATAAGCTGGCCGAACAAACCCCCGGTTTTGCCGGAGCAGATATCGCCAACGTATGTAATGAAGCGGCACTGATTGCAGCCCGGAAAGGAAAAGCATCGGTAGAAATGATCGATTTCCAGGATGCGATTGACCGTGTAATCGGCGGACTGGAGAAAAAGAACAAGATCATTGCACCCCACGAAAAATCAATCATCGCTTACCACGAAGCCGGACACGCTGTCTGCGGCTGGTTCCTGGAACATGCGTATCCACTGTTAAAAGTAACCATCGTACCAAGGGGAACCGCAGCACTGGGTTACGCACAGTATACGCCAACGGAACAATACCTGTACAATACAGACCAGCTGATGGACCAGATCTGCATGACCCTGGGTGGCCGTGCCGCAGAAGAAATTTTCTTTGGCAAGATCTCTACCGGTGCAGCGAATGACCTGCAGCAGATCACCCGCATTGCTTACAGTATGGTTACTGCCTATGGTATGAACAAGAAAGTAGGTAATGTGAGTTTTTATGATCCTTCGCAGGAGAATACTTTCACCAAACCATTCAGCGAAGAAACCGGTAAAATCATTGATCAAGAAGTAAGAGGCATTATTGATGATGCATACCAGCGCACACTGAAACTCTTAACCGACCGCAAACACGAAGTAGAAGTGCTGGCGAAGGAATTGCTTGACAAAGAAGTACTGCATAAGAGTGATGTGGAAACCCTGATCGGCAAACGTCCGTTTGAAGAAAAGAAGCTGATTGAGATCGAAGAAGAACTGGACAATAACCAACCCGTTGGTGAAAAGACCTTTGGATCGCAGGAAGGGATTGATCAAGGTGAAAACAATATTATCGGATAATGGCAAACACTGCTAGAGAAAATATTCTGAGCAAAATCAAACAGGCACTGGGCAAACCAGTGCCTGTTCCTTTTCCAGCCGCCGTTGCAGGCGAGTCCGTTTTTCTGCCGCAGAAACAGGAACTGGAAATAGAGTTTGCCGAAAACTTCAGTAAACTGGAGGGCCGTTTTTCTTTTTGCGCCGATGAAAAGGAACTGGTAAGTCAGCTGCATACACTGCTGGATGGCCGCAAATGGACAAAAATCTACTCGCGCGAACCCCAGCTCAAAGAAATGCTGGCTAACGCAGGCTGGGATCTACCTTATACAGACGATCTGCCTGGCTGCGATGTTTCCATCACTGGCTGTGAAGCACTGATTGCCCGTACGGGTAGTATAGTAATGAGCAGTGCACAGGCCAGTGGCCGCACCGTAAGTGTATATGCACCGGTACATATTTGTATTGCCTACACCAAACAACTGGTATACGATATCAGCGATGGTTTACAGCAGCTGCGCGAAGGCTATGGCCAGCAGTTCCCTTCACTGGTAACACTTGCAACCGGGCCCAGCAGAACGGCAGATATTGAAAAAACATTGGTAGTAGGTGTGCATGGTCCCAAAGAAGTATTTTGTTTTTTAATAGACAGTTAATTTATTTCCATGGAAGGGTATAACGGTCAGTTATTTGTGTATGGTTCTCTTCGCAGCGGATTTCATCATCCTGCCTATGCGTATATCAGCCGTTATTTTACGCTGCTGGCCGATGCCAAAGTGAAAGGAGCCCTGTTTGATATGGGCGATTATCCGGCTGCTATTCCTGTAGAAACAGATACCTATATTATTGGTGAACTCTACCATATCAAAAATCCGGATGAGTTTTCCTGGGCGATGGCACAGCTGGATGATTATGAAGGACTGCATACAGAAAACAACGAACCGCCTTTGTACAGAAGAGAATTGACCACCGTATATGTGGGTGACCAGCAAACCCAGGCCTGGGTATACTGGTTTAATGGCGATGTATCCGGTAAACTGCTGGTGGAGAGCGGAGATGTGTTAGAATACCTGCACAACAAGTCTAAAAGCGGAACGGCATGACGGTAACACCCGATAAAAAAATCTATTTCCTTTCCGATTTTCATTTGGGCGCTCCCGATGCGGCAGGCAGTCTGATACGAGAGAAAAAAGTAGTGGCCTTCCTCGAGAGCATCCGCCATCATGCATCTGCCATTTTTATTGTGGGTGATATTTTTGATTTCTGGTATGAATACAAAAAAGTAGTCCCGAAAGGATATACCCGTTTATTGGGTAAACTGGCCGAGATCACCGATAGCGGTGTACCTGTTCATGTGTTTGTAGGCAACCACGATATGTGGATGAGTGGTTATTTTGAACAGGAACTGAATATTCCTGTGTACCACCATCCCAAAGTGTTTGAATGGAACGGCAAACAGTTTTTGATTGGTCATGGCGATGGTTTGGGTCCTGGCGATCATGGCTACAAATTCATCAAAAAAGTATTCCGCAATCCTTTTTGCCAGTGGTTATTCGGGCAACTGCATCCCAGCTGGGGTATCGGGCTGGCTAATTATTTCAGCCGCAAAAGCCGTGAGAAAACCGGTAGTTCCGACGAACATTTCCTGGGCGAAGAAAATGAATGGCTGGTAGTGTATTGCAAAGAAGTACTGCAGCAACAGCAGTACGATTATTTTATTTTTGGTCACCGCCATTTGCCCTTACAGATTGCTTTGCCCCATAACAGCCGTTACATCAACCTCGGCGACTGGATCCGCCACTTTACCTATGCCAGTTTTGATGGCACCGACGTGCAACTGCACAAATGGGAAGCCTGATACCGATCAGGAAAAGTAATCCTATAAAAAGTATTGATTCGGATATGCTCCTCCCTTCGACATTCGAAATTCCTTGTCCGATATTCGTTATTCCCTCTCCCTCTATTATATCCCGATCCATTGTACCTTGCAGGTATGGAAAAATTCTTGCAACAGAAGGTGCTGGATAATACGATCGAAAGCTATCTCTATGTACTGGGAACTATCTTATTGATCCTGCTGATCAAGCGGCTGATCTCGAAATATCTTGCCAAGCTTCTGTACAAACTGGTTGCCAAGGCAGCCAAAAATATAGCCCGCCAGTCTTTTTTAGACCTGGTGGTACAACCACTGGATGTTTTTCTGGTACTGATCATTTCTATTATTGTGCTGGATAAACTTACTTTTCCTGCGGCACTCAATTTTACCATTTACCATGTAACATTCCGTCAGTTGATTGATTCGATTACTGCGGGCACGCTTGTCATTGTATTTATCTGGCTCTGCCTGCGGGTGATTGAGTTTATTGCCATGATCCTGGAAGAAAAAGCCAATCTCACCAAAGACCAGACCGATAACCAGCTGATCGTTTTTTTCAAAGATTTTTTCAAAGTGATCATGGTCATCATCGGCATCCTGCTGATTCTGCGCTTTTCATTCAACAAGAATATCGGCAACCTGCTTACGGGGTTGAGTATTGTGGGTGCTGCCATTGCGCTGGCTACCAGAGAAAGTATGGAGAACCTGATTGCCTCGTTTATCATTTTCTTTGACAAACCTTTTATTACAGGTGATCTGGTGAAAGTGAATAACTTCACAGGCACCATTGAAAAGATCGGTCTGCGAAGCACGCGCATCCGCACCACAGATAAAACCTATATCTCGGTGCCGAATAAACAAATGGTGGATACGATCGTAGATAATATTACCCTTCGTACCCAGCGGAAAGGAGAGTTGCGGTTAGAGATCAGCTTATCGGCTACTGCAGAACAACTAACCACTCTTATTCCCGCTATCAAAGCTTCGTTACAGAAACCGGGCATTGAGAACACGGTGGTGTACCTGATGGACACCGGTAAAAATGCCCATATCATTGCCATCGATTATTTTACCTCGATGGAACAATCGATCGAAGAATTTAATACACTGCGTGAATCGGTTAATCTAAGCCTTATTGCTTTACTTGAAAAATCGGGTATAGAACTGGCAGCCGCCAATACAGATGTGGTTGTAAGATCGAAGTAAGAAACTTTTTTGGAAAAAATCAGGATTGCAGATTGGTCTTCATTTCCAGCAGAAAAGATTTGAAACGGGTCAGCGATTCCATTAACCGGATCTGGGTATCAGCTTCTTTTTTATTGTTCTTGAGGTAATTCTTGGCACCATCAATCGAAAACTTGCGTTGGCGTAACAGGAAGTAGATCAGCTGCAGGTTTTTGATGTCTTCCACCCGGAACAGGCGGTCGCCCTTGCGTGTTTTGCGCGGCTGAAGAATATCAAATTCATTTTCCCAGTAGCGTAGTAAGGATGTGTTTACTTTGAACCAGCCGGCCACTTCGCTGATGCTGTAGTATAATTTCTGGCGTAGTACTTCTTCTTCCGGAACATCGATCAGGTCGGCTTCCGTATCCATCTCTTTAAACGATTTACGTCCCCGCTTACCTGCTATCTTGGAAACAGTCAATTTTCTGGGAGTGATTGGCTCTTCTTCAGGCTCTGCCAACACCTGTGTTGGCTGCACTACCACGGGTTCTGGGGCAATCGTAATAGCCACAGGTTCAGCAATTGGTGCAACCGCTTCTTCTGCAGGAGCCGGCACCACTTTCACGATCTTCTCTTTTTTCTTGGGTGCTGTTACGGGTTCGATAGGGAAACCAAACAGATCCAATTGCTGCAGGGTATTTTGCATACCATAAAAATACAACAACCGCGCCACCCCTCACCGCCGCTTTCATGTTAGTGGAAAAGATGTTAAGTAACTCCTCCAAAGCTGCTGAGAAATAATTAGTTAGCTTTTTATATCCAACTCCAAAACCAATTCGTACACATATAACAATACTGTACTTTTACGGCAAAGAAGCGGATATGCATACGATCAAGACCATTTGTGTTTGCGGTGCCGGTACCATGGGCAGTGGCATTGCGCAGGTAACGGCCCTGGCGGGATTTACCACCATCCAGTTTGACCTGAACAGCGACATGCTGCAGAAAAGCAGAACCGCCATCGAAAAAAACCTGTTGTGGATGGTGGATAAGGGAAAGATCACAGCGGAAGCGAGCACAGAAACCCTGAGCAGGTTGGTTTTTACCGATCAGCTCACAGACTGTGTGGCCGACCTGGTCATTGAAGCCATCATTGAAAAAACAGCGGCCAAGACCCAATTATTTAACCAGCTGGCAGCCATCAATACAGCAGATACCATTTTTGCAACCAATACCTCTTCTATCGCCGTAACAACCCTTGCGACAGAGGTAAAACATCCCGAGCGGGTAGCTGGCATGCATTTTTTTAACCCGGCGCCGGTAATGAAACTGGTAGAAGTGATCCGCGCCGAACAAACCCGGCCCGAAGTAATTATTACCCTTACCCAATTAGCTACCCAACTGGGTAAAACAGCGGTGGTTTGTAAAGATGCACCTGGTTTTATCGTAAACAGGGTTGCCCGGCATTATTACCTCGAAGCTATGAAACTGGTAGCAGAGGGGTTGACCACCATTGAAACGGTAGATGGGGTAATGGAAGCCACCGGTTTTAAAATGGGACCTTTCAAACTCATGGACCTGATTGGCATGGATATCAATTACGGCGTTAGCCAGATTGTTTGGGAAGCGCTGGGCAAACCTGAGCGACTTACTCCATCACCATTACAGCAACAAAAAGTAGCAGCTGGCGAGCTGGGTAGAAAAACAGGGAAAGGATTTTATACGTATGAGAAACAATAGCCAATCAGCCCGGTACTGGTATCCTTGCTGTTAAGGTCCGCAGTTTTCATTAGTTCCAGATCCCATTCATCTCTGTCAGTATCATCGGATTCGCGTCGGTAACAACGATGGTATGTTCGTGTTGTGCCATAAAGCCGCCTTTATTTCCTACCATCGTCCAGCCGTCAGACAGGGTCTCGGCATAGGTTGATGTGGTTGTAATAAAGGTTTCAATAGCAACAACCGAATGCTTCTTAAACCTTGTCAGATTATGCCGGTCTTTGTAATTGGCTATTTCGCCGGGTTCCTCGTGCAGACTTCTGCCTATGCCATGTCCGGTAAGATTTTTGATTACTTTATAACCACTTTTTTTAGCTTCTGTTTCTATCAGGTGCCCGATATCCGAAATACGCACTCCGCCTTTTATCTGGTGGATGGCTTTGTGCAGAATCTGTTTTGATGTGTCTATCAGTTGCTGGTGTTGGTGAATGTCTTCACCAAGTACAAATGAGTTCCCATTATCCGACCAGAATCCGTTCAGTTCGGCTGAAACATCTATGTTGATCAGATCGCCTTCTTTCAGTATCCGTTTGTCAGACGGGATACCGTGGCAGAATTCGTTATTGACACTGATACAGGTAAAACCCGGAAAACCATAGGTCAGGTAAGGGGCCGATTTGGCACCAAAATCTGCCAGAATTTTTGCGCCATAATTGTCTAATTGTTTGGTTGTGATACCGGGCTGCGCATAATCACACATTTCTTTCAATGTGCAGGCAACGGCTTCACTGGCTTTTTGCATTCCGATCAGTTCTGCTTCTTTTGTGATTGACATATTCTTTTTTGTGTATGATGGTTTATTGTATATAGTGTTGTTAGGGCATGACTCGAATTGTTAACAATCTTTACAGCCTGGCATACCCGAGCGTTTCAATAGCTTCTCTGCTTTTAGTTAAATATGTGCTTCCATCCGATAACACGTACAGGTTGTCACAAATGTCAATGATATCTTTATACATGTGATCAGTAATAAGTAAACCCTTATGTTTTCTTTCTTCCAGCAGCAGTTCTTTTGCTTTATCTATCTGTATGGGATTTAAATGCGTAAATGGTTCATCCAACATCGCAAATTGAGACCTGCTTTTTAGAATAACATACAATTCCACTAATCTATATTCTCCTCCTGAAAGACTCCCCAAAACCATTTTATATTTTGAAACAAACTCTGGAAACATTTTTCCGAATGCTGAATAATCTAATTCAAAATCCTTGAAAACTCTTTTCAGGGAAAGAGGTTTTGGAATAAAATTGAATTGAGGAAGATAACGTAATAAGTCGGGGTTCTTATAGGCTTCAAAATAGGCCACCTGATCAAAACGAACAGATTTTTCGCACGCCAGACTGCCATAAATTATTTTCATCAGACAAGTCTTTCCTTGTCCGTTTCTACCTAACAAGCCGGTAATTTTTCCGGTCTCACACTTCAAATAAATACTGGATAATATTTTTCTCCCATCAAATACTAATTGAATACTATCTGCTTCCAGGGTATGATTCATCTGAATTGATATGTCTGTAGCATGAGAAATAAGAACAGGGCAAAGTCAAAACAAAGTGTAGCCGTCCAAAGTATAGTTTTTGAAATACCTAAATTCAAATAATAATAATACTCTTTGCTTTTATAGCTATTGATGAAATGATAAGTCAGACCCAGCGTAGCTATTTTAAACCAGAAAAGCACCGGGAAAATGCTGGTTCCATTTTTCCAAAAGAGGCTCAGACAAGAAACGGTAACAACGAATGAAAACAATCGGAAACTCTTGTAAAATGTTCCAATAAGCCGTATGGTTCTGAGTGATCGCATTCTAATGAGTACTGTTTCTTAAAACTACGCATTTCCCAGCGGATCTTTCTTCACCCTCACTCCCAAACACTCTCTATCCTTGTATATCCCTTCACAATAAAGTTATGCCGCTTTTTACCGTAGCTCGCAAATTCACCTTTTTTAGTGTAGATGGCAATGGCGCCTGCACCACCCGAAAAACTGGACAGCAAGGCCGGCGGACGATACACTTTGATCATCGCAATCTCAGTGGGTGAAATCAGCGTATGCGATGTGGAGTCCATACGGAACTCATCAATATAAATTTCACAGATCTCTCTCCGCCATTTGGCAATTTCCTGTCCGGCTTCATTGGTTTCTATCGTTAGTCCCGGCACTTTGCTTTCGAGATAGCGTAATACACTGATAGAGCGGCCGATCTGGTCAGACTCTATTCCATCAAACACCAGCGCATCATCGCGCTGAAACAATCCTCTGGAATATTGTTCATTGTACTGCTGCACTTTTGATTTGAATTTGGCCGTAACCGTTACTGTGGGCAATAAACCCGGATCAAGTAATTCTTCCGATGCAAACACATACCGGCTGGTATCTGTTTTTTTAGACAGCAGCATTTTCGGATCGCCTACGGTAATAAAATCTGTCTGGTACAATACCGGTGTAAAGGCAGAATCGAGCGGTGTCTCAATTTTGATGGAGAGATAATTGTTGCGTACTTTTTTAGGTGGCGAAAAAATAAAAAAAGCAGAGTCAGCAAACAATGTGCTCTTTAACCGGAAATTACCATCAGGTGCCACACTGGCATTATCAAAATAACTCGCTGATTTGTTTTTAGGGATCATGATGTAGTTGATGCTGGTATCGTTTTTACCATTATCAAGGATCTGTCCCATCACTTTAAAAAAACCACGCTGTACGAGAAAGTTCACGGCATAACGTCCGTCAGGAATTTTATCGCTGATGATCAGCGAAGCAGCTACTTCTCCATTGATCATGGGGTAACGGAAGCGCCAGCGTTTGGTCTTTTCTACATCCTCAATCCAGACATTCAGGGTGGCATTCAGTAAACGCAGTGCTGCAAAATCGGGAACCTTGCAACTAAACTCAAGGGTATCGCCCTTTACAAATGTTTTAGTAGTAAAATTAATCTGTAAAGAATCTGATGCATGGGCCGTGGCTGCCAATAGTATCGAACAGAGGATGAATAGTTTTCTCATAAGAGTTACAATGTTCGTTAAAAACCGTCATATTTTATTTTCACTCATGTATTTTAACAGTTTTGCGTATAGGTCGCCTACTTTTGCAGGATATGCGCATCGCCGTTAACGCTATATTTTTACAAGCCAACCAGCTCGAAGGGTATGGTCATTATGCCCATGAAGTATTCAGCCGTTTGGTGAAACAACATCGGGAACATGAATTCATTTTCCTGTTCGACCGTGCTTTTGATCAAAAGTTTGTTGTTGCTGAAAATATTACGCCGCTGGTGGTATCGCCCAAAGCGCGTCACCCGCTGGCATTCAAATACTGGTACGATGTAGCGGCTCCCCTGGCCCTGCGCAATAAAAAAGCAGATGTATGGGTACAACCCTTTGGTTTTGCGAGCCTTACTGCTAAGATCCCGCAGCTATTATTGGTGCATGATCTTGCTTTTAAGCACTATCCGCAGTTTATTCCCTGGTATCATCGCAGGTATTACCAGCGTTATACGCCCAGGTTTCTGGAGAAAGCCAAAACAGTAGTAACCGTGTCTGACTATACCCGTCAGGATATTATCGACACGTACCAACTGTCTGCCGAAAAGATCCATGTGGTAAAAGGAGCAGCCCGTCAAAGTTTTGGCCCCATCTCCTGGCAGGAAAAAGAACAGGTAAAAGACGGTTATGCCGATGGCCGGGAATATTTTTTGTTTACCGGCGGTATTCATCCCCGTAAAAACCTGCTGAACCTGCTGAAGGCATTTTCCCTTTTCAAAAAATGGCAACACAGCAATATGAAACTGCTGGTGGCCGGACGACTGGCCTGGCAGTATGATGATGTGCTTACCAAACTGAAAACCTACAAATACCGCAACGATGTGGTTTTGCTGGATTATGTGCCCGAAGACCAACTGGCCAAATTGACCGCAGCGGCCTATGCTATGGTGTATCCATCTTATTTTGAAGGGTTTGGACTTCCCATTATCGAGGCCATGCAGAGTGAAGTGCCTGTGATTACCAGTGATACCAGCAGCATGCCCGAAACCGGTGGCGATGCGGCCCTGTATGCAGACCCGTCTGATCCCGATGCCATTGCCAAACAGATGCTGAACCTGTACCGCGATGAATCTTTGCGGGCCCGTTTAATAACAGCAGGTAAAGAACAGGCCGCCCGGTTTAGCTGGGATAGAGCCGCAGCGCAATTATGGGAAGTCATTTTGGACACAGCGGGTAAATGATCCGGCCCGGCTTCCACAACCGATGTTTCGCTTACTTTTGCTATGCTGAATAACGAAAAAGAACCTACCATGCATAAATCAACTATTTCGATAGAAATTGAGTTAGACGAGAACAAAGTACCCCAGCAGATCCAATGGAACGCCAGCGATAGTACGGCTGATATGATGCAGTCTGCCAAATCCATGATGGTGGCTTTCTGGGACGGGGCCGATAAAAGTGCCCTGCGCATTGACCTCTGGACCAAAGAGATGATGGTGGATGAAATGGCCGATTTTTATTACCAGACACTGATGGGCATGGCCGATACTTATCTGCGTGCCACGCAAAACAAAGAACTGGTAGATGACATGAAGACTTTTGCCAAAGAATTTTACAAAAAATTCCGCGACAGCCAGTTAAAAGAAAACCAATAAAATACTTGTTATGAGTTTAGAAGAAAAAGTAATGGCACAGATGAAAGATGCCATGAAAGCCAAAGACGAAGCCCTGCTTCGCGGACTGAGAGCGATTAAAGCAGAGATCATTAAAGCCAAAACTGATCCCGGTGCCAATGGTCAGATCAGTGAAGATGGAGAGATGAAACTGTTGCAGAAGCTGGTAAAATCGCGCAAAGACTCATTGGAGATCTATACCCAACAGAACCGCCCCGACCTCGCTGTGAAAGAGTCTGATGAAATTGCAGTGATCGAAAAATTTCTGCCACAGCAGTTGAGTGAGGCAGAGCTGAAAGAAGCGGTTACCAAAATCATTACAGAAGTAGGCGCTGCCGGTCTGCAGGATCTTGGTAAAGTGATGGGAGTAGCTTCTAAACAACTGGCTGGTAAGGCAGATGGGAAAGCGGTAGCAGCAATGGTTAAAGAATTGTTGACTAAATAGCGGTGAGCTATGAGCTTTGAGCCACGAGCTAAAGCCAACTTCGTTTACATAAGATATTACAACAAAACAAGCTCGTCGCTCGCGGCTCAAAGCTCGCAGCCCAGAGCTCAAGCCTTCATCCCATGGTAATAGACATCATCTTCCTGATCCTGCTCATACTCGCTATTGTAAAAGGCTATCGCAATGGTTTTGTAGTAGCTGTTTTTTCATTGCTCGGTATTCTGGTAGGATTGGCGGCAGCCATGAAATTTTCTACACTGGTTGCGGCCTGGCTGCAGGATAGCACCAGTATTTCGGCGCACTGGCTTCCCTTTCTCTCGTTTGTATTGGTGATGGTGGCAGTGATATTGTTGGTGAGGCTGGGCGCTCTGTTTATCCAGTCGGCTATGGAGCTGGTTTTGCTGGGTTGGCTTAATAAGCTCAGCGGCATTGTTTTATATGCTGTTTTGTATATCACTTTGTACAGTGTGGTTATTTTTTATGCGGATAAAATGCATTGGCTGAAGCCGGAAACAGTAGCCGGTTCTGTAACATATAGTTTCGTGCAACCCTGGGGACCCAAAGCCATCAGCTTTTTTGGGATGGCGATTCCCTTTTTCAAAGGGATGTTTGAAGAACTCTCCCGTTTTTTTGCAAGCCTGCCTACAGAGGTTAAATAATTGTTACCCGGCAGGCCTTTGCCCATCCTGTTTTTGCCGTAAAATCAGTAATTTAGCAAAGGTTGCGAGCAGATTGCCTGCCTGAGGCTTTTCATTTAAGTTGTATTTGCGTGATTTTCCTTTTATTTGTAAGAATCCCAATTACGGCTGTATAAGAAACTGACTAATGAATTACGAGATCAAACAACAGGATAAGTTTAAGTTTATTGAAGTAGGAGAAGGCGAGCCATTGATTCTATTGCACGGCTTATTTGGCGCGTTAAGTAATTTCAAGGACCTGGTAGAGCATTTCAGAGGCACCCATAAAGTGATCGTTCCCCTATTGCCTTTGTTTGACCTGGATATCTTTCATACATCGGTGGGCGGACTGGAAAAACATGTGCAGAAATTCATTGAGCTGAGGGATTATCATAATATCCACCTGCTCGGTAATTCGCTGGGTGGCCATGTGGCGCTGGTGCATATCCTGAAACACCCGGAAAGGATCAAATCACTGATACTGACGGGAAGCAGTGGTTTGTTTGAGAATGGGATGGGCGACAGTTATCCCAAACGTGGCGATTACGAGTATATCAAAAAGAAAACACAACTTACGTTCTACGATCCTGAAACAGCCACCAAAGAACTGGTGGATGAAGTGTTCGAGATCACCAATAACCGTATCAAGGTGATCAAGATCATTGCACTGGCCAAAAGCGCTATCCGCAATAACCTGGGAGAAGAACTGAACCAGATCAAACAACCCACCTGCCTGATCTGGGGTAATAACGATACCATCACTCCGCCTTTTGTTGGACGTGAATTCAACCGCCTGATCCCGAACAGTGAACTGCATTTTGTAGACAAGTGTGGCCATGCACCCATGATGGAAGTGCCCGACGAGTTTAACAGAATACTGGAAGGTTTTTTAACAAAGCAGAAGTCTTAACCCAACCGGGCACAGGCTTTCCGCGTATATGCAGAAAAGAACACATGCTGGCATCACAACTGATTAATTCCGGTTTCCCCGCTATCAACCTGTTTGATAAGGTTTCGCTTGCTCTGCAGTTGATGGACGAATATGATATACAGCACCTGCCCGTGTTGAGCGAAGAAAAATTTGCCGGTATCATCAGTAAAGATGATCTGCTGGATGCAGATGAAACCAGGCTGGTGGCAGCGGTAGAATCTTCCCTGCAAAAGATCTCTGTAAAAGGGGAAGAATATTTTTTGTCGGCCCTCCGCCTCATCGCCGAAAATGAACTGACGTTGCTACCGGTGGTGAATGAACAGGCAGAACTGGCGGGGGTGATCTCTTCCAAAGACTTACTGCGAAGACTGTCTTCTTTTGTGGGTAATGAAGACAAAGGCGGCATTATTGTGCTCGAAACAGACAAACGTAACTTCTCATTCGGGGAGGTGAACCGGCTGGTAGAAACCAACGATGCTTATATCACACAGCTTAACACCTATACTGAACCTGATACCGGCCTGGTAGTAATTACCCTGAAAGTAAACAAGATCGAGATCTCTGATATTGTGGCCACTTTCCAGCGATATGATTTTGTGGTTCGTTATTATTTCGGCGAAGAAACCTACGCCAATGAGCTGAAAGAAAATTATAATCACCTGCTATCATACCTGAATATGTAGCGGAACGGGTAAGTGTAGATCTCCTCACATCCATTCGGTTCCACAGTTTATATTCCACATTCCTCCCCCATATTCCCCAATCCCCCTATTTTTACCGCTAATTATCAATCGTTTTCCGGAGATGAGGTTACCGCGTGTTATTGTTTTACTGGCTGTGCTGTTGGGTAACCTGGTTGCTGCCGAAGCCCAGGAAGAGGTTTCTTCGGATACAGGAAATGTTATTCGCCAGGATACCCTGCCCCATAAAGACCATCCCGTGATGGTGGGCAATATCATTGTTACCGGTAATAAACGTACCAAGATCTTCATTGTACTGCGCGAACTGCCTTTTGTAAAAGGCAGCCGCTTTACCGAAGGAGGACTGGAAGAGCAGCTGGTACTTGCCAAACAGCAGCTCATGAACACCAGCCTGTTTGTGGATGTAAATGTGTATGTAGCCTCACGCAAAGGCAATGTACTGGATATCCGGGCCGATCTGAAAGAGCGCTGGTACTTTTTTCCCATGCCGTATTTCCGTCTCATAGACCGCAACTTTAACCAGTGGTGGGTAGAACAGAAACGAAGCCTCGAAAGGGTTAATTACGGTATCAAGTTTACGCAGAACAATATCAGTGGCCGAAACGATAACCTCGATATCTGGCTGATCAATGGGTATACCCAACAGCTCACGCTGCGTTATAACCTGCCTTTTTTTGACCGCAAACTGAAACAGGGTTTTAATGTGGGCATTATTTCGGCTACACAGAAAGAAATCAATTATGGAACAGGTAATAACAAACAGCTGTTCTACAAACAGGATGCGATTGCCAAAAAAGCATTCCGGTTGGATCTTACCTATTCTTTCCGCCCGGATGTAAAACAACGCCACTATTTCAGGGTATCGTATAATAATGAAAGTGTAGCAGATACGGTTCTCAAGATCAACCCCAACTATTTCCCTGATGGCAGAACGCAGATCCGGTTTGTTGATTTTAATTACCAGTATAAATATTACAACGTAGATTATATCCCTTACCCCACCCGTGGTTTTTTGCTGGAGGGTAATTTGTATAGGCGTGGACTGGATAATACCATTGGTTTCTGGCAACTGGGTGCCCGGGCCGTGTATACCCTGCCGTTTACCAAAACCGCTTTCCTGCACCTGGAAGGATTGGGAATTGCCAAAGCACCCTTCCGCAATTATTTTGTGAATGAGCGTTTATTCGGGTATGGATTTTACCAGATGCGCGGACTGGAATACAATGTGGTAGATGGTATGCTGGGTGCTGCCCTGAAAACCACGGTGCACAAAGAAATACTCTCTTTCATCCTGCACAATCCCTTCCCCAGCAAAACGCATGATAAGATCCCCTTCCGGATTTTCCTGAAAGCCTATGGCGATCTGGGTTATGCGTACAAGCCCAATCCCAATATCACCAATACACTCAATAATAAGCTGCTCCGTACCTGGGGTTTTGGCATGGATATCGTTTCTATCTATGATTTTGTATTCAAAATCGAATACAGCTTTAACCAACTGGGCAAGGATGGCTTATATTTACAGACGAGAAATGATTTTTAAATCGATTTGAAAACCCATTTATCTGAAGATGTCGTCAGTACATTTTCAAATTTTCAGATTTTCAAATTTTCAAATTCCTCCATGAAAGTAGCTATCTATAGCCGCGGTCTTGATTTTGAACAGGAGAATCCCCTCTTGCTTTTGCTGGAAGAGCTGACCCGCTACGATATCACCATACTCATTTACCACAATCTGTTGCAGCAGTTTACCCTGCCCGCACACTTGTACGAGAAAATGGTCCCTTTTAAAACCTCCGACGATCTGGATGAACATATTGATTGCCTGATCAGCCTCGGCGGCGACGGAACCCTGCTGGATACGGTTACCCTCGTAAAAGACAAGAATATTCCTATTGTAGGCATCAATTTCGGTCGGCTGGGATTTCTGGCCAGCATCAGTAAAGAAGAGCTGACGAGTGCGGTGGATGCCCTGGTGAACCGGACCTACCTGATTGATAAGCGGACCCTGATCCACCTCGAATCCAATGTGCCGTTGTTTGGCGAAACCCCTTTTGCCCTGAATGAGTTTGCGATACATAAGCGGGATATCTCTCCCATGGTCAAGATCCATACCTACCTGAACGGGGAGTTCCTGAATACGTACTGGGCAGACGGACTGATCGTTTCCACCCCTACCGGTTCTACGGGGTATAATATGAGTTGTAACGGACCCATCATGTTCCCCGAATCGGCCTGTTTTGTGATTACCCCGGTGGCTCCGCATAACCTGAATGTCCGTTCAATCATTATCCCGGATACCAACGTAATCTCTTTTGAGGTAGAAAGCCGGGCCGACCAGGTAATCTGTGCCCTGGATGCCCGCCGCGAAATTGTAAGCAAAACCATCCAATTGGCCATCCGCAGGGAGAAATTCGGGGTAAATCTGATCCGTTTGAACGAAAATAGTTTCCTGTCCACGCTGCGAACTAAGCTTACCTGGGGTCTTGATAAAAGAAATTAACTTTTATCGTATTAAATTTTGATGCTATTTTACAATAAATAGAGAACGAACCGATAACTATGTTACGAAAAACCCTGATCCTGGTATGTTTTGTATTTGCTCTCGCTAAGACCCGGGCGCAAACACTGGAGCCCTATGTACACCAGGGCGAGGTTGGCGTTTCTCTTGGGCTGGCACATTATTTCGGAGACCTCAATCCCAATACAGGTTTGAACCGTCCCAAAACTGCAGCAGGTATCTTTTTCAGAAAACAGATCAGCAATTATATCGGCATCCGCATCGCAGGCGAATATGCCATGCTGGGTTATTCCGATGTATACAGCACCAATCCGGTTCAGCAGGCACGGAATCTCAGTTTTAACACCAATGTGTGGGAGATCAGCCTGGCCGGCGATTTTAACTTTTTCGAGTTTCACCCCGGTTTTGAAGGGTATGAGTTTACCCCTTACGTAGGTCTGGGGCTGGGCGTTTTTTCTTACGATCCCTATGCCTACCTGAACGGGGAGAAATACCTGTTACGTACCCTGGGTACCGAAGGGCAGGGCAGTTCTCTTTATCCCGAGCTGAAACCATATAACCCTATCGCTATCAGCATTCCTTTTACGATGGGTGCCAAATATGCCTTGAATACCCGCACCAACGTATTTGCGGAACTTACTTACCGCATGACCAATACCGACTACCTGGATGATGTAAGCGGACTCTATGCTCCGGATGCATTTCCTACCCTGCCGGATGGATCGCCTTCACCGGCTTTTCTGCTGCAGGACAGGAGCTATGAAACCGGTACTTCCATCGGTATTAAAGGTAGACAGCGGGGCAATAGCCTGCAAAAAGATGCTTTTGCCAGTTTTAAAGTAGGGATCTCCTTCAACCTCTCTTCCTATCGTTGTCCGACCCCTTCCCGTTAATTACATCGTTTTTGACCGGTTTAGTCCCTTCCGGGCCATATTTTAAGGCAATTATATCTGCCTATAAGCATTGATTTTGTTAGATTTGCTCCCTAATTCAAGTTCGCTCTATGCAGGAAGGCCTGATCGATAAGATTGACAGGGAACACTTACCCCACCATATTGCCATCATTATGGATGGGAATGGGCGTTGGGCCGAAGAAAAAGGCCAGGATCGTTTGTATGGCCATTTTCACGGCGTAGAGAGCGTTCGTAATATCGTGGAGGGGAGTGCCGAACTGGGGATCCAGTACCTGACACTGTATGCTTTCAGTACAGAGAATTGGGACAGACCACAGCAGGAAGTGGAAGGGCTGATGTCATTGCTGGTAGATACCATCCGCAAGGAAGTGCCTACGCTGAACAAGAACAATATCCGTCTGCATGTGATTGGCGATCTGAATATGTTACCGGTTTTTGCACAGAATGAACTGAAAGAAGCCCTGGAGATGACAAGCCATAACACCGGCCTCAACCTCATTATGGCACTCAGTTACAGCAGCCGCTGGGAGTTGGTAAATGCAGTAAAGAATATCGGTCTGGATGTAAAAGCCGGCAAGATAGACCCCGAAACCATTAACCACGAAACCCTGCAGCAATACCTTTCAACCAGTCAATTCCCCGATCCGGAACTGATGATCCGCACCAGCGGCGAATACCGGATCAGTAATTTCCTGTTGTACCAGTTAGCGTATGCCGAACTATATTTCACCAATACCCGCTGGCCCGATTTCCGCAAAGAGAACCTGTATGAAGCCATTATCGACTTCCAGGGCAGAGAAAGGAGATTTGGCAAAACAGGGCAACAAATACAGGAGGAAACCCAATTGGCATAGCTATTTAACACCACACCTTATCATATGCGGGTGATTTAACAAACAATTTTTAATTATTCCAGTTAATTTGCCCCGCCTAAAAACCTGAACTTATCGCTGTCAGCGCCCCAAAAGGCTCTTTCAGTCGGCAACATCACAAACCGAAACCGGATGCAGAAAGTGTACAAAATTTTAGTGTTGGCTTTAGTAACATCGCTCGTGAGTCTCCCGGCCCGTTCGCAGCAAACAACCGATACCACCATTACTTCTATAGATGTTGACCTCCTCAATATTTTTACCCAGAAAACACCCCGCAAATACAAAGTATCTGCCATCAGGGTGGTAGGCAACCGTTTTTTTGATGAGAACCTCCTGATCTCTATTGCCAATATCAATGTAGGCGATGAAATTACCATACCGGGTGGCGATAACTTTTCAAAAGCCATCACCAAACTCTGGGGCCAGAATTATTTTTCCAATGTAGAGATCTACCTCACCAAACTGGAAGGAAAAAATATCGAGATCGAAATCGCTGTTACTGAAAGGGTCCGTTTATCAAGGTTCTTTTTCAAAGGCGTGCGTAAAGGCGAAAGTGATGACCTCTCCGGTAAAACAGGCCTGGTGCCTAACCGGGTCATTACAGAGAACATGAAGATCTCTGCTATTGAGGCCATTAAAAAGTACTATGCCGAAAAAGGTTACCGCGATGCAAGGGTAACCATCAATGAAAAAAATGACACAACGATCAATAATACACTGTCGCTCGAATTTATTGTTGATAAAGGTCCGAAAGTAAAGATCAACAATATCAATTTCGGCGGTAATACCGTAGATGCCGGTAAGCTGAAAAAACAACTGAAAGATACCAAGGAGCGTTCGCGCATGACCCTGTTCCCCAGTTTCGACAAGGGTTACCTCGTTACACCGCAGCGGTACAAATTCCAGGAATACCTGAAAGAGCATGGTTATCTCACCTACAGCAAAACCAAGAAACTGCTGGATCCTTATATCCGCCTGAAATTATCAGGTGCCAAGTTTGACGAGAAAAAATTCATCGACGATAAGGAAAGCCTGCTCGAATACTATAACTCACTCGGTTTCCGCGATGCGATCATTGACAGGGATACAGTGTACCATGTGCGCAGGGGCGGTTTGAATATCGATATCAAAGTAAACGAAGGACACCGCTACTACTTCGGTAACATTAACTGGAGAGGAAATACCAAATTTTCCGATTCTGTTCTTACCGCTATCCTCGGCATCCGCAAAGGAGATATCTATAACCTGGAGGTGCTGAACAAAAAATTGGGTAAATCTGCCTCTCCTGATGGAGGCGATATCAGCGGATTGTACCAGGATGATGGTTACCTCTTCTTCCGTACAGACCCTGTAGAAACAGCCGTGTACAATGATACCATCGATTATGAGATCCGGATCATTGAGGGGCCGCAGGCAACGATTAAAAATATCCGCATCAGTGGTAACGACCGTACCAAAGAGTACGTAATCCGCCGCGAACTGCGTACCATACCGGGTGAGAAATTCAGCCGTACCGACCTCATCCGTTCACAGCGTGAGATTGCACAGCTGAACTATTTCAACCAGGAAAAGATCAAGATCGATCCGGTTCCGAATCCGGATGATGGTACCGTAGATATTAATTACGGTGTAGAAGAAAAATCAAGCGACCAGCTGGAATTAAGTGCCGGTTGGGGTGGTTATATTGGTCTGACCGGTACACTGGGTGTATCGTTCAACAATTTCTCTATCCGTAACATCTTTAAAAAATCAGCCTGGGATCCCTTGCCAATGGGCGATGGCCAGAAACTGAGCCTGCGCGTACAGAGTAATGGTAAAGCCTTCCGCTCTTATAACTTCTCGTTCACAGAACCCTGGCTGGGCGGCAAAAAAAGGAATGCCTTAACGGTGAGTATCTATAACACCAAATACGGCCAGACCTACGACCCGTATACCGGGCTGTACGACCAGAATATTGCCAACTCAAGATATATCTCTACTACGGGTGCTACGGTAAGTCTTGCCAAGCAGTTGAAATGGCCGGATGACTATTTCTCCCTGTCAATGGGTCTGAACTATACCCGGTACAAACTCAGTAACTATGCCATCGATCCTACCAATCTTCCGGGA
The DNA here is from genome assembly GCF_058806635.1 of Sediminibacterium sp. GW821-FHT12F12. Taxonomy (NCBI): domain Bacteria; kingdom Pseudomonadati; phylum Bacteroidota; class Chitinophagia; order Chitinophagales; family Chitinophagaceae; genus Sediminibacterium; species Sediminibacterium sp. GW821-FHT12F12. The sequence continues at coordinate 555,304 of NZ_JBXAPW010000002.1, read as the reverse complement.
TTTGAGAATGGGGTGGTAAACAATATCAACTTCCGTCTGGCCCTGCAAAGGTCATCGGTAGATGCGCCGCTGTTCCCTCGTTCGGGTTCCACTTTCCTGTTGAGCCTGCAGGTAACACCACCGTATTCACTGATCGATAAGAATATCAACTCGGCAGCCAATCCGTACAGCTTTATTGAATACCATAAATGGAGATTTAATGGAGAGTGGTATGTGCCATTGGGTAAACCACACGGCGAAGACAGGAACAAACAGTTTGTATTAAAAGCTTCGGCCAAATTCGGTTTCCTCGGACGGTTTAATCCCGACCTCAAGATTTCTCCTTTCGAGCGTTTTCAGGTGGGCGATGCGGGTCTGAGTAACCAGTTTGCCCTGCTGGGATATGATATCATTGCACACAGGGGATATCCTGTGTACGATAATTCCAATCCCAAGATCAACCCCGATAAACAAACGGCCAGCCAGTACTTTACCATTTTCAATAAGTATACCCTCGAAATGCGTTATCCGCTCAGCCTGAACCCAAGCAGCACCATTTATGCCCTCGGATTCTTTGAAGCGGCCAACGGATGGTATGATTTTAAAGATTACAATCCATTTAAGCTGAGACGTTCCGTAGGTCTGGGTATGCGTTTCTTCCTGCCTATGTTTGGTTTGCTTGGATTTGATTATGGCATAGGATTGGATAGGTTTACACAGGGAGGCGCGCTCAAAGATGCAACAAGGTTTACCTTTATGCTGGGCTTTGAGCCGGAATAACCCATCAAACCTAAACCGACTATTTATGAAAAAGACACTCTTACTCCTGATCGCTTTTGTTGGATTGGCGCTTACCAGTCAGGCACAGCGTTACGCTATCATCGACACCAAGTATATCCTCGGTAAGATCCCCGAATACCGGGATGCGGATAAAAAATTGCAGTTGATAGGCGAACAATGGCAGAAAGAGATCGATGATAAACAGGCCCAGCTGGATAAGATGTACAAGAATTATGAGGCGGAAGCTTTTATGCTGACCGACGAACTGAAGAAAAAAAGGGAAGATGAACTGTTTGTCAGGGAGAAGGAAGTACGCGAGCTGCAAAAACGTCGTTTTGGTTACGAGGGCGACCTGTTTAAAGAGCGCCAGAAGCTCGTAAAGCCGGTACAGGACAAAGTTTACAACGCTGTACAGAAAATGGCCATCTCAAAAGCCTATGATTTTGTACTCGATAAAAGTGAAGGAATTACCATTATATTTGCCGACCCCAAGCTGGATAAAAGCGAAGATGTGCTGAAAGAGCTGGGTATTAAAAACTAGTGTAAACCAAACCAATCATAAATTCACTACAATGAAGAAATTATTATTTGTGTGTGTGGCTGTTGCAGCTTGCATCCTTTTTACCAACACAACCAAAGCACAGGCAGTTAAAATAGGATATTTTGATGAGCAGCTTACCTTATCCCTGTTCCCGGGTATTGGTAAAGTAGACACTTTGCTGTCGAGCTTCCAGAACGATTCACTGCGTCTGGAATATGAAGCACGCGTATACGAATTCAACCGTGCCGATAGTATCTACAAAAAAGATTCTGCAACCATGCCCGCTAAAGCACGTGAACTGGCACAGAAAGACTTGGGTCAGAAGCGTTATATGCTGATTAACTGGCAGCAGATCGGACAGCAGATGTACGAGCAGAAAATGGAGCAACTGCTGAATCCTTACAAACAGCGTATGTTCGATGCACTGAAGCAGGTGATTGCAGAGCAGAAATACACACTGGTACTGAATTCAAATGCCTTATCTCCTTACGCACAACCTCCATTGCTGGATAACTTATCTATCCGTACAGCCATGAAGCTGAAACTGCCTTTGACCAAAGAGATCGAAGATGCCTGGAAAGTAGCATCCGGTGCCGGTGCAGCTGCTCCCGCTAAAAAATAAGCACAGAAATTTCTAATAATATATTGTCAGAACCCCGTCCTTGCGATGGGGTTCTTATTTTTACAGTATGCAGGTAACAAAACCCATTGGTGTGTTTGATAGTGGTTATGGCGGATTGACGGTTTTGAAAGAGATCGTTAAAGCCCTTCCCGAATACGACTATCTCTATATGGGCGATAATGCCCGTGCGCCCTATGGTCCGCGTTCTTTTGATACGGTGTATCACTACACACTGGAATGCGTGCAATGGTTTTTTTCGCAGGGCTGTGAGTTGGTGATCCTCGCCTGTAATACGGCATCGGCCAAGGCTTTGCGTACCATTCAGCAAAAAGATCTGCCCCATATCGATCCTGCTAAACGGGTATTGGGGGTAATCCGGCCTACTACAGAAGTGATTGGTCAGTATACAAAAACCGGCAAAGTAGGTGTATTGGGCACCACTGGAACGGTACAGAGCGAGAGTTACCCTATTGAGATCGCTAAATTTTTTCCGCAGGTAAAGGTTTTTCAGGAAGCCTGCCCCATGTGGGTACCACTGATCGAAAACAATGAATATGAAAGTGCCGGAGCCGATTATTTTGTGCAGCAGCACCTGAACCAGCTGTTCGGCCAATCCGGAGAAATTGATACTTTGTTACTGGCCTGTACACATTATCCCTTGCTGATCAATAAGATAAAGCAGTTTGCGCCTGTCGGTGTGCAGATTGTTTCGCAGGGAGAAATTGTGGCAAAAAGCCTGCAGCAATACCTGGCCAAGCATCCCACCCTGGCAGAAAAATGTACCCGTAATGGCCAGCGCAGCTTTTATACCACCGATGCAACGGCCGATTTTGATACCCATGCCACGCGGTTTTTCGGCAAACCCATTGCCTCAAAACACCTGGAACTGGGCCGTAAATAGGCCTAAAAGCCCCTGAAAAGGCGGTTTTTCGCAAAAAAACGTGCTTCTTCCTTCGTACTTCTAATGGGATTCCCCTACCTTTGCCGTCCTTTCACAAGCAGCAGTATGGTGACTGCAGGCATGAAACGAAATCATATTACCGGGTTAGTAAAAAACTAGAACATGAAACGTACATTCCAACCACACAAACGCCGTCGTAAAACCGTTCACGGTTTCCGCAAGCGTATGGAAACTGCCAATGGCCGCAAAGTACTGGCCAGCCGCAGAGCGAAAGGTCGCAAGAAACTGACTGTTTCCAGCGAAAAAGGATTAAAATAATACCCTGCCCTACGGGCTTTGGTATAAAAAATATAGCCTCATCTTTTTGATGAGGCTTTTTTAGTTTAGCAGTACAATGCCAGTTAGTAACAGTTACGCAAAAGCAGAAAAACTCAAAAGCCGTAAAGCGCTGAACGCACTTTTTACGGGAGGGAAATCTTTTGCTGTATTTCCGGTTAAAGTATTCTGGATGCCGGCTGCACCTAACAGCGGTCAACCCATCCAGGCTGGGGTGGGTGTAAGCGCGAGGCATTTTAAAAAAGCGGTAGACAGGAACCGTATCAAACGTTTGCTGCGCGAGTGTTACCGTTTGAATAAACACAGTCTGCTGGCTACCCTGGAAGCGGAGGAAAAAAAAGTAGTGGTATTCTTTTTATACGTGGGTAAAGAATTACCTGATTATACCACGTTTAACGAAAAAATGCAACAGGCACTCACCAAACTCGAAGAACAGATTGTGCGCTGACCCTAACATATCGCAACCACACCGTTCCTGGTTACAGTGGCTTGCTGTAATTGTGAGCTATCCTTTTATTTTACTGATCAGGATCTATCAGTATGTGATCTCACCGGCACTCGGTCCCAAATGCCGTTATACGCCTACCTGTTCACAGTATTCGGTGCAGGCTTTGCAAAAATATGGATTGATCAAAGGCGGCTGGCTGGCCATCAAGCGCATCAGCCGTTGCCGCCCGGGTGGTGGACATGGCTACGATCCGGTACCGTAGTAATTTGAAAATGTGGGAATTTGAAAATTACTCCTTCGGTGCAACGGTTAAAGCCTGCAGTTTGCCGATAATTTCCCGGATCTCTTTGATGCTGTAAAACCGGTATACTTCCGGATCTTTTCCGTCTACTTTTTCGGCAGAACGCATGCGGTGATATGGACCTACTACCAGTGCTTCTGTATTGTCGGTGATCTTCACTGCATGATTGGGCAATATGAAAAAATTTCGGTTGGCTGCACTCACATTCTTCGCTTCTGATAATAACTGCAGTGAATCGATCTGTTGTTTCAGTTTCTCCTGCGTAATTACCTGCTGCGATACTTTGGGATCGCTGTAAGATTGGTAACCACCAATGATGGTATCGTTCTTTACATTCACTACATATAAACCATTCTCCTCTAATTCTACCGTAGCTTCACCGGCGGGAGTGTTCATTTTAAAAGCCATTTTACCGCTACCCAGGGTTACGGCTTTTTCTTCATGTCCGCCGCCATCTTTGGCTGTGATGGTTTTGGCCTCAAGGTTGATATCGGCCTCGCCCTTACTCATCACAATCATTTTTTTACTCTTACAGGAAGCGAACAATACCAGTGCCAGGCCGAAAAACAGGATTTTTTTCATAAGTGTAGTTTCATAAAAAAGTCCCGCTGCAACAGCGGGACTGTAAAATAATATTATTTCCGCACAGCGCTTATTTTGCTGCGTTAAAACGTTCGGCTACTTTGGTCCAGTTTACTACATTCCAGAAAGCGGCCAGGTAATCGGCGCGGCGGTTCTGGTATTTGAGGTAGTAAGCGTGTTCCCAAACATCGGCACCCAGGATCGGGGTCCCTTTCACTTCGGCTACGTCCATCAGCGGATTGTCCTGGTTAGGCGTGGAAGAAACTTCCAGTTTACCATCTTTTACCAGTAACCATGCCCAACCGCTTCCGAAACGGGTCATGCCGGCTGCGGCAAATTTCTCTTTAAAAGCATCGAAAGAACCAAATGCCGCAGTAATGGCATCGGCCAGTGCACCGGTTGGGGCACCTCCCGCATTGGGTGCCAGGCTCTCCCAGAAAAAAGTATGGTTCCAGTGACCGCCACCGTTGTTGCGTACCGCCGGACTGATAGAGCCCGCCGCAGCCACCAGCTCGGCCAGTGATTTGCCTTCGTTAGGTGTACCGGCAATGGCTTTGTTCAGGTTATCTACATAGGCCTGGTGGTGTTTACCATGGTGGATCTGCATGGTAGTGGTATCGATATGTGGTTCCAGCGCATCATGCGCGTAAGGTAATGGGGCAAGTGTAAATGACATAGTCTATCAATTTTAAATGATAAATGAATAGTTAGAATGAGTAACAAATTTACTGTTGTTCAGTTGATATAGGGTGGGGATAGTTTAATTCTTTCTTAAATCGAAACAAATGCGGGAGGGTTCGTTAAGAGCCAAAGAGAAAAAGGGTGGATAAGAGAGCTCTCTTTTTCTCTTATCCACTCTTAGTGAAACAATCAAAAAAATCATCTCTTTGTCTTAAAAAAAGACTGCATCAGTTGTGCGCATTCATCTGCCATCACGCCCTTTACCAGTTCGGTTTTGGGATGAAAGGGCCAGTTTTCCCGGGTGATATGTTTAAAGCCGTTCTTTTCATCTGATGCGCCATACACGATCCTGCCTATTTTACTCCAGTACAAGGCGCCGCAACACATCAGGCAGGGTTCTACGGTTACATATAAACAGGCTTCTGGCAGGTATTTGGCTCCGAGGTAGTTATAGGCAGACGTGAGCGCGAGGATCTCTGCGTGGGCGGTAGAATCGGTCAGCAGCTCTACCTGGTTATGCCCACGGGCAATGATCTTGTTATTGATGACAACCACGGCACCCACGGGCACTTCATCTGCCTCATAAGCAATGACTGCTTCTTTGAGCGCCTGTTGCATGAAATAAATATCATCGAACTCGATCATACAGCGAAAATAGGATTTTGAAACCGCTTAACAGCGGGAGAGAAAACAGGAATAGCGATACTAAAAAAGCCATCCCTTGTGGAGATGGCTTTTTATCTGCTCAACGAGACTTATAATTTTTTGATCACGATATTCCGGTACCAAACATCGTTGCCATGGTCCTGCAGGGCAAAACGGCCTTTGAAAACCGTTCCGAAATCGGGCCATTGTTTGAATTTGCTTCCGGCAATCATCTGTTTCCAGTTATCATCGCCATAAGTGGTAGACAGCACGGTTTCTCCGTTCAGGATAAAATCAAGCTTTCCTTTGTTGCTGATGATCTCGGCAGTGTTCCATTCACCTACGGGTTTTACAACACCTTCTTTGCCGGCAATCAGGTCGTAGAGATTGGCTGCGCGGTGTTTGTTGATTTTTCCGTCGGGATGACCATCATTATCGAGCACCTGCATTTCAGGACCGGTATGATAGGTTTGCTTGTATTTTACCGAATCTTCCTGCACCCAGAAGATCAGACCACTGTTACCGTTCTTACCGATCTTCCAATCGTATTTGAAATGAAAATTCTCATATTCCTTATCGGTTACCAGATCATTGGAACCTTTTTGTCCGGGCACCCTTTTGGAAGGGTTGTAATAAATCGTACCGTCTTCCACTGTCCAGGTAGCACTCACGGTATTTTTACCGTAAGTATGCCAGCCATTCAGTGTTTTCCCATCAAATAAAGAAGTCCAGCCTTTTTCTTTTTTCTGAACAGGGGTATGGAGTGATGTTGTTTTTGTAACCGGACCGGCCAGTAGTAAGGATACCGCTAAAACCGTGATCGCTGAAAATGATTGCATGGGTTATTTATTTCTTAAGTAAGAGGATATATTTCACCATCTGTTTGGCATCAGCTTCGCTTACAGTTGGGTGTGGGGTCATAGGGATGGCACCCCAAACGCCCTGGCCGCCTTTGATGATCTTGTTGGCCAGCATGGTAATATTCTCTTCCGTGTTTTCATATTTGGCAGCTACTTCTGAATAAGCAGGGCCGGTTAATTTCTCATTTACTTTATGGCAGGTAAGACAATCTGATTTGGCAACCAGTGTCAGTCCTTTTTCATAATCAGGATTGCTGGCCATATCGTTGGCAGGCGCTGGTGCAGCGGCTGTTTCTGCGGGTTTCTCTTCTTTTTTCTCAGGGTTACTGCTGCAGGCTGCAGCAAAGGCCAACAGGGAGAAAGCTACTAAATACTTTTTCAAGGGAGTTGATTTTTAGGGTTCAAAAAATTAGAGATTTCATTTTGTCCAAAGCGGGTATGAAGGTATTAATCAATTCCTAAAATGCGGCGATTAAAATTTTCATCCGAACCGGTTCCGGCAAAATCATCAAAGGCTTTTTCAGTTACTTTAATGATATGGTCTTTGATAAACGGTGCACCTTCTGCTGCACCGGTGGCTGCATCTTTAATGGCACATTCCCACTCCATTACTGCCCAGCCTTTGTAATTGTAGGCAGATAGTTTACTGAAGATGGATTTGAAATCTACCTGTCCATCTCCCAACGAACGGAAACGACCCGCGCGATCTACCCAGTTCTGGAAGCCACCATATACCCCCTGTTTACCGGTTGGATTGAATTCCGCATCTTTTACATGGAACATACGGATCCGTTCATGGTAATGATCGATATAAGTAAGATAATCCAGGCACTGCAATACAAAATGCGAAGGATCGTATAAGAGACAGGCTCTTTTATGATTATTCACTTTGGCAAGGAACATTTCGTAGGTAATGCCATCGTGCAGGTCTTCGCCGGGATGTATTTCGTAACAGAGGTCCACACCTGCGTCTTCAAAAGCATTCAGGATGGGTAACCAGCGTTTACCCAGTTCGGTAAAACCGGTTTCCACTAAACCGGCCGGACGCTGTGGCCAGGGATATACTGTATGCCATAAGAGCGCACCGCTGAAAGTGGCATGAGCATCCAATCCTAAATTACGCGAAGCTTTGGCGGCGAATTCCAGTTGCTGCACGGCCCATGCTGTTCGGGCTTTGGGGTTATTGCGCAGGTTCTCAGGGGCAAACCCATCAAACAAAGCATCATAAGCAGGGTTTACTGCTACCAGCTGGCCCTGTAAGTGGGTAGACAGTTCTGTGATCTGTAAACCGGCCGCTGCTACGATGCCTTTGATCTCATCGGCATAGGTTTTACTTTCGGCGGCTTTCTGCAGGTCTATGCAGCGGCTGTCCCAGGTAGGGATCTGCACGCCGGTAAAACCGAGAGAAGCGGCCCATTTACAAATAGATTCCAATGAATTATACGGAGCCGTATCACCCATGAATTGAGCGAGGAAGATGCCGGGACCTTTAATCGTGGTCATGTTTAGTAATGATTGAATGATTGAATGATAGTATGATAGAATGGGTGAGTGGTGAGTAGTCAGTAGTGAGTGAAAACAACCCTTACTCACTACTGACTACTCACCACTCACTTCTTACAACACATATTTTGTCCACTTCACATCGCTCTGCGCAGAAGCTACTACGTTATCGATGAAAGCCATACCGCGGATACCATCTTCGCAGGAGGGGAAGTCGAGCATTTCGGGTGTGGGGGTTTTGCCATCTATTTTAGCACTGAGGGTTAAAGCAAAATTGCGGTAGATATTACCGAATGCTTCGAGGTAACCTTCGGGGTGTCCGCCCGGAGTGCGGCAGTTATGGGTGGCAAAGCTGGAAAGACGATCGCCATAGTTACCGCCGGCACGAAGGATCTGTGTGGGCTGGTCGAGCCATTTTACCAATAAAGTATTGGGTTCGTGCTGGGCCCATTCAATGCCTCCTTTTTCGCCGTACACGCGGATTTTCAGTGCATTTTCTTCACCGGCAGCCACCTGCGATGCCATCAATACACCGGCTGCGCCATTATCGAATTTGAGTAATACGTTACCATCATCATCCAGTGCCCGGCCTTCTACCATCACATTCAGGTCGGCACAGAGATGGGTGATTTTGGAGCCGGTGATATATTCAGACAGGTGTGCGGCATGGGTACCTATATCGCCCATACAGCCGCTTTTGCCCGATTTTTTAGGATCTGTTCGCCAGGCCGCCTGGGCATTGCCTTCGCGCTCGCTCAGTTTGCTGAGCCAGCCCTGCGGGTATTCTACCCATACTTTACGGATCTTACCCAACACGCCTGCTGCCACCATGGCTTTGGCCTGCTTTACCATGGGGTAACCGGAATAGGTATGGGTAAGGCAGAGGGTTAATCCTGTTTCTGCTACTTTCTGCTGGAGTTGTTTGGCTTCGTCCAGTGTAAAAGTCATCGGTTTCTCGATCACCACGTGGAAACCATGGTCCAGCGCCATCATGGCGGGAGCAAAGTGAGCAAAGTTGGGGGTAACGATGGTTACAAAATCCATCCGTTGATCGGCCGGTAACTGGCTTTCTTTGGTGATCATCTCATCAAATGTGAGATAGGTTCTGTTGGCCGGCAGAAATAACATTTCGCCCGAGGCTTTCGCTATTTCGGGGTTGATGCTTAAGGCACCACAAACAATTTCGATAAGGCCATCCATATTGGCGGCCAGGCGGTGGATGGCACCGATAAAGGCGTCTTTGCCCCCACCTACCATTCCCATTCTGAGTTTACGATTCATGGTTTGATACTTTTTTATGAAATGCTGGTATTATTTTAATCAATCAGGGTATGAATGCCTGTTAGCTGTAAAGTTTACATAAAAAATTGATGCATGGCAGATTTTATCAATCCAGTTTTAAAAATAAAAAATTACATTTAACCACAGATTGCTTTTTCATATAACCCCTAACGATATGCAGACTACTCCCCAACGTAGCCAATTATTTGTGGCCAGCTGTCTGGCTTTATTAGTAACTTCTCTTTCTTTTGGTATCCGCGCCGGAATTTTAGGTCGCCTGGGAGTTCAGTTCGAACTCTCTGCCGGAGAGCTGGGAACCATTGCTGCCACTGCGTTCTGGGGTTTTCCGCTGGCGGTGATCATTGGTGGTTTTGTAGTAGATATCATCGGAATGAAACGTTTACTGATGGTAGCGTTTGTATTTCACCTGGCAGGTATTCTGTTAACCGTATTTGCCGGTGGATACTGGAGTCTGTTTATTTCAACCTTATGTATCGGCATAGCCAATGGCACGGTAGAAGCTGCCTGTAATCCGTTAGTAGCTACTATTTATGCAGATAATAAAACCACCAAACTGAACCACTTCCATTTATGGTTTCCGGGTGGAATTGTGATTGGTACTTTATTGGTATATTTCCTTGATAAAGCGGGTATCGGCTGGCAGATCCAGGTGGGTCTGATGGCGATTCCTACCCTGATTTATGGTTATCTTTTCAGCAAACTGGATTTCCCGGTTACAGAAAGGGTGGCGAGTGGCGTATCGGCAGGGGAGATGTACAAATCATTGCTGAATCCATTGTTCATTGTGATGATTATCCTGATGTTCGGTACCGCCATTACAGAGCTGTTTACCGGACAGTGGATCGATGTTTTATTAAAGAATGTATCTGATAATGCTATTCTGCTGCTGACCATCGAAACCGGCATCATGGTAATCGGAAGGGGGTTTGCGGGTCCGGTAGTGCATCGATTCTCCCCAACGGGTGTATTGCTGATCTCAGCGATCTTATCTGCCGTAGGCTTATATCTTCTTGGACACAGTTCAGGTAATATGCTTTTTGTAGGGGCTATTGTATTTGGTATGGGTGTTTGTTATTTCTGGCCTACCATGCTGGGTTTTGTATCGGAGAACCTGCCTAAAACAGGAGCAGTGGGTATGAACCTGATGGGTGGCGCCGGTATGTTTGCGGTATCTGTGTACACGGTATTCATGGGTGAATATTATGATAAACTGGTAAGCGGAAAACTGCCAGCCGGCGATACCTCAGAAGCTGCCATGAATGAAGCCAAAAAGCTGGCAGGACCGGAGGTGTTAAATGCTACACTGATTATTCCGGTGATCCTGTCTGTTGCTTTTGCCATATTACTGGTGTATATGCGCGGCAGGAAAAGTTCATCAAAGTTATCTGCCGCATAGGCAATGAGTAATTATATGTAAAGTCCCATTCGTATATGCCCCCATATTCAAACAGAAGGAAAGCGATCAGGAATATCCTCGCAGGTTCTGCTGCACTGGCAGCGGGTACTGCGGCTATGCCTTCTTTTGCTGCGGGCCCAAACAGCCGTTACATGTTAAAAGGTAATATCCAGCATTCGGTTTGCCGCTGGTGTTTTGGTAGTTTAACACTGGACGAATTATGTGTAGCCGCCAATGAGATCGGCCTGAAGGGTATTGATCTGGTAGGGCCGAAAGACTGGGCCACCCTCAAAAAATACAATCTCATCTCTACCATGTGTAATGGTGCCGAGATTGGTTTAACCAAGGGCTGGAATGATAAACAGTATCATGCCACACTCATTAAAAATTATACTGAACATATCGATCTTGTAGCTGATGCCGGTTTTAAAAACCTGTTTTGTGCCAGTGGTAACCGCAATGGCATGGATGACGAGACCGGTTTACGGAATTGCCTGGAAGGACTGAAGCAGATCATTGGCCATGCAGAGAAGAGAGGGGTAGTATTAACCATGGAACTGCTGAACAGCAAGATCGATCATAAGGATTATATGTGCGACAGAACACAATGGGGTGTTGAATTGTGCAAACGGCTGAGTTCGCCGAATTTTAAATTGTTATACGACATATATCACATGCAGATCGATGAAGGTGATGTAATCCGGACCATCCGCGATTACAATACTTATATCGGTCATTATCATACAGCCGGTGTACCGGGCAGGCATGAGATTGATGAAACACAGGAATTATACTATCCTGCCATCATGCAAGCCATTCTGGGTACCGGATTTACAGGGTATGTGGCTCAGGAATTTATTCCGCTGGCAGCAGATAAGCTGGGCTCCTTGCGGAAAGCGGTTTCGATATGTGATGTGTAGATGTGAATGGGCAATGCTGAATAATCAAATTGCCCATTCACCATTGCCAATTAACAACAAGTAACCATAAACCAATAAACAAACAGAATCATGTCCGATCAAACATTTGATGCCATTGTTGTCGGCTCCGGGATCAGCGGTGGCTGGGCGGCAAAAGAGTTAACCGAAAAAGGACTCAAAGTGCTGCTGCTGGAACGTGGGCGAAACATTGAGCATATCAAAGACTATGTGAATGCCAACAAAGAAGCATGGGATTTTCCGCACCGCGGAAGAAGAACCCAACAGATGATCAATGATTATCCGGTGCTGAAACGCGACTATCCGCTGAACGAAACCAACCTGGATTACTGGGTGAACGAAAAAGAGAGTCCGTATACAGAGGTAAAGCGGTACGACTGGTTCCGCGGGTACCATGTAGGTGGCCGTTCCCTGATGTGGGGCCGCCAGAGTTATCGCTGGAGTGATCTGGATTTTGAAGCCAATGCCAAAGACGGAATTGCGGTTGACTGGCCGGTACGTTATAAAGACATTGCACCCTGGTATGATTATGTAGAAAAATTTGCGGGCATCAGTGGTAACCGTGATGGATTGGCGCAGTTACCCGATGGACAGTTTCTGCCTCCGATGGATATGAACTGTGTGGAGAAAGATGTGGCGGCCCGCATGAAAGAATATTACAAAGGTGCCCGTGCCATGATTATTGGCCGTACCGCTAACCTAACTGTAGCGCATGAAGGAAGAACCAATTGCCAGTTCCGGAACAAATGCTGGCTGGGTTGTCCGTTCGGCGCTTACTTCAGTACGCAATCGTCTACCCTGCCTGCGGCTATGAAAACAGGTAATCTTACCCTTCGTCCATGGTCTATCGTAACCAAAGTGTTGTACGATAAAGACAAAAAACGCGCTACCGGTGTAGAAGTACTCGATGCAGAAACCAATAAAACCGTTACGTTCAATTCGAAGATCGTATTCCTGAATGCTTCTACCTTTAACACTGCCTGGATCCTGATGAATTCGGCTACCGATGTATGGCCCGAAGGTTTGGGCAGCAGCAGCGGTGAGCTGGGACATAATATTATGGACCACCACCTGGGTGTGGGTGCCAGCGGAAGAGTAGAAGGATACGAAGATAAATACTATTTCGGCCGTCGTGCCAACGGTATTTATATTCCGCGTTACCAGAACTTTGCCGGTGATAAGCGCGACTACCTGCGTGGCTTTGGTTACCAGGGTGGTGCCAGCAGATCGGGCTGGGGCCGCGATGTGGCTGAACTGAGCATTGGCGGTGAATTCAAAGATGCATTAACAGAACCCGGTAGCTGGAGTATGGGTATGGGTGGTTTTGGAGAAATCCTGCCGGATCATGCCAATAAGGTTACACTGGATAAGACCGTGAAAGATAAATGGGGGCTGAATGTATTGTCGTTCGACGCTGAGCTGAAAGAGAATGAACTGAAGATGCGTAAAGACATGCAGAAAGATGCCATTGAAATGCTGGAAGCCGTTGGTGTAAAAGATGTAAGAGGCTGGGATGCCAATGGTTACCAGGGAAGAGGTATTCACGAAATGGGTGCTGCCCGTATGGGTGCCGATCCGAAAACCTCTGTGGTAAACAAATTTAACCAGGTGTGGGATGCGCCGAATGTATACGTTACCGATGGTGCATTTATGACTTCTGCTGCCTGTGTAAATCCATCACTCACTTATATGGCGTTTACTGCGAGAGCGGTGGATCATGCGGTGACTGAATTGAAAAAACAAAATTTATAATCTACTCACCCTGCCCTCTCTGCTTCGCAAAGAGGGTTCTTCCTCCCCCTCTCTACAAAGTAGAGAGGGGGTCGGGGGGTGAGAAAAAAACAAATCTCATGAATAGAAGAGAAGCCTTATCCAGTGTAGCCCTGCTCCTGGGAGGAACTATTTTGGGTGCCGAAGCATTCCTGTCGGGATGTAAAACCAAAACAGATGTTGGCGTTAGTTTTTCTGCATCTGATATTTCTTTCCTGGATGAAGTAGCGGAAACTATTTTACCAGCCACCAGCACACCCGGTGCCAAAGCGGCCAAAGTGGGCGAGTTTATGACGGTGATGGTAAGAGACTGCTACGAAGAAAAAGACCAGAAGATCTTCATGGAAGGCATGGCCAAGCTGGACGAAGCCAGTAAAACAAAAAATGGCAAGTCGTTCATGGAAAGCACTGCCGAGCAGCGCCATGGTTTGCTGGTAGAGCTGGACAAAGAGCAGAAAGAATACCAGAAAACCAAAAAAGACGACCAGCCCAACCATTATTTCCGTATGATGAAAGAACTGACCCTCACGGGCTTCTTTACTTCAGAAGTAGGTGCTACCAAAGCGTTGCGTTATGTGGCCGTACCGGGTAAATACGAAGGTTGTATTGATTACAAGAAGGGCGATAAGGCATGGGCCACTTAGTAATTAGCAATTAAAAATTAATAATTAATAATTGGGGCATGCGGTTTGCATGTTTCTCAATAAGTTATTCATAACTCACGACTCACGATTGACGACTCACGTCCCGCGGGCCGGTTTTATCATCCTATAAAGTGTATTATATGTCTACTAACAGGCGTGATTTTTTACGCAACAGTACTTTTGCCGCATTGGGTTTATCGCTGCCTTTTGCAGGAAAATCTTCTTTGCTGAACGGGTTGGCACCGTATAAGAAACTGTCTTCTTTCGGGATCCAGTTATGGACGGTGAAGGAAGATATGGGTGCCAATGCCAAAGAAACCCTGAAAAAAATATCATCGTATGGCTATAAGATGATTGAAAGTTTTGAAGGACAGAAGGGTATTTTCTGGGGCATGAAGAACACTGAGTTTAAAAAGTATATGGATGATCTGAACCTGAATATTGTTTCGGCTCACTGTAATAACACGGTAGACTTTGAACGCAAGGCCGCCGAAGCTGCAGCCATCGGGATGAAATACCTGATCTGTCCGTACAAAGGGCCGCAGAAATCGATAGACGATTATAAAAAGTTTGCCGATGAGTTTAATAAATCAGGCGAGATCTGTAAAAAGAATGGAATTCGTTTTGCGTATCATAACCACGATTATTCTTTCAAACCTGTTAATGGTGAAGTGCCGCAGGAAGTGATGATGAACCTGACCGATAAAAATCTGGTAGATTTTGAAATGGATATTTACTGGGTAGTAGCTGCGGGCGAAGATCCGAAAGCCTGGTTCAGCAAACACCCGGGCCGTTTCAGACTCTGCCATGTTAAAGACCTGGCCAAAACGAATGGTAGAGAAGGTCATGAGTCTGTGCAGATTGGTAAGGGTACGATCGATTTTGCTTCTATCCTGAAAGTGGGAGAAAGCAAAGGTCTCCAATACCATATTGTTGAGCAGGAAGCTTTTACCGGCAGTAACCCACTGGCCAGTGCAGAAGCGGATGCGAAGTATATGAAAGGCTTTTCGTATTAAGTGAGAGGAACTTTGTATTTCTTTTGAATAGAAACTGCGGTGAATGGAGATTCGATATTCAAAAAAAACGGCTCATGTTTCATGAGCCGTTTTCGTTAGTTTGTTATTCACTGTAGGTTCTATACCCCCAGGCTCCACCCGTCTCTATAGGTTCTCTTCACAAACTGGTTGGCTTCGTCGAAGTTGGTGATACGCATATTGGGGCCATCCCACATAAGTTTAACGTTGCGGCCTGGGTAGGTGTTGCGGCCTTTGTCGTCTTTTTTCATGATGTTGTAACTGCGTATAGCGAGGTTACCCATCAATACGCTCTCGGTTAACGGACCGGCGATATCGAAATTAGAGCTGAGGTTTTTTGCTTTTTCAGAGCCATATCCGGCAATGGCACCTTCTACCCATGCGGCATAGTGGCCCGCATCGCCCTTGGGAACACGTGCTACGGTTTGTGGTACAGTGGTTTCTTTGGTGCGTGAGGTAGGTAATAGATTGGGATACATACCATAGGTGCCGCAGATCATTTTGCCTTTGGTTCCGAGGAAGATAGCACCGTTGCCACCATCGCCCATGATTTCGTTGGGGCCCAGCTCGTCCGGACGCTCGGGCTGGATGCCGCCATCCATCCAATGCAGTTTAATGGGTTTGCCGTTGGCGCCTTTGAAGGATAAGGTAATAGATGAAGATACCGGACCGGAATCGGGGTAATTACCACGTGTCCAGTTTTCGATATAAGGGGTAGCTACGCTGCACTCTGCCGATTCGGGGTAACCGAGACCGAGTACGGCAAAAGCGGGGGCCATGATATGGCAGGCCATATCGCCCAGCGCACCGGTACCATAATCCCACCAGCCGCGCCAGTTAAATGGAATCAGTTTTTCTACATAATCGCGGTAAGGGGCAGTACCGAGCCAGAGGTTCCAGTCGAGTTCGGCAGGAACGGGTGGTTTGTTGGCACTCCATGGGATACCCTGTGGCCAAACGGGACGGTCTGTGTAACAGTAAATAGTGTGTACATCGCCAATGAGGCCGGCATTGTACCAATCCTGCAACTGGCGAACACCATCGCCCGAAGCACCCTGGTTACCCATCTGCGTTACCACTTTGTAATCGTGGGCGGCTTTGGTTAACATACGTGCTTCGTAAATATCGTGGGTAAGGGGCTTTTGAATGTATACATGTTTGCCGAGCTGCATGGCGGCCATACCAATTACGGCATGCATATGGTCTGGAGTAGAAACGGAAACCGCATCGAAACTTTTATGTTCTTTCTCCATCATTTCGCGGTAATCGGTATAGATCTTTGCCTTGGGATAACGCTCACGGCTTTTGCGGGTCTGGCGGGAATCTACATCGCAGAGGAAACCGATTTCGGCTTTACCGCTCTGGTAAAAATTCAAGAGATCGCTTTCGCCCTTACCACCGGCACCTACGCCGGCCACTACCAGTTTATCGCTGGGGGCAGTAAAACCGCGGCCCAGTACATGGCGCGGAACAATGTAAAATCCGGCAGCTGCCAAAGCTGCATTACGGATAAAAGAACGGCGCGAACCGGCATTGCTGGTTTCGGGTGTTTTGTTACCTGATTGGGGTTTGTTTTTCATGCTGAACAATCGTTGGTTGTTTGAGAAAAAAATAGAGACATGAATTTATCGAAATATCGGATGGAAAGTAGCGAACAGGAGAAATAAAAAAGTAACAGACCTATAATAGTCTGCAAAAAACTATCGGCCTTCTATAATATGGAATAATCAGGCAGGATACAGGTAGGGATACAATAAAAGTGCGGGTACAGCGTTTGTATAACAGTTAAAGTCCAATATGCACTGCCTGTTCCCTGCTGGGAAACGGGCAGTTTTTATATTAGAATGGATAAGCGATTGATTTACAGGGAGGGAGGTCTTCTGTTTTCGCTGTACATGTCTACACCGGTGTACCTGCCCTCAATTTTTTTCAGTAAGGTGGTATCTACATACCCATATTTTTTCTGGATGCTGAGCGAGTCGGTGCTGATATAATTGATGATGATCCACCTTTCTGTATCGAGTGAAACACTTTTGGTGAGCGAAATTTTTCCGCTGGCTGTTTCGGCGGTAACGAGGTACTGGCCTTTGGCAAAGCGGCCTACTTCTACCTCCTGTAAACCGGGTTTCAGGGTATGGTGAATAATGGTATGGGGTCTGCGTTTGTTAGTGTGGGTAACGGATAAACGAATGGGTGTTTCCTGATCGGATTCGTTAAAGATAATGGCGTGTGCTACAGAGCGGGAGGAACTACAAGCCTGTACTAACCAGGCAGTTATCAAAAACAATACTAAAGACACGTGCGAACGTTTCATGCAGATAAAGGATTTATGTTCATCAAAAGCCGGTGCAAAATTAGTACCGGAACACATACATTCAAAAAATATTGAATGCAATATCGTAAGGATGACACGCAATGAGACGGGAATGTTGCCTCTTTGTGTTTTTATTTTTATGAGTGGTTGAGGGGGGAGATGAGTGGGTTTTGTGTTTTTGTTTTTCTACGAGCAGTAACTGAATTTTTACATCATGGGCTAAATGGATATTGAAACAGGGCCTTTTCTCAATGGCTTCTACAATAAATGTTCTGTGGTAATTGTTCTTTTATTATACCACCCTATAAGAGGTATTTATTTTTTCTACATCAAAAGGAGTGGTATTCAAAAAAAAGATACATGCTTTTTTTTTCGCGCTCTTACGATTAATTTGACAAAATTATTTTATACTGATGTAATCGAAAGCCGAACTGTGCGACGCAACAGCCGATGCCATGAAATACAACTGTTGGTGCCAACATTTTCCTAACTTGTATACTACAAACCAAGTCTGCCATGTCCATTCTCTCTCAGCTAACCGCCATGCGTCAATATTTCGACAGCGGTATTACCAAACCGTATGCTTTCCGCAAACAGCAATTACTGGCATTGAAACAGGCGGTGGTAGCGCATGAAGAAGCGATTTATGCAGCCCTCTATACCGATCTGAAAAAAAGCAAGGAAGAATGCTGGGTTACCGAAAATGGTTTTTTTCTGGCCGAGCTGAACGATACCCTGAACCACCTGCGCCAATGGATGGCGGCCGAATCGGTACGTACCAACCTGCTGAACCTGCCATCGGGCAGTTCTGTGATGTGGGAGCCATTGGGTGTGGTGCTGGCCATTGGCCCGTGGAACTATCCTTTTCAATTACTGTTTACTCCCTTACTGGGTGCTATTGCCGCCGGTAACTGTGTGGTGCTGAAACCCAGCGAATTTGCGCCGGCTACCGCAGCCGTAATGCAGCAGATCATCGAATCCACTTTTCCACCGGAATATATTCTCTACGTACCCGGCGATGGCGCCACCGTAATACCGGAGATGATGAACCATTTTTCTTTTGACCATGTGTTTTATACCGGCAGTACCGCCGTGGGTAAAATCATTTATAAAATGGCTGCAGAAAGGCTGGTGCCGGTAACGCTGGAGCTGGGGGGTAAAAGTCCTTGCGTGGTAGAGAGTGATGCCAATATCAATATCGCTGCCAAACGAATTGTGATGACCAAGTTCTCCAATGCCGGACAGATGTGTGTGGCGCCGGATTATATTCTGGTGCATGCTTCGCAGAAAGAGAAACTGGTGGCTGCCATGAAAGAAAAGATTGTTCAGTTTTTTGGTGAGCGGGCAGAAGAGAGCGACAACTATGGCCGAATTATTAACAGCAAACAGTTTGACCGGGTAGCTAATTATCTTTCGCAAGGCAACCTGCTGTTTGGCGGCCGCAAAGACCGTGATTCGCTTTTCATTGAACCTACCCTGTTAGACCAGGTTAGCCTGGATGCCGCTGTGATGAACGAAGAGATTTTTGGTCCGGTTTTACCCATACTCTCTTTTACCACACCCGAAGAAGCGAAAGCTATTATGGCACGCCATCCGAATCCGTTGGCGTTTTATGTTTTCACAAACTCTTCGGCCAAAGAACAGTACTGGCTGGAAGCGGTGCCAGCCGGCGGGGCCTGTGTAAACAATGCCAGCTGGCATCTCACCAATCCTAACCTGCCTTTTGGCGGAAGAGGATTCAGTGGTACCGGTGCTTATCATGGCCGCTATTCGTTTGATACTTTCAGTCATAAAAAAGCGGTGATGAAAACCCCTACCTGGTTTGATCCGGCGATGAAGTATCCGCCGTTGAAGGGGAAATTGAAATTGTTTAAATGGATTATTCGTTGACTCATCCCCCGGCCCCTTCTCTACTTTGTAGAGAAGGGGGGTGCTCCCCTCTCCACAGCGTGGAGAGGGGTTGGGGGTGAGGTAAATATTCTTTATGCGAAAACTATTCATCTTTCTTACTGTTATCCTTCTTGTTCTCTTCCTCATCAAACGCAAAGACATGACCTGGCGCCAATCCATTCTCAAATCTGTATATCCGCTGATTATGCTGAAGGGCAAACTATTTCCGGGCAGTAAGGATGTGCAGGTGAATACTAACAAGGTTGCGCCTCCCGTTTCTTTTTATTCGCTGACCGCTATTGGTAACAAAGGTGATACGATACATTTCAGCCAGTTCAAGGGCAAAAAAATACTCATCGTAAACACCGCCAGTGATTGTGGTTTTACCGGACAGTACGATGAACTGGAGAAATTATACCAGCAATACAAAGGCCAACTGGTGATCCTCGCTTTTCCGACCAATGATTTTAAAGAGCAGGAGAAAAAAGATGATGTAGCCATTGCCGAATTCTGCAAAATCAATTACGGAGTTACGTTCCCGTTAATGCAGAAAAGTCATGTAATAAAAGGCCCGGAACAGCACCCGGTTTTTCAATGGTTAAGTCAGCCTGAACAGAATGGCTGGTGCGGTCAGCAACCGATGTGGAATTTCAGTAAATATATCCTAAATGAGGAGGGTGTTTTAACCCATTTTTATTCGCAGAGTATTTCACCTCTGGGTAAACAGGTAATTTCAGCTATTCAATAATCGACTCATCCCCCGGCCCCTTCTCTACTTTGTAGAGAAGGGGGGGTACTCCCCTCTCCGCTATGCGGAGAGGGGTTGGGGGTGAGGGAAAAAATAGCTTGTTATGAGACCTGATCAGTTCATGACCCCCACGGCCTTTGCACGCCACCTCCGCCAAAATCTTACCCCCGAAGAAAGGGTCATGTGGAACCTCTTACGTAACCGAAAATTGCTGGGATATAAGTTTCTGCGGCAGCACCCTATTAAAGTTTGGGAGACAGACGGGAGGTATCATTTTTATTATGCAGATTTCTACTGCTCCGAAAAGCGACTGGTAATTGAAATTGATGGATTGATCCATTGCCTGCAGGAAGATTATGACAGAGCAAGGGATGTGATCATGATTGAATTGAATTTACATGTGCTGCGGGTAAGTAATGAGGAAGTGAATGGGAATGTGGATAGGGTTTTGCAAAAAATTACAGACTATCTCAACTCATCCCCCGGCCCCTTCTCTATGGGATAGAGAAGGGGAGTTTCCTCCCCTCTCTGCACAGCAGAGAGGGGCTGGGGGTGAGTTAAACTGGGCATTTTTCATGATAATTAATCAACTCGATCGGCGAACGCTCAAACACATAGCCTTCATAATTCTTTTTCACTTCATCCAGCACGGCTTCCACTTCTTCTCCTGTTTTGTAAGTAACCAGTTTGTTCCGGTACTCTTTGATATTGGGTAAACCTTTGAGGTAATTGGTATAGTGTCTGCGCATTTCGTTGATGCCGGCAATGGGGCCCTTCCATTCGATGGATTTACGCAAATGTTTGCGGGCCACTTCCACGCGTTCTTCGAGTGTGGGTGAAGGCAGTATTTCGCCTGTGGCAATAAAATGCTTCACTTCGCGGAAGATCCAGGGATAACCGATGGCGGCGCGGCCGATCATGATACCATCTACACCATAACGGTTTTTGTATTCATTAGCTTTCTGCGGACTATCAATATCACCATTTCCAAAAATGGGAATATGGATACGGGGGTTGTTTTTTACTTTGGCAATCAGGCTCCAGTCGGCTTCGCCTTTGTACAACTGGGCGCGGGTACGGCCATGGATGGCGAGGGCTTTGATACCTACATCCTGCAGGCGCTCGGCCACTTCTTCAATATTGCGGCTGTTATCGTCCCAGCCAAGCCGGGTTTTTACGGTTACGGGCAGGTTAGTGCTTTTGATCACCGCTTCGGTAAGGCGAACCATCAGGTCCACATCTTTTAATACTCCGGCACCGGCGCCTTTGGAAACCACTTTTTTAACGGGGCAGCCAAAATTGATATCGAGCAGGTCGGGGTTAACGGTCTCTACAATTTTAGCACTGAGCGAGAGGGCCTCTTCATCACCACCGAAGATCTGTATACCCACGGGGCGTTCGTAATCGAAAATATCGAGTTTCTGGCGGCTTTTGATGGCGTCGCGGATCAGGCCTTCGCTGCTGATGAATTCGGTATACATCAGATCGGCGCCGTTATCTTTACAAACGGCACGGAAAGGCGGATCGCTCACATCTTCCATGGGAGCGAGTAAAAGCGGGAAATCCGGTAATACTATCTGGTCTATTTTTACCATATTGTGCGGGCAACCGGTGAAGAACAGGCTACATAGCCGCTTATCCTTCTGTTGCTTGCTTTATTTCAGGGAATTTGCAAATTTACAACCTTATTTTTTAGTCGATGAATCAAAAGCCGGTAGTTAATTATCCTTCGCAGTTTGCTTTTTTAATGGGCCTGATGGGGGTATTTGTGCTGCTCACCTCTTTTCTGATCCCTTTTATTGGCAGTCTGGTGCTGAAAGTGCCTTTTTTGCGGGTGATGGGCGAGCTGAACCGGCCCGAAAATGCGGATCTGTCGAGGATATTAAATACGGGTGCTTCTTTTCTCGCTTTTTTTATGCCGGCATGGGTATTGGCCCGGGTAATGGGCAAAAAGCCTTTTACACAGCTGGGTTTTCAGACAACTATCAGTGCCAAACAGGTGGCATTGGTGATGGCATTAACCCTGAGCAGTGTGGTAATGAGTGGCGCTCTGGGTCAGCTGAACGAGGTAATACCCATACCGGCTGGCTGGTATGCCAAAGCCAAAGCCATGGAAGAAACCTATAAAACTACCATGATGGCCATGGCCACCATGAAAACCCCTGTTGATTACCTGCTGGCGTTACTGGTATTGGCGGCGGCACCGGCTTTATTTGAGGAAGTATTGTTCCGCGGTGGTTTTCAGCAGGTGTTTGTGGGATGGACGAGGAATAAATGGGCGGGTATCATCATCACCAGTATCTTGTTCAGTGCCATTCATTTTTCCTATTTCGGTTTTCTGCCAAGAATGGCATTGGGGATGGTGTTGGGTTTGATCTTTTATCACAGTAAAAATATCTGGCTCTGTATACTGCTGCATTTTATGAACAATGCCCTGGTGGTAACGCAGCTCTATATCGCTTCTCAAAAAGGCAAACCCATTGAGAAAACCATGGATGAGAATGTGCCTTTATGGTGGGGTATTTTTGCGCTGGTATTACTCGCAGTCTTATTCCGCTCTTTCAGCAAAGAAAGTGAGCGGGTACTGGTAGTGAGAGAACAATCGGTACATTCGTCTCCAGAAAATATTCCTTCCTGATGCAATCCTGGCAAAAGATCTTCGCAACACGTAACCCGGCAGAAGCCAGTATCATACAAGGTATGCTGGAAGAAAACCATATTGCCGTGCAGATCATGAACAAACAAGACAGCAGTTACCTCAATTTCGGGGATATAGAACTGTATGTTCCCGGCCACCTGGCAGAAACGGCCAAACAGTTACTGGCCAAAAACCTGCTGAACTGATCATTCCCGTCCTGTTTGGTTTTGTGGAAGATAGGTTCTTACTTCGTAGTTCACCAATGCGGCTTACCCATGGCTTTTAACCTGCAAACCTTTAAAACACGTGCGTTAACAGCAGTGATATTTGTAGTGGTAATGCTGGCTGGCCTGTTAGTGAACCAATGGACTTTTCTCGCACTTTTTTCAATCATTCATTTCGGTTGCTGGCTAGAATACCAGAAACTGGTGGCGCTGATTGATCCCGAATACAAAGATATCAGTCCCTTGCACCGTTATGGCATTATGCTGATCGGTTTTGGGATGATGTTATGGATGACGGGAGCCGGATACCATATCGGCACCCTGCCTATTCCGCTGATTGGCTGGAGTTTGTTCTGGGTGGGACTGATCGGTTTTATTCTCAGCGAATTCCTCCTCACTAAAAAATTGAATCCGAAACTGTGGGCGCATTCTGTGCTGGGACTGCTGTATATCTCGCTGAGCTGGGGATTGATGATGCGTTTGTATGGTAACCTGGAAGGTGTAGTACTCACTGGTGCTGACTGGGTGTTACCTGTATTACTCATTGCTTCTATCTGGATCAATGATACCATGGCTTATCTGGTAGGATCTTTTATCGGCAAAACACCTTTATCGCCTGTTTCTCCCAAAAAAACATGGGAAGGAACAGTAGGTGGTGCCATACTGGCGATACTGCTGGTAACAGGTGTGGGCATCTATGCCTTTGATTTTCCGGTAAAAACCCTGTTGCTGGTATCCATTACCGCATCAATCACCGGTACATTGGGTGATCTGTTTGAAAGCAAACTGAAACGACTGGCCGAAGTAAAAGACAGTGGCAGTTTTATGCCGGGCCATGGTGGTTTTTTAGACCGGTTTGATTCTTTGCTGGTGGCTACTACCGCTGTTTGGGTGGTTTTGTATTTGTTTTCGTAAAGTCTGCGTGGTGCCAGGGCACATTCTCAACATTCCGTTTTACATTTGCAGTTCAATTATTCCCAATGACCATTCACAGAGAAGGATATAAAACGATTGCCATTACGGCTTTGCTTTTCGGGCTGTTTAACCTGGCCTCTTTTACATTTCTGAGCGCCTCACTGCCCTGGCTGGCCATGGTATTGTTTGTGGTTACCCTGTTCCTGTTTTTATTTATTATTTCTTTTTTCCGTATCCCTAACCGGGTACTTACCCTTAATGATAACCAGATTATCTGTCCGGCAGATGGTAAAGTGGTGGTGATAGAAGAAGTGACTGATGTTGAATACTTCAAAGACAGACGCATCCAGGTGAGCATTTTTATGAGTCCGGCCAATGTGCACGTAAACCGGAATCCCATGAGTGGCGAAGTAGTGTATAACCAGTACCATAAGGGCAAGTACCTGGTGGCCTGGCATCCCAAATCTTCTACCGAAAATGAGCGCTGGAGTGTGGTAACAAGGAACAGCCATGGAGAGATCCTCTACAAACAAATTGCCGGGGCTTTGGCCAAACGGATCTGTAACTATACTTCGGTAGGTCAGCAGGTGAAGCAGGGGGATGAATATGGATTTATCAAATTTGGCAGCCGCGTAGATGTGTTATTGCCGATAAACACCAAAATAAATGTGGAATTGAACCAGGTGGTAAAGGGCGGGGTAACCGTTTTGGCCAGCTGGTAGGGTATTTTAACATCCTGAAAACAGGGTTTATCCTTAATTTTCTTACTTTTAAGACCGATTACTCACAAAAACTAAATAGCCAGGTATGAAAAAATTATTCGTTTTAGCAACTGCCGCCTTCCTCGTAACCGGTATGGCTTTCGCGCATGAGGGTGACGGAAAGAAATGTGCCAAAGCAAAAGATTGCTGCAAAGACAAGAAAGAGTGCAGTAAAGACATGAAGGATTGCAAGGACATGAAAAAAGACGACAAGAAAGACGCTAAGGTAAAAACAGCTGCCAAAACAAAAGCGTAATGCTGCCTAACCGAATTAAAAAACCCTGCCACTAGCAGGGTTTTTTGTTGATAAAGGTTTCTCTGTGTAACTCCCTTTCTCTGCGGCTGTGTTAAAAATATCGCACATATTTTTTAACACAGAGATACAACGTGCACAGAGGGGCACGGAAATACTTAGAGAATATTTTCCAGTTCTTTCAAATGGTATACGATGTAAGTAGGTTTTGAATAGGGTTCTACATGCAGGTGGTTAACAAAGATGGTATCCATGCCTGCATTTTTGCCTCCCTCAATATCGGCGTCCTGATTATCGCCGATCATGATGCTTTCTGCGGCCTGGGCACCTGCTTTGCTGAAAGCGTATTCAAATATTTCGCGGTTGGGTTTTAAACTATTGCTGGCTTCGGATGTGATTACCTGGTCAAAAAATCCAGCGAGGTTGGCCTGCCTGATTTTTCCGTACTGCACTTTTTCAAAACCATTGGTTAAGAGGTGCATACGGTATTTTTTTTCCTGCAGGTACTGCAGAATTTCAACCGTGTAAGGGAAAAGCGTGTTTTTGGTAGGCAGTAGTTCCAGAAATTCAGCCGCCATCCGGCGTGAGAGGGGCTCATCGGCCAGTTTAAAATCCAGCAAAGCCAGCCACATCCTCTTCCAGCGCAGTTCATCCTGTTTAATGAAACCCTTGGTGTAGCGGTCCCATAAACGGTGATTGTGATAACTGTAGCGGTCGTAAAAAGCGTCAAAATCAGGAATGCCTTTATCGCTGAGTGAAAGGGTTTGGTAGATTTCTTCCATGGCTTGCTTGGCATTGGTCTCAAAATCCCACAGTGTATGATCCAGGTCGAAGAATAAGTGCCGGTATTTCATAACACAAAATACGAACTACGGGGTAGGAACAACGGATCTGGTAAGTAAAAAAGTTCGTACTTCGCTATTCTAATTGATTACCCATGAATATCATTATCACAGGTGCTTCCAAAGGAATCGGCAAAGCGGTGGCTGAGCAGTTTGCTGCGGCAGGTCATACATTACTCCTGTGCAGCCGCGGCGAAAAAGCTTTGTATGATACGATGTCTGCTTTGCAGACACAATACCCTCAATGTACCGTTAAAGCCCGGCCGGTTGATTTGTCTGTAACGGAAGAAGTAAAAGCCTTTGGTGAATGGTGCCTGGGTTTTGGGGTGCCGGATGTGCTGGTAAATAATGCCGGACAGTTTTTGCCCGGTAGTATTCATAATGAACCCGATGGCATACTGGAACAAATGATCGGAACCAATCTCTATAGTGCCTATCACCTCACACGTTCCCTCGTGCCTGCTATGATGCATGCCAAAAAAGGGCATATTTTCAATATCTGTTCCATTGCCTCCCTTACTGCCTACCCCAATGGCGGCAGTTACAGCATCAGCAAGTTTGCCTTACTCGGCTTCAGCAAAAACCTGCGCGAAGAACTGAAACCACATGGTGTGAAAGTAACAGCGGTTTGTCCGGGCGCCACCATGAGTGCCAGTTGGGATGGTTTTGAAATAGATGCCCAGCGTATCATGGAAGCAGCAGATATTGCAAAGATGATTTATACCGCGTCGCAGTTATCAGCAATGGCTGTTGTGGAAGATATTGTTTTGCGGCCGCAGTTGGGAGACCTGGGGTAATGAGTGAATGAGTGAATGAGTGGATGAGTGAAGGAGTGAATGAGTGAATGAATGATAGAATGGAAGAGAAAAGAATGGGTTTCTAATCCAACTATCAGCAATCCGTTAATCCTTCTCAGTCCCCGGCTAATAAAACCTGCCAGGCTTCTGCTACTTTTCCCTGATTGAGCAGGGTGGCTGCGTATTTGTGTAGTTCGTTTTCCATTTCCCGGGGGTTGATGGAAAAATACTGGATAATATTTTTCAGTTGTTCGTCATCAAAAGCAGGATTGATCGTGGGTAGTTCGTGCACGTTACCGAGCATGCCCAGGTGGTTGCCTGTTAAAATAGGGCTGTTACGGATGCCGGCGGGCAGCACATCTACGCCAATGCCCAGCTGTGTATTTGGTTTGGGTACTTTGAAAAGATTGGTTTCGTCTACTTTGCAATACCAATCGCCACCGAGTCTTGCCACCAACGGCAGTTTCCGCTGATCTATTTTACCGTCATCGCCCAGGATGCTTTCGTCTACATGCATGCAGAGCACTTCTGCAATCACCAGCTGACCAGCGCCGCCTTCTTCACCCAGGCTTTTCACTTCATTGATCTTGCATTCCAGTTTGATCTTTGCTTCTTTTACCATGGGAGGTGTAACCAGTGAGGCGGGCTCTTTGGTAAAACCGGCTTTTTCAAACTCGTCCACCCCTTTCGGAAACTCACAGCTGGCAAGGCTGGCTTGTTGTACCATATCGTAATCAACTATATTAATCACACATTCCGGCACTTCCTGTACATTTTGCAGGGTATGTTTGGTGGTATTATCTCTCACCCTCCTCGCAGGCGAAAAAATCACGATGGGTGGCTGTGAACTGAAGAGGTTGAAAAAACTGAACGGACTCAGGTTTACATTACCCTCCTTATCGATGGTACTCGCAAAACAGATGGGCCTCGGCGCCACAGCGTGGTTGAGCCATTGTTGTTTTTCGGCCGTTCCTATTTTTGAAAAGTCTATTATCATAATCTTTATCCAACCGCAGAGAACGGGAGAAGCAGAGGTTTCGCGGAGTTAAAACCGAAAAACTACTCTTCTGAATCCATCCTTTAGTAGGGTTACGTAAAATTAATAAGATATCCAAGTTTTTTGTCAGCTAATTTTAAGTAGGTGATCAATTGTGATTCAAAAATTGGATTGATTACGTCTACCGATTTTATTTCAATGATAATTTCTTCTTTCACCAGAATATCCATTACATATGCTTTGCCTAATGCCACTCCTTTGTACATCAGTTCAACAGGCACTTGCGTTCTGATAGGAATATTTCTTAGTCGCAGTTCTTTTGCTAATGCCAGCTCATAAGCAGATTCAAGTAATCCCGGCCCCAACTCTCTGTGTACAGCAATAGATGCATCCAGAATAATTCCTCCCAACTGATTTAACTCCTCTTTCGTCATATCTCTGCGTTTAACTCTGCTTCTCCCGTTCTCTGCGGTTGGGAAGAGGCCAATAATTTGAACGCGTTAAATTAAACGAAAGAACCCCGATAAAAAACCGTATTTATACCTAATACTACCGACTACATCACTATTTCTTTTTCTTCAAAATCGAAAAATCACTCTCTTCTGCTACAATGGTATTACTGATTTTACCGATGCCTTCAATTTCCATTTCTACCACATCACCCGCCTGTAACCATTGCTCTACATAATTTGAGTCATTGAGTTTTCCTGTGCCGTTGAGTTCAAGAAAACAGCCGGTTCCCACGGTGCCGCTGCCAATTACATCTCCCGGATGTATATCAGTGCCATAAGCACAACGTTCAATGATCTCGGCAAAGGTCCAGTCCATATCTCCTACATTACCACTGCTTACCTGCACACCGTTTACCCAGCATTTCATAGGCAGGTTCCAGTTTTTACCGCTATGTCCTTCTTTGCAGGGGATCTCGTAATGCTCCAGTTCATCGAGTGTAACCAGGCATGGCCCTATCACAGTTGAAAAATCTTTTCCTTTGGCAGGTCCGAGGTTCAGCAGCATTTCTTCCATCTGTAGTCTGCGGGCACTCATATCATTCATGATCATGAGTCCGCCGATATATTGATCCGCTTCTTCCGCAGTAATATTTCTTCCCTGTTTACAGATGACGATGGCAGCTTCCAGTTCAAAATCCAGTTTCTCAAAATGATCAGGCATGCAACGGATCTCTCCGGGGCCCTGTATGCTATGGTGATTGGTGAAATAGAAAATGGGATACTGGTCAAATTCAGGGATCATTTCCACTTTACGGTTACGGCGTGCAGCGGCCACATGCTGGCGGAACGCATATCCATCCCTGCAGGAAGTAGGAAAGGGTACCGGTGCAAGTAACTGCATCTCTTCAATAGGGACACCCTGCTCAGTACTGATCTTGCCCGATTTAATGGCTGCTTCCACTTTTTGTGCAATGGGATACATATCCTCCCAGTAATGCAGGAACATGTTCATGCTGTTAGGCAGTTCCGGATGCAGGGCATCACAATCGAATAATAATCCATCTACTAAAAATGCCAGTTGATCGCGGCCGTCGTTGAGGTAAGAAACCAGTTTCATAAGCAAACAATAATGAGTGACGAAATTAGCGCAAAAACCACAGGTAGAAACCGGCTATGATAACTATCTTTAAAACAGAAAATTACCTTATGAAAAAATGGTTTTGGCTACTTGCTTTATTATGTGGTTCTGCTTTGGCACAGGAAACTGCGTGGATCCGGATCAATCAGCTGGGGTATCCTGTCAAAGGGATCAAAGTGGCGGTATGGGGCAGTAAAGAAAACAAAACAATAAGCAGTTTTGAACTGGTAGATGCGCAAAGCGGCAAAGTGGTGTTTACGCATACCACTGGTAAGGCTTTTGGCGCTTATGGACCTTTTATCCAAACCCATCGTTTGCAATTCACGGAATTTATCAAAGCGGGCAGGTATTACCTCAGGGCCGGAGATACCAAATCGCCCGAGTTCAGGATCAATGATGACGTATATAAAGGCACCGCAGATTTCTGCTTGCGGTATATGCGGCAACAGCGTAGCGGTTTTAATCCTTTTCTGAAAGATAGTTGTCATACACACGATGGATATACTTTGTACGGTCCCATGCCGGATAGTACCCATATAGATGCTACCGGTGGCTGGCACGATGCCAGTGATTATCTGCAGTACACCACTACTTCTGCCAATGCTACCTGGCATTTGCTTTCGGCTTACCGCGATTTTCCGATGGTATTCGGAGATACTAAGCAAGCCAATGGACTAGATGGAAAGAACGGTACAGCAGATGTATTGGATGAAGCCAAGTGGGGACTGGACTGGTTATTGAAAATGAATCCAAAGGATGACTGGATGTTTAACCAGTTGGGAGATGACAGGGATCATGTAAATATGCGTATCCCCAGGGAGGATCCTTATTATGGGAGAGGGTTTGAGCGCCCCTTGTATTTCGTAAACGGGAAACCACAGCAGCGGGGAAAATTTCTGAATGCCACTACCGGTGGGGCCTCTACTGCCGGTAAGTTTGCGAGCACATTTGCCCTGGCGGCGCAGGTGTTCAGATTCACGAATCCTGTTGATAATGAATTGTCGGATAAGTTTCTGCGCAAAGCCGAAGCGGCATATAACTATGGAATCCGTATGCCCGGTGTTGCGCAAACAGCATCTGTTCGGTCACCTTATATTTATGCAGAAGGCAACTGGACAGATGACATGGAACTGGCTGCGGCAGAACTGGCTTATGCGGGCAGAGCTAATGTTAAAAATTATACAGATCTGGTGCAACAGGGTTTTGCTTTTGCGAAACAGGAACCGGTTACACCCTGGTTAGGAAAAGATACAGCTAATCATTATCAATGGTATCCTTTTGTGAATGCCGGGCATAATCAGTTAATCCGCACGGCTACAATGGCGGATGGTTTTGAGAAGATAGCGGATACGCTACAGCTTTTCTATCAACGGGGAATTGAAAAGGTTTGGAATAAGGCAAAGTATAATGCATTTTATCGGGGGGTGCCTTTTATCTGGTGCAGTAATAACCTGACTACTTCTTTTGCTATCCAGTGTTTGTGGTATGTGCAGTTAACTGGTGACAAACAATTTGCAGAACTGGAACAGGCCAATATCGATTGGTTATTCGGCTGTAATCCATGGGGTACCAGTATGGTGTATGGATTACCCGTCAATGGCGATACACCGGTTGATCCGCATTCCGCTTTTACCCACCTGAAAAATTATCCGATTGATGGCGGGCTGGTGGATGGCCCGGTGTACACATCGATTTATAAAAACCTGATTGGTATACAACTGAACGATCCGGATGAATATGCCCCTTTTCAGAGTGACCTTGCTGTATACCACGATGATTATGGTGATTACAGTACCAATGAACCTACTATGGACGGAACGGCTTCGCTGATTTATTTGCTGGCGGCCAAAGAGGATGCTCATAACACAAGGCAAGCTGTAAAATGGTATGGAGCGAATCCTTTCGGATCAGGTCAAACTTTTTCGCAGGGTGCCATTATTCGTGGCGATACTGCTAAAAAGCAGGTGGCATTGGTGTTTACCGGTGACGAATTCGGTGAGGGTTTATCAACCATTATGCATACCCTGGAGAAACAAAAAGTGAAAGCCGGTTTTTATTTTACAGGAAGATTTTATCGGAATAAACATTACCAGCCTGCTATTAAGCAACTCTATCAGCAAAAACATTTGCTGGGGCCACATTCAGACCAGCATATCCTGTATAACGACTGGGGCAACCGTGACAAGATTCTCGTAAGCCGTGATTCGCTGGAAACGGATTACAATAACAATCTCAAAGCCATGCAGCAACTGGGTATCAAACAGCTGCCCGGAAAACAATTATTTATACCACCCTACGAATGGTGGAACAAAGAGATCGCGGGTTGGTTTGGCACTAAAAATATTCAACTTTTCAGTTTCACCCCCGGCACCACCAGCAATGCAGATTATACCTGGCCCGAAATGGGGAAATCATATAAAAGCAGTGAGCAGATCCTGACAACTATTAAAGCATTTGCAGAAAAACCAGATGGATTAAATGGTGCCATCCTGTTACTGCATGCAGGTACTGATTCTCGCAGAACAGATAAATTGTATAATCGGTTAGATGAGTTGATTCTGTATTTGAAGAAAAACGGGTACAGTTTCAAACGGATTGATGAGTTGTTGAAGTAGCTACTATGTTGGAAAACTGATATACTGCAGGCAGTGATTACCATTTTTCATCTTCCGGAATATCACCTTCCTGTCTGAATAGCTGTTTGTTTTTCTCTCTTAGCGCAATCCGTTCCAGGATCAGTTGGGCAATCATGTCGCCGGCATCGCCCGTTGGGTGCTCGAGCAGTACAGCGCGGAGTCTGGTTTCGCTTACATCCAGCCGGTACAGCAACTGAACCAACCTCGAAAAATCCTTGTCGATCAGTTCGTTGATGAATTGGGCCATCTGTTCCGGTCCCAGGTCTTCCAATCTCAGTAATTCATTCTCTTCTGCCATACAATTCTAAAGATACCAATCCTCCCAGATCTACTATTAGCTCCTCTAAAATGTTAAAAATATTATACAATATGTAAAATAAACTTTACAAAATGAAAATCTTGTTTTACGTTTGCATTGTCAATAAATCAAACAAATATGAAAAAACTACACTTATTACCACATAGTGCCAGAAAAATTGGCTATGTGTTACTGGTGCCCTTTCTGGCACTGGGTATTGCGCATATGGGCTGGGATTTTACCATTGCCCAGCTGGAATATCATCCGGCAAAAACAGGAGGTTTATCATTTACGAATACCAACTATACGGATGAGTTGGCTACGATCGGGCTCATTATTGCGCTGATCCTGATCGGGTTTTCGAAAGAAAAAACGGAAGATGAAGCTATTCAGTTTTTCCGGTTAGAAGCTTTGCAGTGGGCCGTATATGCCAATTATGCGGTGTTGATCCTGGCGGTATTGTTTTGTTACGGAGGCCTGTTTTTCACCATCATGACCATTAACCTGTTTACGGTACTGATCATTTTTGTGTTACGGTTCCGGTATGTATTGTATCAGTATAATAAAAGCAACCCATGAAAAACAAGATCAAGATCCAACGTGCCATTCATAACCTTACGCAGGATGATCTTGCCAAAAAGATAAGCGTAAGCCGGCAAACCATCAATACCATGGAATCGGGCAAATATGTTCCCTCTACTGCCCTGGCCCTGAAGATGGCCAGCTTATTCGGGGTAACAGTAGAAGAACTGTTTCAACTGGAAGAGGGGGATTAAAAATCAACCCCGCTTTTCCAACCTTTTGGATGGCAGCCACTCTTTATATTATCTGTTCATTATGCGTTTATCCAGCCTTTCATATATAAAGCCCGTTCATCCTGTACTGGCAGCTCTGGTATTGCTTGCCATCAGCCTTTTGTTCTTTTTTTGGAGCAACCCGGTTTCTCTGGGAAAAAGGCATACTGAAACCAGCGAGGAAGGAGCGGGCTCTTATCATTCACCTTTATTGTGTATCTGATTTAGTATTTTTCTATTACGCCGAGCCCAAACAGGGCAAAATCATACTTTACCGGATCCGCAGCATCCAGTGTTCGCAGGTAAGTGGTTAGTTCCACAGCGGCTTGCCAGTCAATCTGTTTTCTATCCAGCAAGCCAAAACGTTTGGCCACCCGGGCTACGTGCAAGTCAATGGGGCAGATCAGGTCTGCCGGCCGGAGTTTTTTCCAGATGCCAAAATCGACCCCCTGCCGGTCCTGCCGAACCATCCAGCGCAGGTACATATTCAATCTTTTGCAGGTAGAACCTTTGTAAGGTGTGGCAATATGTTTTCGGGTGCGGTTGGGTACCTGTTCCAGCGAGAAAAAATAGTTATGGAAATGTGTCAGCGCCCATTCAACACCCCCTTCTGGTTTTTTGCCGGGCACAAATGCGTTTTCCAGGCTTGAGTGATGGGTATAATGATAATGCAGGAATTCGATAAAGTACAGGAGGTCTGTTGCCGTAAATGTGCGGTGTTTAAAAGCGGTCAGTTTTTGCAGATCCTGATCGCTGTGATGCAGGCAGAAATCATGTGGCGACATATCCATCAACTGCATCAGCTCCCTGGATTTGTTGATGATGGTGGTGCGGTTACCCCAGGCAAATACCGCCGCAAACAAACCGGCTATTTCAATATCTTCTTTTCTGGAAAATAAATGCGGAATGCAAACCGGGTCGTCTTTGATGAAAGCAGGTTGGTTATACAACTTCACTTTCTCATCAAAAAAGGCTTGTAAAGAACGGCCGGTGGGTAACGGTTTCGAATGCATGCGTGAAAATAACCAAAACAGTGCAAGCAATAGTAACCCTTATATACAGAAAAACCTCCCGCAGCGCAGGAGGCTTTCTTTTCTCACCACGTAATACTTATCTTTTTCTAACCCTGCCACTGCCGCTGATCTGTACATCGGTAGCTACCGGATTTCCCCAATAATCGATATTACCTGAGCCGTAGATATGGGCACTGATTTTATTGACGCAGGTAATCTCAATATTGCCGGAGCCGTGAATCTCAGCTTCTGTATCGATCGCAGTACAACCGTAAGCTTTGATATTACCTGATCCGTTTACATCTAATACCATTTTGGTGAAGGAGGAATTGTTCATCGTAATATTACCAGAGCCGTTGATGGAGGCGTTGAAATTTATTTTATTGAGGAAGTTACTGATGCTGATCTGTCCTGAACCATTGCTTCTTACTGCCTGGATGTCGGGTATTACAATCGTTACTTTAATATTATTCCTGCGCACATTATAATAAGGATCTTCAAAACGCAATATGAGGTTCCCATTGTTTACCTGCGTTACAAAAATGGGAACGAGATTTTCGTATCCACTTACCGTAACGGACTGCACATTACCCTGCATGATCTCTACCTCGGCACTACCTTCGAGCTGAACACTGGTAATAGCAGCAATATTTCTTGTTTCCGTAACGGTGCTGCCACTGCCACGGATAGATTTGGTACAGGCACTGAATAACAGGCTAGCAGACAGTAAAAAGAAACCTATTTTTTTCATGCTGATGATTTTTCCGGAAACAAAAATCACACAGAACAACGGAATAATTTTTCCGGAATGAATAAGCGGTTCATTTAAGGGGATGAACAGCAGAAGGAAAGGATAAATGAAGACATGCTGAAATCCTTGTCACAATTGATTTTCAGCAGAATCACCCGTTTATGTGATTGGATGTAATGGGTATTTTACGCAGTCTTGGGTTCTTTCTTTGTAATGTACCAGGTAACCGGGATGAGCAACAATAAAAACAAAACATACAAAAGGGATCCCGGAAATTTTCCCTGGCCATTCACGGTATGCATTACACTATGTGTGCTGTGATAAATGATATTACCTGCCCAGTGTAGCCCCAGCGTTAACCAGATATTACCCGTTCTTACCATGGCCAGCATCAAAAAGAAGCCGATAATGAGAATATAGGACCAGAAGGCGGGACCTTCTGTTAAACGGTAAATATGATTCAGTAAATACACCAGTGAAGAGAAAAGGATCAGTAAATAAGGATTCATTTTACCGTTGAAGAACCGATAGAGATAGCCCCGCGTTAATACATCTTCTGTGAGTGACGAGAAAAAAGTACCCAACGCAAAGAGAAAAAACTGTGACACAAAAACACCCGCAGGTGGAATCTCTTTGATGCGTTCAATATCGAGCAGAAAACTACTGAAAGTGTACAAGGTATATACGATGATGCCCACCGCCAATCCGGTTCCCAGTTGTTCCCAGGCTTTTTTCTGAAACACCATTCCCCAGGCAGCTAAACCGGGTAAGCCCTGCCATCTGGCCAGTAACCAGGCCAGTGGAAAAAATAAAAGGCTGACTGCCAGAAATCCGGCCGGACTGTTTCTGAAAAGCATCATGTATTCGGCTGCATGGTAACAACCGAAGAGGGCAATAAAACCGATGATCGCTTTGGCAACAGCTGTTTTTGTCATATTAGTTTTGTTACAGCACTTTGTTTAATACAGTTGGGTGACAATAACTGTTCCCCTCAGTGAAACTCCTAAGCTCTGAGTTCTCTGTGTTGAGAAATACAAACGTATTTTATTATTCAGTATCTATTTTTTCAACACAGAGATCACTGAGTAACAGAGGTTCACAGAGATTATTTCAATAAGCAGCTATAATTCCACTTAATAAAAGCACCCAATCAACCTATTGCCTGGTTCAGGTCTGCGATCAGGTCTTCGGCGTCTTCAATACCTACGCTTAAGCGGATGAGGCTGTCTGTTAAACCGTTTTTAATTCTTTCTTCTCTTGGAATAGAAGCATGGGTCATAGATGCCGGATGGTTGATCAGCGATTCAACGCCACCCAGGCTCTCGGCCAATGCAAATACTTTGGTAGAAGACAGCACCCGTTTGGCATTTTCCACGCTGTCGTCTTTCAGGGTAAAACTCATCATACCGCCAAAACCACGCATTTGCTTTTTAGCGATGGCATGATTGTGATGGTCTTCAAAACCGCACCAGTACACCCTGCCCACTTTGGGATGGTTGCGCAGAAAATGTGCGATCTTTTCACCGTTCTCGCAATGGCGTTGCATCCGTACATGCAGGGTTTTGATACCACGTAGCACGAGGAAACAATCCATCGGTCCGGGAACAGCGCCGCAGCTTTTCTGGATAAAGTATAACTGTTCCCGCAGGTCTGCATCTTTCATCATCAGGCAACCCTGGATCACATCACTATGACCGCCGAGGTATTTGGTGGCAGAGTGCATTACAATGTCTGCACCCAGATCCAGCGGGTTTTGTAAATAAGGAGAAGCAAATGTATTATCAACACAAAGAATAGCGTTGGCTTCTTTGGCTATCACAGAAACGGCTGCGATATCAGTGATATTCATCAAGGGGTTGGTAGGTGTTTCGATCCAGATCAGTTTGGTATTGGCTGAAATGGCTTTGCGGATATTACTTACATCAGTGGTATCCACATACGTAAACC
This sequence comes from Sediminibacterium sp. GW821-FHT12F12, assembly GCF_058806635.1. Lineage (NCBI taxonomy): Bacteria > Pseudomonadati > Bacteroidota > Chitinophagia > Chitinophagales > Chitinophagaceae > Sediminibacterium > Sediminibacterium sp. GW821-FHT12F12. The sequence goes on along the minus strand of NZ_JBXAPW010000002.1, from coordinate 518,633 downwards.
GGATACCGTATTTGGCAAATATTTTCGTGAATAAACGGTAAGTGCCGCCATACATGTCATTGGCACAAATCACTTCATCGCCCGGTGATAAAAGTTTGATTACTGCATCAGTAGCCGCTACGCCGCTGCTGAATGCAAGACCAAAATTTCCGTTCTCTATCTGTGCATAGGCATCTTCCAGTGCTTTACGGGTCGGGTTCTGGCTTCGGGCATATTCAAAACCCTTGTTTACACCAGGTGCTTCCTGTACATAGGTAGAAGTCTGGTAAATAGGTGTCATGATGGCCCCTGTAGATGGATCCGGTTCTGTACCGGCATGTATGTATTTGGTGGCAAGTTTCATATAAAATGTATTGAAGTGTTATGTTGTTCTGTACAACAATAATTGGGGTTACTTGGGTAATGCAATGATGGGTAAACTTGCTTTCAGGTCGTCCCACAGAAAAATCAGGTTGGCGCTGTTTTTAGCGTCTTCAAAATAAATGGTAAAAGCTTCTACATTGTCGGAATTCTTCTCTACATCAATATCTACGCGTAAAACATCTTTTTTACTGTCGTAAGTATAACTACCCCAGCTGTAATTATCCTTATTGAGGATGATGGTCCATTTTTCTTCCGTTGGAATACAGTACAAAGTGTACCTGCCTTTGGCCACGTTTTTACCGGCTATCTTCACATTGCTGAAGAATTCGATCTCGGTTGCTTCATTGGCACCGAGGCGCCAGAGTTCATTGTATTTAAGAATACTGCCAAAAATATTCCGGCCATTCTTTAATGGGCGGCCATACAATACCCGTGCTACCGGAGAAGCGCCGGCCTTGCCACTCATTTTCAGTAAAGGGTAATTGGTGGGCCAATAGCTCATATCCATTGGCGATTTGTCCAGGTCTGTAGGTTTTGTTTGTGCCTGCAAAGTGGTCAAAAAAAGCAGACATGCCAGGCTGAAGCATACTTTCATGTAAATGGATTTTGCCAAAGATAAATGCTATTGAGATAGCAAATCTGTCAAATATGAAGAAGCAAATGTTTTCACTTCCGGAAAAAAAGCCCGGTAATAATCCTGTAAAGCCGCATATTCTTTCCTGAACACCCCAAATGCGGCCGATGCATCATCGAGGTATGAAGCTCTTCGTACCAGTCCGCCGAAACTTTTTTCAATGCCGTATTCCGACCGGTAATGATATAACCAGTTCTGGCTGGTCATATAAGGCAGCATGCCGGCAAATTTTTCGGGTAACAAAGATTGTTGTTCAGCCAGTTGCGCATATACGCCATTGGCAAAAAGCTGCAGATCCGGTTCTGCCAGTTCTGTTTCATCGGCCGCCAGAAAGTGATCGTACACCACATCTATAAAAGCACCGGCATATGGGCCTACTGCGGGTTTGAATAATTGTTTGGCCTCCCGCGTAGCCGGGTGCTGGTCGGTAAAACTGTCAATGGCCCGGTGCAGCCGGATCCCTTTCTGTACAGTACCGGGATAGTCATATTGCTTTTTTCCCTTCACAAAATCACTGATCATATTACCCACCAGTATACCCGGGTTATTGAAGGAGAGGTATGCGTGGGCGAGGTAGTTCATTTGTTAATGAGTGAATGAGTGTATGAGAGAATGAGTGAATGTGGGGGTAAAGTTGCTGTTTTTCTGACCACTTTTCAAAATTAACCCGTTGATAACGGCTTTTGTGATTTTATTAAGAAATAGGCGCAAATGCAGGCGGGTATTGATTTGTAGCGCCTGTATTCCGGCTAACAGCTATGGGTAGAAATACCGTTCATACTAATCCACTGATCCGGTAGAGTTATTCGTCACAATCCATGATTGACCGGTAATGACAGGATATATTTTTGACATGTCAATATGAAAATGACAATTACCAATATTTAAAAAACCGAAAAACAAAGATTCATGAAAAAATTATTTATCGCGGCCCTGATGGTAGTGGCAGCCGGAACCAGCGCTTTTGCAGCGGATGTGTTTAAAGTAGATTACAAAGTAAAAAGCAGTTTTGAAGCCAGATTTGCCGGTGCGCAGAATGTGGTATGGAGCGCCAAAGAAAACTTTATCAGAGCCGCTTTTACCATGGCAGAAGAAAACGTAGAAGCGTTTTTTGATGGCGAAGGAGAACTGATTGGTCTGAGCCGTAAGGTAGACCTGAAAAAACTGCCTTTGAATGCTATTCAGAAAATTAAAAAAGACTACGCTTCATACCAGGTAACCGAGGCGATCGAGTTTGACAGAGATGGTGATAAGTCTTATTATGTGTCACTGGAAGAGGGTACTAAAAAGCAGATCCTCGAAGTTTCCTTATACGGCGCTGTAAGCAAATACAAAGCATCAGGAAAATAAGCATAGGTTAGGTTGTAAAATCAGTAGACCCCGCTATTGCGGGGTTTGCTGTTTTACAAAACGGTTCATCGAAATAAACTCTCCTTCTTTTTTTAGATCTGAGATCAATTGCTGCAGGCGTTGCAGCAGGGGAAACCCGTGATGTTTTTTGGTAAATCCCGGCAAATCATAATTTTCTATATCCGTAAACTCCCAGGGATGAAAATAGAGACAGAGATATCCGTCTTTACGCAGGGTTTGCAGCGCCAGCATTTTAAATACGGGGTAAGGAAGATTTTTAAAACTAAGCCAGAACAGCGGCACCCGTAAACCCGGCGATACGGAGGCGGGGATCCGTAACATGCCCTGGTCTTTGTACAGGGTTCTCGGAAGATGCATGTTATTATACCTGCCCGGTAACCAGGTGGGATTTATAGAAGAATCATAGTGATAACCCGCTTTCTTTACTTCTTCCATAGCCACTTTGCGCATACGGGGCATTCGTAAACCGGTAACTATTTTACCGCTGATCTCTTCCAGTTTTTGTCTGGAGCTTAACAGGTCTTCATCCCTGAACTCAGAATGGTAAAAGGTATGCGAGGCAATCTCATGCTGTTGGGCCAGTGTACGAACCGCATTGGGATAATGCATGGCAAAATTAGCAGTGGTAAATAAAGTAGTTGCTACAGCAGGATCTGTTAATACGGGTGTAATGGCATCCAATCCTTCTTTGCCTACCCGCATCTGTTCCTCGGCGCTGATGGGGAAATTGTATTCCAGCGGCATATCAAATTCTTCCACATCAAAACTCAGCAACACGAAACGGTTTTTCATGCAGAAAGATTTGATTCTTTTACGATATAGTGGGGCCTTTGTTTGCTTTGCATGAACAGTTTGCCGATATAAATTCCGATGATACCAAGAATCATGAGTTGAATGCCGGCAAAAAAAGCAATGGTAGCGATCAGGGAAGCCCAGCCGGAAATGGTATGCCCGAAATAATAACTATAAAAAACATACGGCAAATACAATAATGCCACCAATGAAAACAGGAACCCTAAATAAACAGCAATATACAGTGGTTTGATACTGAATGAAGTGATGCCCTGCAGCGCAAAACGGATCATTCGTTTAATGGTATACTTTGTTTTGCCTTCTGTACGAATTCCGGGTGTATATTCTATGCCGGATTGTGTAAAACCCATCCATTTAACCAATCCTCGCAGAAAAATATCTGATTCGTTCAGGTTTCTTAACACGTTCATTACTTTTCTGTCTAACAACCTGAAATCAGCAGTTCCTTCTTCCAGTTCTATATCTGACAGATTGTTGATTACCTGATAGAAAAGACTGGATGTTTTTCTTTTCATCATGGCAATCTCTCTATGATCTTTCCTGATGGTATAAACGATATCATTACCCTCTTCCCATTTTGCCAGCAACTGGGGAACAAAGGAGGGTGGATGTTGCAGATCTGCATCCATCATAATAGTGCAGTCCGCTTCTACCTGATCAATACCGGCCTTCAGGGCATTCTGGTGACCGAAATTTCTGGACAAGCTGATATAAAAAACATCTGTATGGCTGGCGGCAATTTCTTTCAAAACTGCCAGTGTGTTATCTGAGCTTCCGTCGTCTACAAAATTGAACGAATACACATACCCACTATGCTGCATTTCGTTTCTCAGAGAACTTAATAAAACCGGAATATTATTCTCTTCGTTACAGACAGGAATCAAAAACGCGACCTTTTTTTTCATACAGGCAGTAGTTTTGATGGTTTTGCTTGCCATACTTCATATACCAAACAGCACCAGATCAAAAAACAGGGTAAGGCTTTTAAAGAATAGGCTATGATAAAATGCTGTCGGATATACTGCGGAATTAAATCTGTTGGCGACAGAATAGTGAGTAGAAACAGCAGCACTACCAACCATTTAACGGATAACTTATATGGTTGCTTCTTAAGAATTAACCAGATGGCGCATCCTGTAACCGCAATCACAAAGGTGGGGCTTTCGGCTGCAGAGCTGAAGATCACTATGGAGATCAGTGCCAGTGCCAGGTAACGAAGCTGGAAAGATACATCTGTTAACAGTTTACGTTTTAGCAGTGGCAATGCCACGAACATACCTGCCACAGCAATTAATGCAAGATCAGGAAATTGATAATAGTGGAAGATCCTCCTTATCATACCTGGTACAGAAATATCCTGCGGGCCTGCTATCAAAGAAGTTTGAATATTCTGTTGATTTCTTTTGATGATCTGGTAATACCAATCCTGATACGTGTTGAGAATATAATCTGCGCTGGAAAAAGACATGGGAAGTATTACCAGTAACAGTAACCAAAGCAGCAGAGAGATAATGAATTGCCATTTGTTTTTTGAGAACAAAAAGAAGACCAATGCAGCAACACCATATATTTTAGTTAGAATGGCTATGGCAATGAATAATGTTGCCAGCCAGTCTTTACCATTACGTGTATATACAAATGCGAAGATAAAAAAAGCCGTCAGCAACGGGTTAAACTGCATGTTATGTAATGAAGTCATCATTTCAATGCAGATAATCCAGTAGAGAATTGTGGTATGCTCTTTTTTAACCGGCAGCATCCTGATCGCAAAAAACAAAGCTGCCGCATTGGCTACCCCCCATAAAAAACATCCGAGGTAAATGGGTAACACTGCAAATGGAGCAATCACCAGAGAAAAAGCAGGTCCGTAATTATTAAAGGATACATATTCGCTGGGATAATACACAAACAGATTTTTCTGTTCCAGCACATGATAAAATACCCCCCGGAATATCAGGTAATTATCAATAGCACCCAGTCCTCTTGCCATTTCTGCCACTAATGCCACCAGCGCCAATGTAAACCAGATAATATGGACCAGTGCTACCCGCCGGGATTTTCCGATCGGTACCTGTCTGTATAGAAGTGATTGAATGGTTGGGTTCATTGCAGTTATGCTTTTTTAAAAATAACCATGATGGAAACCCCTGCCGGAAAACGTAATCCTGCCTTCAGGAGATAATAATCAATATGGAACAGTCCGGCCAGTAAAGAATTAAATACCCCGGCAGTGCCAAAAACCTGGTGATCAGACACGCCATTCGGTTCTTTCTTTTTCATGAACTGGCTTCCAAGAGAACCCACTAACCTGAATGCAGCAATGGGCGCAAACAGGATTGCATTAAAATAGGTTTTATATACAATCTTTCCTTGCTGGTTTGTCAAAAGCTGTAAAAGTTCTTTCAGGGTATATCTGCGGTAGTGTTGGTTAATGATATCGTGCGGTCCCCATAAAAACGCGTATGCCGGTACAGTAATCATAATATGCCCACCGGGCTTGCAGACGCGGATCAGTTCTTCAACGGCTGTATGGTCATCTTCCACATGTTCTATTACATCAAAGGCACAAACAAGATCGAAACTTTCCTGTTCAAAGGGTAGTTCTGTAATAGATCCCTGCAACATCGGGGTTGTCATGTAGGTTTGGGCAAAACTACAGCAGTCTGCATCATATTCTATAGAAGTTACATGCCCGAAACGGGTTAGCATATCTGATGTTGTTCCGGTAGCTGCGCCAACATTCAGTGATGTAATATTTCTGGGCCTGCCCAATACATGTTCAATTCGCTCAGATAAAATTTTTCTTCGTACAGTAAACCACCAGTTTTTACGCTCAAGGTGGTAATACTCATTAAAATACGCTTTATCCATGAATGCTTACGGGTGAGTTGCGGTAATTAATACTATGTAAAGTGTTATCGCAAAGGATTTTAAGGTGTTTCAAACATTAAAATAATCTTAAATCGTAAAAATACTGCTAATAATCAAAGAATTCAGATTTAATCAAAATGAATATGACCATTGGATAATAACGCGATAAAAAAATTACTTTTGCCCCCTAAAACAAGCATGATGAGCAAAGGACCAGTTTCGCAGTTTATACAACACCATTACCGGCACTTTAATGCCGCCGCATTGATCGATGCCGCCAAAGGATATGAGACCCACCTCCTGGAGGGGGGCAAAATGCTGGTAAGCCTCGCCGGTGCCATGAGTACCGCAGAACTGGGCATCAGCCTCGCCGAAATGATCCGCCAGGATAAAGTGGCCATTATCAGTTGTACGGGGGCCAATCTGGAGGAAGATATCATGAACCTGGTGGCGCATAGCCATTATAAGCGCGTCCCCAACTACCGCGATCTGAGTCCGCAGGAAGAATGGGATCTGCTAGAGAACCACTATAACCGTGTTACCGATACCTGTATCCCTGAAGAAGAAGCTTTCCGCAGGCTGCAGCAGCATATTCACAAGATCTGGTCCGATGCAGATGCCAAGGGCGAACGCTATTTTCCGCATGAGTTTATGTACAAAATGCTGAACAGCGGTGTACTGGAGCAGTATTATGAGATCGATCCCAAAAACAGCTGGATGCTGGCCGCCGCTGAAAAAAACCTGCCCATTGTGGTGCCGGGTTGGGAAGACAGTACCATGGGTAACATTTTTGCCTCCTATGTGATCAAAAATGAACTGAAAGCCAGTACCATGAAAAGCGGGATCGAGTACATGGTCTGGTTAACTGAGTGGTACCGTGCTAACAGCGGTGGTAAGGGCGTAGGCTTTTTCCAGATCGGCGGTGGTATTGCCGGCGATTTCCCGATCTGTGTGGTGCCGATGATGTACCAGGACCTGGAATGGCATGATGTTCCTTTCTGGAGTTATTTCTGCCAGATCAGTGATTCAACTACTTCTTACGGGTCTTACTCAGGGGCAGTGCCTAATGAAAAAATCACCTGGGGTAAACTGGATATACATACACCCAAATTCATTGTGGAAAGCGATGCTACCATTGTAGTGCCTCTGATCTTCGCTTACCTGTTGGGTTGGTAATGCTGATATATTTTTTAAAGACTCTGTAAAACCGTGCCTTGGTGCTTTGGTGAGCAAAAAATCTCACACAAAGGCACCAAGACACAGTTTCTAGCACAGTGCACTTCCTTTTGTTTTTCGGCTTTTATTGAAACATCCCGCCTATCTGCAAAATGGCCTTAGCTACGGAAGGTTTCACTACGAGAAGGACAAGAGAGAAAAGAGATTCTTCAGCACTTAACTGCGTCTTTGCGCCTTTGCGTGCAAATTTTCTCGCCAAGACGCAAAAGTGCCTGTCGCAGAACAATCATTTCTCCGTAAACTTCAGGACAATAACAAATAAACAACACCTGTCTTCTTGCTGTAACCGCTTTCCTGCTTATCTTCCTTTATTAATCACGAATTCAACTTTTCATGAAAAAAATTATTCTGCTGGCATTTTGTTTTCTTGTTCTTTCACAGGTTAACGCACAAACCAAAGTAACCAAATCGAATGTAGTAGGTAAATGGACCATCTCTGCCGTAGAGATGACGGGCCTGTTCTACTATAGTATTGATAAAGATTCACTCGCCATTGGTGAAATGATGAAAAGTCAGATCCCCGATCAGTCGCAGCTGGCCACTATTACCGCAACCATGAAATCGCAGATGGCCATGTTCGCTACCATGGGCTTTGTTTTTAATGCAGATGGCACGGCTAAAATGGGTGCAGGTTCTGCACAGGAAGAAGAAGCTACTTATACGGTGGATGAGCAGAACTCGCTGATCACTACCATCGATAAAAACAAAAAGGAAGATATACTGAAAGCTGATTTTCAGGAAGACAAACTCCGCATCACGGTAAAACAACCGCAGGGAGAGATCCTGATGTTATTGAAAAAAGCGAAATAAGCTACTTCGTTTTCCGGAACCCGGCTTTCACAATACAGTATTGTATCAATAAAGAAGCCGCATCGATCTGATGCGGCTTCTTTAGTAGGGTATGTTGACGGGAGATACTTATCTCGCCGGCATGGTTAACGGGATATCTCTTTTCAGCATTTCGTCGCGGTTGGCGATTACCCAGGCAGTATGAAACACCAGTTTGGTACGTTGTTCCATGATGCCGAACTGGATCTTGTCTACTGTATCGGTAGGTCTGTGATAATCTGCACCCAGCATTCCATCGTAGAAAAACAGGATAGGAACGCCTTTTTTGGCAAAGTTATAATGGTCGCTGCGGTAGTAGATCCTGTTCTGATCATTGGGATCATCGTATTTATAATCCAGCGCAATATTCACATATTGTTTATTTACGCTTTCATTGATCGGTGCCAGGTCAGAACTTAATTTATCGTGACCGATCACATAGATATAATTCAGGGTATCTCCTTTACGCGAAGCATCGCCACGGCCAATCATATCTGTGTTCAGATCAACAGACACTTTGGACATATCTACTGTAGGATGATCGGCATAGTAGGCAGAGCCCAATAACCCTTTCTCTTCACCACTAACGGTCATGAAGATCATGGTTCTGCGGGGTTTGTTGCCTTTTTTGGCAGCAGCTGCAAAAGCTTCGGCCATCTGCATTACGCCAACGGTGCCGGAACCATCATCGTCTGCACCATAATAGATAACATTACCCTGTTTGCCGAGGTGGTCGTAATGTCCGGTCAGAAACACATATTCTGCTTTTTTATCGGTTCCGGGTAAAACACCAATCACATTGCTGCTTTCCAGCGTCTCTACTTTTTTAGCCGTATGAATCACTACTTCAGAAACATAGTTTCCTTTAGCAGTTGTTTTCAGATCAGACTGCGAAATCCGGGCCGTTCTTCCAAGTAAAGCAGAAGCCACTTCTTCAGAAACCGTAGCTACCAGGAAATTGCTAGCATTGGCTGAAGCCGTTGGCAATGTGATGCTCATACGTCCCTTTACAGAAGTAGGATTAGCGCGTGGGAAATCAGCAGAAATGATCAGTATACCTGCTGCGCCGTTTCTGCGGGCCGCATTCATTTTGGCCATAGTGGGTCCGCCAAAACCACGTCCACCACCGGCGGGGGCTGCTGTAGTGCCGCCATCGAGTACCAGTACCAATTTGCCCTTTACATCCAGGCCGGCATAATCGTTTACTTTGTTGGCAGAATCTACCATACCGTAACCGGCAAATACCACACCGTTATAGGTCCAGCTACCGGTAGAGACGGTTTGCATGCTGAACATGAAATCCTTATCCCACTCAAAAGATCTGCCATTCACACGTAGATCCTTTTCGTTGAGTACCTCCTGGTAAACAGGGTATAATTGCTGGTAGCTATCGCCGTTACCGGGTTTCAGACCTATTTTTTTGAAAAAGTCTTCTATGTAAGCAGCTGCTTTCCGCTGACCGGGAGAAGCTGTTTCACGACCTTCCATTTCATCGCTGGCCAGGATGGTCAGTTTTTCTTTTAATCCCTGTTGGGTGATCAATGCCGCATATTTGGCAGACGCATCATCCCCTTTCTGTGCCATAACCAGGGTAGCGGCAAATGGCAGGCAGAGCAATAGTAGTTTTTTCATCGTTGTTGGGTATAGTTTTGAGTTAAGAGCAAGCAATTTTACCCACGCGGGTAGCATGGCGGCCACCTTCAAATTCAGTGGTCATGAATATTTCCAGCATCTGTTCTGCCAGCGCCAGCGATACAAAACGGGCGGGGATACAGATCATATTGGCATCGTTGTGTTTACGAACCAGTACGGCCACATCGTTCTGCCAGCAAAGACCGGCACGGATCTGCTGGTGTTTATTGGCACTGATGGCCACGCCGTTGGCACTTCCGCAGAGCAGGATGCCGAATGAGCATTCTCCCTTCTCTACGCTGGAGGCTGTGGGATGGGCAAAATCGGGGTAATCAACCGAATCGGCAGAATTAGTACCAAAATCTTTTACCTGAAATCCTTTTTGGGTTAACCAGTTTACGAGGGCCGTTTTATATTCAAAACCGGCGTGATCGCAACCAATGGCAATGGGTTTAGAAGGGTCGAATACGAAATGCATGTTTGTAAATTAGGGTGACTAAGGTAACAGATTGAGCGTAAAGGGCTTAAAAAAAAGTACGAATGGGGGAGGAGAGGCAGTTAATAGTTAAAAGTTAATAGTCATTAGTGGTAATAACAACTATTAACTTTTAACTATTAACTTTTAACTTTTCACCCTTAATCCCACTCCTCATCTTCCGTCTTATCCTGCTCCCTTTTGGCGCGGGCAGAAACGAGGATACTCAGTTCATAGAGTAACCATAACGGAATAAATACGATCATCTGGCTCATCCAGTCGGGACTGGGGGTGATAAATGCTGCCAGGATCAGGATCACTACCAGCGCGTATTTTCGTGTCTGGCGAAGGAAAGCCGGTGTAATCAGGCCGATTTTGGTGAGTATGAAAGCGAGAACCGGTAATTCAAATGCCAGTCCGCAACCCAGTATGATATTGGTAAGATTGTCTATATAATCTGCCAGCGTTGGCATGGTGGTAATAAAACCCTGTGTACCCAGCTGGAAACCGCCGAGGAAGTTAAACGTAAACGGACCCAGCAGAAAATAACCGAAAGCGGCTCCGGTGAAGAAAAAGAAACTCACCCAGAAGATCACAAAACGGGTATTCTTCAGTTCTTTTTCTTTGAGGGCAGGTTTTACAAAACGCCAGAACTCCCAGAAAATAAAGGGGAAAGCTGCAATGATACCACCGATCAGGGCCATGGAAATACTGCTCAGAAACTGACCACCGAATGTATTACTGATCATGTTCACTTTTACAGCAGGCATACAGAGCGCATCGCCCATATGTGCCCATTGACTGAACTGGCAGAGTTTACGGTAGCTGATAAAATCAGGATTCAGCGGCCCGTAGATCACATTATCAAATACCCAGTTGCGGTAAATAAAAATCACGACGGCCATTACCAGGATAGCCAGTACGGAACGGATGATATGGACCCTTAATTCTTCGAGATGATCGATAAAGGTCATCTCACTTTTTTCTGAACCCCGGTTTCTGTTAAATATTGCCATTGCGTTCTTTGACTGTTGTCAGCCGCCAAAGTTACGGGTATGGAGAACATAAAAAACAGGGGTTTTGGGAGAAGGAGGATGGCGGCCGATCGGGTTTTGCCGCTGTGCTTCCTCACTGCTGTTCCAGTTTGGCCAGTATGGGTGCCAGCAGGCCGGCTATTTCGGCTGCGCCGGGATAGATGACCGAATATCCGGCTGTGCCCGCAGCGGTGGTAGAATGTTCGGCCTGGGTCTGGCGCAGGTAAATGATGGGTTTGCCTAAAGCAGCAGCATAACCGATCTCAATACCCACCCCGATGGCTTTTTCTGATACTTCGGCCAGCAGCAGGTCTGAGCCGGAAATATCCCGGAAAGCCTGTTGCATCATTTGCTGTTCTTCTTCCGGGGCAAATTGGTACTGGTCTACAAAAACAAAGAGTTCTATCTGGTGGGCAGACAACAGTTCTCTGATAACTGTTATTTCGGCTGCAAGCTTTTGCCTGTTCTGGTAACCGATGGAGAGATAGGCTTTTTTCATCGTATGGTTTTACCACAGATCTGGCTGCGGCAGATGGAGTTAGCGCAGGATCTTCATTTTCACAGATTCGATCCGCGTATCGCTCACATTCAGGATATCGAAGCGGTAATCGCCGATGATGATGGTCTCTTTCTGTTTGGGAATGGTCTCGTGTTCGTTGATGATATAACCGCTCAGTGTTTCAGAATCGCTGGCGGGGAATTTCATATCGTATTTCTCATTCAGGTAGTCCAGTTCCATACGGCCGCTTAAAATAAACTCATCTTCGGCCAGTTGTTTCTCTACCAGTTCTTCGGTATCATACTCATCCTGGATCTCGCCAAAAATTTCCTCCAGCACATCTTCCATGGTCACAATACCTGCAGTGCCGCCAAACTCATCCACCACCCAGGCAATACTTTTTCTGTCTTTGGTGAATTTGCTGATCAGGTCCGTAGCACTCATACTCTCAGGCACTGCCATAATGGGATGCAGTACTTCGCGGATAGTGGCGGGTTTTTTAAAGAGATCCAGCTGGTGTATATAACCGAGTATCGAATCAATATTATCATCATACACCACCAGTTTACTCAGCTGTGTGCTGATAAAGGTTTTCTTGGCTTCTTCTACAGAGGTATTGATATCGATCGCTTCTATCTCGGTGCGCGGCACCAGGCACTGCCTGATTTTTACCATCGGTAAACTCAATGCATTCTCGAACAGTTCGGTATTCAGTTCCTGGCTTTCCTCATCCTGTTCTTTGGTTTGCTGAAAAAAATGTTCGAGGTCTACTTTGGTGAAGGCATCGTTCCGGTCGTTCACCCGTACATTGAACATATATTTCAGGATCCACTGCGATACATCAACAAAAAAATTGGTCAGTGGCAGAAAGAGGCCATGAAAGAAATTGGCCACCCTTGCAAAAAAACTCAATAAGATATCACCCCTGGCGCGGAAAACCGCTTTGGGTATGAACTCTCCGAACACCAGTACCACCAGCGATGACATCAGGGTATCAAATCCCAGTTTCACATACTCGTTCTGAAATTGCAGTTTGGTCCAGAGGGCGGTCCAGATGGTTTTCGACATCAGTTCATGAACCAACAATCCATATATAACGAGAAAGATATTTAAACCGATCAGGCAGGTGCCGATAAAACGGGCGGGATGCTCCATGAAATTGGAGAGGATGATGCCGCTTTTTTTGCCCTGCTTTTTCTTCAGTTCAATACTTAACCGGTTGGCCGATACAAATGCGATCTCATAACCGGCAAAAAAACCGATCAGGAGCAGTGTAACAACGATCCAGATAAAGGTATAGAGCTCAGTCATGGAGGAAAATTACATAAAATTCGTGAGTCGTGAATCGGCAGTCGTGAGTCGGCAGTCGTCAGGGGTGAGTGGGACACTATTCTACACGCACGATTCGCGACTGACGACTCACGCCCTCCCCCAAAAATGCCCCGTAAAAACGGGGCATGGTCACCGATAGGTACAACATGAGAAAATCGGCTGTGTGAGATCTTGGGAATATCGAATATCGAATCCCGCCCTGGCGGGAAACACCGAAGTATTACTCCGATCGACATTCGATATTCCCTGTTCGATATTCGATATTCAAAGAGGATTATTTAAAGTCCACCGTACAATTCTGGCATTTCATCACAATTTTCAGTCCTTTACCATCGCCAACGGTGGCGGTAAACAGATTGGGGCTGTTATCGTCTCTCCATCCGGTCAGCATTCTGGGGCCGGGGCCGGTTACTATTCCTGTTATCGTGGTTGCTTTCAATACACTTTTTTCTTCTGCCGACAGCGCTTCTTTAGTGGTCTTGTTCTCCGCTTTTTCCGCAGCAGCAGTGGGTTGCGACACTTTCTTTTCAAAATTGCCATATACCGAACTGTAGCCGCCGGTAAAATCAACGCTGTAGTTTTTTACATCGCGCAGCGGGATGCGGATATCAGCATATTTATCATCGATCTTGATCTGGCTAAGTGCTGTGCCTACTTTCCGGATCTTGATATCAGCATTGCTGCCTTCTATATCTATCGCGTTATTCAGTTTGGTAATGCGGAGATTACCATAGGATTTGCGGCCGCGGATATCGCCGGCTTCTTCCAGTTCATATTCATCGTTGGTGCTGCGCATCACTACTTTATCTACCGAAGCCATTTCGATGCTAGAATATTTGCTGTCAATATCCAGGTCGTTGATGTTTTTGGCACTGAAACGGCCGTTGGTAAATTCGATCTCTGCATTCTTCACATCGCCCACATTCACATTGGAATATTTGGAACGGAGAACGAGTTTGCCCAGGTTCTCTGCTTCCAGGTTACCGTTGGTGATATCGATACTGGCATCGGTAATACCCGCCGGTACAGATACATCGGCATATTTGCTTTCCAGATCTAACTTACTGCCTGTAGGAATGGTCACTGTTACGATTCTTTTGGTATTGGCTTTGGTGCCCACGTTCTGGCCGTTGCCATTGAATACGGCCACACCGCTTCCGGAGCCGCCCGGGCCATAGTAGGTAAAACCACCCGATCCGGAAGAATAAAATGTACTGCCACCGATACTACCGGATTTCACTTTCACAGAACTACCCAGTGTTTTTAAAGAGAGATTCACTTTTTCGAGCCATTCTTCATCCGACAATTTGCTTTCGCCATCATAGTAAACCGTGGTGGTTACTTTTACCTTGGGCTGGTCCCAGGTTTTGATGATGATATTACGGGATGCATTCTCAATATAGATTTCTCCCCCCTTGGGTACTGATACCTCTTTACTTACTTCTTTGGATTTGAGGTCTTCGTCTTTGTAGTTTTTGGTAGCCCTCATATTTTCTCCATTGATCACCCTGACTTCTCTTGCTTCTGGTGCCACGCGCACCTGATTGACCGATGGGGTGGGCGGGGTACTGGTAACCACCTGTTGGGCCGTTGCCTGTGAGAGAACTCCTGACAGGACAGCCGTCAGTAAAAAAATATTCTTTTTCATTTTGTTCATGATAAGATGCATTTAGATTTTCAGGAAATAGGTTTTGGCAGAGTCAACAGGCACGCGGTTTTGTTTGTAGCGGTTGTTGGTCTTGGTCATTTCCATTTGTAATTGTTTGAGAATGGTTAATTTCTGCTGGTAGAGATTGATAAGCTGATCCAGTAATCCATCAGTCATGCCGCGCCTTGCAATGTCTGATTTGATCTGTTTTTCATCTTTCTCCATTTGCCTGATCTGTATGGCAAAATCATTAAAATAAGCCGGCGATTCTGCGTACATAGGGATGCTGCTTACCCGCTCACGCTGCAGGTTAATTACCTGGGTAAAACTGTTCTCCATGTGCTGCAGGGCAATCATATCAGCTGTAGGTTGTCTTCTTTTTTGGGGTTCCGCCACAGCTGTTTCTTTTTTAACAGGAGCCTTTACCTGGGTCAGAACGTCTGTTGCTGTATTCTCTGTTTGTGTTACAGGCGCTTTGGTAATCGTTGCTGCTTTTTCTGTAACTGGTTTTTGCTGACTGGCCAGTTCTGTTGTGGTATGTTTCTCCTGCAATAACCACCAGCCGCCGATACCGGCCAACAGCAGTACACAGGCAGCTACTGCCCAGCGGGTAACCATTACTACTACAGTAGTTTTGGGTGCGCTGGCCGATTGCTGTTTGATCTGTTCCCAAACCTGTAAACGGGGTTCGTCCAGATCCAGCTGATCGGCGTGTTGCCGTAGATATTTTTTCAGTTCATCCATGTGCCTGTAATTGACGGGTGATGCGTTCTTTTAATAACTGTCTCGCCCGGTGGTATTGACTTTTACTTGTTGATTCTGAGATGCCCAACTGTTCGGCAATGTCTTTGTGGCTGAAATCTTCCACCACAAAGAGGTTGAATACCTGCCGGCAGCCATCCGGCAAACCTTTGATTTCCTGGTGAATGATCTCGAAACTCACGGTTTTCCACCACTCGGTTGCTTCCTCCACCATCATATTGTTTCTTTCATCCTCCCATTCGTTCCAGTAGAAATTTTTCTTGCTGTAACGGATACACTCATTCACCACAATCCGCTTTAACCAGCCGCCAAACTGCAGCGGATCTTTTAACTGACCCAGGTTACGGAATGCCAGTATAAAAGCATCCTGCAGAACATCTTCTGCATCGTTGCGGTTACCTGTCATGCGGGTACAGATATTGAACATACCCTTACTATACTGCCGGTATAGCCAGGCCTGCGCTTCTGTATCGCCCTTACAGGCTTTTCTCACAACAGCCGTTTGTATGGTGTTAGCCTGTTCCAATGGTTGTCTGGGAATAAGAGTTGGAGGTTTGGGAAAGGTTGGAAGGTGCTGGTAATTATTTTTTCGGAAAGTATATAAAGTAAATAGGTATATAAAGTAAATAAAGTATACAGGGTAAATAAAGCGGATGAGTGCCTATCGCCCCCACCACTTATATACTCTATATACTTTATTTACTATATATACTCTATATACCTAACCAAGCCTAAGCGAGATCCAGCACGGGCTTATTTTGTAAAATAGCTTCTATCTTATCCATAACTTCCAAAGAAAGAACTTGCAGGCTCTCGAGGGCTTTCAGGTTTTCGAATAACTGCTCTTTTTTGGTAGCACCCAGGATGGCGGTGGTTACATGGGGGTTTTTGATGGTCCAGGCGATGGCCAGCGAAGCCAGCGATACACCCAGCTCATTGGCCAGATGGGTCAGTTTTTTTACTTTCTCCAGTTTTACATCCTGGATCCAGCGGTCTTTGAGCCAGCCAAAACCTTCAATGGCCAGGCGCGAATCTTCGGGGATGCCGTTATTGTATTTGCCGGTTAAAAAACCAGCCGCCAGCGGACTCCAGATCGTGGTTCCCAGTCCTACGTTCTGGTATACCGGCAGGTAATCCTGCTCTACTTTAAACCGCTCAAACATATTGTACTGTGGTTGTTCTACCGTAGGGCCTATCAGGTTGTATTGTTGCGCTACGCGATGGGCTTCCATGATCTCGGCACCACTCCATTGGCTGGTACCCCAGTATAATATTTTGCCTTGTTGTATCAGGTTGTGCATGGTCCACACCACTTCTTCAATGGGCACTTGTGTATCAGGACGGTGGCAGAAATAGAGATCGAGATAATCGGTTTGCAGTCTGCCAAGTGCTTCGTGACAGGCTTCTACCAGGTGTTTGCGGCTTAAACCGGTCTGGTTGGGTTTGTTATCTGCCCCGCGCCAGCCAAAAAATACTTTGGAAGAAAGGGTATAGGAGGTTCTGTCCCATTTTTTGGCTTTCAGTACCCGCCCCATCATTTTCTCACTTTCGCCGAGAGCATACCCTTCCGCGTTATCAAAAAAGTTGATACCGTTATCGTAGGCAATGCCCATCAGTTCATCGGCACTGTTATCGCTGATCTGTTTGTGAAAAGTAACCCAGCTGCCAAAACTCAGTACGCTTAACTGCAGACCGCTTCGGCCCATTCTTCTGTATTCCATGTGACTATTATTTAGAACTGCAAGGTATTAAATATAGAGGAGCAGGTTGTGTACCTTTTTATTTCCGCGTCGTATCCGTCCCATTCGCCAGACTATCTGCGATCATGGCAAAACTACCGGGCTGAATTTTGAATAAGGTAAGATTAGTGAGGTCCTGGTTGCAGGTCATACCTACACCCGAGAATCGCTTTTTGGGATAACGCTGGCTGATGGTTACTTCCTTGTCGGTATAGAATTTCTGCAGGTTCTGGTCCCAGTACATTTCTTTGCAGAACAGGGTATCGCCCTTCACATTAAACGCTACTACGCTGTCGCGGAGAAATACTTTGTTCTGGTTTTCGAGGTAATTGCCATAGAGCGCACTCAGTTGACTTTCGATCTGTGCAGTACTATCGTTATAAAAATCCACGTGTAAGGATCGGGGAAATTCTGTTCTCCGTCCGGTATCTCCCTGAATGCGCAGCATTAAAGGGGCCGTAAGATGTGCCCGCATTTTACCGTCCATACTCAGGTAACTGCTGATATTTTTGCCCTCTTCGATATTCTCTTTTTTCCGCCCCAGCTCCCGCACTTCATTCACATCATTTTCGCAACCCCACAAAAAAAAGCAGCCGGATAGAATGGCTGCTGTAAAAAATATTTTATGTGAGATCAGTTTAGTCATACCTGCGTTTGATAAACCAAAGATCGCTTAAACTCATACCAAAAGTAAACTGGAAATAACTTTCTGTGACATTATTAACAGCCGTTCCTCTTTTACCAAACTGTAGAGCTGTATTCAGAAAAGTGAACTGGTTATCATACGCTCTCCATTTTTTGATCGGTAAACCTGCACCCAGAGAGAAACCGGTTTGCTTTAAACCATTCCCATCTGCATTGATATAATCTTTACCTGTAAAGAAACCGGCACGGTAGTTCACATTGTTCCAGTAACCACGGCCCGATAAAGGATCGGGGCTGAACTGCACACCCAGTTTCAACTGCCAGCTATCTGCCAACTGATCGGGCTGTCCATAAAAACGGTATTTGGTCCACTGGGTAGCTGTGTATTCTGCGCCGATAGACCAGAGTTCAAAAACACCTCTCGGGTTGGTAACGGTTTTGTGCAGGGTAAGTCCGGCGGCATAGGTAGACGGCAGGGTAATCTTTCCCTTGATATTATATACTTCAGAAACTGAATCAATTTTAAAATCACCACTGGTAGTAGGCGTATAAGTTTGTTTGATCTGATCCTGCGAAGCAGATAATTGCTGCTGCAACGTTCCGGTTACACCCATTCTGAGCAGGTAATTATTGGTGGTCTTGGTTTCGGCGAATACTTTTTTGCCAACCGAAAACTCGTACTGCAATCCACCATGCAGAAAAATACCGCTATAACTGGTTTTGCTGGAGGAAAGTCCCTGGTAATGGGCTACGGTATCGTTCAGGAAAGCTTTACGTGTATTAATTTCTCTTTTACCAAAATTGTAGCCGGTATTGAAACCGATACTGAAATTGCCAATCTTTTTACCAATACCTACAAAAAACTGGTTCAGACCGCCCTGCCCGTCATATACGGTCAGAAGGCTATCTCCCGTTCCCGCCATAACACTGCGGTTTTCGATGGAATAGTTGATGGTGCTGAGCGGTTTTAAACCGAATGCCATACCCCAGCCCTTTGTTTTTTTTAAGGGAAGACCTACAGAAATATAGGAAGGCGTAAAGTTTTTTGAGGAAAACTTACCGGTAGGATTGTTACTGATCAATGTGCGGGTATCGATGGTCAGACCCACATCAAAAGTAGTCATGTAGAAAGAACCGTAAGTAGCCGGGTTGTTGAAGTTAACGGCCTGTCCTACGTTATTGTTCAATCCATCGGCATAAGCGGCAGAAAGACCACCCATGGCGCGACTGATCACATGCTGGTTGGAATACAGTTCACCCAGACCATACCTTGAAAAAGGGGAGTTCTGTTGCGCAGAGGAACCAAGCAGAAAAAAAACCGGTAAAAATGCCAGGAAAATCCTAGCGGTTGTTGAACTCACTGATCGCATACAGGCCTTTGTAGATTAAGTTAGGGTCGGCAAATATCTTGTTTTTTAGGTGCGGTACAAAAAAACCCATATCACCCCCGGTTAACAGCACGTTAAAGTTGCTGTATTTCAAGGCATAAGCGTCAATTATTCCGTCAATTTCCTTAGCCATTCCGAGTATCACACCGCTTAAAAGGTTGGTTTTGGTGTCGTAACCCACCAGCGGGAAGGTAGATTCGGCCTGTACCAGGGGCAATAAAGCCGTTTGCTCGTGCATGGCCCGGAACCGCATATTCATGCCCGGAGAGATACTTCCCCCCAGAAATTCATGGGCCTGGTTGATATAATTATAGGTGATACAGGTACCCAGCCCAATAGCCAGGTTATGGTGTTGGGGAAAAAGATCTACCGAAGCCGCACAAATGGCCAACCTGTCGGCCCCAATGGTCTCGGGTTTGCCCACCGGCGTGGTAAAAGGCAGTTTGCTGGTATGCCCCAGTTTGTGAAACCGGCTATGGGTAGCCAGTAACTCCTCTATCTCCGGCGGATGATTGATGACCGATGACAGAATGGTTTTATCCGGCCGGAACCGGTTGAGCAGTTGCAGCAAGGCATCGGCACCTGCATTTTCCAGTACAAACTCCTCTTTAAAATCCCTGTCGTGAAAAACAGCGCATTTTAAACGGGTATTGCCAAAATCGAAACAAAGGGTGGTTTGCATGGGGAATGGTCAATGGTGAATGGTCAATCTTGAATCGTGAGTGGTGAGTAGTCAGTAGTGAGTTTTTGGAAATGGCTTTTACTTCCTGCTCACTACCGACTACTCACTTCCTCACTTATCAAAAGTAAAGCCTTTCAATTCTTTAAAATGGCCATTCAGGTGAATCTTTTCTTTGAGTAGTTCCATGCCGGCCATAACAGGTAGTACTTTGTTGAGATGACGTTTCAGGTATTCGAGTCTTTGCAGTTCGTGCAGCAGGCCCAGCAATTCATACTCCTCTTCCAGCGAGAGCCCGGCGTGATGGGCCAGATCGTAGCTGGTAAGTTCGGTATCAGGTTTGCCGAAGTCCTTGCTTACGTTCAGCAAACGGTGCAGATCCCGGATGCCTTTCAGCACTTTCTGTACCAGCTCGCTTTGTATCCTTTCCGCGTTTTCGGGATAGTTTACAATCGCACCGCTGTATAATTTGTCTGGTACCGATTCTATCAGCTCCAGGATCCGGAACACCTGTAAGCCCCTGGTATGAATATCCATCTTACCATCTTCATACACTTTTACAATTTTGGTTACTTCCACCAATGTTCCCATTTCGGATACACCATTGTTCAGTACACAGGGAATGCCAAAGGGTCTGCCCCCGGCATAAGATTCTGAAATCAACTGCCGGTAACGTTCTTCAAAAATATGGAGGTTCAGTTTTTCACCGGGAAATACCACAATGCCCAGTGGGAATATCGGAATGAAATTCGTCATTCAACAAAAGTAGGAGGATTGGGAATAACGAACACCGAATATCGAACAAAGAATATCGAACAAAAAATCCAAAACAGAGAACATAGAATCCAGAACAAAGAATTGTTGCTGCTAATTTTTACGCTCCCGGTTCAACTCCCGCAACCTTGCATATTTTAACCAGGTGTACCAGGCATTCATTTTGGCAACGGTGTAACCGGCTTCTCCATCTAAAAATCCCAGCCGGAAAAGATAATTTTTAACAAAAGAGAAAGCCGGTGCCAGCCTGCATTTAAGCCATCCGGCCCGTTTGCCCTGCTGGTGATATTTCTGCGCGTTCAACATGGCATAGCTCACCGTTTTGGTGGCAAAATCGGCTATGTTCCGGGAGGTGTAATGATGAATATATCCTTTTAATGTAACTGTTTTTGTTTCTGCAGGGAATACCAATCCTTCATGCACCGCAGCGTCGTTCCAGCCACCATGGCGGCGGTTGTATAAACGGATATGGCGATCGTTACTCCATTCGCCAAAACGGATCATTTGATCACCCAGAAAAACACGGAAACGGATATTATAGACAACAGCAATATCTGTAAATGATAACTGCTGCAATTCCTGCTGCAGCGTTGCATCCGGGATCTCATCGGCATCAATGGATAAGATCCAGTCGTGTCTGGCGGCAGCCACTCCTTTGTTTTTGTTGGGGCCATACCCTTCCCAACTGGTTTCAATCAGTCTCGCACCCAAAGCAGTAACCATTGCCTGTGTGCCATCGGTACTGCCACTATCCACCACCACAATATCATCGGTACAGGTTCTGGCAGCAGCAATGGTTTTGCCGATGATGGCCGCTTCATTGCGGCAGATAATCACAACAGAGAGTTGGTTATACATGGATAGATGATAGTTTCTGCTGCCCAAAGAAAGCAATAAAAGCCAATATCAGGATACCTGTTTGTCCTTCCAGGGTATCATCAAACAAAAAAGGAATGAGGCTGATGGTGGTTACGATGACTGAAAAAATATTTCTTGACGTAGTTCTGTACAGCAACAACACAAACCCTGCCGTAAAACACAATACCCCCGGCAAGCCACTGCCGGTGCCGTATACCAGCCACTCGTTGGCGGGCAAAAAACGTTCATAAGCCAGGCTGGAGGGGTGGTTCAACTGATGCCATTGATCAATTGCAGAAAGCATATCGCCAAAACCTACGCCTGCGAATGGGTGTTGAGCCGTAAGCTGGTAACCGGCTTTTATCGATAACCAACGTGAAGCATCCGAGTACCCCGGCAAAATTTTGCCGCTGGAATAATTCGAAAAATCATACAGTACATATTGCACCCGGTTACGCAGGGTGGGCATGGTTTGGTAACAGGCAAAAGCCGCTACTGCACAAACAGCCAGCAACAGCAAACCCGGTTTCCATTTTTTCTGTACGATGATGAGATAGATAATATACATCCCACTTCCGGCATACAAACAAACCAGCCCTGTTTTAGCAGCCAGTACATGCAGGTAAACAACCAGCAAAACCAGACAGGCTGCCAGCAGGTAACGGGTAGTTTTTGTTTGAGTAGTTCGCCAACTATAAAAGCCTAAAATCACCGCGATTACTACCATCCAGCTAAAACGGATATGATCATTATCGGCGGGAGTGGGTAATGTTTTGGCCTGCAGATAGGCTGCTTGTATGGTAGTGGGGTCCAGAAGATAATATGAAAAACTCCAGATGCAACCCAGACTGATAAATAAGAGATATAGATAGATCAGTTTCGTTTTTCTTTCAGCAGAAAAATACACCGATCCGATTCCGAGTAACATGGTTACCAGGGGAATTTTTACCACCACGCTGTTCCACCACAGCGCATGGTTTTCGCTCCAGAAGCCCGATATGATCACAGGCAGCAGGATCAGCAGCACCGCCACCAGTAGAACGCGGGTTCTTTGATCTATTTGCCTGTGAAAAAAGAAAGGAACTACTATCAATACCGAAGAGAGAGATACCAGCGCACGACTGAGCAGCAAGCCAACCATCAGTAGAACCAGCATGACCGATACCCATTGTACGGCCCATTTATTTTTCAACAGGGGTGCTGTCATGCGTCTAAATTCGTTCTTCCGGGTTACTTTAGCAATCATGTGGGAAGAATTATTACAGGACTTATTGCAGGGCCATACCAAATCACTTGCCCGTGCCATTTCACTGGTTGAAAATGAAGTGGCTGGATACGAGTGGCTGCTGCAGCAATTACCTGCCAGTACCCACGCAAAACTGACGGGCATCACCGGTCCGCCGGGAGCCGGTAAAAGCACGTTAGTAGATGCACTGATCGGTGAGATAGTGGCACAGAACCAGAAAGTGGCGGTATTATGTGTGGATCCTTCTTCACCTTTTAACCTGGGTGCCCTGCTGGGCGACAGGATCCGGATGAGCGAATGGTACAACCATCCTTCTGTATTCATCCGTTCATTGGCTACCCGGGGCAGTTTGGGTGGCTTACATCCCCGCATCATCGAAATCGCTGATCTGGTAAAAGCGGCAGGCTTTGATCAGGTAATCATTGAAACCGTGGGCGTAGGACAGAGTGAAATAGAAATTGCCGGACTCGCCGATACCACCGTAGTGGTAGTGGTGCCCGAAGCGGGCGATGAAGTGCAGACGATGAAAGCCGGTTTAATGGAGATCGCCGATATTTTTGTAGTGAACAAGGCCGACCGGCCAGATGCAGATAGTTTTGTAAAAAATTTACGCCTGATGCTGGCGCCGGCATTTCACAGAACCACACACGAGATTGCAATCGTGAAAACCGTGGCTTCTAACAAAGAAGGGGTAGGAGAATTATTTCAGCAGATCCGGGCACACCAGCAGTTGGTGCAGACCCATGATAAAAGATATTGGCTATTGGCTGAGAAAGCCTATCATCTCATACAGCAAAGAAGAATGAAAGACGTAGACAAATCGGTACTGAAGCAGCAATTGGAAAGAGCGGAGGATACTAATCTCTACCAGTTCATCAAAGCGTATCTGCCGGGTAATGAATGAGAAGATTTTTAGCTGATCCGGGATGTATCAGGATTCTGTTTTCTCTATTGCTTTTTCGTTTTTCCACCAGCGCCAGCCAATATACCCCATCACCATAAAAGGAGCAGCGGCCAGATAAATAATGGCCGAGTTAAGGGCAGAAGCGGGTCCCTCGCCCAATTGAGACGCCGTTTTGGTACAGATAGAGCATTGCGCAAACAGCGACGTGCTGCATGCGGTGAGCAAAATACAAAGCATTAATAGCCATCCTTTCATCCTCATATTGCTGATTTCTGCTGCAAAGATAAGACAGGAATAAACGTATAAATCGTTAACTTTCTCGTTCAATCATTGCCCATGGAACCCAGAAGAAAGTTTATACAAAAGGTTGGTTTACTGGCCGGTGCGTTCTCGGCCAACAGTTTATTTAACCAGGCACATGCCGCTTCCTGGGAAGCTGCCTCTCAGCGGATTGAGGGGTTAACACCCGAGGTGGCCGCTCAGGATGAGGATTACTGGATGGTAATTCAGCAGGCCTATACTGTTAACTCCAACCTGATCATCCTGAACAATGGAGGCGTTAGTCCTTCACCAAGGGTGGTGCAGGAAGCGGTAGAGCGCTACAATAAACTTTCCAATGAAGGACCTTCTTATTATATGTGGCGGATTCTGGACCAGGGCCGCGAACCGCTGCGCCATAAACTGGCCATACTGGCCGGTTGTTCACCGGAGGAAATTGCGGTTAACCGGAATGCCACCGAGGCGCTGAATACGGTGATCTTTGGGCTGGATCTGAAAGCGGGCGATGAAGTGATCGGTACCAAACAGGATTATCCGAATATGATCAATGCCTGGAAACAACGGGCCGAACGCGAAGGCATTGTGTACACCCAGCTGAATTTTAAATTTCCGATAGAGAATGATGAGGAGATCGTGAGTGCCTATGAAAAAGCGATCACCTCCAAAACAAAGATCATCCATATCACACATGTGATTAACTGGATCGGACAGATCATGCCGGTGAAAAAGATCTGCGCCATGGCCAAAAAGCACAACCTGGAAGTGATTGTAGATGGGGCGCATTCGTTCGGACTGCTCGATTTCAAGATTCCTGAACTGGGTTGTGATTATTTCGGTACCAGTTTGCACAAGTTTCTGAGTGCGCCGATTGGTAGTGGTATGTTATGGATTAAAAAAGAAAAGATCAGTAAGATCTGGCCATTGGTTTGTAATGATAAACCCCGGAGCGAAGATATCCGGAAGTTTGAAACCCTTGGTACCAGGAGTTTTCCGATAGAACAGGGTATTGGCGAAGCGGTGAATTTTCAGAATGCGATTGGCAGTAAACGCAAAGAGGAAAGGATCCGCTATCTGAAAAATTACTGGGCTTCTAAAGTGGTGGATATTCCTAAAGTAAAGATCCATACTTCTTTTAAACCGGAATATGCCTGTGCGATCTGCGGTGTTTCGATAGATGGGATGACGCCGGGCGAATTAGACAGTGCTTTGTTCAATACCTATAAAATTCACACGGTGGGCATTGTGTGGGAGAATGTATCCTGTGTACGTATTACCCCGCATGTATATACCCGTTTGCAGGACCTGGATAAACTGGTGATGGCGATCGGAGAAATAGCGGCTAAGAAAAAATAGCCAGTGTAAAAATTTTGGAATCGGGAAATGCCGGTATCGCAGTTTGCGGTTGTGCATTTCCCGATTATTGTTTCCAAAATATCGGTGCAGTTAAGCTTAGGAGGCTTTGGCTACTACAGGCTTTTTTTGTTTGGTTGCTTTTGCAGGGCGGCTTTTGCCGAATGAGCCCTGGAATCTTTTACCTTTTGCGGTTTTTTTGTCACCTCTTCCCATGGTATGGTTTTTTTGAATGAATGATGTAAGGCTGCAAAAATAGAAAAACCCGGGGATTTTGGGGAGTTCATTTGAAATAGCCTCAAATAGCCGGTAATTCAGCTGCAGGGAGGCTCCTGGCGGAAGGCAAAAGCATAAAAAAACCCCGCGGTTCAGGCAGGGTTTCAATTTGTTTGGGCAATAATTAGAGCTTGGCGCTTAATTCTTTACCTGCTTTGAATTTAGCAACTTTTTTAGCTTTGATCTTGATCGCAGCACCGGTTTGTGGGTTACGGCCTGTACGTGCAGCACGCTTAGACACGGAAAAAGTACCAAAACCTACCAGCGTAACTTTGTCACCTTTTTTCAGGGTTTTGGTTACAGCGCCTACAAAAGAATCCAGGGCAGCGTTAGCCTGTGTTTTGGTTACGCCTGCATCTTCAGCGATCTGAGCAATTAATTCAGCTTTGTTCATAGATGTGTTTTTAATGTTTAATAACAGCAACAAATTTATTCGCTTTTGTTAATCAACAAAAAATTTTATTATTTTTTTTATCATGGTTGTTTTCTTCAAAACCCCTATGTATAAAGGATTTCAGCTGAATCCGGTTTGATATATAATAGATTGCGTATTTAACTATATTCTCTGAAAGCCTTGTGCAGCAAGGATTTCGGGGCGAATCGTCTGAAATTCAATGCCCGAGCGGGTTTTAGCGGAATATAACAAAGATTTGTGATTGCCAAAATGAATTCGGTAAACTATCCACACTCAATTCACAAGTTCCATTAACGAACGAAAACCAATGAACTGGTCGCCCCAGTTATCCAATGCATCTTTTCGCAAAGCGTTTGCATGTTCGGCTATATAACGTTCATACGCTTCTTTGCTGGGGGCATAATACTGCGTGGTATAGGTAAGTCCTTCGGTATCATCTGTTTCCAGTAAACGTGCAAAACGGTACTCCGTAAAACACCCTTTTTCCATGATGGCAGGAATATGTTTCTCCCGCATCCATAACACCCAGGCTTCGTGTATGGACCAGCTGACTTTGGTGGTTACGTTGTAAATAAACATCTTCGGTAATTAACAATTAGCAATTAAAAATTAATAATTGACGTAGTAGTGATTGATCTGAAATGTTAATTTTTAATTGTTAATTTTTCATTTTTAATTAAATACTGATTTCTGCGTAGATGGGGCAGTGGTCGCTGTGTTTTACATCGGGGTAGATTCTGGCCTCTTTCAGTTGCGGTTGCAGGGATTTGGTTACACAGATATAATCAATCCGCCATCCCTTATTCTGCAAACGTACCGAGGGGAAACGCTGGCTCCACCAGGAATAAGCGCCTGTAACACCGGGGTTCAGTTCGCGGAAACTGTCTACCCAGTCGTGCTGCAGAAATTTATCCATCCATGCCCTTTCCTCTGGTAAAAATCCAGAGGATTTTTTATTTCCTTTCGGATCATGTATATCTATTTCTGTGTGGGCAATATTATAATCGCCTACTACGATCAGTTTTTTTCTTGTTTTACGCAGATCCTGCAGGTAATCAAAAAACTCATCCAGCCAATGATATTTGTATGTCTGCCTTTCATCACCGCTGGTGCCGGATGGATAATACGCGTTGATCAGGGTAATATCGCCAAAATCGGCACGGATCACCCTGCCTTCAAAATCGCTTTGTTCTTTGGCATGCCCGTATTCTATATTGTCAGGTTTGATCTTTGTAAAAATGGCAACGCCACTGTATCCTTTTTTTTGTGCAGAGAACCAGTACGACTGGTAACCCAGTGCTTCCAGTTCTTTCAGGTCCACATCTTCTTTGCTGGCTTTGGTTTCCTGCAGGCAGATAATATCAGCAGGGTTTGTCTGCAGCCATTCGGCGAAACCTTTTTTAATAGCGGCGCGGATGCCGTTTACATTATAGGAAATGATACGCATGTATAGAATTTGTGTTATTCCAGAAAACGATTAAAACCGATCAGGAATAACTGGTTCAGTTTTTCGGGTGATAAAGATGCATCAAAAAGCACAAATTTTTCCGGGTTAAATTTTCCCTGTGCAATACAGACCAGTTGATCGGCGATGAAGAACTCGCGCAGGCTGTTATCGAAACCACTGCATTTGATCCGGAAGGGTGTGCCCGTCAACGAACCGCTGATTACATAGCGATACACCACTACCCATTCTGTCATGCGGCTGCCCAAAGCCGGCAAAGTAGAAAAGCCGGTACTATCGTAGCCATTGGTAATGGTATTGGGATAGATTTTATTGGCATTTTCTGTAACCTCTTTCAGAATAGAAAACTGCGCTACTGTATCTTTTTCCTGTAGCAGGTAATGAAAATTACCAGGGAGAAAACGGGTGAAGAGCAGGTTCCGGTCCTCGGGAATATCAGTTGGGTCTACCTGGGTACAAAGTTTGATCAGGTAATTCTTATCTCTTAACACATCTCTTCCTTCCTGGCGGAGAAATACATAATCAGACCTTGAAAAGTTTTGAGTGGCTTTGATAGCTGCGGTAATCTGGTCGGGGTATTTTTGTGCTTTTTTCCCTCTCAGCAGAATCTCTTCATACAAAGGTTCACCCATACGGATCATTTCTGTCTGCTTTCCCAGCAGGTAAGAACTGATGTTTTTTTGGGTGCTGACAAAAGTTCTTGAACGGTTAAGAGTTTTAGGAAGGAGATAGTTATCGGCCAGATACGCCGGTTGCAGTTTTACTTCAATAGCAGCAAGATTGTTGGCTGTATCCAGAAGCAACGAGGTACTTTTTTTGAATAGTTCGGTAAAAGTTTTTGAGGTTACCGTGAGGTCTGAGAACCGGATACCCAGGTTATACAGGTTGCCCATGCCCGGTGTTTCGGCCGCACTGATCAATACGTTCAGCATTTCTGTTCGTATTAGTTTCTGGTCTGAGCTATATATATATGCTTTCAGTATGAAAACTGTTTTTACCCTTTTTTGTGTAAGGCTGTCAATCTCATTTTCTTTGTCATACCTGAAAAAAAAGAAAGGTTCGGCTTCAATGAAATCAAGATACAGATGAAGCAGATGGGGGTCCGGATCAGCAAAAACAGGTTTGATTGCCGGCACAACAAAATTAAAATCAAGCAGTTCAATAGGCAGGTCGCTGGTATTGGTGAGCTGCCTATTCATTTTTTGCCCAAGTAACTGGTTCAGTTCGGTGGCAATGGTTTGCTTGATTTCAGGGCTTTGCAGGTAACGTAGTATTGGACCGTTCAGGTTGTAAAGGCGAAGATTTTCAAGAACGATCTTTTGCTGGGCCGATGCCGTTTGTGTGGCAAGCAGGAAAAGCAGGCAGGTGATTATTGTTCGCATAAGTATAAAGCAGTTAGACAGCGTTATCTTTACTATAGCAAAATGTATGCTAATTTGAATTATTGATGAATATAAGCATAGATCATGGATAAATCTGAACGGATCATACCGGCAAAAGAATCTGTATACCTGGATGGGCCCAAACCGCGGATCAATGAATTTTTCTTTGCCTGGAGTGTGTTCCGGCAAATGATTTATGGCTTCCGTAACCTGCATTTCCTGGGGCCCTGTATTACCGTATTTGGGTCGGCCCGGTTTAAGGAGGGGCATACCTATTATGAAGCGGCCCGCGAATTTGGCAAGCGGATTGCTGCCATGGGGTTTACTACCATGACGGGTGGTGGCCCCGGTATTATGGAAGCCGCCAACCGGGGTGCTTTTGAGAGTGGAGGCGAATCGGTAGGCTGTAATATCAAACTTCCTTTTGAGCAGCATCCCAATCCTTACATGCAGAAGTGGATCACTTTCGATTATTTCTTTATCCGGAAAGTGTTGCTGGTAAAGTATTCCTATGCATTTGTGATTCTGCCCGGCGGCTATGGTACCATGGACGAGATGTTTGAAACCATTACCCTGATCCAGACCCGCGTAATCACGGATTTTCCGATCGTGTTATATGGCAAGGAGTATTTTATGCCATTGATGGAAGCTATTGATACAATGGTAGAAAAGGGAACCATCTCGGCCAAAGATAAAGATTTGATCCTGTTAACAGATGATATTGATGAAGCTATGCAGTATATCGGTGCCTATATCGCCAAAAACTTCAAGGTAAAACCCCGGAAAAGATTATGGTGGTTGCTGGAAAGCCGGTAAGTTTTATTCTGTAATTCGCTTTCCTGCATCAATGGTTACCCCCAGACTCAGGATCAGCTCATACGTGCCAAAAGCCTGTTTGGCCGTTCCCTGGTACACTTTCAGATTGGAATATCGGGCATAGTCCAGTTTATTGGCAAACTCCAGGTAAACACGTTTGTGAAAAGTAGCGCGAACAGCGGCTTCTACTCCCATATTCCAACCGCCGATCTGAAAACCGGGATCATTGGCTTTACCGAAAAGACTGTTCTGCACATGCGGAATCAGGGGACCAATACCTGCCTTACCCAGTGCATCAATTTTAAAATTGCCGGTTTTACTTTGCTGCCAGTTCCATCTTTTTACAATATTGAACAATAAAAAATTGGCGCCATTGTTCAGGTAATAATAAAAACCATTGCCTTCAGAAAAGTTGATGGAGGAGTCTACCTGACGGCCATTGAGTGTGCCTGCTATCCGGATGGTTTGTCCATCCTGTATCAGGTGTTTGGTATGATCGAAATTGATCTCGAAAGCCAATCCTTTTTTGCGGTTAAAGAAATAACCCAATCGGTAATTGTATTGTGGAATACTGATCGGTGTGTTGAAAATACCTTTGTCCCAACCCGGATTATCGTGTGATTTTACATTTTTCAATGCATACTGGCTGTTCAGCGCAGCTTGGTTCACTTTTACGTTGGAGTTGGTGTACCATTCCTTGTTATATCCCCAGGAAAAATATAATTCGCCTTTACGTCCGGTTTTCTTGTTCTGTGCGTTGACAAAAATGGGTAAACTCAGTAGAATAACAACAAAAGCTCTCAGTGGATTCACGGTTACAAGTTTTCAGACCACAAAGATAATAGCTGGCGGCACATAACCGGCCATAGGTTGCCGACAGCAAAAACCCATTCCGCTGCTGGTTCACAGTGAAAAGGGTTTATAAAAGGATGTAATTGTTTGTTTATTCCAATACGGGACTCAACCATCTTTCTGCTTCTACCAACGGCATATGCTTACGTTTGGCATAATCTTCCAGCTGGTCGCGCTGGATCTTTCCAACGCCGAAATACTGGCTTTTGGGATTAGAGAAATACCAGCCGCAAACAGAAGATGCCGGGTACATGGCCAGGCTTTCGGTAAGCTGTACCCCAATGGTATCGGTTGCTTTGAGCAGATCAAAGAGTTTGTATTTTTCTGTATGGTCAGGACAGGCAGGGTAGCCCGGTGCCGGCCTGATACCCATGTATTGTTCTTTAATCAGGTCTTCGTTGCTCAGCTGTTCGTCTTTATCGTAGCCCCAGTATTCTTTTCTTACCTGCAGGTGTAAGGCTTCTGCAAACGCTTCCGCAAACCTGTCGGCCAATGCCTGTAACATGATCTTGTTATAGTCGTCGTGGTTGGCTTCAAATTTTTTGATATGTTCTTCTATGCCATGCAGGGTTACGGCAAAGGCGCCGATAAAATCTTTTTTACCGCTGGTTTTAGGCGCAATAAAATCGGCCAGTGATAAATTAGGCTGATCGGCTGCTTTTTTGATCTGCTGGCGCAGGAAGGAAAGTTGCACGGGACCATCCGGTGAGCTTACTTCCACATCATCCTCTACGCTGCTGGCTTCCCAGAAACCGATGGTTCCTTTGGCGGTCAACCATTTTTCTGCAATGAGCTGATCGATCAGTGCATTGGCATCGTTATACAGTTTGGTAGCTTCTTTACCAACTACACTGTCGGTTAAAATATCGGGGAAGTTGCCATGCATTTCCCAGGCAATAAAGAAAGGTTTCCAGTCTATGAATGGGCGGAGACTATTCAGGTCGTACGCCTCAAACACTTTGGTACCTGTAAACGCAGGGGTTTGTGTAGTATGGTTTTTCCAGTCAACTGCCACTTTATTCTGTAGTGCCTGGCTATAGGGAAGATAGGTTTTTACAACCTTCTTATTATCAAATCCTTCTTTCAGTTTGATATATTCTTCTTTTATACCCTGGAGAAAATCTGGTTTTTGTTCTTTGCTCAGCAGGGAACCGGCAACGGTTACACTTCTGGATGCATCCAGTACATGCACTACGCCTTCCTGGTATTCTGGTGCAATTTTAACGGCAGTATGGATACGCGAAGTAGTGGCACCACCAATGAGCAGGGGTTGTGTCATACCCCGGCGTTTCATTTCTTTGGCAATATGAACCATCTCATCGAGTGACGGAGTGATAAGACCACTCAGACCAATGATATCTGCTTTTTCCCTTTGTGCAGTTTCGAGGATTTTATCAGCAGGTACCATCACACCCATATCAATGATATCGTAACCGTTACAACCCAATACTACACCTACAATATTTTTACCGATATCATGCACATCCCCTTTTACGGTAGCCAGTAATATTTTGGCAGCACCGGCAGCTTCGCTGTTGGTGGTTCCGGCGGCAAGGTGTGCCTGTTTTCTTTCTTCTTTCTCTGCTTCAATATAGGGAGTAAGTACCGCTACACTTTTCTTCATCACACGGGCACTCTTTACTACCTGCGGCAGAAACATTTTTCCGGCACCGAAGAGGTCACCAACAATTCCCATTCCATCCATCAGTGGTCCTTCGATCACTTCCAGCGGGGTGGGGTATTTCTGGCGGGCTTCTTCTGTATCTGCTTCAATATAATCGGTGATACCGTTAATGAGAGAATGCGCCAGTCGTTTTTCTACGGGTTCATTTCTCCAGGCTTCGTCTTTTACTTCCACTTTACCCTTCGCTTTCACCGTTTCGGCAAATACGATCAGTTTTTCAGTGGCTTCGTTATTATCGTTGTTGCGGTTCAGGATCACATCTTCGCATAACTGTTTCAGCGTGGGCTCGATTTCATCGTACACTACCAGCTGCCCGGCATTTACAATACCCATGTCCATGCCCGCTTTAATAGCGTGGAACAGGAATACGGAGTGGATAGCTTCCCTTACATGATCGTTACCGCGGAAAGAGAAAGATACGTTTGATACCCCACCACTCACTTTTGTGAGTGGCATCAGTTGTTTGATTTCGCGGGTGGCTTCGATAAAATCAACCGCATAATTATTGTGTTCTTCGATACCGGTAGCGATCGCAAAAATGTTGGGGTCAAAAATGATATCCTGCGGATCATAGCCTACTTGCTCGGTAAGGATCTTATAGGCCCGGTGGCAGATCTCTACTTTGCGTTGTTTGGTATCGGCCTGACCGATTTCATCAAATGCCATCACAATTACCGCAGCACCATAGGCTTTGCAGATAAACGCCTGTTCAATAAATTTTTCTTCTCCCTCTTTCATCGAGATGGAGTTCACAATACACCTTCCCTGAACACATTTCAACCCTGCTTCAATGATCTCGAATTTGGAACTGTCGATCATGATGGGAATGCGGGCGATATCCGGTTCGCTTTGCAGGAGGTTAAGGTAAGTGGTCATGGCACTCACTCCATCCAGCATGGCATCGTCCATATTTACATCCAGGATCTGTGCACCGTTCTCTACCTGCTGACGGGCTACCGACAAAGCTTCTTCATACTGCC
Source organism: Sediminibacterium sp. GW821-FHT12F12 (assembly GCF_058806635.1). Taxonomy (NCBI): domain Bacteria; kingdom Pseudomonadati; phylum Bacteroidota; class Chitinophagia; order Chitinophagales; family Chitinophagaceae; genus Sediminibacterium; species Sediminibacterium sp. GW821-FHT12F12. The sequence goes on along the minus strand of NZ_JBXAPW010000002.1, from coordinate 485,403 downwards.
CTTCGCGTACCAGTCTGGCAAATTTTTTAGAGCCGGTAACATTGGTACGTTCACCAACATTCACAAAATTGGTTTCGGGTCTGATCACCAGGGGTTCCAGGCCGGATAAACGTAAGTAAGGTTTGATGGTTGTGCTCATACTATTTTTTTACTGCCGGCTACAAAGCAAACAGTGGGTTGATTCGTTATAAACTCTCTTCCAGCACCGGCAAAGCCCTTGGTGCAATTTTCCGTACATGATCCGCTATATGTTTGATATGGTCTGGTGTGGTACCGCAACAGCCCCCAACAATATTCACAAAACCTTCTTTGGCCCATTCTTCAATAAAATGAGCGGTTTCATGCGGTTGTTCATCGTACTCGCCCATGGCATTGGGTAAACCGGCGTTGGGGTAGGCAGATGTATAACAGGCGGCAATCTGTGAAAGCTCTTCAATATGACTTCTCATCTCAGCCGCACCCAGCGCACAGTTCAGGCCTACGCTTAAAGGCCGCGCATGCATTACGGATGTGTAGAAAGCTTCAAGAGTTTGTCCGCTGAGTGTTCTGCCCGATGCATCGGTAATGGTACCGCTGATCATGATGGGTAACTCTTTGCGTTGCTGATCGCGGAAATATTTTTTGGCCGCGAAAATGGCACCTTTGGCATTGAGGGTATCAAAAATGGTTTCAATCAGCAGTATGTCTACCCCACCATCTACCAGGCCTTTGATCTGTTCGTAGTAAGCTGCAACTACTTCATCAAAGGTAACGGCGCGGTAACCGGGATTATTTACGTCGGGGGAAAGACTCAGGGTTTTGTTCAATGGCCCGATGGCACCGGCTACAAATTTGGGTGTGGTACCCGGGTTTTCTGCCATAAATTCCTTTACGGCATCTCTGGCACATTTGGCGGCAGCTACATTGAGTTCATAGGCCAGCGACTGCATATCATAATCAGCCATGGCAATAACGGTGCTGCTGAAAGTGTTGGTTTCAATGATATCGGCCCCGGCTGCCAGGTATAATTTATGAATGCCTTTGATGATCTCGGGCTGCGTAATACAAAGCAGGTCGTTATTGCCCTTTACATCTGAATGCCAGTCTTTAAACCGCTCTCCGCGGTAATCTTCTTCTGTCAGTTTGTGCCGTTGTATCATGGTACCCATGGCACCATCGATGACCAGGATGCGTTTTTCCAATTCTTTTCTGATATCCATATACTATGTTTTAGCCCCATAAGAGAATCAACAGATGCTATTACGGGATCATTGATAAGGAACTGTAAACGCTTTGGAAGGTGTTATGTGTAGATCACTTCAAAACGTTTATTAGTTCGATTGTTTCCGCCGAAGCGGGAAATCAGGCCGAACAATAAACAAATCCGCCTGTAGTAAGGATGGCAAAGATAAAGGGTAGGAGGCTTATGGCAAAATTATAGAGGGACTCATACAAAACTGAGAAAGCCCGCTGTAGGGGGGTACCTACCGGCGGGCTTTCAGTAAAGAGATATTGGATTGGAAAACGGTTATTTTTTTCTGCCAATGTGGAAGATCCGGGAGATGTTGAAGCCCCAGCGGATATCTCCCTTGCCCCAGGATCCGGTGGTTTCATGGATAAAACTATGTTCGTTCATGCCGGTAGCATTGGTAAAATGCAGTTGAAATACGTGCCCACCTGTATTGATATCTACCCCAACAGATAGAGGATCATGTGTACCATTAAAGCTTTTGGTGCTGGCAAAATACTCCAGGTTAATGCTTACACGCTTGCTGATCTTCTGCCTGGCCAGAAAACCTACCGAGAAAAGGTCTTTGGCGCCACCGGTTAAGTAGATCAAACGGTTATAACGGGTATAAGTGGGCGATACCTGCAGGGAAGTATTGGCATTGAATTTACGCGCTATCAATACCTGGGCCGTATAATAGGTTCTGTCTGAGCCGGTCACTTTCAGTGTGGGGTCCATATCTATGCTGCGATAGGCCATGGCACCCAAAAGAGTGATGGACAGTGGGGCGCCGGAACCGGCGCTTTGGTGCATGACCCTGTATTTGATAAAACCATCCAGCTCTTTATATATGGTTGAGCGGCCAATGCCCACCATCAGGTTTTTAGACAGCCCAAAGTCAAAGCCCATACGCATAGAAGCATAGTCGAGACCGAACATGTCGTACAGACCCATATTCAGGGGTGAGAAACGGTGGTTGATCCGGAAATCCATACTGCCCGGCCCTAGAATTTCAACGGTATGGCTGTTTACCAGGCGGGTAGAATAAAAAGTGTTGATAACCGGTTCGTTACCCAGGGTTTTATTGTCGGCAGCATTGGTGCTATCCTGCAATTTGAAAAGATCTACCTGCTGCGCGCGGGCAGAAACAATGGTCAGGCTAAGGCATACAATGGCCAGTAACCTTTTGGCAAAGATTATCATAGGTGATAGTTTATGTGTGTGGAATTATTGGTATTGACAGCTCACATCAACGTTTACCGTTTCGGTAACACTGGATGCATCTACGTTAAAATCCTTCATCCGGATCACAAATTTGCAATTCGCCAGCGGCTTCCCTCCTTTAATCTCGATGGTACCTGCAGCCGTGATATTTCTGGTTACACCGTGCATAGTAAGATCTCCTTTTACCGATACTTTATAGGAACCGTCTTTGCCGAAATTCACGTCTTTCAGGTTCACGATGGTGCCTTTGAAATCAGCTCTCGGGAACTTATTGCTTTCGAGATACTGGTCGTTAAAATGCTCCTGCATTTCGGCATACTTGAACTTGAATCCTTTAATCAGTGCACTGAAAGTGATCTGACCGTTATCTGCTATCCGGCTGGCTACTTCGTTGTTGGTCGATTTTACATCTTCATCCGTAGGAGATGCAAAAGTGATTTTACCGTTGCGGGTACCGAATACTTTCTGTGCTTCCGCCTGTGTTCCTAAGAAAAGAATGCCTATCAAAAAAACAAATACAAATTTCATAAACGGGTTTTTACTATTTAACTAAGACACCTTCATTGATCACTACATTCATATCTGGTATATAACCGGTACAGATGCCTTTAAAAGTGATCGTTTGCCCGGGTTGTAATGTGCCCGGATTGGTTTTAAACGTACAGTTGATCATGAATAAAGGATCGTTGGTCTTCACATTTACGACAATATGGCCATCCTGGTTTGTATTTACATCTGCTACTTCTCCGCTCAGTTCAATGGCTTTGTCGAGGTATCTCGTATTGGCTTCTGCTTCATTGGTTTTAAACGCATCAAACAATGCCTGTGCCGTTAATTGAACACCTTTTTCATTCGATACATCTCTGTGTGGCTTCAGGAATACATATAACACTACCGCCAGGGCTGCCAGCAAACCGAAGCCACCGATAATGAGTATTGTTTTTTTCCATTTCTGCATACGGGCAAAATTTGTTGTTTAAACAGCAAATTACTCATTGTATCAATACAAACCGATACGGCTGATCAAAAATATGGTTGCCTGAATGCTAAAATTGTTCTGTAAGAAAGCTTATTTAACGTACTGCTGAACCGGCAGGCGGTTGGCAATGCTGCGTGCCAGCGTCATTTCATCGGCATACTCCAGCTCGCCCCCGAAAGCGATACCCCGGGCAATGGTAGTAATGCGGCAGGGCAGGTGGGCAATTTTTTTCTGTATATAGTAAATCGTGGTATCGCCCTGGATATTGGGATTCAGGGCAAAAACCAGTTCTTCGGTCTCTTCCTTGGTGATCCTGGCCACCAGCGATTCGATATTGAGCTGATCCGGACCTACCCCATCCAATGGAGAAATAATGCCCCCCAGCACATGGTAAGTGCCGCTCAGCTGCTGGGTACTCTCTATCGCTATCACATCCCTGATATTCTCTACTACGCAGATCATCCGCTGGTTACGCATGGAATTAGAGCAGATGGAACAGATATCCCCATCGCTCACATTATGGCAACGCTGACAGAATTTAATATCGCGGCGCATCCGGGCAATGGTTTCGCCAAAATGCTGCACTTCGTTCACGTCCTGTTTCAGCAGGTGCAGCACCAGTCGCAAAGCCGTTTTTTTACCAATACCGGGTAGTTTGGTAAACTGGGCCACTGCGTTTTCTAGTAAGGAGGAAGGGAGCTGCATAATTCAGGTAAGGGGCTGATAAGACTGCAAAGTTAAGATTATTCGTGAGACGGGAACTGTTACAGCACACAGTAACTAGAGTGTAATGGTTACCTCATTATCCCAGTTGGCGCGTATGGCCAGCTGGCGGGGAATGAGGAACACGGTTTCGGGCTGCCGTTTGGCTTTATAATTACCGGTATCCCATCTGCCGTTCTGATTGGTATCATACAATATCCTCATTTCATAGCTTCCGGGTGCATAACGCTTACGTTGGAAATCATTTTGAGTGAGTGCAACCGTTTCTACCAGTTTCTCTCCCTGCACAAACTGCAATACGGGTTTTTTGCTGAGGTCGAGGTTGGTAAAACGGATCCGGATACTGCCGTAATCAGACTCCCGTTTGGTGATAAAACGGATGGTATCTGCTTTGGGAAGTTCCGCTCCTGCCGAATCAGCCACTGCATTTTTGGCAATGAGTAAACGGAATGACTTCGCTTCTTTCCAGGGATAGGCGAGTGTCACTTTTGTTCCGGTACTATCCAGTGTAAAAGAAGCACCCTCTATTTTTTGGTAGCCCGTATCGGCAAGTATAAACTTAGTACTGTCGAAACCGGTGAGTTTCCGGTTGAAGCTGAGGGTGAAACCCCGCAGCAGATCCTGCAGGCCATTCTCCAGATCATGGGTGTACTTTAATCGTTTATCATCCCGTACAGCGGCAGTTATTTTAGCAGTTTCGGGCGATTTGAATTCGGTGCGTTTGGCTTCTTCAAAAGCATATAAAGTGTCACCGGGCGTATTGGCACTTACAGTAATGGGGCCGTTGCGAAAGGCGAACATTTTGGTACTGTCATCGTATTTCCTGGAAATATCGGCACCGGGTAAAACATATACGGCAAACTGCCCCTGCGGCAGGTTGCGGAAAGTAAATTCGCCTTTGCCGTTGAGGCGTGTGTAATAGCGGGGTCTCTCTTTTATCACGGCTGTATCGTTCAGGTTACGATGCAGCAGCACAATCAGGGTACTATCCACTTTTCCTTTTTCTGCCAGTAATACTTTTCCGCTGTAACTGTTGTAATCGATGCTTTTTCCGGTAGAAAATACATAGGTGAAATTCTGGGCTATATTATTTTCATTCACATCACGGATAGCATCCCCGAAATTGAAAGAGTAAGTAGTATTGGGCTCCAGGCTATCTTTCAGTTTGATGGTCACGTTCCGCAACTTGTAGTCAATCAATGGGGTACCCTGTGAAGAAGGGTTGGGCGAGATGATCAGGCTTTGCTGCGGACTCTGCAACGTGATATATTCATCAAATGTGAGGGTGATATTTTTACTGGTCACATTCACAGCCGAATCTTTGGGTTGGGCCATTACCAGCCGGGGTGGTAAACTATCCCTGGGTCCGCCACCGGGCGGGATGATATTGGCACAGGAACTTAACTGCAATATCAAAACCATGTACAGGGCTACTACCAATAAGAAACCGGATACCTTTTTCATGTGAGCACAAATATAGAACTCCGGGCAGCTTACCGCATCAAATCTTTGTGAAGAGAAAGCGAATTGTGGAGGGCAGAAACGGATTCCTGCGTTTCTTTCAACTAATAAACAGATTCATTCCTATTCCGGTTCTTCCACAGAAAGATCGTGCAGGGCAATGGCCATTTCGTTGGTTTTTACAAAATTGCACCAATGGCATTCGGGTTTGCCGCAGCCGGTATAAAAAGCACGGTCCTGAATTTTCTGCCAAACGGTTTTGATCTGTTGGGTTACGGTGGTAATGTCTTCCGGACTGATCACGATCTTTTCTTTCCGGTATTGTTTCTTTTTGTCAGGTTCTATAAAATCGAACTCTGTACTTACCGCCTTCCAGCTTTTCTGCTCATAATGATCTACCAGGATCTTGTAAAATACCGCCTGGCGCCAGTAATCGCCGCCATGGGGATCTTCCTCGTGCGGTGGCTTCAGTTTGTCTTTGGCCTTATCAATATCACCGGTTTTATAGTCTACTATGTTCACTTCTTTGCCATTGAATTCCAGCTTATCCAGTTTCCCCTTCAGCGGCACACCTTCTACCACAATATTGCGAATGGTTCTTTCCACGGCTACTACCTTGTTCCAGCTCTTGTGATACTGGTCGTAATAATTGCCGAGTACTTCCTGTCCGTATTCCATTCTGCGGGCAAACTGCTCTTTGGTAAAACTTTCCCGGTTACGGTTCATGTACCAGTTAAAATCGAGAATAAATTCTTCTTTTCCCGGAAACTGTTCCGTTTGCTGCATTTTCTCAAACAGTTTATGCAAAGCATGGTGTACGGCAGAACCAAACTCTGTTGCTTCGGATTTGCCCGAAGGCACCCTGACCAGGTTCTGAAAATAGAACTGCAACGGACATTTCAGGTAGTTGTTCAGTGCCGTTACATTCATCACAAATTTGTCGAGGAGCTGGCTGATAAATTCTGCCTCGTTCTTTTCTATTTCCGGTACCTGTACCGCCGTAAACTGGATCATGGCAAATTCACTGAGCACTTCTTTATCCAGTATTACTTTCTCCACTGGTAACAGATGCGTATCCTGTATTTCAGCAATGAACATGGATGGCTCCAGTTCTTTGCCGTCATTTTTAAAGCGGCTGTAGGATATATGCAGATGTTGTTTGGCCCTTGTCAGCGCCACATAAAACAAACGCCTCAGTTCCTCTTCGTCCGTTTGTTTGGGTTGCGAAGTGAACATGGTATCGGGGAAACTATAGCCACCACCTGGTTTGCGTTTCTTTTCCCAACTGGAAGCATTACAACCTGCGAGGAATACATGTTCAAATTCGAGCCCTTTTGAACCATGGGCCGTTAACAGGTTTACTCCTTTTTCGCTGCCGCTTACCTGTACCAATGGCAGTTTCAGTCCCTCTTTCTCCATCAGCATAAAAATATTGACCAGTTGCTCCAGCGTCAGATTTGGATTACGGCGGGCTTCTTCCTTGATGAAATCAAATAAACCGGTGAGCACCTGTAAATGCCAGTGTTTATCAGGGCTCAGCATGATCTGGTTCAGTAGTCCCGCATCACGGATACAGTTCTCTACCAGGTTCACCAATGTTACATTCGACGCATCGGCCAGCAGTTTTTCAATGGCATCACTGGCGGCTTTCATACCAGCAGGGGCTGCCCCGCTAAAGAGGTCTCGGGCCGGGGCATTTACTTTTTCGTATAATAATTTCCGGAGGGAGGTTTTATTTTGACCAAATTTCCTATCGGCTACCGCAGAAGTCAGTTTGGCTATTTCTATAGGTGCAATGCCAAACCAGTCGAAGTGCAGGATCTCGAATAACATTTCATCTCCTCCATCTGGTATATCATGTTCTGCGGCCAGGTATTCCAGCAACAGGATGATTTTTTTAGCGAGCGGGATCTCGAGAATATTCAGGTTGCGTTTGCTGTATACCGGAATATTACGTTGTGCAAAATACTGCGCCAGTTCTTCGCCGTATTTATTCTCTTTATAAATGATACTGATCAGACCCGGTTCTACTTTTTGTGCCAGCAGTTTTTCTACCGCCAGGGTAAGATGGATCATTTCCTGGCGTTGTGTTTCGTATTCGGTAATAACCAGCTTGTGCGTAAGCTGGCTCAGTGTGCTGTTAGCTGCAGAAAGATTTTTGGTAAGGCCCTTGATCTTTTTCACGAGTCTTTCTTCGTTCCTGTCTATCAGGGTTTTTGAAATATCCAGAATGGGTTGGGTAGAGCGGTAGTTTTCCTGCAATACAACGGCCAACAGGTCTTCTTCATATTTCTGGGCAAAAGCTTCCATGTTTTCTACATTGGCGCCCTGAAAGCGGTAAATACTCTGGTCATCATCTCCCACTACAAATACATTGGGCTGTTCCCAATAACTGATCAGCAGTTCTACCAGCCGGTTCTGCGTACCGCTGGTATCCTGGTATTCATCTACCAGAATATACAGGAACTGTTCCTGATAACGGGCCAGTAAGATTTTGTTCTCTTCAAAAGCTTTGATCACCCAGTTGATCATGTCATCAAAATCATAGCGGTTGCGGCTGCGCATCAGTTTCTGAAAACGTTCAAACTCGTTTACAGCGGCACGCAGTTTTTCCATTTTTTCCCTGGCTTCTTCGATCTTGTTCTCTTTGAGGTCACCTTTTTTGAATTGTTTGTAAGCGCGCTGGTAAATAAATTCATCGCGGGTAGGCAATTCGTTTACGTATTCATCAATTTTCTGGTTGATGAAAGCGGGTGTCCACCCCTCCCGCTTCATGGCACTGAAGAGTTGCTGCAGGTTGTTGATCTCAAAATACACATCACCCCGGTACCGTTTCAGCGGATGATTTTTGGGAAAGCCATCGATCAGTTGTTTGAACAGATCGATCTTTTCGAGGTCCGAAATCGGATCCAGCACGGTTTTCTCGAACAAAGACAGGTTTTCCTGGATGATATCATTACAGAAAGCGTGAAAGGTATAAATATTCACTTTGTATGCATCCGGACCGATAAATCCCAGCAAGCGTTTGCGCATGGCCACTGCACCGGCATCGGTATAGGTTAAACAGAGAATATTCTCGGCCTGTGTATCTGTGTCTAACAGTATTTTACCGATGCGGGCACTCAGAATCTGGGTTTTACCCGTACCCGGTCCGGCAATTACCATTACCGGACCTTCAATGGTATCTACAGCACGTTTTTGCTGTTCGTTCAGGTTGGTATAGATTTTTTCGAATTGTTCTTTCTGTTGTTGGGTAGCGGCCATAGCGTAAAGATAATCAACTCACCCCGACATCGCTTCGCTCGTCACCCCTCTCTGCTTTGCAGGGAGGGGAAGGGGAGAATACCACCCTCTCTACGCAGTAGAGAGGGTCGACGAGCGAAGCGATGTCGGGGTGAGTCGAACTTTTTGGTGGTGAAGTTGTTGTTACTACATGTCAAAAGTCTACTCCATCAAAACCGTACAAAAAATCCCGATCAGTTTAGACCAGGCCTGGGAGTTTTTCAGCCGCCCGGATAACCTGAAAGATATTACACCGCCCAACCTTGGGTTTCATATCATTTCCAAACACCATGGCGAAAAAATGTACCCCGGGCAGATCATTGAATACACCGTAAAACCTATTCTTGGTATTCCCCTGTACTGGATGACGGAGATAACCCATGTATCAGACAAAAAATATTTTGTGGATGAACAGCGTTTTGGTCCCTACAGCCTCTGGCATCACCAGCATCATTTCAGGGAGATCGAAGGAGGCGTAGAAATGACGGATATTGTGCACTACAAACTACCCCTCTGGTTTCTCGGAGATCTTGCCTGGTTAGTAATGGTAAAAGCCCAGCTGAAACAGATCTTTGATCATCGATTTGTAGCCGTGGAACAACGCTTCGGGAAATGGGTATAACTACTTTACCAATTCTGTCATCGGACTCACATTATTATCGATATCCACTGATACAAAGAATATACGTTTGTTCTTTGTATCGGGGATTTTTGACAGGTCAACTACCGCTATTTTATCGGCCACTACTACCTGTACCAGCTGCGCCAGTGCAAACTTCACAGCAGTATTCTGTGTCAGGGTTAGTACGCCAAAGGCCTTGATCTTTTCTTCCCCCTTGTATACCAGTTTCACCGTATTGTTGTCCTGTTGCTGCACCAGGGGTTGCGCAGGTGCTGAATTATCGATCCACGGCATGGCAGGTACTAGTGCCGGGTAATGGTAGTAATGATTGCGCAGGCTATCGTTCCAGCCCATCGGGTTCTTTTCAAAAGTTTTGCTGCTGAAATAAACGCTGCCCTGCGTAGTTGGATAATTCCTCAGTTCCGCGATCTGCTGTGGAATTTCATTCGGATTTTTCCAGGCAGTATTGGTGCCTGCACGGTAAATGCCATGGCCTATATAGAGGTGTTTGCCATACGTGTATTTGTTCCACCAATCCAGTAAAACGCCATAATCGGCCAGCTTATGTCCGCGCTCCCAGTATAATTGCGGCACCACATAATCAATCCATCCTTTCTGCAGCCAAAGCAGGATATCTGCATACAGGTCATCGTAATTGGTTTGCCCGCCTCGGGTCTCACTACCTATGGCATCCTGGCTTTTGTTGCGCCAGATTCCGAAAGGGCTTACCCCGAATTTCACCCTTGGTTTTACGCTGCGGATGATATCGTGGATCTGTAGGATCGCACTATCGCAGTTACTCCTTCTCCAGCTGTCTTTGCTAAGGCCCTTGCCATATTTCAGGTAATCTTTTTGATCGGGAAATTCTTTACCGGCGATGCGATAGGGGTAAAAATAATCGTCCATATGAATCCCATCTATATCGTACCGGGTAACCATATCGCGCACTACTTTACCAAGATGTGCCCTTACTTCGGGTAAGCCGGGATTGAAATATTTCTTGCCTCCATACACCAGAAACCATTCAGGATGTGTTTTGGTGAGATGGGAAGGCGAGATGGAAGAACGCAGCATATCAAACACCGCACGGTAAGGATTCAGCCAGGCATGAAATTCCATGCCACGTTTATGCGTTTCATTGATCATGAATTCCATCGGGTCATAGAACGGAGATGGAGGTAACCCCTGTTTCCCGGTAAGGTATTCGCTCCAGGGTTCAAAGGGAGAGGGATATAATACATCGCCTGCCGGCCTTACCTGCATCACAATCACATTCATGCCGTTACGCTGGTGCAGGTCAAGAAGGCGGATATACTCGGCTTTCTGTTCTTCTACAGACAGGTTCTTTTTACTGGGCCAGTCAATATTCACGACCGAAGCAATCCATACCCCCCTGAATTCATAATTGGGCGAACCGGTTTGCGCATTACTGCCGGGTAAATAACAGAAGGCTGTCAAAAGGAGGATGAGGCGAAAGAGAATCTTCATCTCACGAAGATAAACCGCCTCATGCTCTTTGAAGCGATTGTGGATGATTTAACAGGAAGTTACGGGTAATTCACAGGGTTTGCCTGGGGGTGTCACGCATTTTATCGAGTAACTGGTTCAGTGTCTGGGCTTCCTCGCTGCTCAGGTTATGTAGCATACTATCCAGCTCGCCGTTCCTTTTATCCAGTTTATCGAGCAAAGCCAGTCCTTTTTTGGAGATTACCACATCAACCAGGCGCTTGTCTGTTGGGCAGGTCTTCTTTTCTACAAGGGCTTTTTTCTGCAGTCTTTCTACGATACGGCTGGTATCGCTCATCTTATCAAGCATCCTTTCGCGGATCTGAAGGGTACTAAGCGGTTCCTTGTTTCCACGGAGGATCCGCAGGATATTGTATTGCTGCGGGGTAATATCTTCCGCATCCAGAAAAGTCTTGATCTTCTCCTGTAACCATCCTGCAGAAAAGATAATATTTACCGTAGCCTTCTGGTAATCATTCCGGAACTGCTGCTGCTGTATATCTTTTTCTATGCCCATCGTTTTGTAAAAATAAGGGTATCGCATGAATCGTGAGTCGTCAGACGTGAACCGTGAGTGATCAGCAGTGAGTAGGAAGAAATGGATAAACTTTCCTTACTCACGCCTCACGACTGACGACTCACGACTCCCATACCGTCAGTCCCTCGCTGCAATTGGCACAGATATCTATGTTCTTGCGGCTGGTAAGCAGTTCGCGGCGGAACTGGCGGTAATTATCGTTATGCCAGGTTTCTTTAAAGCTTTGTGTCTGCAGATTACCCAGCTGGTGGGTGGCATCTTTATCAAAACAGCAGGGTACCACCAGTCCATCCCAGGTAATCACATTGGCATGCCAGAGCTTCCAGCAATGGTTACTGAGACCGCTTTTCACGTTCATTTTTCCGCTGGCATCTTTTTTATAACGGCTGTATTTCTGGATAGTGGGGATCAGCTGGTGGGGATCGTTCTCGTAATCGTATACCTGTGCGGTTTTAAACCGCACCTGGTCTACCCCGATCTCTTTGCCCAGGCGTTTGATCTCTTCTATCTGGTGTTCATTGGGTTTTACTACCAGGAACTGGAAGAAGACGAAAGGTGTTTTACTGTTCAGCTCTTTTTTCCACTTTACAATATTGCGGGCTCCTTCCAGCACTTTATCCAGCTTGCCGCCAACGCGGTACTGCTGGTATACATCCTGGGTGGTTCCATCTATGGAAATGATCAGCCGGTCAAGCCCGCTTTCAACGGTTTGTTTTGCTTTTTCATCTGTCAGGTAATGAGCATTGGTAGAAGTGGCTGTATAGATCCCCTTGTCATGCGCATACTTCACCATGCTAAGGAAATCCGGATTCAGGTATGGCTCGCCCTGGAAATAAAAGATCAGGTAAAGCAGATCTTTGTAAATATCGTCGATGGTTTGTTTGAAAAAACTGTTCTCCAGCATGCCCGTAGGACGGGTAAATGCCCGTAAGCCGCTTGGGCATTCGGGGCAGCGCAGATTACAGGAAGTAGTAGGTTCAAAAGAGATGGAAATAGGATACCCCCACTGGATGGGTTTGCCGGTAAGTTTGGTTAGCTGGTAACTGCTGTACACTTTTGCGGCATTCCACAGTCTGCGGATACTCAGTTTGTTAAAAAAATTAATACTATCGTTCCAGTTAAAATAAGGCATAATACTTGTAAAAATAGGCTGTGAAGGGTGATAAATAAGCAGTTGCGATAAAACTAACACTATTGCAGCCCCTGTTATTTGGGCAGAAAGCTGAAAATCAATCCACAAATTCAAGGAAAAAACCTTTTATAACAGATAAATTCTAAATTTGTGCGAATTGTACTATTAACCAATGAACGATCATAGCACCTGTCAATCCTGTTCACAAAGGTTCAACTCTGTTTTTTGCAAGGCAAAAGAGGAGTATGTAAATCAGATCAATGAGCAGAAGATTTGTAATGTGTACAAAAGAGGGCAGATCCTTTTCAATGAAGGATCCTATCCGTTTGGGGTGTATTGTATCAACGATGGTAAGGTAAAACTCTCTCACCAGGGCGATGATGGTAAGGAACAGATCATCCGCCTGCTCAAAGCCGGTGATGTACTGGGATACCGCGCCCTTTTAAGTGGCGACAGGTACAGTGCGAGCGCAGTGGCACTGGAAGATACCCAGATCTGTTTCATACCCAAAGACCTGTTTGTAAGTGTACTGAAACTGGATCCGGGATTGGCTTTTGAAATGATGAAACTTCTGAGTGATGAGCTGCACAGAGCCGAAATCAAACTGACCCACCTGGCCCAGAAACCCATCCGCGAACGACTGGCCGAAACCCTGCTGTTCATTAAAGAAACCTATGGTTTTGAGGAAGATGGTATTACCCTCAATGTTCGCCTCTCACGCGAAGAAATAGCCAACCTGGTTGGTACGGCCACAGAATCGGCCATCCGCCTGCTCTCTGAATTCAAAAAAGATGGCATGGTAGAGCTGGATGGCAAGAAGATCAAGATCATGAAACCGAAGGAATTAATCAGGGCCGCCAATCTGCAGGACTGATCGTATACATTAATTTTAATTTCATGTATCAAAAACATGATAAAAATCATGTTTTTGATTGAGTATCATCATATATCCCCCTAATGCAGCTGGGTATCTTGCAGTCAAATGGAAGGGACATGTTGATGAAACAATGGGATACGAAGTTGCAGGAAACATTAGATCCACCAGGTCTATGCAACCTCGTAGAAAAGGAATGCCAGCGCGAGATCAGGTTATCTTGCCGCAAAATCGCCGATTATTTTTCACAGGAATCGAATAAAGTAACACCGGAACCGGTATATGAGCTGGTTCAGTTGCTGTTTGCCAAACTGCAGGACGAGGTAGAGCACCTTTTCCTCAAAGAAACCGGTATCATTTTTCCAGCCATTAAAAATGCGGGACCGGGTTATGTGATCCCACCAAAAATTCCCGAGAATATACACCAGACACAGCAGGTTATTATTAACTTGTTACTCAAACTCCGCCAGCAACTGAATAACTATGTGGTTCAGCCCGGCTGGTGTAAAGAGTGGAAGGCCTGTGTGAATGAACTGTTCCTCCTGGAAAGAGAAATTCATCAATGGATCTATATCGAACAGAGTCTGTTATATCCTTCTATCAGTAGCAAACCACAATCGGCAGAATAGATATGAGTAAACTCACAGCCTCTCCTGCCAAACCCAGGTGCTACCATTGCGGCGAAGACTGCAATGAGGAGACTTTTCACGCACACGACAAAGACTTTTGCTGCAGCGGCTGCCAGATGGTGTACGAGATCCTGAACCAGAATGGTATGTGCGATTATTATACTATCAGCAACAACCCTGGTACTACGCGGAAAATTAAAGTAAGAGAAGATAAATTCGCCTTTCTCGACGACGCTAAGATTGCCGCTTCGCTCATTCATTTCAGGGATGAAACCCAGAGCCATATTACTTTTTATGTTCCCCAGATGCATTGCAGCAGCTGCCTCTGGCTGCTCGAAAACCTGCACCGTCTCGAAACGGGGGTACTGAGCAGCAAAGTTAATTTCATTAAAAAAGAAGTGGATATCGTTTTCGATCACCATTCATTTCCACTGCGCAAAGTAGCGGAATTGCTGACCAGTATTGGTTACGAACCCTATATCAGTTTTAACGATATGGGATCTAAGAAAACAACGATCGATTCTTCCAAATTATACAAGCTGGGTGTAGCAGGATTCTGTTTTGCCAATATCATGCTCATGAGTTTTCCGGAATATCTTGGTATCGATGCCAGGGAAAGAAACCTGCTCACTGTATTCCGTTTTGCTAACCTGTTTCTGTCCCTGCCCGTATTTTTTTACAGTGCCTCTGAATTTTATACCAGTGCCTGGAAAAGCCTGAAACACCGGTTCCTCAATATCGATGCCCCTATTGTACTGGCCGTTTGGGTAACATTTGGCCGTAGTGTATATGAAGTGCTGACAGCCACAGGTGGAGGCTATTTTGATTCGATGAGCGGCATTGTATTTTTTATGCTGGCCGGCAGGGTATTACAGGATAAGACTTACCAGCAACTGAGTTTTGAAAGAGATTATACTTCTTATTTCCCTATTGCCGTTACACGGATCACCGACGAAAAACAGGAAACGGCCGCGCTGCCCGATATCCGGTTGAATGATACCCTGCTGATACATAATGAAGAACTGATTCCTGCAGATGGTATTATTACGAGAGGTAAGGCGCTGATCGATTACAGTTTTGTAACCGGCGAAAGTTTGCCGGTAGCCAAAGAGATGGGCGAAATCGTGTATGCCGGCGGTAAACAGACCGGTGGTAATATTGAGATCCTGGTGATCAAGGAAGTGGCGCAGAGTTATCTCACCAAACTCTGGAACCGTAACGAAGAATCCGGTAAACCCGATGAAGAGCGCTCATTTGTACACCTGCTCAGCCGTTATTTTACCATCATCCTGTTCACTATTGCCGCTGCTGCTGCAACCTGGTGGTACTTTCATGATCCGGCTAAAATATGGACAGCGGTTACCGCCGTACTGATCGTTGCCTGTCCCTGCGCCTTATTACTCAGCAATACTTTCACCAACGCCAATATACTCCGCCGTTTAGGGCGTAACCATCTTTACCTGCGCAATGCGCAGGTGATCGAAGACATTGCCAGTGCCGATTGCATCGTTTTTGATAAAACAGGAACCCTCACCACAGGTCTTTACCAGGATATTCTCTATGAGGGCGAACCTCTGCAGGAAAAACAGGTAAAAGCCATCGGGGCATTGGCGGCACAGTCTACCCACCCTTTCAGTAAAGCCATTGCCGCCTGGGCCGGTAACCTGACCCGGCATAAAGTGAGTGGTTTCCGCGAAATAGCCGGAAAGGGTATTGAAGGTATTGTAGATGGCGATCTGATAACCCTTGGTTCCGCTTCGTTTGTGACCCAAAAAGAACAGATGACCAACGATGCATCACAGGTATACATTGCTATTGAAGAAGAAGTCTGGGGCCGGTTCAAATTCAGGAACCATTACCGGGAAGAAGTGCCGGGTATGCTGCAACGGCTGGGAAAAAAATACCAGCTGGCAGTACTCAGCGGCGATAATGCCGGTGAACAGGCTTACCTGCGGCAGTTGCTGGGCTATGAAGCTATTTTGTTGTTTAACCAGCAGCCCATGGATAAACTGGAAGCTATCCGTACCCTACAGGCACAGGGTAAAAAAGTAATGATGGTGGGAGACGGCTTAAATGATGCCGGAGCCCTGCAACAGGCAGATATCGGCATAGCTGTATCTGAAAGCAACAATAATTTCACGCCTGCCAGCGATGCCATCCTGGCGGCAGACCAATTACCCAAACTGGATCGCTTTATCAGACTGGGTAAAGCCAACAAGAAGGTGGTAATGGCTGCATTTGTGATCTCGGTATTGTACAACCTGGTGGGACTGTTTTTTGCGGTTACGGGGGTTTTATCGCCCATGATCGCCGCTATTCTCATGCCCAGCAGCAGTATCAGTATATTATTGGTAACTTATGGACTGAGTAATTATTTCGGTTTCAGGGAGAAACTGAAGTAGTTAAACAAACCGGATCGGATATGATAAAAGTCATATTCCGTATTGATGTATATCATGATCCGGTAGGTGGGTCCCTTTTATTTTTACAACAGTTAATTCTCTGCTCATGAGTGTCATCATCCTACTATTAATTGCCAGTATTTCGGTAGCCTCCCTGTTCCTTTTTGCCTTTATCTGGAGCGTGAAGGATGGCCAGTATGATGATGAGATTGCCCCGGCTGTTCGGATCCTGTTCGAAGACAAGCCCGGAGGAAAAAGAGAGCGTGACATGCTAGCTGAAGAAACGCTGAACAACTGATCCTTACCCTAACTATAAACTCCAAACCTCAAATTGATATAATGCAAGTAGAAAAATTCTATTACGACAACAAGACCGTTAAAATGTTTGCGTATGCCACCATTTTATGGGGGGTAGTAGGTATGCTGGCCGGTTTATTGATTGCTGTGCAGATTTATCTGCCAGCGGCCAATTTTGGCCTGCCCATTACTACTTTTGGCCGGGTTCGTCCTGTGCACACCAATGCGGTCATTTTTGCCTTTGTAGGAAACGGCATCTTCATGGGTGTGTATTATTCGCTGCAGCGTTTGTGTAAAGCGCGTATGTTCAGCGATGCCCTTAGTAAGATCCATTTCTGGGGCTGGCAGCTCATCATTGTGGCTGCAGCGGTTACCCTGTTAGCCGGTTTTACCACAGGTAAAGAGTACGCAGAACTGGAATGGCCCGTGGATATTGCCATTACCCTGATCTGGGTAGTATTCGGTATCAATATGTTTGGTACGATTCTGAAAAGGAGAGAGAGCCATCTCTATGTGGCTATCTGGTTCTTTATCGCTACCTGGGTTACAGTTGCCATGCTGCATATCGTAAACTCTTTCGAGATCCCCTTCTCTATGATGAAAAGTTACAGCTGGTATGCAGGTGTACAGGATGCACTGGTACAGTGGTGGTACGGACACAATGCCGTTGCCTTCTTCCTTACTACGCCTTACCTCGGTGTGATGTATTACTTCCTGCCAAAAGCGGCTAACCGCCCGGTATACAGTTACCGTTTATCTATTATCCACTTCTGGGCATTGATCTTTATTTATATCTGGGCCGGACCGCACCACCTGCTGTACACAGCCCTGCCCGATTGGGCACAGAGCCTGGGTACTGTTTTCAGTATCATGCTGATTGCCCCGTCATGGGGTGGTATGCTGAATGGTCTGTTCACCCTTCGTGGTGCCTGGGATAAAGTAAGAGAAGATCCTATTCTTAAGTTCATGGTAGTAGCCATTACCTGTTATGGTATGTCTACCTTCGAAGGGCCTTTATTGAGTCTGAAAAATGTGAATGCCATCTCACATTTTACCGACTGGACCATCGCACACGTACACGTGGGTGCCCTTGGCTGGAATGGTTTTTTAACTTTCGGGGTCCTGTACTGGATCATTCCTAAAATATTCAATACTCCGCTCTATTCTAAAAAATTAGCCACCACGCATTTCTGGATCGGCACCATCGGTATTGTACTCTATGCCATCCCGATGTACTGGGCCGGTTTTACACAGGCTATGATGTGGAAACAGTTTACCGACGACGGAACCCTGAAATTCCAGTTCCTCGAAACTGTTACCCATATTATTCCGCTGTATGTTACCCGTAGTATTGGTGGACTGTTGTACCTGGTTGGTGTATTTATCATGGTATACAATATTGTAAAAACCGTGAAAGCGGGTAGTCTTGTGGCCAACGAAGCAGCAGAAGCACCTGCACTGTCTAAAGAAGTAAAAACACATGGTAAAGAATACTGGCACAGATGGATTGAAGCAAGACCTATACAAATGCTCGTATTCAGTCTGGTGCTGGTAGCCCTTGGCGGTATTCTGGAGATAGTACCTACTTTCCTCATTAAAAGTAATATTCCCACCATTGCGGCCGTAAAACCGTATACTCCGCTTGAGTTGCAGGGAAGAGATATTTATGTGAGAGAGGGCTGTTATTTATGTCACTCACAAATGGTACGCCCCTTCCGCGATGAAGTGGCCCGTTATGGCGAGTACAGCAAAGCCGGTGAGTTTGTCTACGATCACCCATTCCAGTGGGGAAGTAAACGTACGGGTCCGGACCTGGCGCGTATCGGCGGTAAATACCCCGATAGCTGGCATTATAACCACATGCTGGAACCGCAGAGTATGAGTCCCGGTTCTATCATGCCTTCTTACAGCTGGTTGCTGGATGATCCGATAGACACAGCAATTACACCTGCCAAGATCAGGGCCATGCAAACACTGGGGGTGCCTTATCCCGAAGGATATGATAAAGTGGCTAATGCCGACCTGATGTCGCAGGCCAACCTGATCCGTATTAACCTGAAACTGGATAAGATCAATACCACCGCCAACAAAGAGATCATTGCACTGATCGCTTACCTGCAGCGGGTAGGAACGGATATTAAAGCACAGGCAAAACCATTGGCAGAAGTAAAATAGAAATCATGAATAGGCAATTGTGAATTGTCAATAAAAGAATCATTCACAATTGCCCATTCACCATTCACAAAAAAACTATTATGAAATTCATCAACTACTTAGAAAAGATCACCGGCGTTGATATTTATGCGCTCAGTTCTTTTTCGATCTTCTTTGTTTTTTTTATGCTGATGTTATTGTGGGTATGGAAGGCAGATAAAAAAATGATCGATGAGATCAGCCGTATCCCTTTAGAAAATTAACTAACCTGAATTATGTTTAAAACATCTGATATGAAACGATCTTCTGTAAAAAGATATAGCGGGTATCTGCTGGCCACGATGATGGTATTGCTTTTCGCTTTCCCATCCGGCGCATTTGCCGCCGGTCCACCGGTACCTTCCGAAATGTCTAAACCCATGGCGCAGGTACTGATATTCATCATCATTGGTCTTTTACTGATCATTGCCTTACTGGCCAATGTGGTGATGGGTGCTGCACAGTTATACCTGCAGCGCTACAAAGACGCCAAAAATGCAGCGGGCGGTCCGGGTAAATTACTCAGCCTGCTGGCCCTCTGCCTGATCAGTACACCTATGTTTGCACAGGATGCGGCTGCTACCGCGGCCGTTGCTGCACCTGTAGCAGATAATTTCGGCGGTTTGTCTGCTACCGCTTTTTATGCTTTGATTTCTGTAATCCTTATTGAATTGATCATCCTGTTCACACTGCTGTATAATTTAAAGTTATTGCTGGCAAAAGAAAAAGCAGCAGCTGTTCTCGCAGGAGAAACTCCCAAACCATCATTCAGCTGGAGTGCCTGGTGGGATAAATTCAATAGCCTCCGCCCCATTCACGAAGAAGCCAATATTGACCTCGGTCACGACTACGATGGTATCCGCGAACTGGATAACCGTTTACCGCCATGGTGGTTATATGGATTTTATCTCTGTATCATTTTTGCGGGTATCTATATCTACCGTTATCACGTAGCACATAGTGCTCCCTTACCACAGGAAGAATTGCAGATAGCTATGACAGCTGCCGCTGCAGAAAAAGAAGAATACCTGAAAAAATCTGCCAATAAAGTAGATGAGAATACCGTAACTTACCTGTCAGATGCAGCTTCGCTGGAAGCAGGTAAAAAAGTGTTTACCACGGTATGTGCAGCCTGTCACCAGGCAGACGGCGGTGGTTCAGTAGGTCCCAACCTGACTGATGAGTTCTGGATCCATGGAGGCAGTATCAAAGACATCTTCAAAACCATTAAATATGGCTGGCCCGAAAAAGGGATGAAGAGCTGGCAGGATGATTATTCACCAGTGCAGATCGCACAAATGGCCAGTTATGTAAAATCATTAAAAGGTACCAAACCGGCCAAGCCGAAAGAAGCACAGGGTACCGTGTATGAAGAGAATGCAGCAGCACCTGCCCCGGCGGCAGCTGATTCTGCGAAAGCAACCGTTGACAAAAAATAACAGCGGTTAACAGATAA
This sequence comes from Sediminibacterium sp. GW821-FHT12F12, assembly GCF_058806635.1. Classification (NCBI taxonomy): domain Bacteria; kingdom Pseudomonadati; phylum Bacteroidota; class Chitinophagia; order Chitinophagales; family Chitinophagaceae; genus Sediminibacterium; species Sediminibacterium sp. GW821-FHT12F12. The sequence continues at coordinate 464,878 of NZ_JBXAPW010000002.1, read as the reverse complement.
GATGAGTGAGATCAAACATACCAACGAACCGTTAACGGAAAATTTCCGCGACAGAATTGCTACCGTAGACGAAAGTGGTAAGCGGAAATGGATATACGCACATAAACCCAAAGGAAAATTCTACAATATCCGAAGCTGGTTAAGTGCCCTGTATTTTATTGTATTCTTCGGGCTGCCCTTTGTACAGATCAATGGGCGGCCTCTTTTTATGTTCAATATCCCCGAGGCAAAATTTATCCTGTTCGGAAAAATTTTCTGGCCACAGGACTTTTTCATCTTCGGGATCACGATGATCACATTCGTATTCTTCATCATACTGTTCACCGCTGCATTCGGTCGTTTGTTCTGCGGATGGGCCTGCCCACAGACCAATTTTATGGAAATGATGTTCCGTAAAGTGGAGTTCCTGATACTGGGTGATGCCCCTGCGCAAAAAATGCTGCAAAACGCACCGTGGACATCCGCTAAGATCACCAAAGTGGCATTGAAACATGTAGTATTCTATTTGTTATCATTTGTGATTGCCAACTTTTTTCTGGCCTACATCATTGGTGTAAAAGAACTGGAGAAGATTATTACGGAACCGGTTAGCCAGCATATTGTAGGTTTTTCTTCGATCCTTGTTTTCAGCGGCGTGTTTTATGCGGTATATGCCTTTTTCAGAGAGCAGGCCTGTACCGTGGTTTGTCCCTATGGTCGTTTACAGAGCGTGTTGCTCGATAAGAACTCTATGATCGTAGCCTACGATTATAAACGTGGCGAACCGAGGGGCAATGCCAAAAAAACACACGATGAGCACCTGGGTGATTGTATCGATTGCCATCTCTGTGTGAAAGTATGTCCAACGGGTATCGATATCCGGAACGGTGTGCAAATGGAGTGTGTAGGCTGTACCGCCTGTATAGATGCCTGTAACAGCATCATGGATAAATTGGACAGGCCACGCGGACTGATTCGCTACGCTTCAGAAAATTCCATCGCCAATGGCGAACCGCTGCATTATACTACCCGTATGAAGTTCTATACCGGTTTGTGTGCTTTTGTATTGTGTATTCTTACTGTATTGCTGTTAACCCGTGTAGATATTGATGCCACTATTATGCGGACACCCGGAATTCTGTACCAGGAGCGGGGTGCCGATAGTATTTCCAATCTCTACAATATCAAAATGGTGAACAAAACCGTTGAGCCGGCACAGGTAGATGTAAGGCTGGAAGATGGTAACGGCAAAGTAGAGATCATTGGTAAACCCTATATTTCTGTAGAAAAAGAAGGCCAGGGTTCCGGATCTTTTTTTGTGGTGCTGCCCAATTCCCGCGTGAATAACCGGAAAACAGAATTGAAACTGGGACTGTATATCGCTGATAAGAAAGTAGCTTCGCTGAAGACCAATTTTCTGGGTCCGGCCAATTAATCCATTTAAAACCAAATACATGAACTGGGGCAATAAACTGGTGGTTGTTTTTATTCTGTTTGCAATATTGATGGCCACATTGGTATATAAGGCGGTTAATACAAAGTTTGAGCTGGTCAGCAAAGACTATTATAAAGATGAATTGCGTTACCAGGACAGAATAGATGGCAGAAACAATGCTGCGCTGATTGGTAAAGTAGCTGTTACGCAGGATGCAGAAGCCCTTACCATCGGGTTACCAGATGAAATGAAGGGTGTAAAAGTAGAAGGCGAAGCCTGGTTTTACTGTAAAACAGATGCGGTGCGCGACCGGAAAATTGCTTTGGTAGTTGATACCAGCGGTAAACAGTTGATTCTGAAAAACCAACTGACCAGAAAAACTACCTATGAATTAAAACTGAACTGGCAGGCCGGCGACCAGAAATATTATACAGAACAGATTGTAAATGTGAACTAACCAGATGTACGGGCAATTACTGATAACAGGTTTTGTTCTGGGCGCTGTGAGTAGTTTTCACTGCGTGGGTATGTGTGGACCTATTGCGTTTTCACTACCGGTTCATTACCTGCCAAAGTCGCAAAAGGCACTCGGTATTTTTCTCTATAATTTGGGCCGGATATTTACCTATTCTATACTGGGCCTGCTGTTTGGTTTTGTAGGTCGCCAGATTTACCTGGGAGGTATGCAGCAGGGTTTTTCTGTTTTTCTCGGAGCCTTGATTCTTTTTACATTACTGGGATCTTTGTTACCTAAGAAATTATTCCGTGTACGTTGGGCCGAAAAGTTTACACAAGCTTTACAGCGATTTATAGCCCGTTATATGCAGCAACGTAAATTGTATGGCATGTTTGTATTAGGAGCCGCCAATGGTTTATTGCCCTGTGGCATGGTGTATTTTGCTATCACCGGTGCTTTGGCAGCGGGTACGGTAGAAGGGGGCGTTCTCTTTATGGCCGCTTTCGGTTTTGGCACATTACCTGCCATGTTTGCACTGTCTTTTTTTGGCAGCATGATTGGTATGGCAGCTCGCAATACCATGAAGAAAGCAGTTCCTTATGTTTTGTTTACAATGGGTATTTTATTGATCCTCAGAGGACTGAATCTGAATATTCCCTATATAAGTCCTTACCTGCATAATCATTCGCAGGATGGTATCTCCTGCCATTAGTGCTTTAACATTTCATTGTTAAACCATTGACATTTTATTGTATCTATTACATAGAACTTTGCTTCAGGCAACAGACGATAAAAATCCTGTATCTAAGTAGGAAATGGTCGGTTGAAAAGGTTTAACAGAGTTTAACAGAAGAAAAAAAACCGGCGGCACAGGATTTGCGTTAATAAGAATAGAAAACAGAAACAAGTTTACATTTTTCTCATAAGCAGTTAGTTTTGGTTGCGGTCCCGATTTCTATCGGGACCAATTTTTTTCTACCCCTTCACCAGCAATTTCCGGAGGCTGATATAATAGGCAAGTACGCAGCCCGCTGTATCGGCCAGAATATCACTGTATTCAAAAGAGCGGTTAATGATCCAGTTATCCTGCACAAATTCCATCAAAATACCATAGAGAATCCCGCCAAGCGTAATGAATAGAAACCATTTCTTTCTTTGTTCATTGTTATAGCTGCTTACACGTAATGGCAGCATACTTAAAAAGCAAAGCATGCCAAAAAGCCCGATATGTACCCATTTGTCTGCGTGAATAGTAGCCAGCCAGGGATAACTGGGAACAGCAGAACCCGGTAAGGTTAACAAAATAATACTGAGTATGAACCAACTAATGGTAGGAAGGAAACGGATGATTTTCAAGTAAGGCTGATATTTAGGGAGGCAAGTAAGCCATTTTTTTACATATACAATGTTAATCAGCGATAGTTACAAAAGAAGAAGCCGCAGTACGAAGATTTCATTTGAAATCATACGCACTGCAGCTTCACATTAAGATCGAATAGTTTTCTTATCCTACTTTTCCCGCTACATACATCTGATCAAGGGTAGGACTGGCACTACCACCTTTGTTCTCGAGGGTAATGGCAAACATGGAAGCGGCAGGGATATTTTTCATCTTACACAATCCGGCACAGGCATCTATTACGCCGGCGTCTACCGGTTTGCCATCTACAATGGCCCATAACTGGTATTGTTTGCCGGCGGCGGCTTCAGGTAATTTATTGGGCAGAAGGTAAACATCTCTTGATTTGCTGTCCCAGAAAACAGTAGCCAGGCTGTTCTCCTTTCCGGCTACACCGGGCATGGATACTTTGATCATGGAAGGATCGCTCATCATCTGCATATTGCTGTAGAGGTCAAGCAGTTTGGTCTGGGTTTGCTGGTTATCCGAGAGCAGGCTGGTTTTTTCTACCAGTAATGCCTGGTAAGCAGTATTGGCAGAACTAAACTGTTTGTAGAAATATACATTGAGTGAAGCACTCACTACCAGCAGTATCACAGAGGCGGCCGCCATATAACGGCTCCAGCCTATCACCACCCCTTTTTTACTCTTTTTCTCAAAATCAAGTTCAGCTAAAAGCTGCTCTTTTACACGGGAGGCGGGCACAACGGCAGTGGCCAGGGCCTGCTGTTCGAGCGCAGCTTCGAACTCGTCTATCGCCTTCCTGATTTCAGGATGCTGACGGCTCAGCTGTTCCAGTTCGGCAGCTTCCTGTGCATCGGCCATGCCTAAGACATAGCTTTCAATCACGCCACTTTCTATGTAAGCCTTGATATCCACTTTATGGTTTAATAATTTCTCTTAATTGTGTTAAAGCGGCCCGTAACCGCGTTTTTACTGTGCCTAAGGGGATCTCCAGCATTTTGGCAATCTCATCCTGGGTAAAACCCTGGAAATAAGATAGTTCCACCAATACCCTGTATTCTTCCTTCAGGCTGTGCACCATTTTTCTTAACCCGATCTGGTCTGTCCGGGTTTCGGTAACTCCCCCGGTTGTATATACGTCTTCTGTTAGTTCCCGGTTTTGCCGGCTGTTCTGGAAGCTTTTGCTACGCACCGTATCTATAGAAGCGTTGCGGGCAATATTAAGCATCCAGGTAAACAGGCGTCCTTTGCTGCTGTCGTAGCTATCGATCTGCTTCCAGATCTTTACAAAAACCTCCTGCAATACATCATTGGCCAGTTCTTCCTCATTCACAATATTCAGAATGATGGAAAGCAGAGCGCCTGAATAATTATCATACAGGTACCCAAAGGCATATTGACTCCGTTGCCGGAGCAGCTGTACCAATTCCGGTTCGGTGTATTTTTTAACTACTTCCAAAAGCAGGTTTACTAAGGTTGATATGGGATATACGAAAGAAAGGACTCCCTGGTTTTATCCAACCAAAGCTGCATAAGCGGCACTATCCATCAAGGCAGATACAGAAGCCGGATCGCTGACAGTCAGCTTGATCATCCAGCCATCGCCATACGGATCTGTATTAACCAGTTCCGGCTGTTTTTCCAGCAAAGGATTGCTTTCTATAACGGTTCCTTCAACCGGCAGAAACAGGTCGCTAACGGTTTTTACCGCTTCTACGGTACCAAAAAGACCTTCGGCTGGCAGGGTCTGGCCAATGGTATTGATGTCTACATACACAATATCTCCCAACTCATGCTGGGCAAAATCAGTGATACCAATAGTGGCAACATTGCCATCCAGGCGAATCCATTCATGGTCTTTGGTGTAGCGAACATCTGCTGGGAAATTCATAACGTAAGTTTTAGTATTGCAAATATTTAGATAAAAAACGGTTGAGAGAAATTAAATAATGGAGGTTGGGGAGTGAAAAGTTAATAGTTAAAAGTGAAAAAAGGGGGTTGAAGTACATACACTTTACCTGATTCCCACTATTAACTATCGACTTTTAACTATTAACTCCTAAAACCCCTGCTGCTCAAAATACAGCAACACGTGGTCTTTGATAAAGTTCTCCTGCTCGGGTAAAACCATTACGGGTAATTCTTTTACCTGTTTGTAATGGGGCCAGCCTTCTTCATCATTGCCTTCCAGTATATAATAACCACTCTGACTGAGCACCCGGCATACGGCCACGTGCATCAGGTCCTGTTTCTGTTCTTTGGAGATCTTTTCCTGCAGAAAACCTGTTTCCTGCATACCGATCAGGAATAAAACCGCTTCCAGGTCGGGTTTTTTACCAAATCGCTCCACCAGTTTGGCTTCCAGGTTCCACCATCTTTGCTGTAAATCGTCTGAAATAAACATAATTATTGCAAAGGTAAACCGTGGAAGCATGCCATCATCAACCGGCAAAAGTTATCTTTGCGGCAAATTGGACCCTTTATGTTACAAGTGAGTGTATTGCGCAACAATACAGCTGAGGTTAAAAAAAGACTGGCTGTGAAACATTTTAAACAGCCGGAACTGGTAGATACGATCATTGCCCTGGACGATACAAGAAAAAAACTGCAGGCCGATTTTGATGGCACTCAGGCCAAAGTGAACAGCGCATCTAAAGAGATCGGAAAATTGATGGGGCAGGGCAATAAAGAAGGAGCCGAAGCCCTGAAAGCCGATGTAGCCAGCTGGAAAGCCACACTGGAACCCCTGAAAGAACAAATGGCCACTGTTGAAAAAGAACTGCTGGATACAATTGTATTATTACCCAACCTGCCTTCTGAACAGGTACCTGAGGGTAAATCGCCGGAAGAAAATGTGGTAGTGAGAGAGGGTGGACAAAAACCCGTGTTACCCGAAGGCTCCGTGCCGCATTGGGACCTGATTAAGCAATACGACCTGGTAGATTTTGAAACCGGCGCCAAAATTACCGGTAGCGGTTTCCCGTTGTACAAAGGCAAAGGAGCCAAATTACAACGCGCCCTGGTACAGTATTTCCTCGACTTTAACACAGCAGCCGGTTACACCGAATACCTGCCACCGTTTATGGTAAACGAAGCCAGTGCATTTGCCACCGGACAATTACCGGATAAAGAAGGACAGATGTACCATGCTACGGCCGATAATTTTTACCTGATCCCTACGGCGGAAGTACCTGTTACCAATATTTACCGCGATACCATTCTGAAACTGGATGAGCTGCCCGTTAAGATGACGGCTTATTCCCCCTGCTTCAGAAGAGAAGCGGGTAGTTTTGGAAAAGATGTGCGTGGCTTGAACCGTGTTCACCAGTTTGAGAAAGTGGAGATCATCCAGATTGTTGAGCCGGCCACCAGTTATACTGTGCTGGATGAAATGGTGAACCATGTAGAAAAACTGCTGCAATCTTTACAGCTGCCTTACCGCATCCTGCGTTTGTGTGGCGGCGATATGGGCTTCACCAGCGCTATAACCTACGACTTTGAAGTATTCAGTGCCGCCCAGGAACGCTGGCTGGAAGTAAGCAGTGTCAGCAATTTTGAAAGCTACCAGACCAATCGCATGAAATGCCGTTACAAAGATGCCGATGGTAAAATGCAGCTCACCCATTCACTAAACGGAAGTTCTCTGGCCCTGCCCAGAATTGTGGCCTGCCTGCTCGAAAATAACCAGACAGCAACAGGTATCCAGTTGCCGGCTGTGCTGCATAGTTACTTTGGTGCGGAGAAAATCTAGGGAACAATTGAATATCGAACAAGGAATATCGAATGTCGAAGTATTATCCGATCGACATTCGATATTCCTTGTTCAATATTCGACATTCCTACGGTGTTATTTCCACCCTCGTTCCCACCGGTAATAAACTAAAAATTTCCTGGATATACATGTTCTTGGTACTGATGCAACCTTCGGTCCAGTTCTGGTATTGATCAATGGCAAAATCTTCGCGTGGCCAGGTGCCGTGAATGCCTATACCGCCGCCGATCTGTGCGTTGGCGGGTAGTAAACCCCTGGCTTTACGCTCGTTGAATTTCTGGTAGCTGTCTGCATTGGGGTAATCGATCAAAAGAAAAGCGTTCCATTTGGGGTGCCGGCGTTTGGCAGTGATATGAAAGGTGCCTTCGGGTGTTTTGCGATCGCCCTGCATCATCTTATCACCAAGGTCTTTGTTGCCGAATACAACGGGATAGCTGACAATTCTTTCTCCGCTGGAATCAAACAAATGCAAAACGTATTTACGTTTTTCTACCCGCACATAATAAGTGCCAGGAGTGGCAAACCGTTTATCTGGCGGAATTTTTTTAAAAGAGGTTTGGGTGAGGCTGATAACACCTAATACTGAGAGGCAGACAGGTAGGTTCATGGGTTGGGTTTTATGAACAGCAACCTATCGTATCTGCCTGTTGTGTTTTGGTTAATTCACCAAAAATTAAGTTAATGCCGGAGAAGCTATGCAGCGATTTAAGAAAACGCTAACCACTGATTCTGCGTACTGCAGACAGGTGCGCTGGCTTCACAAAAAGCACCCCCTGAAAAGGGGGCGCGCTGTGTAACATGAGAAAAAAACTAAGTTGGATCTTACCAGTTGCTGAAGCGGATACCAACTGTGTAAGGATATTGTTCTACGCGGGTAACATCTTTCTGTAACCGGTTCAGGCTATAGCTGCCATAAACGCGTACCGGACCTAACCCCATCTCACCTATCAGGGCCACACGCCATTGTTCAAAATTGAAATCACCTTTGTATTTCTGTTTGCCACGCTCGCCGCTGATCTGTTTGTTGCGGCTATTGGTTAAATAACCCGCACTAACACCGGCACTGATGCTGAAACCTCTTCTGCTATCGGGAGTGGTATTGATGTTCAGCATAACCGGGATGGTGAGATACTCTACATACAACTTGTTCTTGGTAAAACTGATAGAGTCGTTGAACACAAAGGGAGCGGGTTCTTTGCGGTAACTTAATCTGGTATCATAGCGGTAATTATACATTTCCAGCCCCAGGCCATACTTCAGGTTCACCACATGTTTGATCAGGTTTACTTTCTGCATAAAAAACCAGATGTTCACGTTGCTGGATTTGCCGTTGATGAGTTTGTAACTGTTCTGGTTCACTGCACCATCCGCTGGGCGGAAAGTTTTGAAATAGCCACCTGTTGCTGCAGCGGTATAATCTGTCTGGTCGCGCATATTGGCAAAACCCAGGTCCATGATCCACCAGTTGGTGCTGATATTACTTCTTCTGCGGGTGCGGCGTTCAATGCTGTATTCTATGGAGCCGCGCCGCTTTCTGTTATCATCGTCAGAAGAAACGTTACCGGCATTCTTCTTTTTAATGATGATGAAGTTACCCACTTTTACGGTGTCTGTATTTTTCGCGGAACTATCTGTCTGCGCCCAGCTGATTCCTGTAACCAGCAGGCAGGCTGCTGCCATAACGATTCGTTTCATATCTTTTTCTTTTCTGTTTATTTTGATGGTCTTGTACTGATGGAAGAAGAACTGCTCTCTTCTTCGGTTTTAGCTTTACTGCGGAAAATGCTGCCCGCTTTTCTGAAGAAGCCGCGGAGTTTGTCTTTATTGATCTCCAGCGAACCGAGGAGCAAGGTTTTTTTCTGATCAGCCGATTCGGTATCCAGTTCCCGATATACGGCCGGGTGTATATTGTTGTCTGTGTTCTCGGTTATATTGTTCAACTGTTCATTGGCGGGTTTTACCATGTTCACATTATCCAGCACCGCATTATCGCCCGAAACCCGGTTGGTATTGGATGCCACTGTTTCAAATCCATTGCCGGAAACGGTGGTGATCACATCTGCATCGCTTCTTGGTATATCAACCGTTCTCACCGGTTCAGTATTGGCTGCGAGCAGATCGGTTGCCGGATTAACAACCGCTGTTTTCTGCTGCGTTGGGCCTGCTGTGTTGCCCGATTGGGTATTACCGGCAGTAACTGCTGTTCCCTTATCATCACCGGTAACGGGGGTGGTACCGGGTGCTGTTATGTTGGTTGCCTGGTTACCATTGGCTGCCGGTGTATTTATTTGTTGCGCCAGCACCGGTTCGGTATTGGGTTGCTGCGGAATAACGGTCCAGAGCAAAACCGCCACACCTGTCAGTACCGCCGCCACAGCCATCCGCTGCCAGCGCATATAAATAACGGGCCTTTCTTTTTTATCTTCCCGGTACAGCGATGTTTTGTGGGGGAAAAGGATCTGCTCCGGTACCAGGCGGGTCTGTTTCAGCCGGGTAAAGGATTCCTGCAAGGCGGGGTGCTGTAATACAAATCTTTCCACCTGCTCTTTACCGTCTGCATCCAGTTCATCATCTACATATAACAGAAACTGCTCTTCGTGGTTGCTGGTGTTGATCTCTGCTGAGCCATTCCGGTAAAGCAGTGTCTTATCATCAAAATTCCATGCTTCTATGGGTAACTGTGCTTGCTGCAACATCTCCAGCTCAACGGCGAAGTGTGGATTTTCCTGCACAAACCGGTCTACGGCCTGTTTGTCTGTGGCAGACAGTTCCCCGTCTACATACAGCAGGAAAAATTCCTCGTAATTATGTTGGTTAATATTGAGCACAGATTATTTTGATTAGTTGTATGATTTCTCTGATATATGATTTCGTTGATTCTTCACAGGTATGGTTTCTCTGATGGCTTATCTCACATTTTCGGCGCTTACCAAATAATTCCGCAGCGTTAACCGGGCCCGGTGCAGGTAAACTTTTACCTGGCTTTCGTTCAGTCCCATGATCTCGCCTATTTCTTCGTAACTATAGCCCTCATAATCTTTCAGCATCACCAGGCTTCTTTGTGTTTCGTTCAGCTGGTTCAGTGCTTCCATCAATACTTTTTTTAGGTTGGTATTGGTGGCCTGCTGTACCCTTGCATCTTCCGCAAAATCCTCTTTCAGCTGGATCCGTTTATTTTTACGGATATGGTCGATCATCTGGTTATAGGCAACGGTAAACAGGTAAGATTTAGATTTCTCGGGCTCCACCGATTCCCTGTTGCGCCATAATTTTTCAAAAGCGGTCTGTACAATATCACGTGCATCCTCTTCATGGCGAAGATTCTTCACAATGAACCGGTACACGTTATCCGCATATTGGTTCACACATTCATTGTACGCTTTCTCGGTCATAAACAGCAGGGAATAGCTTTGGTTGTTTGCCTTGTTTCAGATATTATACGCATCAGCCGGTATTATGTTACACTGCAAAGAAAAAAAATCCTGCGTTATTGGCGCAGGATCGGTATGATTTAGTTGATGGATACGATCAGGTGGTTTTCCGGGCTTGCCAGAACGCCTGTATCCGGGTTTATACCGGCCGGGCTTTTTTCGCAGGTTACGGTTGCAGACTGGCTCTCCAGCAGTAAAAAGGTCACAAACGTAACAGATACGGCAATTAATACCAGCAGCAGGATTGATTTTGACCTCATACAAGTGGGGTTATTGGTATACGAAAATACTGTAATCCATCACCTGTGGGTTCAACAAAACGTTAAATCCAACCTCTAATAATCGATCACCTGCTCCTGTATCGCGGCCGGGATCTCCCTGAATTCGTATTGCTGGCCACGTAACTGGGGTTCAAAACCGGCTTCGCGGATGGCTTCCTGCATGGTTTTGTAGGTAAAACGGTGGGGGGCACCGGCGGCGCTTACCACATTTTCCTCGATCATGATACTGCCAAAATCATTGGCACCGGCATGCAGGCAGATCTGGGCGGTTTGTTTACCCACGGTAAGCCAGCTGGCCTGGATATTCTTGATATTCGGCAGCATAATGCGGCTGATGGCGATCATCCGGATATACTCATCCGGTGTGGTCAGGTTATGTACGCCCCTGATGCGCGCCAGCAAAGTGTCTACATCCTGGAAGGTCCATGGGATGAAAGCAAGGAAACCCTTGGCATTCTCCGGTTTCCTGCTCTGCACTTCCCGGATCCTGACTAAATGTATAAAACGTTCTTCCAGGGTTTCCACATGGCCAAACATCATGGTGGCACTGGTGGTGATATTGAGTTTGTGTGCTTCGTGCATCACCGCCAGCCACTCGTCTGCCCCGCATTTCCCTTTGGAAATAAGGCGTCTCACCCTGTCAACCAGGATCTCGGCACCCGCACCCGGCAATGAGTCCAGACCCGCTTCCTGTAAGGCTTTCAGGGTATCGTGGTGACTCATTTTTTCCAGTTTACTGATATGCGCTACTTCGGGTGGCCCCAGTGCATGCAGTTTAATGGTAGGGAATTCCTGCTTGATGGCGCGGAAAGTGTTGGTGTAAAAATCAAGTCCCAGTTCCGGGTGGTGCCCGCCCTGCAACAGCAATTGGTCGCCGCCGTATTTCAGGGTTTCGGTGATCTTTTTGCGGTAAGTGTCCATATCGGTGATATAGGCATCCGCATGGCCGGGGATCCGGTAAAAATTACAGAACTTACAATTGGCAATGCAAACATTGGTGGTGTTCACGTTCCGGTCTATCTGCCAGGTTACTTTGTTATAAGGCACCTGTATCTTCCGCATTTCATCGGCTACATACATCAGTTCTGTGAGGGGGGCATGTTCAAATAAGAACATTCCTTCTTCGATACTGAGGAACTCAAATTTCAGGGCTTTCTGGTACAGATCGGCTAATTGCATATTCAACACTTTAAAAGAAGAACAAAGGTACTGCGATATGGTTGATTGACCTTGCATCGAAAACCAATTATTTGCTGTCCTTCATTTAGGCCGTTTATCTTCTATCCGGGCAACCTCATACAGATAATGATCGTTTGCATCAGAAATCATCCTATTTTCAACCTGCATGAAACCGGTCTTAATTGCATTTGCCATGTTTTGCCTCTGTATCAGCGGCAAAACGCAGGAGGAATTTGTTTCTCCGGAGGCCAGGCTATTAACCAGATTCTCCTTTACCCAGTTAAGCGGAGGCATTGTGATTGTTCGGGCCGTTCTCGACAATTATCCTGATACACTCAATTTTGTTTTTGATACCGGCAGCGGCGGCATTTCCCTGGATTCTTCTACGGTAGATTTTCTGAAACTTTCCACCGTAAAAACAGAAAAGACCATCCGGGGCATCGCAGGTATCAAAAATGTGGATTTTACTATGGGGCATACCCTGAAACTGGGAACACTGGAAGTAGAAAAACTCGATTTTCATATCAATGACTATGAATTGCTGACCAGTGTATACGGGGTCCGTATCGATGGTATTATCGGCTACAGCTTTCTGCGCAGGTATATCGTAAGACTGGATTATGATAACATGTTTATCGAAGTGTATTCGCCGGGTTCATTCAAATATCCCCGCGGCGGTTATATGCTGAAACCCAATTTTTCTACGCTTCCGTTGCAGTCTGCCGTAATCCAGGACGACAGGCTCATTGCCAGCCGTTTTATCTTTGATACCGGCGCCGGACTCAGCATCCTGCTTTCCAAAGATTTTGTGGATGACAGTGTGGTATTCAGAAAGAACCGCAAGTTTTATCCTACGCAGGCAGAAGGACTTGGGGGCAAACGGCAGATGTCTGTTTCGGTGGTAAAGGAGGTGAAGCTGGGCCCTTACAAGTTCAAACGGGTGCCGATACATATTTTTGAAGATGAATACAATGTTACTTCTTACCCTTTACTGGGAGGCCTGATCGGTAATGATATCCTGCGCCGTTTTAATGTGATCCTGAACTATCCGGAGCAGAGTATCCATATCAAACCCAATACGCATTACAACGAAAGCTTCGATTATTCCTATACCGGTCTCGGTATTTACCTGGTGGATGGGGAGATCCGTGTAATTGATATCATGCCGGGCTCGCCCGGAGACAAAGCCGGTTTTCTGCCGGGTGATGTGATCTTTTCTGTAGAAACCAATGCTTCCAAGAACATCCAGACCTACAAAAATCTTTTCCAGAACAGCATCGGCAAAATGCGCGTAGTCATCTTCCGCGACCAGAAACCGCTGGTGCTCACGATCGATATCAAAGATATCAGGCGGTAGGGGAATATCGAACAGATGAACAGATGAACAGACGAACAGAGGTAATGTAATAAACCTACTCCTCCGTTCATCTGTTCGTCGGTTCCTTGCTCATCTGTTCATCTGTTCATTTTCCCCTATTTTGCACCCTCTTTAACCGTGTGTATGATAAGATATGACCGTTTTGTATTGGATAATGGCCTGCGGGTGCTGGTTCATGAGGACCATTCTACCCCGATGGCGGTGGTGAATATGATGTATGATGTGGGTGCCAGAGATGAGAACCCTGCCCAAACCGGCTTCGCTCACCTGTTTGAACACCTGATGTTCGGCGGCAGCATCCATATTCCGGATTATGACGAGCCCCTGCAGCGGGCAGGTGGTGAGAACAATGCCTATACTACCAACGACCTCACCAATTATTATTGCCAGTTACCGGCAGAAAACATAGAAACCGCTTTCTGGCTGGAGAGTGACCGGATGTTGAGTCTTGCCTTCGGACAAAAAAGCCTGGATGTACAGAAAAAAGTGGTGTGCGAAGAGTTCAAGGAACATTATATCAATAAACCTTATGGCGATGTGTGGCATAAAATGCGGGAGCTGGCTTATACCACGCATCCCTATCGCTGGATGACGATCGGGAAGGAACTGAGTCATGTAGAAAATGCACATATCGACGATGTAAAGAATTTTTTCTTCAAACATTACCGGCCGGTAAATGCGATTTTGGTGGTGGCAGGACATGTAGAACTGGAAAAGATCAAACAGCTGGCACAGAAATGGTTTGGCGATATTCCGATGGGAGAAAAATACAACCGCTCACTGCCGCAGGAACCCCGGCAAACAGCCGCCCGTGTGGCAGAAGTATATGCCGATGTGCCATTGGATGCTTTTATCAAAACCTGGCATATGGATGCGCGGCTGGATAAAGGTTATTATGTAATGGACCTTGCCACAGAAGTGCTGGGCGGCGGCGGATCATCGCGTTTATACCAGGCACTGGTAAAAGAGAAACAGCTGTTCTCCAGTATCGATTGTTATCATTTTGGCAGTATTGACAAAGGTTTGCTGGCCGTAGAAGGCAAACTGGTGAAAGGGGTTGCCATGGGAACAGCTGCCAAAGCTGTTGAAGAAGAGATTGAGAAAATACAGGCAGTAACTATCAGTGATACCGAACTGCAGAAAGTGAAAAACAAAACTGAGAGCGTAATTGCTTTTGAAGATATGGGCGTGATGAGTCGTGCTAACAGCCTGGCCATGTATGAGCTGCTGGGCGATGCAGAACTGATGAATACCGAACTGGCGCGTTACCAGGAAATTACAGCGGCAGATGTGCAGCAATACTGTAAAGAAGTATTCCGGAACGATAACAGCAATACCTTATTTTATCACACTAAGTAAAGAGCATGACCAATAGAACAAGTGCGCCGGAGATCATTGATGCGGTTAATATGCAATTGCAGTTGCCACCCTACGAACATTTTACCCTGGACAACGGTGTGCCTGTGTATACGATCGATGCGGGGGCACAGGAAGTAATACTGATAGAATGGGTATTTTATGCGGGTAACTGGTACGAAGAAAAAAACATTGTAGCCGCCACCACCAATTTCATGCTCAAGAACGGAACCCGGCATAAAAAAGCCTTTGCCATTAATGAGCATTTTGATTTTTATGGTGCTTACCTGAACAGGAGTTGCTATAATGAAACAGCTACCATTACCCTGCATTGCCTCAGTAAACATTTACCTGAACTGTTGCCGGTAGTAGCCGAACTGATGACGGAATGTATTTTCCCCGAAGAAGAGCTATCGATTTATAAGCAGAACCAGAAACAAAGATTGGAAGTGAACCTGAAGAAATGCGACTTCATCGCTAACCGGTTGATCGATGAATATGTATATGGGTTTCATCATCCTTACGGAAAATATACCTCTACACTGGATTACGATAACCTGCAGCGCGATGAGCTGGAGGCTTTTTACCGTAAATTTTATACAGGGGGCAAATGTCTGATGTTCGTGGCAGGCAAACTGCCCACAGATATTCAGCAACAGTTGAACAGCAATTTCGGGCACCTGCCTTTTCAGCCGGGAAATCTGCCAGCAGTGAACTTTGATACCCATCCGGCTGAGACTAAAAAATACAATATCATCAATGATGAGAATGGTGTACAGGGAGCGATCCGTATTGCGAGGCCCTTCCCTAACAGGCACCATCCCGATTTTTCAAAGGCACAGGTGCTGAATAATATCTTCGGTGGTTTTTTTGGATCCAGACTGATGAGTAATATCCGCGAAGACAAAGGGTATACCTACGGCATACACAGTTATATGCAGAACCATATCCACACCAGTGCCTGGATGATCAGCACCGAAGCAGGTCGGGATGTATGCGCCGCCACTATTGAAGAAGTGTACAAAGAAATAGCCATTCTGCGGAATGAACCGGTAGAAGCGGAAGAACTGGATCTGGTGCGTAATTATATGATCGGCTCCCTGCTCGGAGACCTCGATGGTCCGTTCCAGATCATTGCCCGCTGGAAGAATTATATCCTGAACGGTTTAACCGAAGAATATTTCTACAACAGCATCAAAACCGTACAAACCATCACCGCCGAAGAGATCCAGGCCCTTGCCCAGCATTATCTGGAGCCGGATTCGTTTTATGAAGTGGTAGTGGTGTAGGCATTGCGAATATCGAATATCGAACAGGGAATGTCGAACGCCGAACTAACTCTCCGATCGATATTCGGCGTTCCCTGTTCGATATTCGATATTTAAGTGGTAACTTAACCTCTCAATAAATCCATATGGGAAGGTTCTTTGCTAAAACCATCGCTACAGCAGTGGCTGTTCTGTTCGCCGCTTATATATTGAAAGGGGTGCAGGTAGATAGTACAGTTACGGCTTTACTCGTGGCCGTAGTGCTGGGCTTGCTGAATAGTTTTATCAAACCTATCCTGATCATCCTAACTATTCCCATTACCATTATTACCCTCGGACTCTTCCTCTTATTCATCAATATCCTGATCATTAAATGGGCCGCCAGCCTGGTGCCGGGCTTTACGGTGGATGGTTGGGTATCTGCTTTACTGTTCAGCCTGGTGGTAAGTTTTGTTTCTTCACTGATCGAGGCACTGATCGGTTCTAACAACGACGGGAACAAAACCTCATAAGGTTTTCAGCAATTCCTTTACTTTTTCACTGATATAATCACGTACTTCATTAAATGCAGCAGGCTCCATGTGTTTGGGATCGGGGATCTGCCAGTCGATGAACTGTTTGGCGGGCATCCACGGACAGGCATCTCCGCAGCCCATGGTTACCACTGCATCAAAAGGGGCATATTTTTCTACTTCCTGTAATGATTTACTATCGTGAGTACTGAGATCATACCCCAGTTCTTTCATGGCTGCAATGGCTTTTGGATTAACGATGCCACTGGGTTTGCTGCCGGCACTATAGGCTTCCACCGTATCGCCACCATGCATGATGGCAAAAGCCTGGCTCATCTGGCTGCGGTTACTGTTTTCTACACAAACAAATAATACTTTCTTTTTGGGTAACATGAATGATGATTGATTATGCGTTAGTAAGCGGTTGTGTATAATATTTTTTCTGCAGCCAGAAAGCCACATTCACCAAAGCGATGAGTGCCGGTACTTCTACCAGCGGACCGATGACACCGGCAAAAGCCTGCCCTGAATTGATACCGAATACGCCAATGGCTACAGCAATGGCCAGTTCAAAATTATTTCCGGTTGCGGTAAAAGAAACAGCGGCATTTTTGGCATAATCTGCACCAAGTGCTTTGGCTACAAAAAAGCTGGAGAGAAACATCAGGATAAAATAGATCACCAGCGGGATGGCGATTCTGATAACATCCATCGGTATGCGAACAATGAGTTCTCCTTTTAAGCTGAACATGACGAGGATCGTAAATAAAAGCGCGATCAGTGTAATAGGTGAGATAAAGGGAACGAATTTCTGCTGAAACCATTCTTCGCCCTTTAGCCGGATCAGTGTGTACCGACTGATCACACCCGCTGCAAATGGAATACCGAGATAAATAGCTACTGATTCTGCAATCATACCGATAGTGATATTTACTTCCAGACCCTTGATGCCAAATAGCGGCGGTAATACGGTAATGAAAAGCCAGGCATACACACTATATAATAAAACCTGGAAAATACTGTTCAATGCTACTAATCCTGCAGCATATTCGCGGTTACCTTCTGCCAGTTCGTTCCATACCACTACCATGGCAATACAACGCGCGAGACCGATGAGGATGAGACCGATCATGTATTCAGGGTAGCCCTGTAAAAAAACAATGGCCAGCAGAAACATCACAATGGGACCAATGATCCAGTTCAGTAACAGCGAGGCACCCAGCACTTTGGTATTTGTAAATACTTCGTGCATTTTTTCATAACGCACTTTGGCCAGGGGCGGGTACATCATCAGGATCAAACCAACTGCCAGCGGAATATTGGTAGTACTACTTGAAAACTGGTTGATAAAACCAGCCGAAGAAGGAAACAAATAACCGATACCTACCCCGATAGCCATAGCCAGAAAGATCCAGAGGGTGAGATAGCGGTCGAGGAAACTGAGTTTTTTTCTTTCGTGAGCCGGGGCGCAATGATTGGCAGACATGTAATGGAATTATAAATGAGTACTTCTTTTTTCCAATAATACGGTATCTCTCCAAACACCGTTCATTTTACCAATCTTTTCACGGGTGCCTACGATGCGGAAACCGCAGGCTTTGTGAATGGCGAGACTGGCTTCATTCTCCGGAAACACACCTGCCTGCAATGTCCACAGGTTTTCTTTTTCACTTTCGGTGATGAGTGCCTGCAGCAATTGTTTACCCACTCCTTTGCCACGGGCAGTGGCACTTACATACACACTTACTTCGCCCACACCGGCATACACACATCGGCCACTAACGGGTGTGATGGCGGCCCAGCCTAATATGGTATCGTTTTCAATAGCTACCAGTCTGGGTTTTTTACTGTGCGCCGCATCCCATTCTTCCCAGGAAGGGGCAGTGGTTTGAAAAGTGGCATTACCGGTGGCAATACCTTCTTCATAAATGGTCTTAACAGCTTCCCAGTGAGAGGGAAGCAGCATTGTAATATTCATAAGCATGGTATTAAATTCTCTGCGCCATCTCTGCCTCTCTTGTTCTCTGCGGTTGGTACATTTTCCAACCGCAGAGAACAAGAGAACGGGGAGATTTTCGCAGAGAGTGAATTAGCTGCAACAACCCGGTGCACAACAAGCTGCTTTCTCTACAGGTTTTTCGGCATATACGGTTACGCTGTAAATGCCCATATTACTGTTACGGAAAGCGGCGATCTCTTCCTCGCTGATATAGTTACTGAGAATATCATCCGGGATATTGATCCCTTTTTCTTTCTGTACGGTGATATTGGTAAACCCAGTGCTGTTGATCAGCTCCAGGTATACCTGTTTCTGAATAGCACCCGATACACAGCCTGCATACATTTCGGCGGCTTCTTTTAATTGCGCAGGCAGTTCTCCTTCGAGTACAATATCAGAAATGCTGAAATGACCGCCGGGTTTTAATACGCGGTATACTTCTTTTAATACATTGAACTTGTTGGGAACGAGGTTGAGTACGCAGTTGCTGACTACCACATCGGCTACATTGGCCGATACGGGCATATGTTCGATATCGCCAAAGCGGAACTCTACATTGTGAAAACCAAGTTTCTCTGCATTGGTTCTCGCTTTCTCGATCATTTTTTCTGTGAAATCAATACCGATCACTTTCCCTGTTTCGCCGGTAGCGGCACGGGCTACAAAACAATCGTTGCCGGCACCACTGCCCAGGTCGATCACCACATCTCCTTTTTTGATCTGCGCAAACTGCGTAGGTAAACCACAGCCGAGGCCCAGGTCGGCGTCGGCGTTATAACCCTGCAGTTGCGAATAATCATCTGCCATCAGGTTATACACTTCATCGCTGCAGCAGCCGGAGCCGCAGCAGGAAGACAGATTCTGCGTACGCGATTGATCGGCGATCTCGCCGTACTTTTCTTTTACCAAAGCTTTTAATTCCTGTTCGGTTTGCATATTATTTTTTTTATGGTTTGTAATAACGCCTTTGCACTTCAACAGAACTCATTCGTAAGAGTGCAGAGGCGCGTTTGTTAACAACAGTTGGTGGTGTTCTCCGTTTTCAGCGATGTAAAGAGAGAATCAAAAACCCCGTGCAGATTTTCAAATGCTTCGCGGTTGATGCAGTAACAGCTTTTGGGTCCGTCGATGGTTCCTTTGATGAGTCCGGCGTTCTTTAATTCTTTCAAATGCTGCGAAACGGTGGATTGTGCCAGTGGTAATATGTCTACGATCTCGCCGCAGATGCAGGCGTTCTGCGCGGCCAGGATTTTTAGAATAGCGATACGGGCCGGGTGCGAAAGTGTTTTGGCGATGGTGGCCAGATCCTGTTCTTCCTGTGTAAATGTGTCTGTTTTAGCGGATGCCATTGGTTTATCGTTTTTGTACGATAGGACAAAGGAAGGAAGAATTTTTGATTAATCGTACAAATACGATAAATATTTTTAAAAATAGTTTTATCTTATCATTCCTGTCTGCAAATACCCATAGAAAATAAGCTGAATCCTTCTTAACAAGTCAAATCTTCACTTTTTGTGAACTTTTGATATATTTGTATGGGTCTATGAAAGTGCATCTCATTAAAGAGAAAACGATCAGACAGTTTATGGCAATATACCCAGGCAGCAGGGTCTCGTTTGCGGAGTGGATTACCAAACTGAAACTGGCCAACTGGCAAGAACCCGGTGATATCAAAAATACTTTTCCTGCGGCTGATCTGCTGGGCAGGGGAACGGCCAGGGTTGTATTTGATATAGCCGGTAACCGTTACCGGCTGATCGGGAAATATGCATTTGGTGAAACGCAGGTGCATGTATTTGTTTGCTGGATCGGTACACATGCTGCGTATGATACATTGTGTAAAGAAGAAGAGCAGTACAGTATCAATATCTATTAGACAGATCTTCGCAAACAATGTTTTTTGCATAGAAGAAAATCAATCAAAGATGGAAACACTGAAATACAAAGTCATCAGTTCCGATGCGCAATACGATAGCTATTGTAAGGTATTGGAAGAACTGGTGTTTCTACCCACCCCAACACCGGAAATAAAAGACGAGATAGCTTTACTGACTTTGCTGATTGAAAAATATGATGAACAACAAAACCGGAGCCGTTTTGCAGATCCGGTACAGTTGATCCGCTCTTTGATGAAAGAACACGGTATGAAAGCGGTAGACCTTGCCCGTTTGCTGCAGGTTAGCGAGGGACTGGTTTCTGATATTTTAAAATACAGGAAGGGTTTGTCAAAAGAAACGATCCGGATCCTGGCAGAAAAATTCTGTATGCAACAGGAGGCGTTTAACAGGCCTTATGCTCTACAGTATACGGCAGTCACTGTTTTGAACAAAAGATCTGGTAAGGTGAAAAAAATCAGTAATGCTGTTTCTTAAAAGCCGGTTTATCCGGGATATATATTAGTGACGTCACCTAACTGTTCGACACAAAAGGAGGGCTCTCTGTACTAAAATCGTATACAATAACGTTTACTGAATTGTATACAGTATACTAAAACCCGTGTGCAAGAAGGCACTTAGCTTCAGAGGTAAATCAGTATTTGATATTTGTTGGTTATACTCAGATGATGGAATAACGTAAATCACTCACTTAATTATGTATGGAAACAGTTTCTTGGATTGCTGGGATATTAGGTGTAATCATCGCATGGGTTACATTTAAAAAGACATTTTCTTCTGACGAAGAATTTGAACATCTTGTCGCTCAATTTAGAGCTGCTCAAAAATCATCTATTGAAACACGAAGTATAATTGAAGAATACTCCAATAAACACGATTGTTGGGACGATTTCATTTTTTCAAATGTTTCGTATCGTGCATACTTTAAAGCTCTTGTGGACGGATATGAAACTTACTTATCGGATTCGATACTGGAGAAAGTGGTAAAATCCAGACCATCCAAAAGCATTTTGCGTTCTATGATTAGTAGCTTGGAAAAGCAGGCAGAAGCATTGACTTCTGTAAAACTACAAGTACAAGTTTTCTTAGATAATCATTAATACTACCAACATACATGGCATAACAGAAAGATGGCACTTGCCTGAAGTTGAAGCTGACTTGATTTGACCCCGATACGGGAGCATTGTAGATTACAATTATGAAAGGAGTGAGTTAGCTCTTCACAAATTCGAGTTCGGTCCTTGACATATTTATTTATGTATGGTTATGATCATTTGCAAATATAGTTGATAATCAATTAGTTACGTTTTTTGATCTTGTGCTTTGCGACATAATCGCCGCTCATCAAGAAATACAACCACTCACCATTTCCACTTTTTTCTAAGTTTTCGCAAAATACTGTAAATCAACATTTTATAGTAAGCCAGTTATTGTCCGCTACCTATTACCTGAAAAAAACTGGTACTATGTGTTGCATAGTACCAAATAAATGCACATCTTTGTGTTGTCAAAGGGAATGAACCGGGAGAATCCCCAAAGAGATTCTCCCCCAACCTTGAAAAATAAAAAACATTCTAAATAAAGAAATCATGAAAACGCAAAACAACTTCTTCTTTCAGACACTTGGCGAAAACCAGTTGAATAACTTAGTGAAAGAAGTAAAAGAAACCGTAGCTACCAATGTTGCCCTGGTAAACCCCAAATCAAATTTTGGTATGGTTGACCTCTGGAACCTGGAACGTAGCCGCAGAACAAGAATCGTTAGAAGGCATTTGGCATAAACCAGACCCTTACGAAAACCTATCATTCAATCACAACGCCTGCCATTTTCAAAGGAAAGCGGCAGGACAAAAACGCCGGTTATGGACATTCAGAACACACAAAGTCAGATGCGAAAGGGCGTATTGGAGTTTTGTATTTTATCCATCATTCGCCAGGGCGAGGTATATCCTTCCGACCTGGTAGAGCGGATGAAAGCAGCCAACCTCCACATCCTGGAGGGCACCCTCTATCCATTGCTTACCCGATTAAAAAATGCAGGTTTGCTAACTTACCGCTGGGTAGAAAGCAATAGCGGACCGCCCCGTAAATATTTCGTGATGACCGATAAGGGCCTCGAATTCTACGGCGAACTGGAAAGAACCTGGCAGGAACTGGCGGATGCTGTTCATGCTCTCACACAACCTGTAGAAAACCCATCATCCGAAAACAACCAATCCCAACCTTAACCAACCATAAAATTGAACTGACATGAAAAAGGTAATTAATATAAACTTTCAGGGCAGGGTAATTCCCATCGAGGAAGCTGCCTACGACATGCTGAAGCAGTATGTAGAAAGTTTGCGCAGGTTCTTTGCAGATGAGGAGGGACGTGATGAGATCATTAATGATATCGAGGGCCGTATTGCTGAATTGTTTGGTGAGACCCTGAAAAAAGGCAGCACCTGCATTACTGATGCAGATGTGAACCAGATCATCGAAAGCATGGGTCGTCCTGAAGACTTCGAAGGCGAAGAAGGCAAAGTAAAATCGCAGTTGGGCGGCGAAGAAAGCAGCAGCAGCAAAACCAGTTATCACACAACCGAAACAGAAACTCCTCCACGCGGCCGTTTATACCGCGATGAGAACGACAAGATCCTGGGTGGTGTATGCGGTGGTCTGGCGAGTTACTTACGGGTAGACCCTACTATTGTTCGTCTGGTATTTGCCGTGATCAGCTTTGGTGCCGGAACCGGGATCCTTCTGTATCTCTTGTTATGGATCATCCTGCCATCCAAATCACTGATTCATACCACATCTACCAAACGTTTGTACCGTAACCCCGAAGAAAAAGTGGTGGCCGGTGTTGCCAGTGGTATCGCTTCTTATTTTGATATCGCCGTATGGATACCCCGTTTGATCTTTGCTTTGCCATTGGTACTCGGTATCATCAACTCTATTTTCAGAGGTATCATGTGGTTTGATGTGGATCCTTTCCCCAGCATCCTCTTCGGTTCTTTCGGTGGTACCCTCTTTATTGTGTATGCCGTATTGTGGGCCGTGATTCCTGAAGCCAAAAGCGCTTCGGAGAAACTGGAAATGCGTGGTGAGAAAGTAGACCTGAATACCATTAAAAACACGATCCAGGAAGACCTCGAAGGTTTTAAATCACGCGCCGAAAAATGGGGTGGTGAGTTTAAAGACAAAGCCCAACAGTTTGGCCAGGAATTCGGCAGTACCGTAGGCCAGAAAGGCCAGCAGTTTGGAGCCGAAGCAGGTTCTGCCATGAAAAGAGGCGGTAGCCGTATCGGCCGCGCCATCGGTATCATGTTCAAAGCTTTCTTCCTCTTTATCGCCGGTATTATCGCTTTTGCTTTACTCGTGGCTTTGTTAGCTCTGATGGTAGCCGGTGTAGGTGTGTTCCCTTTAAAGAATTTCTTCCTCGAAGGATTCTGGCAGAACTTCCTCGCATGGTCAACCCTGCTCTTATTCCTCGGTATACCGGTAGTAGCATTTGTTACCTGGATCATCCGCAGGATCATGGGTGTAAAATCAGGTAATAAATACCTGGGATTCACTTTCGGTGGTCTCTGGTTCATAGGCCTGGTTTGTGGTGGTATACTGGCCGCTTCTATTGCCCGCAATTTTGATGCAAGGGCCCGCGACAAACAGGATTATACCATTGTACAACCCAGCACCGGTAAACTGATAGTGAATGTACCCGACAGTAAAGTGAAAGTATATGGCCGCTGGTGGAGAATGGACGGGATCCTGAGCATGAGCGATGACAGCCTGTTCCTGAACAATGTTCGCCTGCGTATCGTAAAAAGTAATGACTCGTTATTTCATATAGGTTCTTATAAATACAGCAACGGTCCGGACGAAAATGCCGCCCTGCGTAATGTAAAAGAGATCAGTTATGGTGTGAGCCAGCAGGATAGCCTGATTTACCTCGATCGGGGGTTCTCTCTGCAGCGTGGTACGCGTTTCCGTAACCAGAGTGTAACGGTGAACCTGCAGGTTCCGGTGGGTAAAAGGATCGTGATCAAGGGATCTGTATCGCGCAGACTGAGTTCTTTCCATATCAATGCCGGACGTAATGACTGGGATTTTGATGAAGACTGGAACAATGACTACTGGTGGAGTTCTGATGTGGAATATGTGATGACTCCCGGTGGACTGGAGCGCGTAGACAAAAAAGAAGACGACAGTAATAACGATGAGAACAGTGATGACGCTGTAGAGAAATACAAGAAGAGCAAAGAAGAACTGAAAAAAGAATACGAAAAGAAACAAAAAGAAGCAGAAGAGCTGAAAAAGGAACTGGACAAACCGGTTGATACAACCAAATACCGTTACCAGAAAACAGCGGCTTCGCTTACAGCACCTAATGCGAATAAAGCACCCGATGCTCCCAAAGCACCAGAATCTGATGAGCACCTGCCCGCAGCTTCTGAACTGTCGAGGCTGGCATTGATGCAGATGGCTTTATAAACTCGGTTGAAGTTGGGATTCAAGAACCCTGTCTTGCTCACAGGATGGGGTTCTCCCTTTCAATTTTCCCACTGGCATTCATTCAACAGTATTATTCATTCCTGGAACCGCAATCGTAGTAACTGCTTGCCCGGGATCTCATGCATGTATGCGTATGAAAAAATATTTTCCGAGACTGCTTTTATTACTGGTAATACTGGTAGCCATTGTGTACCTCGTATCCTGGAAATCCCCGGCGTATTATCTTCCGCAAAAAGCCTATAATCCTTCGGACAGTATTGTTTTATTCGGCAGTTATACCGGCGAACATCCCCACCCGATGATCGTGGCCCAACCCGGGCTGGTCATATTCGGAGCCGCCCATACCCGTAATCCCGAAGAACCAGAGATCAAACAGATAGAAGCCGAATGGAAACGTTTACAACCCACGGTGGCACTGGTTGAGGGGAGATTGGGATTTTTATTTCCGGGATTGATGGATCCGGTAAAAACGCTGGGCGAGGGCGGAGCGGTTAAACACCTTGCTCACCGCGATGGGATCAGGATCTATAACTGGGATCTTTCCAAAGAGGCGCTGGCCCAACAGCTGGAACAGGAAAAATTTACAAAAGACCAGATCGCTTTACAACAGATCCTGAATCCTTATTTCAGTAATCTCCGTTTTGGCAAACCCGCTTCACCTGACAATTTTGTGGAGGAATATCTCAAACGCGCTGCTTATGTGAACCTGCAGGACAGTATTAAAACCGTAACAGATGTAGACAGGTATTGGAAAAAATATTTTCCCTCGGGTCCGGACTGGCGGGAAGTATCTGATGAACATACCCTGCCCGGTTTTCTGGCACCCCTGATGGCTTTTTCGAACGATCTGCGTAATAAACAATTAGTGGCCGCTGTAAAAGAGCTGACAGCAAAGGGAGAAAAAGTATTTGTGGTCTGTGGTTCCAGTCATGCGTATTGTGTGGCACCGGCATTCCGCTAAAAAATCGCAAAGAAAAACATACTATTCATCTATAAACCTGTTCTATGAAAAAGTTTGTGATTGCCCTGGTAATTATATCTGTGTTATGTATCGTCGGATTTTTACAGGCGGTGCAATACGGATTCAGTAACCGCAATGGTGTATCTGTGCGTGTAAAAGAATCGGATGATACCTATCGTTTGTATGCGCGTTATGCGGGCTACAAAGCCGAAAGGGTACACCAGTACCTGCGCAAAGAGCTCAAAAATGAGCTGTTCCGCAAAAGAAGGGTAGACGCAGACCTGACCCTCGAAGACCGTACCCATTTTCATATCAAGATCAGTCCAGGCAAACTCCTGATCCAGTTCAACAAAACGGAAAATGATTACGACTCCTATTTCCGCATCAAACAACTCGGCGAAGGCATCAAACGCCGCCTCACCGTAGATTAAATCCCCGCCCAACTCCCAACTCCAGACTCCAAACTCCCCTCCCCATGCCTCCCTCCTTAACCCGCATACTACTCATCTGCTGCCTGCTTTTTTCCCTGATCGCCAAAGGTGCCGCACAAGCATCTCAACAGAAACCCGGACAAGGAGAGCTTTACAGCGAGTTGTACATCATGGATAGTCTGCTTTTTAAAGCTTTTAACACCAGAGACCTGGCCACGCTGAGAACCTATTTTTCGACCGACCTGGAATTGTACCAGGACAATGTGGGTGTACGTAATTATGAACAGGCCATGGACGCTTTTAAAGGATTATTTTCCCGCGAATACATACTTACCCGCGAATTGGTAAAAGGCAGTATGGAAGTGTATTCCATCAAAGATTTCGGAGCCATACAATCCGGCCTGCACACATTCAGCCATGTAGAAAACGGGAAGTTGGAAAAAGGCACATTCAAGTTCATGCATGTATGGGAGAAGACAAAAACGGGCTGGAAGATTAAAAGACTGATTACTTATGATCATTGATCAGCCATACAGTTGAGAAAAGTGGTGAACCATCCGCTGCTTTTTATTTTTTAGGCAGGAGTGCTTCACCTATTTTTGCGGCTGTTTAATAAACAGTACGCCATGAAGTCTACTCCTTTTACCCAGAAACACATTGCCCTCGGCGCCAAAATGGCTGAATTTGCAGGGTATAATATGCCTATCAGTTATAGCGGTATCAATGATGAACACGCCACTGTTCGTAAAAATGCGGGCGTGTTTGATGTGAGTCATATGGGAGAATTTATCCTGAAAGGAGAAAATGCGCTGGACCTGATCCAGCGGGTTACTTCCAACGATGTGTCCAAGATCACTGATGGACAGGCACAGTATGGCTGCTTACCGAATGAGCAGGGTGGCATTGTAGACGACCTGATTGTGTACTGTATCGAATTCAATAAAGTGTACATGATTGTGGTGAATGCTTCCAATATTGAAAAAGACTGGAACTGGATCAGTAAGTACAATACCAAGGGGGTAGAAATGCATAATGTGAGCGAGAAAACCTGTTTGCTCGCTATCCAGGGTCCGCATGCCACTAAAATTCTGCAGCCATTGGTGGATGCAGATATCATGAACCTGAAATATTACACATTTACCAAAGGCAAATTTGCCGGCGTAGATAATGTGCTGGTAAGTGCCACCGGTTATACAGGATCGGGCGGGGTAGAAATTTATTTTGAAGACAAAGACGGTGCGGCCGACAAGATCTGGGACGCCATTTTTGAAATAGGCACTCCACAGGGATTAAAACCTATAGGCCTGGGTGCGCGTGATACCCTGCGTCTTGAAATGGGTTATTGCCTCTATGGTAATGATATCGACGATACCACTTCGCCGCTGGAAGCGGGCCTGGGCTGGGTAACCAAATTCACCAAAGACTTTACCGCCAAAGAAATTCTGCTGCAACAGAAAGCCGCAGGCGTTACCCGTAAACTGGTAGGTTTTGAAATGATCGACCGTGGCATTCCGCGTCATGATTACCTGATCAAAGATGCGGCCGGTAATACCATTGGTAAAGTAACCAGCGGTACGCAGGCGCCTTCGCTGGGTAAAGCCATCGGGCTGGGTTATGTAGCCATTGCACATGCAGCCATTGATAGTGAGATCTTTATTGATATCCGGAATACACTGGTAAAAGCCAAAGTGGTGAAAGCCCCTTTTGCCTAAGAGATCGATCATTACACATAGTATATTACCGCCAGTTTGCACAACTGGCGTTTTTTTTGGCTGTTATTAACACTGTTTTGTATTTGTTGATAATAATAACTTTTGACTGAGAACCCCGCTGGGTAGATTTGTAACATGATGAAAAGAATGCTGATCCTGCTTTCGGTTGTATTACTACTGGCCAGTTCCTGCCACCGCAAACGGGTACCGGCTTCTTCGGAGGAAGTGAGCGGCACAGAAACCGGTATGGCTACTTTTTATGCAGAAAGTTATAATGGCCGTAAAACAGCCAATGGAGAGATTTATAACTCATCCAAACTAACGGCTGCACATAAAAAACTTCCCTTCGGTACCAGGGTAAAAGTGACCAATCTCTCCAATGGTAAATCAGTGAAAGTACGCATCAACGACCGCGGCCCCTTTGTGGCCGGCCGCATCATCGACCTCACCCGCAGCGCCGCCCGTAAAATTGATATGGTGAATGCGGGGGTGGTGAGGGTGAGGATCAGGTATTGAACGGATGAACCGACGAACAGATGAACAAGGAACCGACGAACATGTTTATCTATAGAAAGTAGCTACAGTTCTCTGTGTAACCCCCAGTCTCTGTCCCTCTGTGTTGAAAAACACCACTCATTACCCCAACATCCTATGGCAGCTGTCTCTTTTTAAACACTGAGGCGGGGAGAAACAGAGGGGCGCAGAGGAGTATATGTTTTGATCTGACAGGCCTAGTAGCCAAATCGATTATTTCATCTGTTCATCTGTTCATCTGTTCGTCTGTTCGTCTGTTCATCTGTTCCGTTCCCCGCACCACCATCACCCTCTCCTTCCCCAATACCCGATATCCATAATCATAGCAGAAAAAAACAGGGTGCCCTTTCCGGTTAGGTAACTGATGGGTGAAATACTGAAAGCTGAAACCTTTTCGCTGTAATAACTCGCGTGAGATCCTCGTAAGGGGTTTGGTAGCCGGTAACAGATTTTCGAGGATATGCCGGTTTCGCCGCAGGCTGTGGTTGATATTACGCATGCAGTTGTTGCCATCACTATGTAAGGTATTGTGATGGGTGTTGCGGCAATAATCGTTGCAGAATTTTTTGTCGGTTCTGCCATGCAGTAGTTTCTGGCAATTAAGGCAATTGGTAACAGTTGTGGTCATTGCTGGCTGGTATTGCGGATTACAGAAAAGTGACCACTAATGTAGTATGCCAGCATAAAAAGGAAAAGCGTATTTATACGCAATTATCAGGGCGTTTTAACGGAATTGTTTTACTAAGCGGGCAAAATCGGGCTGGTCAAATTCGAACTCGAGCATTTTATTAGTCGCGCAATAATTGATAATGATGTCAAACTCTTTTGCAGATTCTTTAGCCACTACCAGTTCGTAATTATATTGTTTTCCATTCTGGCTTTTGTATTCCCATACGGCTATTTTCTTAACAGGATCAATCATATAAATATGCAGAATCTCTGGCCTGACATATCCTTCTTCCTGTATGATATAATCCTTGGTTTGTACCTGCCAGCTCTGTTTCCCTGTTTTAGTGATACTTCTTACTACATAGGGCATTGGACCATCCATGAACCAGAACACGAGTAGCGAATCATTCAGAATACGCCGACATAGGGCCCCGGCTTCTGAAGGTTCGTACACATAATATTTGTTCTTGTATAAGTATAATGGTATCCACTCGTTTGGCAAGTCCGGACTCGCGATCGGAGTCATCCGGATCTTTCTTTTTTTAAAATCATTCAGATAATAATCCAGGTTCTCAGAGGTGGTAAAAGAAAAGTCGGTAATGAAATTGTAGTTATCGGCATTCCGGTTACTATCAATATATACCGCATGGTAGAATGGGTAGGGAGTGTCTGCTATTACACGCTCAAGAAATTGTGTATCATTGATTGCTTTGCCCGGTTTATCAGGAACGCTTGTAAAAGCGTTCTTCTTCCCCTTACAATTGATGAGCAGCAACAGCAATAGTAAGATACATCCGGTCCTCATATACGCAGATAAGCAATTCAGGTTACTAAACTACTTAATCTTTTGTAAGACGGATTTTTTGTATCAGGAGAGATTTTGTTGTATCACCTGCTGCAACTGGTTAGCGGCAACAACCCCTGATTGTCTCCAAACGGGTTGCCCGTTTTTGAAAAGGATCAGCGTAGGCACACCCTGGATCTGAAACTGGGAAGCCATGGCCGGGTTCTTGTCTACATCCATTTTCAGGATGGTGGCATCATTGCCTACTTTGGTTTTCAGGTCTTTTAAAATGGGGGCCATCATTTTACAGGGGCCACACCACTCTGCAAAAAAATCTACCAGTACCAGTTTCTCTTTGTTCAATATGTCTGAAAATGCTGTCATATCAGGATTGTTTAGTAGGTTCTTTTTCGATGGCGCACTGGCCGCCATAACAGTTGCCGGAGGCGCAGCCAAACGCAAATAAACCCATGGATGCAAAATAAATACCCGGTATTAACCAGAACCATTCACGGTCAATAATACCCTGCACCACCACATATAGGCCCATGGCCAGGTATAAAGCCCTTCTGAACGACCAACCTGTGAGTATTCTGTTTTTCATATTAATTCAGTTTGTTTTGCAGGCCAGCCCACCCACCGCCGTTATATACTTCTGCATAACCATTGGCCTGCAGCATCTGTTTGGCCGCACCGCTACGCATACCCGATGCACAACAGGTGATCACCGGCTGGCTCTTTTTGATTTTCGATAACTGTTTTTGCAGGTTATCTAATGGAATATTCACAGAACCTTTGATATGTCCGCCATTAAATTCAGCAGGTGTTCTTACGTCAATGATCTGTGCGCCTTTTTTCATCAGTTCGGCATAATCTGTTGCCGGACCCATGCCCAGCAGGCTTTTTAAAGCGTCTAACATGTATCGGAATTTAGTTTAGTTGAGCTACGGTTTCTTTTTTGTTGGAGAAGATGGATACGCCATTATAGTTCACATCCCAGGTAACAGGCATGATTTTCTTGAGCATATTACTTACGCCGCAATATTTTTCCTGCGAATCGGTAACGGCCTGTAAAGCAGCATCACGGTTTTCGGCAGGACCTTTGAAATCGTATACCAGGTGAATGGCTGTATACTCGATCGGCGCCTGTTTGCTGATCTCTCCCGATACTTTCATATCAAAATCAGTTACTTCCTTACCCGCTTTTCGCAGCATGGCTACTACATCCATTCCTGTGCAGCCCGATAAGGCAGAAAGAATAAAAGGTTTGGGAATTGGTCCCTGGTCTTCACCACCCACTCTTTCCGGTGCATCCATAACGATGGTATGGCCGTTAACCAATGCGTTGAACTGCATTTTTCCCATCCATTGGGTTTCAATTTCGTGTGTCATTTGGTTTCTTTTTTGGTAGGAGTAAAAAATCGGTTGGTGTTAATACCGAATGGCAGGTACAAAGGACAGAATCCCAGCATACTGGTAATGATCATTGCCAGACCCAGAATAACGGCACTGATGGCCAGTCCTTCGGTAACCGAATCGGTAAAATACAGGATGGTAAATACAATGGCTGCCAGTAATAAACGGATAACCCTGTCTGTAACGCCCACATTCATCTTCATAGTTGTATCTCTTTTACGATACAAAATTACTAGCTGTGACCGGGGCTATCTGTGACAAATGTTACATATCGCCCAGTAAGCGTACCTGGTTACGGTAGAGGAGTAGCTTTTTCTGGTTTTCCAGTTTTTTGAGCAGACGAGAAATCACTACCCGTGAAGTGGCCAGTTCGGTAGCTATCTGCTCATGCGATAAGTTCAGCAGCGGTGAACCGGTGATCTTTACTTTTTCTTTGAGATAGCGCACCAGCCGCTCATCCAGCTGCTGAAAAGCGATCTGGTCCACCGTCTGCAACAGTTCATGAAACCGGAAATGGATGGTACGCATTACAAAACTTTTCCAGGTAGGGTATTTAACAATCCACTGGTCCATCACGGTGATGGGCAGGAACAGGATCTCAGAATCTTCTTCCGTAACCGCTTCAATTTCGCTGGGGAACTGCTGCATGCAGCAGGTAAAAGTCATGGCACAGCTTTCGGCCGGGTTCAGGTAATAAAGCAGTAATTCTTTGCCTTCCTCATCTACCCGGGAGATCTTGATAGATCCGGACAAGAGGATGGGGATCTGTCTGACAGTTTGGCCAATAGACACCAGTTTGGTACCGGCGGGTACAAAACGGTGCTCGGCTTTGGCTTCCAGTTCTTCTAATAGTTCGGGTTCAAAAACGGTATCAAGTAAAGGGTATAGGCTCATGGTTACTGCAAAGATACGCAGACCCGGATACATCTGTGTTTGCACCAGCCAATTCTCAACGGATCACCGTTACCGAGCCGGAGAATACCAGGTTCCTGAAATTGGGACGTACGATATAATAATACGTGGCTACCGGAACCGGTTTGCCATTAAATGTGCCATCCCAGGGGCGGTCGTAGCCCACAGAGCTGAAGATCTTCTGCCCGGTGCGTGTAAAAACCTCTACGGTAGAGCCGGGATAATTGGCTAACTGCGGGATATACCATAGATCATAAATACCATCGCCATTGGGGGAGAAGATATTAGGGATGGTGATCGCTTTCAGCACCCTTACAAAAACCTCGTCTTCTACAACACAATCTCCCGTTCCCGTTACTTTGATCCGATAGGTTTGATTATTGGTGGCGGTGAGCACCGGATTCCGGATAGTAGTACTGCTGAGGTAGTCTCCGGGTGTCCAGAGATAGCTCAGATCAGTTCCCGTGATCTGCGGATTGAGGGTATAGGTTTCTCTCTCAAATAAAATAAGATCAGCCCCCGCGTTTACATACGGGATGGGCCGGATACGGTATTGAATGGTATCTCTTACAGCCAGGCAATTGCCATTATCGGTTGAGGTCAGGTAAAAACTGATCTGTCCTTTCTGTATATCTGCCCGAGAGGGGGTATACAGAAAATGCAAGGGGTCTGCATCTACCCTGCTGAACGATCCGGAACCAGAACTCTGCCAACGCCCGCTTCCGGCATTGCCTACCAGTCCCTGCAGGCTGATCAGAGAATCATTGGCACAAACAACAGCATCTGAACCGGCATTTACAAAGGGGGCAGGGTTAATCGCAATCTGCATGGAAGAACTGGTTACTGCACATACCTTGTTATTGGTAGTGGTAAGCGTAAGTAATACCGAACGCTTCACAGAATCCTCCGGAGCGGGAGCATACAGGGCAGTTAAAGTATTGGCATCAGGAATGAATGATCCTTTGCCGTTACTGGTCCAGATGCCGGTTTGTGTATCTTCTCCGCTTATACTGCCAGTGAGAAAAACGGAAGCATTATTGGCGCAAACCGTAACATCCCTGCCGGCACTGGCCACAGCGGGTTTTACTACGGTTACTTTGGTAAATGCCGTATCACCTTTACAGCCATTTCTGGTAGCGGTTACAAAATAGGTTTCTCCATTGGCGGCGGTGATATTAGCCAGTCTGGGGTTCTGATCGCCCGACCGGAAACCGGAACTGCTGCCCCACTGGTAGCTGGAACCTGCCAGGCTGTTGGCAGAAAGGGACAATGTACTGCCTTCGCATAAAGGCCCGTTATTGGATACCACCTGAATATTGGGAATCAGGTTTACAAAAACGGTGGTTGCTGCGGCACTCGTAGTGGTACAGCCAGGTGTGCTGGCAGTTACATTATAGGTACCGTCATTCTGTGTAGAAGCTTTCCGGATAACAGGCGAAGAGGTATCGGAAGAAAAATTATTGGGACCAGACCATTTGAACCGGGTACTGGCAGTGCCGGTTGCCTGTAGTACGATCGAGTCCAGTACACATACCGGAGAATTGGTTAAGATAGTGGGCGGATCGGGAGGTGTATTGACAGTAATGATGACAGAGTCTGTAAGACCCGCGCAACCTGCGATAAAAGCAGTAACAAAATATTTGCCCGCTTTGCTGGTAGCGGCAGAAGGAAGTGATGGATTTTGGGAGAGAGAACTGAATCCCAATGGGCCGCTCCATTGATAATTAGCGCCCGCTAAGCCTGCTGTACTGAGTTGTATGGTACTGCCCACACATACCGGTGAATTGCTGCTGGCAGCAGGCGCTGCAATAACGGGAGCAATTGTTTTGATGCTGGGCAAACTGGTACAGCCATTCACGGTAACGGAAACCCGGTAGTTTCCTGCCGAGGCAAGTACCACATCATTGATCACCGGATTTTGCAGGGTAGAGGAAAAATTATTGGGCCCCGACCATTGATAGGAAGCACCAGTTACCGAACCCGCAAATAAAGATAAAATAGTACCTACACAAACAGGTGTACTGTTGGTAAGGGAAGGTGTTGCAGGGGTTGGTTTTACCAGCACCGTATAGATAAACGCATTACCTGTGCATCCATTGTTTACGGGTACAATCTGATAGGGTACCTGTATGCCTGTTGCAGTGGTATTGGTAAGCACTTCTGTAATGCTACTGTTATTTTGTACACCACTTTGCGGATTGCTGATTCCCGCAACAACGGCGCGGCTCCAGGTATAAGCGCTTCCCGGCTGATCACTCAGGATCTGGTAGGTTAGCGGCTGCGAAGAACAGACTTCTCCGGCAGGGGTACTGTTGATCGATGGTTTGGGCGATACAGTAACGGTTACTGCTGCTCTTGGTCCTGTACAGCTATTAATCGTACTCTGCACGTAATAAGTAGCAGTGGCAGACAAGACCGGTGTAGTATATACTGCAGCATTGCTGATAGCCGTACCTCCGGTTGCAACAGCGTACCATTCATAATTACCTCCAGGTGCAGTAGCGGTTAGTAAAGCGGTGTTACCTACACAAACGGCTGCAGTATTTACTGTTGGTGCAGCAGGTGTGGGAATAATAAAAACGCTGACACTGTCTTTTGCTGCTGCACAGGGACCCGCAGGATCATCTGTGGTGAGATAAAGTTTAATGGTGGTTTCATTGGCCCCGGGTGTGTATTGGGTTGCTAACTGCGAAGTGGTACTGAAACTGCCGCTACCGCCAGACCAGCCGGCGGCGGTTGCCGTTCCGCCAATAATACCCGTAAGACTGATAATGGCACCCGCACAAACCGTTTGATCCGCACCGGCATTAACAGTAGGTTCGGGATTGATGGTTACCGTATTACTGGCGCTGGCTGCAATACAACCACCGGAAGCAGCAATATTATTGGTAACGGTATAGGTACCCGGTGTACTTTTTTTCAGGTCTATTTCACCGGTACTGTTGCTTTTAAATACCAGTCCGCTGGCAGCACTAAAGACACCCGCACTGGCCAGGGCCGGAAAATCCGGCATGGCTGTTAATTGCTGCGGACAATAAGGGCTGTTATAAGAGAACGAAGCATTGGGTGCGTTGGTAATGTTCACCGTTGCCGAGCTGGTATAAACGCAAACGCCGTTGGTAACAAATTGTATGGTATAGGATCCTGTTTTACTGGCTGCAACATTAATTTCACCGGTGATAGTGCTTACAAAAACAAGTCCGGCAGGTGAGGCACTGAATGTGCCGGTACCGGCAATTACAGGAACAGGATTACTGCCCGATACACAAAAGGTACCGGAAGGGTAGGTAAATGCCGGATCCTGTATGGGAATAACAGTGGCGGTAACCTGGGTTCTGGTACTGGTACAACCGGATACCGTGGTCTGCACAAAATAGTGAGTGCTGCTGGTAAGAGCGGGCGTTGTATAGCTTGTAGCAGACGCGAGCAGGGTGCCGCCAGATAAAGCGTCGTACCATTGATAAGTGCCTCCGGGTGCAGTGGCATTTAAGGTAAGGCTGTTGCCTGTACATACACTACCCCCGGTTGCAGTTGGAGTGGCTGGTATAGCTATCACCGTTGCGGTTACTGCTGCTCTTGTACCCGAACAGCCATTTACAGTAGTTTGTACATAGTAGGTAGCACTGCTGTTAAGTACAGGTGTTTGGTAACTGCTGCCCGTAGTAAGCAGATTACCACCCGAAACCGCATCATACCACTGATAGGTTCCGCCTGGTGCTGTTGCGGTTAATGAGGCACTGTTGCCCGCACATACCGAAGCCGCCTGTAGCGAAGGGGCGGCAGGCTGCGGCGTTACGTTTACAGTAACAGCGGTTCTGTTTCCTGTACAGCCGGCTACGGTTGTTTGCACATAATAGGTAGTGGTGGTATTCAATACCGGCGTTGTAAAACTGCTGGTGTTGGCCACCTGGGTTCCGCCAACGGCGGCATTGTACCATTCGTAGTTTCCTCCCGGCGCTGTAGCCGTAAGAAAGCTGCTGTTACCCGCACAGATAGTGGTACCCAATACAGTTGGCGCAGCCGGAGCCGGGTTTACCGATACGTTTACAACTGCCCTGTTACCGGTACATCCTGCAACCGTTGTTTGTACATAGTAAGAAGTGGATGCATATAAGGCAGGTGTTGCATAAACATTGTTTGATGTTAACAGGTTACCTCCCGAAGCAGCATCGTACCACTGATAGGTTCCGCCGGGTGCCGTGGCCGTGAGTGAGGCGGTGTTGCCGGTACAGATAGATGCGTTGGCAACCGTTGGTGCTGCCGGTAAGGGTGTTACGGTTACGGTTACCGGTGTTCGGCTGCTGCTGCAACCGGCGATGGTGGTCTGTACGTAATAGGTCTGGGTATTGTTCAGTGGAGGTGTACTATAACTGTTGCCCAATCCAAAAGCAACACCTCCTGTTGCTGTATTGTACCAGCCATAACTACCGCCTGGTGCGGTGGCAGATAAAGTGGTAGACTGTCCCGCACAGATAGTAGTACCCGCCAGTGTGGGTGCGGCGGGAGTAGGAACGATATACAATACAACCGTGTCTTTGGCAGCAGCGCAGGAACCCGGTGTATTGGTGGTGAGATAAAGGTTCACGGTGGTTTCGTTAGCTGCCGGTGTGTATTGTGTGTTTAGCTGTGAGGCATTACTGAAACTGCCGCTGCCACCCGACCAGCTGGCACTGGTAGCGGTACCTCCGATAGTGCCGGATAGGTTTACGGCAATGCCCGAACAAACTGTTTGATCGATCCCAGCCGATACGGTGGGTTCAGCCGTAATGGTAATGCTACCGGTTGCGATTGTTTGGGCACAACCACCTGCCGCTACAATGGTATTGGTTACTGTGTAGGTACCGGGTGTACTCGCTTTCAGGTCTATCTCGCCAGTACTGGTATTTTTAAAAACGAGTCCGGTGGTGGAACTGAAAATACCGGCACTCGCACCGGTAGGGAATGTAGGAACTGCGGATAATTGTTGCGGGCAATACGGACTGCCACTATACGTGAACGATGCATTGGGTGCATTGGTAACGGTAATATTTGCCGTGCTGGTATAAGCACAGGTACCGTTGGTAATGAACTGGATAGTATAGGTATTCAGTGCACTGGCTGCCAGGTTTATTTCGCCGGTACTGGTGTTTACAAACACCAATCCTGCAGGTGAGGAGCTGAATGTACCGGTACTACCTCCCGAAAGGGTAGGTGCAGGATTGGTACCTGTAACACAGAATGTGCCGGAAGGATATACAAATGCCGGATCCTGTTTCGGTATTACGGTAGCGGTTACGGGTGTTCTTGCGCTGGTACATCCGGATACATTGGTTTGTACATAATAACTCGTGGTACTGTTTAATGCGGGCGTGGTAAAAGATGCGCCGGTAAATAACGAACTACCTCCATTGGCAGCATCGTGCCAACTGTAGGTTCCCCCGGGAGCTGTTGCGGTAAGGGTGATGGTATTACCTACACATACGCTGCCTCCGCTGGCTGTGGGTGCAACAGGAATGGCATTAACCGTTACTGTAACGGCTGTTCTTGGTCCTGTACAACCATTCAAAGTGGTTTGCACATAGTAAGTGGTGGTACTGTTCAGTGTGGGGGTGGTATAAGTAGCGCCTGTACCAAGCTGTGTACCACCCGATGCAGTTGAATACCACTCATACGTGCCACCTGGTGCGGTAGCTGTAAGCGTTGCACTATTGCCGGCGCAAATGGAAGTACCCGCAGCAGTAGGCGCAGCCGGGGTAGGTGCTGTAGTTACTTCGGCTGTTTGTGTAATGGCTGCGCAACCCGTGGTATTATCTGATACCGTAACCGAATACGTACCAATAGTACTGGCGGTAATGGAAGTAGCAGACGAACCTGTGCTCCAACTATACACATATGGCGGATTACCACCTGTAACCGATGCCGTTAAAGGGGTACTTGCACCCGAACAGATGGCAGGGTTACCGGGTGTGATGGATACGGCCATGGCGGGAGTAGTGTACACACGGATCGTATCTGCTTTAGCGGCTCCGCAGGAAGTGCTTGAGCCATATACCCGGTAATCGATATAAGCCGGCGACCCTGCCTGAGGTGTAACTGTGGTGGAACTGCAACCAGACACGCAGCTCAGGTAATTATTGTACTGACCAACAGATCCCGGAAAAATGGATTCCCAATTAACCGAAGCAGACTGCAATCCTGTAATACTCATGGTACCGGAACAGAACTGTCTGAGAGTAAGATCGGCCGATCCTTTTACAAGAGATGATACGGATATTTTATAGGTGTAAGGGTTATTCCCGTTTTTGCAAAAAGAGATGCTTGCTGTGGTGATGCCGTTCAGACAAATAGGGGTAGCTAAGGAAGTGGGTGTACCGCAGTTTACCTGGTAAGCAGCAGAACCTAATCCGGATGCACCTATTATATCAAAACTAATCTGATCTGAAGCAGGATTCAACTTAACATTGAACACAATACAGTTGGTATTTCCTTGAGAACTTACACCACAGGTAACCCCATTTCTATCAGGCGTATTGTTTAATGTAATAGAAGTATCTATACTTGCACTGAGATCAATATTTATTGTCGTTACCTGCGCCATTCCCTGCACACTCATCATTAACCCCAGCACCCAAAAAAACAATTTTGGAAAACGGAATACACCCGATACAATACAGGTGTACCACCAGGCAACAGATTGTTGTGGGATATGGTTGCCGCTTTTTTCAGTCAACATACCGGCATGTCTGAATGCGCTGTTCACTTTTGTAAGGGATTATAAATCTGTGACACAATGCAAGTATAAAGTATTCAGCAGGAATCCTATTGTACTACAGCCTATATTCATCAATAAACAGTGAAATATGTAGTTTTTTTACGACAAAATAATCGCTGTTGTTACATTCTACAAAAGAATCACGCCAAATTCCAGTTGGCGGTTTATAGCTCATTACATACGGATGTTCAGCAGAAAAAGTTTCTATCTGTCAGTGCTTCCTTGACTTTCAGAAAGGAACAGATCGTTGTAGTCAAGCATTTACAAACGTTTACATCCGTAAGTAAACGCCTGTTAACCGGCTAATGCGTTCCTGTGTTTTCATATTTGTATGGATAAGGGCCAGATTTCCTGCCCGTGATTTATTCATCTGCAAAATGAAATGGTATGAACGCGATCAAAAACAAAGTACAACTGATCGGGCACCTGGGTCAGGTGCCCGATATCAAATCCTTTGGCGAAGGAAAAAAAGTGGCCCACCTCAGTGTGGCCACCAACGAAAACTACAAAAATGCCAAAGGTGAAAAAGTAACCGAAACGCAATGGCACAATGTAGTGGCCTGGGGTAAGCTGGCAGAGATAGCAGAAAAATACCTCGTAAAAGGAACGGAAGTGGCCATTGAAGGCAAACTCATCAACCGTAATTACACTGACAAACAAGGTGTGAAACGGTATGTAACCGAAGTGCAGGCGAATGAGTTACTGATACTGACGAAGAAAGCCTAAGGGAATATGGAATATCGAACAGGGAATGTCGAATGACGAAAGAATTATCTCATAGAGGCTTTCTTACCCCCAACTGAAAAATAGGTGTCACTGAGGTCCAGATATACCGGCAGTTATTCTCTGTGAAACTCCTGATCTCCTAATCTCTGTGCTGAGAAACTATTACTATTCGGGATTATTTAGTATGTCAGATTTTTTTTTCAACACGGAGATTAGGAGAAACAGAGAGGCGCGGAGATTTCGTTTGATTTTGATCTGCTACACTCCTCCACTTCGATATTCGACATTCCCTGTTCGATATTCGATATTCAATATTCCGTTTATCTTTGCAGCTTTATGAGCGCAAAACCTACCCTGCACACAGTTCTTTCACCCAGATTACTGAATACCTACGATATCAGTAACAGTATTGTGGTGATCATTGACGTATTCCGAGCCACTTCTACCATTGCCACCGCTTTGTACAATGGAGCCGCCAGGGTGATTCCTGTAGATTCTGTTGACCGTTGCATTGAACTCGGCGAAAGCACCGGTGGCATTACGGCCGGTGAGCGGGATGGTAAAGTAATTCCGGGTTTGTCGTACGGCAATTCACCTGCCGAATATCCGCGCTCCTTTATCGAGGGCAAAACACTCGTATTAACCACTACCAACGGCACCAAACTGCTGCATATGGCTTTGAACAATGGGGCTTCGCAGGTGGTAACGGGGTCTTTCCCGAATCTTTCAGCCGTTTGCCGTTTTCTGGCCACGCAAAACAAAAATGTGTACCTCGGCTGTTCTGGCTGGAAAGACAAGTTTAACCTCGAAGACACACTGTTTGCCGGCGCGGTAATACAGGAAATACAGGATCATTTCACCATCCACTGCGACAGCAGCCTGATGGCAACAGATATGTATGCCATGCACCGGCATGATATGAACAGCCTTATCCGTAAAACCACGCATTGGCATCGACTGGCTTCTTATGGTCTGGAAAAAGACCTCGAATATTGTGTAAGCCGCGATGTGGCCAATGTGCTCCCTATTTATCAGGATGGCGATCTGGTTGTTCAGTCCGTATAAGTGGAAGAGGGAGGCTATGCCTTCACAAAAGCAGCATATTTTCTTCCCTTTCTGTTAAACCCAAGGCTATTCAGCCAGATTTCTTTTAAATCTCTTCGCAAAGCCAGTTCCTTTCCTTTACTTTTGCAAATTGCCCTTTTGAGAATCTGCGGTTCGGTGTACCGGGTCTGGATAGAGATCTTTTCGCGGTACTGCATTCGCCAGGTGCTCAAATTTAAATGGCCAACAGAACATGGCATTACCGTACCTGATCAAACATATTTATAACAGCGGCACAGAGGAAGTGATCCGCCGTGGTAAAAAAATCCATGCCCTTGGCAATGTGGAACTGGTGGAGTATGATGACCTGATGGCATCGGTGATCTTCCGTGTGAAGGATGATGGTTATGCTACTTTTTACAAAGTGCATATCAACCAGTTCAAAGATCCCAAAACATTATCACTGCGTTGCAGTTGTCCGTATAACCTCTCAGAGATCTGTCGCCACAAAGCCGGTGCCCTGTTTCACCTGCAGGATCTGCTCGATAAAAATTTACTCGGCGATAAAGAAACGATTTACGACCAGCGTCACACCGTGGTAAAAATGAAACAGCTGGAGCTGAAGCTGATCCGCATGTTATCGGCCCAGGAAAATTTCGAGGCGGCCGAGAATTACCTGCGCAGTGGCCGGAGTAATATCCTGGAAGCCAAAGATGAACGGGTACTGGCCGAGCTGGAATACGAGGGCGAATTATTTAAAGTACTGATCCAGAAAAACGAAGAAAGAAATTTTGATACCAGCTGCACCTGCCAGAGCGATACGGAGCATCCGCTCTGCGTGCACAAAAATATTCTGCTGCTGCAGTTACTGCATAATTACGGTCCGAATTATTTTGACAGTATCCGCAACTGGGACAAAGAGAAAAATAAATTACTCGCACTCTATGGTTATTCATTAACGGATGACCTGAAAGGCAAATTCGAATTTACCTATACCGATGGGAAACCTTTTCTGCGGGTGCTGGATACTACGATCAAAAGGGTGTCTCAGATACCGGGTGCAGAACCACGCCCAAGGCCTGCTGAAGAAGAGCCCGTAAAATCGCCGGCAGAAATACTGGTAGAAGAAGCGGCCGATAAAACCATCCTGAAACTGGGTGTGGTAATTACGGCCAACGAACAGCAATATCCTTATGTACAACTGGAAGCGGTGCAGGGCGAAGCGGATGAGGAGATGACAAAATACATCAGCAAAACCGTGAAGCTGGACCTCGCTAAATTCATCAACACCGAAGTATTCAGCGAAGAGGATAAAATGCTCTTGCAGCAATTGCGCAAACTGATGCCCGGCGAAGTAAGCCGTTATTTGAACCGCAATTCGCCTTTCAGCGGTATCTGGGAAAATATTATCCAACAACACAATGATGAGTTGCCCGAAGAAACGCGCCACCTCATCAATGAATTTCTGCATCCCAAATTTAAAAAAATATTTACAGAGCTGGCAGAAAGTCATTTTGTATTTTACCTGCCGGCCCGCAAAACCTTTACCACCGCCAACCTGCAGCAGGCAGAACTGATGCAGTTATTCATCAGCCCGGAATTTGAAGTAAACTATGCCAATGGTGCGTATGAAGTAGATTGCCGGGTAAAACTGCCACTGGCCGATCTGAATATTTCAGACAACGAAAGCGAATCAGCGCTGCTCTTCCAATACCATAACCAGTTTTTTACCTGGCAGCGTTCGGAAGACATTAACCTGGTAGAGAAATTTTTGCCCAGTGGTAAGATCAGTATTGCGGCAGAAGACTGGGCCGTGCAGTTGCAGCAATTCATTCTTCCTTTATCTAAAGAATACAATGTACATTTTACCAATGTGCAGAAAGAAGAGATCAAAGATTGCAAGCCCGAAGTAAAAGTATTGCTGAAAGAAAAAGG
Organism: Sediminibacterium sp. GW821-FHT12F12; assembly: GCF_058806635.1. Lineage (NCBI taxonomy): Bacteria > Pseudomonadati > Bacteroidota > Chitinophagia > Chitinophagales > Chitinophagaceae > Sediminibacterium > Sediminibacterium sp. GW821-FHT12F12. The sequence continues at coordinate 422,204 of NZ_JBXAPW010000002.1, read as the reverse complement.
CGAATACCTGCTCTTTCAACCGGTATTCAGTTACCGTGGTTACGATGTGCGGCCGGTAGACAAAGAAAAAATCATCTTGCCCGTTGCCGATAAATTGCTGGTAATACAGCGTAACCTGGAAGCGGAAAAAGAATTTGTACAGAAAATAGAATCCCTGCATTCGGCCTTTATCCGTCCGGTAGAGGGCAATGTACTGGCCTTAAAAGGAACGGATGTATTGCGTAACAACTGGTTTTTCCTGTTTGTAGATGCAGTGAAGGAAATGAATATTCCCGTATTCGGATTTGAGGCACTGAAGAATTTCCGGTTCAATACGGCCAAACCCTCTACCAAAATTTTCATCAGCAGTAATACCGATTGGTTTGATGCCAAAGTGGAGATCCTGTTCGGCGAACAGAAAGTAACGGTAGACGAAGTGAAAAAAGCACTCACCAACAAACAGCAGTTTGTGCAGTTGCAGGATGGTACCCTGGGTATCCTGCCGGAAGAGTGGATCAAAAAATATTCGCTGCTGTTTCGTGTGGGCGATGGGAAGTCAGGCAGCATGAAGCTGAGCAAGTACCACTTCAGTGTGATTGAGGAACTATATCTGCAACGCGATGAACAGGAATTATTTTTTCAGCTGGAAGAGAAATATGAGCGTCTGAAAGACAATCACTCCATCAAAGAAGTACCGGCACCGGCACACTTGCGCGAAGTATTGCGCCCTTACCAGGAAAGCGGTTTTCAATGGCTGAACTACCTGCGCGAAGTGCAGTGGGGCGGCATTCTGGCAGATGATATGGGCCTCGGTAAAACCATACAGGCGCTCAGTTTTATTCATCACCTGAAAGAAGAGAACGGCAGCTTGAAGGCGCTGGTGGTTTGTCCTACCACGCTGATGTTTAACTGGCAGAACGAGATCAAAAAGTTCACGCCCAACTTAACGTTCTCTGTACATCATGGCGGCAGCCGGTCCAAAGAAAATTTAGCGGATCCTGCGATCGATGTGATCATTACTACCTATGGTACCCTGCGCAGCGATATCAAACAGTTTGTGGAAGTAAGTTTTGATTATGTGATCCTGGATGAAAGTCAGGCCATCAAAAATCCCGGTAGTAAAGTAACCAAAGCGGCAGGACTGCTGAAAGCCAAAAACCGTTTGTGTTTAAGCGGAACGCCTTTGCAGAATAATACCTTCGACATATTTGCGCAGATGAACTTCCTCAATCCCGGCATGCTGGGCAGTGTGGAATTTTTTAAACAGGAGTTCTCTGTGCCCATTGATAAGTTTGGAGAAAAAGAGCAGAAAGACCATCTGCGGAAATTATTATATCCCTTTATCCTGCGGCGTACCAAAGAGCAGGTAGCCAAAGATCTTCCCGAAAAACAGGAAATGGTCTTGTTCTGCGAAATGGGCGATGAGCAGCGTAAGATCTATGATGCTTACCGGAATGATTACCGCGATAAGATCCTGGGTGTGGTAGAGAACCAGGGTATCCAGAAATCGCAGCTCACCATTTTACAGGGTCTGATGAAACTGCGTCAGATCTGTGATAGTCCGGCTATTGTTAAAGAAGAAGAACGTTTTCCGAATGTATCAGTAAAGCTGGAAGAGATCGGCAGGGAGATCACGGAGAATATCAGCAACCATAAGGCATTGATCTTTTCGCAGTTCCTCGGTATGCTGGCGCTGATCAAAGAGAAGATGAAGGAGCTGGGGGTAGACTATGAATATTTCGACGGAAGCAGCACCGTAGCAGAAAGGGAGAAAGCGATCTATCGTTTCCAGAATGATGAGAATTGCCGCGTATTCCTGATCTCGCTGAAAGCGGGAGGTGTAGGTCTGAATTTAACCGCTGCCGATTATGTGTACATTGTGGATCCCTGGTGGAACCCTGCGGTAGAGCAGCAGGCCATTGACCGTACCCACCGCATAGGGCAAACCAAGAATATTTTTGCGTACCGCATGATCTGTACAGATACGGTTGAAGATAAAATATTAAAACTCCAGGAACGTAAACGTAACCTTGCCAAAGACCTGATCACAGACGATGAAGGATTTGTGAAAACGCTTACAAAAGAAGATGTGGAATATCTCTTCAGTTAAGTGTATTACCATACCGGCAAACAAAAGAGCACATATCACTATGTGCCCTTTGTAGTATCTGTGATGAATCTGTTGACTAACAGAGATTGTTTATTTCTTCAATTCTGCTGCAGCGATCATGCTTTCAGGATCTTTCAGGAAAGCGTCTTTACATTCTTTGGAGCAAAAACCCAGTACTTTCTCTTTGTAGTGAGCGGTATCGCTGATACCGGCAGTAACAGGCATACCGCAGCTGGGATCTTTTTTATTGTCAACCAGCAGATGTTCCAGTGCATGGCTGGTGCTATCGGTTGTTTGCATGGCTGCTACACTGTCGGTAGAAGGTTTTTCTTCTGTTTTGGCTGGTTCAGACTGGCAGGCACTGATAAACAGGCAGATAGCCAGGATACAGGTGGTGCCGGAAAGCAGGTTTCTGACTTGTTTCATGGATGATGTTTTGTGTTGAGAATTCGGTGCCCGCAAAAATAAGTAAAGTTTTATGTGAAAGGAAAGCTTTGGGCAGGGCGGGTATGTTAAAACTATGTTTAGAGGTGTACTGCTGCATCAATAACAGGCATTCTGCCAAACCCTGTAAATACAGTGTTTTCGGTGAATCTGTGCTGATTCCGGATGAATGCTGGTCCCGATTTTACCCTACCTATCCGATGTAAGTTTTCACCGATTTTCATGCGGTCATACCCAACTATCATAGTAGTTTTCCGTTAATCTTGATTGTCCCCGATTACTGATGAAGGAGAACGATATTTGTTTTCTGAATTATATTCCAACTTTTATGCGCAAAATTGCTGCTTTTATTGCCTGTCTTTTCCTGGTTTGTACGGTATCGGCCCAAACCTCCGGTTCTGTGAAAGGAAAACTGATTGATTCGCTCAACAAACAATCCCTCAAAGACGCTTCTGTTACCATACTGGATGCCCGTGATTCTACACTGGAAGTATTTACATTGGCCAAGGAAGATGGAACTTTCTCACTGCAGAATATTCCTTTCGGGGATATGATCCTGGAAGTAAAGTTCCAGGGCTATGAACCTTTTACCAAAAAGATCAGTTTCTCCAAAACCAATTTTTCGGTGAACCTGGGTACGATTTACCTGCGAACAGCTGCCAACGACCTCGGTAATGTAACCGTAACCGAATCGGTGGTAAGGATGAAAAAAGATACGATGGAGATCAGCGCTTCTGCTTTTAAAACCAAACCCAATGCCGTAGCAGAAGACCTGCTGAAAAAAATTCCCGGGATGGAAGTGAGCAAAGACGGTTCTATCAAATCGCAGGGTGAAGCCGTACAGCGGGTATTGGTGGATGGTAAACGCTTTTTCGGCGATGATCCTAAAATGGCCACCCGCAACCTTCCTCCCGATGTGATCGATAAGATCCAGGTATTTGATGATCTGAGCGACCAGAGCAAGTTCAGTGGTTTTGATGATGGTAACCGCGTGAAGACCATCAATATCACTACCAAAAAAGACAAGAAAAAAGGAATGTTCGGTAAAGCTGTGGCCGGTATTGGTACGGATGGTACGTATGATGAAAGCTTCAACTTCACACGTATCAATGGCGACAGGCAACTGACTTTTCAGGGACAGGCCAATAACGTAAACAAGCAGAATTTTACACAGAATAATATCGGCGGTGGTCGTGGTGGATTTGGCGGCGGTGGCGGAATGGGTGGTGGCGGATTTGGCGGCGGTGGTACTTCCAGCGGTATTACTACTACATTGGCAGGTGGTTTAAACTATCGCGATGTGTGGAGCCCGAAAATAGATGCTTACGGAAGCTATTTCTACAATGCACCCAGGGTAAATGCCGAATCCAACAGCAATACCGAGAATATCCTGCGCTCCGATACATCTACGTATAACAACGTGGTATCTTCTTCGGTATCAAGAAATGAGAACCACCGATTCAATTTCAATATAGAAGACAGGATCGATTCCAATAACTCGCTGATCTTCCGTCCTAATTTTACCATACAGAGCAGTAATCCTACTTCTACTTCGAGTACGGTTACTACCGGGGGAAAAAACAATGCACCTATTTACCAGTCTGTGAGCCAGTCTTCCGGTTATAACAGCGGTTATAATATCAATGGAACCAACCTGCAGTTGCGTCACAGGTTTGCCAAGCGTGGAAGAACTATTTCACTCGATCTCGGTTTTTCTGCCAGTAATACCAATGGCGACGGAAAGAATTATTCTGTGAACTCTTTTACCAGGCCTTTTGTAAGAACTGACACCATCAACCAGTTTTATGTAGATTCATCGCGTTCTACCAGTTTCAGTCCAACGGTTTCTTATACCGAGCCCGTGGGTAAGAACCAGATGATTGAACTGCGTTATTCCTACAACTATAACAACAGCAATACGGTTAACCGCACGTATAGTTTTGACAATGCTTCGCAGAAATTCAGCAAGTTCGACAGTCTGTTCAGTAACTCGTACGATTATACGGCTACTTCCAATACAGCCAGCCTGAGTTACCGCATCCAGCAAACCAAGTATAACCTGAATATCGGAACGGGTCTGCAGTTTATTGATCTGACCAGTAACAATACTACCAAAAACGTACTGGTAAAAAGGAATTTCACCAACCTGACACCAAACCTGAACTTCACTTACAATTTCACCAGAACCAAAAGTCTGCGTATATTCTATAACGGAAGAACCGGTCAGCCAAGCACTATGCAGTTGCAGCCGGTGAAAACAACATCCGACTCGATTAATTTCCAGATCGGTAACCCTGATCTGAAACCACAGTTCACCAACAGCATGCGGATCCTGTTCAACTCTTTTGATCCGTTTACCCAGCGACTCATTTTTGCCACGGTTAATGCAACCATTATTTCCAATGATATTGTGAGTTCCATTACGCAGAATCCGAATGGCGGAAGAACTTCTACGTATGTGAACCTGGGTGGTACCTACAATCTGTCTGGTTATTTCATGTATGGGTTCCCAATCAAAAATCCGAAATCGAACCTGAACTTACAGACCAATATCAATTATAACAGAAGCCGTTCTTTACTGAATAATGTGCTGAATGCCACACAGAGCACTACACTCAGGCAGACCATTAAATGGACCACCAACCTGAAGAATAATTTCGACATGAACCTGAGTACGTATTTTGAGTATAACCCAATCCGCAATTCGCTGTCGGCTAACCAGAATACCAATTATACCGTTCAGGGTATGGCGGCGGATTTCACTTTGTATTCGAACAATGGATGGATTCTGGCCAGTGATTTTGATTACTCGCATTTTGGAAATCGTCCGGCAGGTTATAACACAACCGTATTCCTGATCACACCTTCCATTGCCAAACAGTTCCTGAAAAATAAAGCAGGAGAATTGCGTTTAAGTTGTTTCGATATCCTGAAACAGAATAAATCGGTTACTTCTTCTGCATCTGCCAACCAGATTGTTAACAGTATTTCGAATAACCTGACCCGTTATTTCATGCTCACTTTCACCTATAACCTGCGCTCATTTGGGGCACAGCAACAGCAGCGTGGACAGCAGAACCAGATGCGGGGCATGTTCCCCGGTGGTGGTATGATGATGATGGGTGGCGGTAATCGCAGAGGAGGAGGTGGTGGTAACTAACAGTTAATAGCATTTTCGCTAATCAGCACTGATCTGATTTGAGAATGGGCCGTTCAGCATGCTGAAGGGCCTTTTTCGTAGTACCAGCAGTTGTCTTAACCAAACTTTTATAAAAAAATTCAGCCTGTTTTGGCAAACTGTTATACTTTTACAAAAAATTTCAAAGGTCTCTTAGACACTTATCAGTGAAACAGCCTTTCTTACATATCAGTTGCTCCCCGGTAGTTACCAACGCCGAGCCCATGGCCCCGGCAACACTTCCGTGTAACTCCCTGCCGCGACCACGACGTGGTTGCTGATAGGACGAGCAACTGGCACTTGCCCCTATCAGTGGAAATTCTCCCGGAATTGGATCTACAAACACCCAGGTGTTTTCTTTTCACTCTATTAATCAGTACAAGTTGGAAGATAATATTATTGTTCGTGTAGCGAACGGTGGCGACACCCATTACGCACAAACCATAACAGACGAAATGGAGTCTTCTGCGAAGGCCCGCGGAACCGGTATTGCCAAACGCAGTCCGGAATATGTTGCCAAAAAGATGGAAGAAGGCAAAGCCGTGATAGCCACGCTGCCCGATGGAACCTGGGTGGGCTTCTGTTATATTGAAGTGTGGGGCCATGAGCAGTTTGTAGCCAACAGCGGACTGATTGTAGCGCCTGCCTTTCGTAAAAGCGGAACGGCCAAAAGGATCAAACAGACCATCTTTAACCTCTCTCGCCAGAAATATCCCACTGCTAAAATATTCGGCTTAACTACCGGTCTGGCTGTGATGAAGATCAACAGCGACCTGGGTTATGAGCCTGTTACCTACAGTGAGCTTACGGATGATGAAGAGTTCTGGGCCGGATGTAAAAGCTGTGTGAACTATGATATCCTGATGAGCAAAGACAGGAAAAACTGTTTGTGCACCGCTATGTTATACGATCCCAAAGATCATTACGAACCTGTTGAAACCTCGGAAGATTTTAAGCAGAACTCAAAACTGTACGAACGTTTTATGAAGATCAAACAAAGTAAACTGCTGCGTTTGTTCCGCAAAAAAGAAACAGGTGGCGGCGCTGCCCTGAAGCCCAAATCTTTGTTCCAACAGTTTTTTAACATGTAACAGTCTCCCGTAAGGGAAATCTTATAGAATTTCAAAGAAAATACGTGCAAGCAATGAAAACGGAAACAGCAACAGCATTACAAAAAGGTGACCAGGTAGTACTGGGCTTTAGTGGCGGATTGGATACTTCCTTTTGTGTAAAATACCTGACAGAAGACAAAGGCTACGAGGTACATAGCGTAATTGTGAATACCGGCGGCTTTAGTGAAGAGGAATTGGCGCAGATAGAAAAACATGCGTATACGCTGGGCGTAAAAACCCATACCACGGTAAATGCTGTGAAAAGTTATTACGACAGTATTATCAAATACCTGATTTACGGAAATGTATTGAAGAACAATACTTATCCCTTAAGTGTAAGTGCAGAAAGGCTGAGCCAGGCTTTACATATTGCAGAACATGCCCAAAAACTGAAAGCCAAAGCGGTGGTGCATGGCAGTACCGGCGCTGGTAACGACCAGGTTCGTTTTGATATGATCTTTAATATCATGATCCCGGGGGTAGAGATCATCACACCCATCCGCGATATGAAACTGAGCCGCGAAGCCGAGATCGAATACCTGAAGGGGAAAGGTGTTACCATGAATTTTGAGAAAGCGGCTTACTCCATCAACAAAGGTTTATGGGGCACCAGCGTAGGTGGTAAAGAAACACTGAACTCAAAAGGCATTTTACCAGAAGAAGCCTGGCCCACACAGGTTACCAGAACCGGTGAGGAGGAAGTGAAACTCCATTTTGAAAAAGGGGAGCTTACGGCGGTGAATGAAAAAACCTTTCAGCATCCTTCAGAAGCGATACAATATTTACAGACACTGGCGGGTCCTTACGGATTGGGCCGCGATATTCATGTGGGTGATACCATTATCGGTATCAAGGGCCGCGTAGGTTTTGAAGCCGCTGCGCCCATGGTGATTCTGAAAGCGCACCATGCACTGGAGAAACATGTATTAACCAAATGGCAGCTTGGGTGGAAAGACCAGTTGGCGCAGTTCTACGGTAACTGGCTGCATGAAGGACAGATCATGGATCCTGTGATGCGCGATATTGAAGCGTACCTCGAAAGTTCGCAGGCACATGTAACCGGTGATGTGTTTGTACAGTTACTGCCTTACCGTTTCCAGGTGATCGGTATTGAATCGAAATATGATCTGATGAGCAGCAAGTTTGGCAAATATGGCGAAATGAATAGTGGCTGGACAGGCGATGATGTAAGAGGTTTCTCCAAGATCTTCGGTAACCAGACGGGCATCTATCACAATATCAAAGAATCGAACAAGTGAGTGGAAAGGTTTCCATAGAAACGCCGTTACAACATTACCAATGGGGTAATGCCTGCGAAGGATGGAATCTGGTAGATAACGCAGCACTTTCTGTTAAACAGGAGAGAATGCCTGCCGGAACGGCTGAGGCTTTGCATTATCATCAGTTTGCACAACAGTTTTTTTTCATCCTGAAAGGAACAGCTACTTTTGAAATAGATGGGGAAACCATCATTGTAAACGAACAGGAAGGCATTCATATACAGGCCGGCAGGAAACATCGCATCAGTAATACTACTTCAACAGCTATTGAATTTATTCTATCGTCTCAGCCCTCTACGGCAGCAGACAGGATCAATGTATAAATCATGAAACAAGTAAAAGCAGGCATCGTTGGCGGGGCGGGTTATACCGGTGGAGAAATGATCAGGTTGCTGATCAACCATCCCGGTGTGGCATTATCTTTTGTGCACAGTACCAGTAATGCAGGAAATGCGGTAAGCAAAGTACATGCTGACCTTATAGGTGAAACAGAGATCCTGTTTACTGATACACTACAAAATGATATTGATGTATTGTTCCTCTGTGTGGGTCATGGTGATGCGAAAAAATTTCTGACAGAAAACTCCATTCCTGCTATCATTAAAGTGATCGATCTGTCGCAGGATTTCCGGCTGGCAGAGAAAGCCAGTATTGGTGACAGAACTTTCGTGTACGGTTTACCGGAGTTGAATAAAGCCGAGATCAGAGGAGCAGCCAATATTGCTAATCCTGGCTGTTTTGCTACCGCTATACAATTAGGGTTACTGCCATTGGCCAAAGCAGGTGTGTTGGGTGATGTATATACAACAGGTATTACGGGATCAACCGGTGCCGGACAGGGCCTGAGCAGTACATCGCATTTCAGCTGGCGCGCCAATAATATCCAGGCATACAAATCATTGCAGCACCAGCATATTAATGAGATCCACCAGAGCCTGCAGCAGTTGCAGGGCAACGATGGTATGCAGGTGAATTTTGTACCCTGGAGAGGTGATTTTACCCGCGGCATATATATCAGTTCCGTGATTGATTGCGGATTACCCCTGGATGCGATCAAAGAACTCTACAAAGAATTTTACCAGGGCCACGCGTTTACTCATGTAAGCGAAACAATGATCGATCTGAAACAAGTAGTAAACACCAACAAGTGTTTACTGCATATTGAAAAACAAGGCAGCAAGATCGTGGTACACTCGGCTATTGATAATTTATTGAAAGGAGCCAGTGGCCAGGCGGTACAGAATATGAATCTGTTGTTTGGATTGGAGGAGACGGCCGGATTGAAATTGAAAGCGGCCGGGTTTTAAGTGGTAAGTAATAAGTATTAAGTATTAAGTGAATAGTCAGGTATGCAGAATTATAAAGGTTTAAAGGTTTGGGAGAAAGCGCATTTTTTTAGGTTATTGACGTATCTGGAAACAAAAACTTTTCCTAAAGAAGAAATATATAGTCTTACAAACCAGTTGCGAAGATCCGCCACATCGGTTCCTGCAAATATAGCGGGGAGTGTGGCAGATAAAAACATAGATTGAAACTAATTGATTAATGAAGTAAAAGCCATATTAATCGCACTGATCAATAAAGTGCGTTCCTGGCTTACTACTTACAACTTATAACTTATAACTTATGACTTTATTCGACGTTTACCCCCTGAACAATATCGCCATCACCAGTGCCAAAGGTTCTTATGTATGGGACCAGGAAGGGGTACAATATTTAGACATGTATGGAGGTCATGCAGTAATCAGCATTGGCCATACACACCCGCATTGGGTAAAACGTATCGAGGACCAGCTGGAGAAGATCGCTTTTTATTCTAATTCGGTAGTGATTCCTATCCAGCAGGAACTGGCTGCTAAACTGGGCCGTTTAAGTGGAAAGGAAGATTACCAGCTGTTCCTGTGTAACAGTGGCGCAGAAGCCAATGAGAATGCGTTGAAGCTGGCATCTTTTGTAAATGGTAGAAAAAAAATCCTCGCTTTTAAAAAATCATTTCACGGCAGAACCTCACTGGCGGTAGCGGCAACAGATAATCCGGCCATAGTGGCCCCGGTGAACGAAACGGATAATGTGATCTTCCTTCCTTTTAATGATGAAGCGGCTTTAAAAGCCTGTTTTGCAGAACAAGGCAAAGAAATTTCTTCTGTGATCATTGAAGGGATCCAGGGAGTGGGTGGTATCAATATTGCCAACGACTCTTTTCTGCAGCTGATCAGAACACTTTGCGATGAACATGGTACTGTATATATTGCCGATAGTGTGCAATGTGGTTATGGAAGAAGCGGTAAATTCTTCGCACATGATTTTGCAGGTGTGAATGCCGATATCTATACCATGGCCAAGGGAATGGGTAATGGGTTTCCTGTTGCGGGTATTCTCATTGCACCCGGTATCCAGCCTAAACATGGCATGCTGGGTACCACATTTGGTGGTAACCAGCTGGCCTGCGCAGCTGCACTGGCCGTATTGGAAGTGATGGAAGAAGAGAAGCTGATCGAAAATGCAAAAGCGAATGGCGAATACCTGATAGAAAAACTGAAAGCAGTGGAGGGATTGAAAAATGTTCGCGGCCGCGGACTGATGATCGGCTTTGACCTGCCAGACGAGCTGAAGGAGCTGAAAAAGAAACTACTGTTCGATTTCAAAGTATTTACCGGAGAAGCCAAGCCCAATGTGATCAGGCTCTTGCCTTCGCTGGCTTTATCGAGGAAACAGATCGATGAGTTTTTGTTTTCGTTGGGTGAAGCGATTGAAGAGTTGAAGGAAAAAGCTTAACGCGGAACGCTTAAGTAGTTACATGTAAGCGATTTGAGAGATTATCGTAAATAGGAAGTTTGGCAGAAAGCACATGCACTGGCCTTGTTTGTGTATAAGACTGTTATGCCGGATTTTCCGAAGTCGGAGCAGTTTGAACTGAGTAGTCAGCTAAAACGGGCTGTATATTCTGTACCGTTGAATATTGTTGAGGGTTGCGGCAGGAGTACTGACAAAGATTTTGTACATTTTCTGGATATCTCTTTAGGATCTATTCATGAAGTAGCTTACTGCACACTGCTTGCTTTTGATCTGGGATACATTGATAAAGACAAGTATGAACAAGTGACAGAAATGATCAATGAAATAACAGCAAAACTGATTAACCTGATAAAATCAATAAGAGAATAATTTACCCATGCGTTCCGCGTTAAGCGTTAAGCGTTAAGCATACAATATGAAACAATTTATTTCTGTTACCGATGTTACCGATATCAATGCCATGGTAAAAAAAGCCCTGGCATACAAAGCGCATCCGCTGTTGGATAAAGAGCTGGGTGCAGACAAAAGGATTGGTCTGTTGTTTTTAAACCCCAGTCTGCGTACCCGTTTAAGCACACAGATCGCTGCTAAGAACCTGGGTATGGAAGCCGTGGTATTTAACGTAGACAAAGAAGGCTGGGCACTCGAGTTTGAGGAAGGAGCCATTATGAGCGGTAATACGGTAGAACATGTAAAAGATGCGGCGCCTATTCTGGGACAGTATTTTGATATACTCTGTATCAGAACCTTCCCATCTTTAAAGAACCGGGAAGATGATTACAGCGAAATGTATATTAACCAGTTCATCAAATATGCTGGTGTACCGGTAGTGAGCCTGGAAAGTGCTACGCTGCATCCTTTGCAGTCGTTAACAGATATCATCACCATTACCGAATCACTCAAACAAAACCCGGCAGGCGGTACCCGAAAACCAAAAGTGGTACTAACCTGGGCACCACATATCAAGCCCCTTCCGCAATGTGTGGCCAATAGTTTTGCGCAATGGGTAAATGCCTGGGGTGAGGCAGATTTTGTGATCACCCATCCACAGGATTACGAACTGGCCGAACAGTTTACCAAAGGAGCTACTATTACCCACGACCAGGATGCGGCTTTACAGGATGCGGATTTTGTGTATGTAAAGAACTGGAGCACGTATACGGATTACGGAAAAGTGTACGAGAATGATCCGGCCTGGATGCTGACAGAAGAGAAACTGAAAGCCACCAACAATGCTAAAGTAATGCACTGTTTGCCGGTAAGAAGAAATGTGGAGTTAAGCGATGAAGTATTGGACAGCGACCACAGCCTGGTAACCAAACAGGCGGGTAACCGTGTTTGGGCGGCACAGGCTGTATTATCAGAGATATTAAGCGCAGCTAAATAAAAAACGTGGAAACAGTTTATATCATAAAGATCGGTGGTAACATCATTGATGATGAAACCAAACTGGCTTCGTTCCTGCAGTCTTTTGCTGCAGTGAAAGGAAAAAAGATTTTGGTACACGGCGGTGGTAAACTGGCAACCAAACTGGCCGATCAGATGGGTGTTCAGCAACAGATGGTAGATGGCAGACGTATTACCGACGCGGAAACGCTGAAGATCGTAACCATGGTATATGCTGGTTATATCAATAAAAATATTGTTGCCCAATTGCAGGCAAATGGTTGCAATGCTATGGGGTTAACGGGTGCCGATGCCAACCTGCTGCAGGCACATAAACGAACACATGCCACGATAGATTACGGTTTTGTAGGTGATGTAGATCTGGTGAACACAGAGCTGATTCAACTTTTACTGAACAAGGGCATTACGCTGGTGGCAGCGCCCATCACCCACAATGCCCAGGGAGATCTGCTGAATACCAATGCAGATACTATTGCACAGGAACTGGCTACAGCATTGGCCAGTATGTACAAGGTAACACTGATTTATTCTTTTGAAAAGAGTGGGGTGTTACTGGACGTAAATGATGAAAATTCAGTGATCCTGCAAATGGATCCTGCATATTATACCGAACTGAAACAACAACAATTAATATTTGCCGGGATGATCCCCAAGCTCGATAATGCTTTTGCCGCATTGGCCAAAGGCGTGAGCAAAGTGATCATCGGAAAGGCAGAAGAACTACACGGGCTGATTGCCGGCAGCGCGGGTACAACCATTCACCATGAATGATCAACAACATACACCAGCAAACCAGGCAGTAGCACTGTTGCAACAATTGATTGCCACTCCTTCTTTCAGTAAGGAAGAAGCGGAAACAGCTGTTATCCTGGAAACCTTTTTACAGCAAAAAGGCGTTAAAACCCGGCGTTACCTCAATAATGTGTGGGCAGTGAATAAACATTTTGATGAAGCAAAACCGTGTCTCTTATTAAATTCTCACCACGATACGGTTAAACCGAACAAAGCCTATACCCTGGATCCTTTTGCTCCCGCCATCACAGATGGTAAATTATACGGCCTTGGTAGTAATGATGCCGGCGGATGCCTGGTTTCTTTGCTGATGGTATTTCTGCATTTTTATGAAGCAACTGATCTGAAATATAACCTGGTATTTGCGGCCACTGCCGAAGAAGAGATCTCAGGCAAAAACGGGATTGAGGTATTGTTAGCACACCTGCCAAAAATCGAATGCGGTATTGTGGGTGAACCTACTTTGATGCAGATGGCCATTGCGGAACGTGGATTACTGGTACTGGATGTAACCGCCACCGGCAAAGCGGGTCATGCTGCGCGCGAAGAGGGAGAAAATGCTTTGTACAAAGCATTGGCTGATATTGAGTGGTTCCGGAATTTTGCCTTTGAAAAAGTATCACCGCTGCTCGGCAAAGTGAAGATGTCGGTTACCGTGATCGAAACAGAAAATAAAGCGCATAACGTGGTGCCTTCTTCCTGTCGGTTTGTGGTAGATGTAAGAGTAAACGAATTGTATACTTTTGAAGAAGTGCTGGCTATCATCCAGGCGAATGTGAAAAGCGAAGTAGTTCCACGAAGCCTGCGCATGCGCTCCACTTCCATCAGCCTTGATCATCCGCTGGTGCAATCCGGAATACAATTGGGCCGGTCCTATTATGGATCACCTACTACCAGCGATAAGGCACTGATGCCCTTCCAGACTTTGAAAATGGGTCCGGGAGACAGTGCAAGGAGTCATACTGCAGATGAGTATTTATACGTAGATGAGATTTATCAGGGAATAGAATTGTATATTAACCTGTTAAAAAAAGTGATTCTTTAGTTCCCGGTTACTGGTTGCAGGTAAAAGGCAGATCATGAAAAATTACCAGGATCTTGATATTTACAAGGAGTCAAAAGAACTGGCCATACAGGTTCACAAAATGACGCTTCTTCTTCCCAAATTCGAAATGTTTGAAGAAGCTAGCCAGATCAGGCGATCTTCTAAATCTGTCACATCTATGATTGTGGAAGGTTACGGTAGGAGAAGATACAAAGCAGATTTTATAAAATACCTGGTATTTGCACAGGCAGAGTGTGATGAGACGATTGTACATCTCGGGTTTCTGAAAGAAACAGGGTCACTTGACAAAGAAGAATTATATCAATCATTACATGCAGGATATGAAGTATTGAGTAAGAAAATAAATAAGTTTGTTCAGTGGGTAAAAACCAACTGGAACCATTTTTAAAACAGGCTACCAATAACGAGTAACTAGTAACCTGCAACTAGTAACCTGCAACCGGTAACCGGCAACCGATCTCTCATGAAACTGTGGAGCAAAGACAATACCGACACATCCAAACTGGTAGAGAAATTTACCGTAGGCAAAGACAAGGAGTTTGACCTGCTCCTGGCTCCCTTTGATGTACAGGGGTCCATCGCACATGCCCATATGCTGGCCAGTGTGGGTTTGCTTACGCAGGAAGAAGCCACTGCTATCATTGCTGCATTAAAAAAAATCTACCAGCAAATTCACCATTCACAATTCACCATTGCTGATGGTATTGAAGACGTTCACTCGCAGGTAGAGCTCCTGCTTACCCAACAACTGGGCGATACCGGTAAAAAGATCCACTCGGCCCGCAGCCGCAACGACCAGGTGCTGGTGGATGTAAAATTGTTTCTGCGCAGCGAAATAGAAACGCTGGTGAAAGAAGTACAACCCTTTTTCCAGTTATTACAGGCACAAAGCGAAAAATATAAAGGTCATCTATTCCCGGGGTACACACATTTGCAACTGGCCATGCCCTCTTCTTTTGGTTTGTGGTTTGGTGCCTATGCAGAAAGCCTGGTAGATGATCTGATCACTTTACAGAGCGCTTACCAGGTGGTTAACAAAAACCCGCTGGGTTCTGCAGCTGGCTATGGTTCTTCTTTCCCCATCAACCGGACCCTGACCACTGAATTACTGGGTTTTGCTGACCTGAATTATAATGTAGTATATGCACAGATGGGCAGAGGTAAAGCAGAACGTATCACTGCCATGGCATTGGCTAATCTGGCCGATACTTTGTCGAGGTTAAGCATGGATGCCTGTTTATACCTGAACCAGAATTTTGATTTTATCAGTTTCCCGGCTTCTTTAACCACCGGCTCCAGTATCATGCCGCATAAAAAAAATCCGGATGTGTTTGAGCTGGTTCGTTCTTACTGCAACCGTTTAAAAGCCTTACCAAACGAGATCCTGCTTATGACCAGTAACCTGCCCTCCGGTTACCACCGCGATCTGCAGTTACTGAAAGAACACCTGTTCCCGGCTTTCCAGACCCTCAAAGACTGTTTAACCATGGTAAGCCTGATGCTGGCGAATATATCCATTAAAGAAAATATCCTGGCAGACGATAAGTACAAATATGTGTTCAGCGTAGAAGAAGTGAACAAACGCGTATTACAGGGTGTGCCTTTCCGTGATGCGTATAAAGAGATCGGCATGGCCATCGAAGAAGGCCGTTTTACCTATACCACCCAGGTAAACCATGTACATGAAGGCAGTATCGGTAATCTTTGCACAGAGCAGGTAAATGCCATGATGCAACAGACCCTATCGCAATTCGGATTTGAGAAAGTGAATACGGCTATCGAAAAACTGGTGGGGTAGCAAGTAAAAAATATCGTTTCTTTGACCTTCACAAAATCAACCACATGAAACAATCGTTTTTTGTTTTCGCTTTGTTCCTGCTGGCTACCGCCGGCTTTTCTCAGGCAAAAAAGCCGGTCACTACCGCCAAACCCGCTGTTAAACCAGCCGTGGCTGCCAATCCTTTTAAAAATAATGTGGACAGTACCAGTTATGCATTGGGTATCCGCATCGGGCAAAGTCTGAAACAACAGGGTTTTGATAATATTAATATGACCCTTTTTCAAAAAGCGCTGGCTGATCAGCGTGCCAATAAAACGGTTTTATTAGATGATGCGGCCATCCAGCAATGTTTTACCCGCTTCCAGGAGAATGCGGTGAGCATTAAAGCAGCAGGTGCCATTAAAGAAGGCAAGGCTTTTCTGGAAAAAAACGGCAAACGTGCGGGTGTAGTTACCTTACCCAGCGGTTTACAATATGAAGTGCTGAAAGCCGGTACAGATAATACCCGCCCCACACTGGCCAGCAAAGTAAAATGTCATTATACAGGTACCCTGCTGAACGGAACCAAATTCGACAGTTCGGTAGACAGGGGCGAACCCATCACTTTTGCCCTCGCCAATGTGATCCGCGGCTGGCAGGAAGGGCTGCAACTGATGACCGTTGGCAGTAAATGGAAATTGTACATTCCTGCAGACCTCGCCTATGGCGATAATGGTCCGCCCAACATCGGTCCGGGTGCTACCCTGGTGTTTGAAGTAGAACTGCTGGGCGTAGAGAATTAAACAATCATTTCATTCCTGCATAAGGGAAATACCGGAGCCGTAAAGGGTTCACTCCGGTATTTCCCTTTTTGTTTTAAAATCTCTCTGTGAAACTCTGTACCTCAGTGGCCTCTGAGTTGAAAATGACAGCTGCTAATAGATGATAGAGGATAAGTTGTGTTTTTCAACACAGAGACTCAGAGCCAGGGAGTTACACAGAGGTAATAATCTTCTAACAACCATTCCTTTAACCTTCATTAACCTTTCCCCAAAGTTCATTAACCGCTTCTCTGCATATAGCCGGTTAGTTTTGTGCTACTAAAATTACCATGACCATGTTCCGTATCATTACCCTGCTTTCTGTTTTCTTTCTTCCCTTTCTATCTCAGGCGCAACAAACACCCACCATTGTTAAAGGAACCGTTTTTGATACGGCATCTAAAAAAGGATTGGCTTATGCTACTGTATCGGTGGTAAATGCCAAAGATTCTACCCTGGTTACTTTTACCCGCGCTGATTCTACCGGAAAATTCCGTTTGTCGGGTATTGGTAAGGGTAAATACCTGCTGTCTGCCTCTTATGTGGGTTATGTACCCGTCTGGAAAAATCTCGATATCAGCAAAGAAGGCCAGGAAATGAACCTCGGCAATGTAGAAATGATGGATGTACAGAGTGCAGGTAATGTAACCGTTACCGCCCGCCGTGCACCGGTAACCATTAATAACGATACAGTAGAATTTAATACAGAGAATTTTAAAACACAACCCAACGCCGTTGCAGAAGAACTCCTGAAAAAATTACCGGGTGTTACCGTAGATAACGACGGCACCATCCGTGTAAATGGCCAGCGGGTAAACCGGGTATTGGTGAATGGAAAAGAATTTTTTACCGGCGATCCTAAAATGGCTACCCGTAATCTGGATGCTGATGCAATCGATAAAGTGCAGGTTTTTGATAAAAAAAGCGATCGGGCCGAGTTTACCGGGGTAGATGATGGACAAAGTGAAAAAGCCATCAACTTAAAACTGAAAAAAGACCGAAATAAATCTCTGTTCGGAAAAGTAAGCGCCGGTGCTGGCTCCAACGAACGGTACGATGGGCAGACCAATATCAATAAATTCAATGGCGACCAGCAGTTATCGTTGATTGGGATGGGTAATAATACCAACCGCCAGGGTTTCTCTATTACCGATGTATTGAATTTTACGGGAGAGTTATCCCGCGGTATGCGCAGTGGCGGCGGTATTACCATCAGAACCGGTGGGGGCGATGATGGTGCCGGACTGCCTGTAACCGGTATGGGACAAAACCAGCAGGGTGTAGCCACCACTTTTGCCGGTGGTGTAAACTATAATGATCTCTGGAATAAAAAAACGGATTTTAACGTGAGTGGTATGGGCAGTAATATTGATCTGCGTACCGACCGCAGCACCGTGCGGCAGAACCTGTTACCCGGAAATAATTTCAACTACGAATCTAATAGTACCGGCATCCGCAACAGCAAACAGCAAAGGGTAAATATGACCATCGACAGTAAGATCGATAGTTTTCATTCCATTAAATTCACGCCCCAGTTTACCACGCAGCAAACTGATACCCGCAGTGTAAGTAACTATATCTCTACCGACAATAAAAATGTGAAACTGAACGATGGTAGTACCGATAGTAAAACCCATTCGGATGCTTTCAACTTTGGTGGTAATGCTTTGTTCCGAAAACGTTTCCAGAAAAAGGGAAGAACTTTATCGAGTACGGTGAGTCTGGCGTATAACGACAGCAAACAAAGCGGTGATCTTTATACCCGCAACACTTTTTATGCCAATGGCATTGGTTTGAAAGACTCCATCACCAACCAGAAAAACAGGCGGGAATCAGTTGTACGAAGTGTAGGTGGTAACCTGGTGTATACAGAACCCATCGGTAAAAGATCCTTGCTCGAGATCAGTGCTTTTTACAACACCAGCATTGGCGACAGCAAACGAACTACGTATGATTATAGTGCCGGCAGTGGTAAATACGACCAGTTAAATGTATCGCAGAGTAATGATTTTAAAAGTGAGTACAGTTATGCAGGTGGTAGCCTGAGTTTCCGCGCTAACCAGAAAAAAACAAGTTATACGATTGGTACTTCTTTGCAGGGCGCATCACTGATCAGCACCAATAAAACCAATGGAAATGTGATCAGGCAGCAGTTTACAGATCTGTTACCTAACCTGAATCTGCAGTACCGTATTCATAGTTCCCGTACGCTTACGCTGAACTATTCTACGTCTACCTCGCAACCCAGTACAACCCAGTTGCAGCCGGTAACCGATGTAAGCGATCCGTTGAATACCTATACCGGTAATCCCAACCTGAAACGCAGTTATACGCAATCGGTAAACCTGAATTATTTTTCTACCAATATCTATACACAAAGAAACCTGTTTGCCTTTATCAATGTTTCTAAAATAGCCAATGCCATCGTTAACTCAGATCAGATCCAGAACAATGGTTCGCGGGTAACTATGCCGGTGAATGCGAATGGTAACTATACTGCATTTGCACAGGTAAACATGGGTTTTCCGCTGAAGAAAATAAAATCACGCATTGATATGGGGGTGGGTACCAATCTGATCCATAACGTTAGTTTTGTAAACGGGGCCGAGAATGGGATCGATAATATCGGCATCGGTCCTAACCTGAACTATAATTTTACGCTGGAGGGCAAAGTAGATATACAGGCAACCAGCCGCCTGAACTTCAGCAAAGCCAAATACTCGCTGCAGCCGCAGCTGAACAGCAATTACCTGCAACAGGTGTACGGACTGGACATGACCAATTACCTGCCCTGGGGTGTAGTGTTAAACAATAATATGAATTATACTATCAACTCCGGCCGGGCCGATGGCTTTAATACGAAAGTGGCTTTCTGGAATGCTTCTATTGCCAAAAGTTTTCTCAAGAACAAACGTGCAGAGATCAAACTCACTGCTTTTGATATCCTGAACCAGAACCAGGGTGTAAGCCGAAATGCCAACCAGAATTATATAGAAGATACCCGCTACAATGTATTACAACGTTACTTCCTGTTAAGTTTCACGTTCAGCCTCAACAAAGCCGGTAACAACGCACAGGGCCCCAGAATGGTGGTGCGGAGTTTTGGCGGCGGCGGCGGACAATAACCCTTTCTCTCGTTCTCATGTGCATAGATCCCATTCCGGAAGGAGTGGGATTTTTTTGTACTGAGTTAAGATATCTTTCTTAAGATACAATGCTCTTTTCCCCTCTTTCACTCTTGTCCTTCTCTTAGCGAACCCCT
This sequence comes from Sediminibacterium sp. GW821-FHT12F12, assembly GCF_058806635.1. Classification (NCBI taxonomy): domain Bacteria; kingdom Pseudomonadati; phylum Bacteroidota; class Chitinophagia; order Chitinophagales; family Chitinophagaceae; genus Sediminibacterium; species Sediminibacterium sp. GW821-FHT12F12. The sequence continues at coordinate 402,198 of NZ_JBXAPW010000002.1, read as the reverse complement.
ACGTATTGGGAATTCTCGTGGGCATGATATAACAATAATGATTCAGAAAGGAAAGAAGCAATAAGTGGGAGTGGCATTTTGATCTAATACAAACTCAGGCATTTTTCAAGAGCGCATCAACAGCAAGATCTTCATCAATTAAGGGCCAATGAATACCATACCCCGAAGGCGAAATTGTAAATAAACTTCTTTGCATTTCATTTACTACAGTCTATTATTTCTCTGCGAAAACTCCCTGATCTCTGCGGCTCTGCGGTGAATGTAAGCTCAATTCACCGCAGAGCCGCAGAGTTTGCAGAGTTCCCGCAGAGGGGTAATAATTTGTACTATTTAACCCAAGAGTGTATGTAATAAAAAAAGCCCATCCCACCGGACAGGCTTTTTAAACGCTAATAACTGATCTGCTTATCCTCCAATCCTGAATCCCCCGCCACCACTGCTCATCATTTCCGCCATCATTTTACTGAACTCGGGGCGGGTCATTACTTTTCCTTTTTTGGGTTCTTTCAGTTCTTTGGGGTCAACGGTTTTTTTCACTTCGGTGGCAGTAAAAACGGTGGTGCCGTTATCTACATCCAGTTGTAAAATTACACCGGGTAACTGGCCATAATTTTCGGGGCCTACGGGGCTGATAATATCATCTGCATACCAGGCCACCACTTCTACTTCTCTTGCCTGCTGGCGGGGTTGGTTAGTAGTATCGGGCGCACCGCCGCCCATTACGATCCGGCGCATAACCCCTGCTGTTTGTGTTACTTTACGGGTAGCTTTGTGGCAGGTATAACCCAGAATGGTTTTGGTTTCGGTACCGAGCTTCCAGGGCTGCTGGCGGATAGAATCGGTGATCAGGAAATATTTACCGGCCACTTCAGAAGCCTGTACAGACTTTGCTTCACTGAAGTTCTTATACAGGTCGCCACCGCCACCCGGTCCACCGGCGCGCATAATGATACGTGGTCCACTACCCCCTGCAAACGGATCGGGTGCCTCATCTTCGGGAACGGTTTTGTACATGGAGATACTGTCGCTGAAGAACAACATGAACTTCGCTGTTCTGAATTCCGGAATCATGGCTTTCATCTGCTCGTCCTGGATGGTTTTGTGCATATTCACTTTCTGCTCGTAAAAAATGGTTCCCTGTTTTACCTGCGCCTGCAGGGCAGAGAGGCTGAGTAAGCCTGTAACTACGAATGCTATTTTTTTCATGAAGGTTGTTTTAGACCTCAAATCTAACCCGGTGGTTCGTTAAGCATTCTTGCTCAAAAGTTAATTAAGGTTAATAAAAGCACCGCTCCCTGCAAAGCCGGATTATATTTGTAATGCAATGGTGCCGATAAGTAAATTCAGTATTTCCCGGATCTTACTGGTAGCTGCGATCCTGCTGATCGTGGCCTTCCAGTCTTATTGGCTTAGCCGACTGTACAAAGAAGAGTGGCAGGCTCTTAAAAAAGAAACCAATGGAATTTTCAGGGATGTGGTGTATAAAATGCAGGTAGACCGTTTTAAAGCAGATACCCTCATCTACAAACAAACCAGCGGCGAAAATCTGTTTGTGTACAATGCGGTGAATGCTTTGCGCAAGCAGAATGCTGATCTCAAAAAAACAGGCAACGGTATCAAAAAAGATTCTGCCGCTAAAATTACCCAGACTTTCTTTTTTGATAAGAATCCAGACAGCATGAGTCCGGGTAATATCAGGCGGATAGAATTACATAAAAACGATTTGCCACCCGAAATTGCGCAGATGCTGGCCAAACAGCAGATGGGACGGGTACAATTGCCACCTACGATGGATACGGGATTGATCAGGCGTATGTCCCAATCGGGCGTGAAAGTGGTGGTTAGTTTTAACAGCAAACTGACGGATAGTGGTTACCGAACCCCACATGAAAAAACAGAAGCCCCTCAACCACCGGCGGCACCTACGCGTGTACCGGGTATGATCATCAGAGCCAATCCGCTATCAGCCAGGGCCGCTACTACTCTTACGATCAAAAGCGACAATTTACCTTCAGAGAAATCATTTGTTCGCATGATTACTTCTGGTAAAGCGCTCGACGATACTTTGCCTATCCGCAAACTGGATTCGATCTATAAAAAAGAACTGGCCAAAGCGGGCATTCCGATTTCTTTTCAGATCATCAAAGGAAAAGAGGATTCACTGCACCGGAAAGATACCATGACCACTGCCAAACTGGCTACCAGCCCGGCCATTGTGGGTTTTATCCAACCCTACTGGTACCAGGCGGGATTCGAAAACCCAGCTACTTTTCTGTTGAAGAAAATTTCGCTGCAGATCCTGTTCTCTTTGTTCCTCGTGGCTTTTACTACGGTCACTTTCATTTTCCTGTACCGAAACCTGGTGATACAACGGAAGCTGACAGAGATGAAGAATGATTTCATCAGTAATATCACCCACGAGTTAAAAACGCCGCTGGCCACGGTAACCGTTGCGGTAGAGGCTTTGCGGAATTTTGGCGGCATACAGAATCCGGAACGTACCAAAGAATACCTCGATATTTCTGCGGCAGAATTGCAAAGGCTGAGTTTGCTGGTAGATAAAGTGCTCAAACTCTCCCTCTTCGAAAACAGGGAACTGGAACTGAAGAAGGAAGTGTTTGATCTGCAACAACTCACCGAAGAAGTGTTGAACACCATGAAACTGCAGTTCAGCACTCACCACGCCAGGATTGATCTGCAGGTAGAGGGCAGTTATTTTACCATTCTGGCCGACAGGCTTCATATTACCAGTGTGATCTTTAACCTGCTGGATAATGCACTCAAATACAGCAAGGATAACCCGGATATCAGGATCCGTCTGGTGCATCAGGTAGATAGCATTCTGTTGTCGGTGTCAGATAAGGGCATTGGTATTGCGCCCGATTACAAGGCTAAAATATTCGATAAATTTTTCCGCGTACCCAGTGGCGATCATCATAATATCAAAGGGTATGGGCTTGGTCTCAGTTATGTGGCGCATGTGATTAAACAACATGGTGGCAGCATTACTGTAGACAGCGAACCCGGCAAAGGCAGTACCTTCACCGTTAAACTTCCTGTTACATGAGCGTAAAAGTATTGTATGTAGAAGATGAACTCTTTCTGGGCAAGATCGTAAAAGAGACCCTCGAACTCAGGGGTTTTGAAGTGGTAATGGAAAGTGATGGTGCCGATGTGATGAAAGCATTCGAAGCAGCGCAGCCCGATATCTGTATCCTGGATGTGATGCTGCCCAACCGCAGTGGTTTTGAACTGGCAGAAGATATCCGCCAACTGAATGATGATGTGCCTATCATTTTTCTGACTGCCAAAACACAGACCGAAGATGTGGTGCAGGGTTTTAAGATCGGCGCCAATGATTATATCCGCAAACCCTTTAGTATTGAAGAATTGATTGCGCGGATTGAAAATGCCCTGCGGATCAGGAAAGAAGATGCGGTAACCATCAATGGCGATGCGATCAGTATTGGTAAATACCAGTTTCACCTGAATAAACAGGCACTGATTTTCGGGAAGGAAGAGCGCAAGCTCTCTTACCGCGAAAGTGAACTCCTCAAATATCTTTACCAGAAACGCGACCAGGTAATCGACCGTCGCGATCTGCTGAACCATATCTGGGGTAACGACTCTTTTTTCAACAGCCGCAACCTGGATGTGTACATCACCAAGATCCGCGGTTACCTCAAAGAAGATCCCTCACTCGAGATCATCACCATCAAGGGGGTTGGATACCGTTTTGTGCTATAGTCCATAAACTGCGCCTTTGCGCCTTAGCGAGAAAATTTGCCCGCAAAGCCGCAAAGGCGCAGGAAGAAGCTGGTTTTGGTCCTGACGGATGGCTAATATTCCTGACCCAGCTGTTCCATATTCACCCGCTTCCTGCTACCTTTGCCCTTCGAAAAGCCATCCATATGAATGAACAATTTGTAACCCGGATCCGGGAAGAACTGAAAGAGATCGAAGCGGCAGGACTGATGAAGAAAGAACGCATCATTACCAGTGAACAGGGACCCGAGATCACCGTGAACGGTAAAAAAGTCTTGAATTTCTGCGCCAATAATTACCTCGGCCTCTCATCTCACCCCAAAGTGATTGAAGCAGCCCATAAAGCCATTGATACCCATGGGTATGGAATGAGTAGTGTTCGCTTTATCTGCGGCACACAGGATATTCACAAAGAGCTGGAAAAGAAACTGGCCGATTTTCTCGGCACTGAAGACACTATTTTATACGCTGCCGCTTTTGATGCCAACGGTGGGGTGTTTGAACCATTGTTCGGAGAGCAGGATGCCATTATCAGCGATGCACTGAACCACGCTTCCATCATTGATGGTATCCGTTTGTGTAAAGCCCAGCGTTTTCGGTATGAACATAACAATATGGAAGACCTGGAAGCCAAACTGAAAGAATCGGCTTCCTGCCGCAGCCGTATCATTGTTACCGATGGTTCTTTCAGCATGGATGGAACCATTGCTCAATTAGATAAAATTTGTGACCTCGCAGATAAATACGATGCCATTGTGATGATCGACGAATGTCATTCATCCGGCTTTCTCGGTAAAACCGGCAGGGGCACACACGAATACCGGAACGTGATGGGACGGATCGATATCATCACCGGTACACTCGGTAAAGCATTGGGTGGCGCCAGCGGCGGTTTTACTTCTGGCCGTAAAGAAATTATTGAAATGCTGCGCCAGCGAAGCCGTCCGTACCTGTTCTCCAATACCGTTGCTCCCAGTATTGTAGGGGCATCTATTGCCGTACTTGATATGCTCACCGAAACTACTGAACTGCGCGACCGCCTCGAATACAACACAAAATATTTCCGTACCAAAATGACAGAAGCCGGCTTCGACATTAAACCCGGCGATCACCCCATTGTTCCCATCATGTTGTATGATGCGGTGGTAGCACAGAATTTTGCCGCCAAACTGTTGGATGAAGGTGTGTATGTGATCGGTTTCTTCTTCCCCGTGGTGGCCAAAGGCCTGGCCCGCATCCGCGTACAGTTAAGTGCCGCCCATAAACAGGAGCATCTGGATAAAGCGATAGCGGCGTTTACGAAAGTGGGGAAAGAATTAGGTGTGTTGAAATAAGTGATAAGTAAAAAATCAAAAGTCAAAATTAAAAATATAAGAAATGATAACGCAGATGATGAAACCGAAACGGATGCTTGGCTTTTTACTTTTTACTTTTTATTTTTTACTTCTCTCCTGCTCTCCGAATAATGTAAAAGTAGACAACAGTATTGCCAAACTGTTTGAAGAACAGAAAGTAACCGGCACATTTGGTCTGTATGATAATGGTACCGGGCAGTTTACCATTTATAATTTATCCCGTTTTAAAGATTCGGCTTATCTGCCTGCTTCTACTTTCAAAATTGTGAATTCACTGATAGGTATAGAGACCGGGAAGGTGGCTAATGAAAAAACAGTGTTCAAATGGGATGGGGTGGTACGCAGTTTTCCGGGGGGAGATACAGCTACAGCCTGGAACAAAGATCTTAGCATGGAAGAAGCGTTTAAAGTGTCTGCTGTTCCCTATTACCAGGAACTAGCCCGCCGCATAGGTAAAGACACTATGCAGCATTGGCTCGACAGTCTGAAATACGGTTCTAAAACCATTAAAACAAAAGTGGATACTTTCTGGCTCGATAATTCACTGAAGATCACGCCTGATGAAGAAATGGGGCTGGTAAAAAAACTCTATTTCAACCAATTGCCTTTTCAGAAACGCAGCCATGAAATTGTGAAAAAGATGATGATCCAGGAAGATAATGCCAACTACAAGCTCAGCTACAAATCAGGCTGGGGCTTCCGCGAAAACGGGAATGCCCTGGGTTGGATCGTTGGCTGGATAGAAGAGAACAGGCACCCTTACTTTTTTGTGCTGAATGTAGAAGGCGCACAGGATACAGATATGAAAACTGCCCGCCTCGCTATTCTGAAAGCCGCCCTGAAGCAATACGGTTTTCTGGAAGGGAAACGATAAACATGTGGATACCTACTATAGGACACTGACACAAATCAGAAAGCCACCCATCCTGTTGCTCTGGAAATAAGATTCCGATAGGTTAAAACGGCCCATTCTCCGGCTTTTAATACAACCTTTCTGCCCCATAACTGTTAGTTTTGCAGAACATTGACTCTATATGCAATTGTATTGTAATTCACTCACAGCGTACCAGCGCCTGCTTACCAGGGAGGTAAAAATCGGCGACCTGTTATTGGGTAACGGTCATCCCATCCGGTTACAGACCATGACCACCACCGATACGCTGAACACCCTCGCTACTGTTGAACAGAGTATCCGTTGTATTGAAGCAGGTGCTGAACTGGTTCGCATTACCGCCCCCAGCAAAAATGAAGCAGAGAACCTGCTTAATATCAAAAACGAGCTACGCAGGAGAGGTTATAGCACTCCACTGGTGGCCGATATACATTTCACACCCAATGCCGCTGAAATAGCTGCCCGCATTGTGGAGAAAGTGAGAGTGAACCCGGGTAACTATGTAGACAAGAAAAAATTTGAACAGATCGATTATACCGATGCGGAATACCTCGAAGAGATAGACCGTATCCGCGATCGCTTTACCCCACTGGTGAAGATCTGTAAAGAATACGGTACCGCTATGCGCATTGGTACCAACCATGGTTCGCTCAGCGACAGGATCATGAGTCGCTACGGCGATACACCCATGGGCATGGTAGAAAGTGCGATGGAGTTTTTGCGCATTGCACGCAGCGAAACCTATCACAATATTGTATTGAGCATGAAAGCCAGCAACCCACAGGTAATGGTGCAGGCTTACCGTTTGCTGATACAGCAGATGGATGCCGAGTTTGGCGAATGTTATCCCCTGCACCTCGGTGTTACCGAAGCAGGCGATGGCGAAGATGGCCGCGTGAAAAGCGCAGCCGGTATTGGTACCTTACTCGAAGATGGAATTGGCGATACGGTCAGAGTGAGTTTGACAGAAGACCCCGAATTTGAAATTCCCGTTTGCCGTGACCTGGTAAAGCGTTATACGAACAGGGCCTCATCAGCCAAAAACATTCCTGCTATTGAAAAGATCCCTTACAGTCCTTTTACCTACCAGCGCAGAGAAAGTTTTGCGGTGGCCAATATTGGTGCCAAACAGGTGCCAGTGGTGATTGCTGACCTGAGTAAGATTGAAAGCATTACACCACAACACCTGCAAAGTGTTGGGTATACCTATGATGCAGTGTCTGATAAATGGAATATCAGTGATGCAGCTACTGATTATATTTTCACCGGTCACCAGGTACTGGATTTTGCGCTGCCGGGTACATTACGTGTCATCACCTATCCTGCTACCTGGGTAAACGTAACGGATAAAGAAAAATATCTCCCGATTTTTGATGCATCTGGTTTTGTAGCTTCTGAGCAGAAAAGCAGTCAGTTGAATTTTGTAATGGTGGATTGTTTCAGCGATGAGACGCCCATCAACGATTATACTTATTTGGATGAACTGGCGAATGATAAAACGGTAGTGCTTTGCGTAAGCAGCACCAACCCCCACGCTATGCCCGCGGTTCGCCGTATGTTTATGGAGCTGATGAACCGGAAGATCCAGAATCCGGTGATCCTGATCACCGATAGCAGCTGGCAAACAACGGATGAACACCTGATTCATTATTCCACAGAGTGCGGTGCTCTTTTTCTGGATGGTTTTGGTGATGGTATCTGTCTCGGTATGACGAAGGAAAGTTACCGGCAACTCTCGCAAGGCAAACAGGATACCAGCGGAAGAAACTATGGAAGCAATACCTCCGTAGAGCAATTTGTGAATGCCACTGCCTTTACGATTCTGCAGGCAACCCGTACGAGAATTTCCAAAACAGAATATATCAGTTGCCCGAGTTGCGGAAGAACTTTGTTTGACCTGCAGGAAACCACCGCTAAGATCCGTAAGGTAACACATCATCTAAAAGGGGTTAAGATAGCCATTATGGGTTGTATTGTAAATGGTCCGGGCGAAATGGCCGATGCTGATTTTGGTTATGTGGGCAGTGGTCCGGGTAAAATCACTTTGTACAAAGGCAAAGAGATCATGAAAAGAAATATTGAAAGTGAGATTGCTGTAGATGAGCTGATCAATTTATTGAAAGAAAGTGATGCCTGGGTGGAGCCCGCTTAATTCATTCTTCTACACATAAACGCCCCCCGGGGATCGTCATATGCAAACAGATTTTTTAGTTATCGGTTCAGGAATAGCAGGCTTGACCTACGCTTTAAAAACAGCGAAGGAATTTCCCGAGAGGAAAGTGACCATCATTACCAAAACCCAGGCCGATGAAACCAATACCAAATATGCCCAGGGTGGTGTAGCCGGTGTATGGGATGAAGAAAGAGACAGTTACCACAAACATATTGAAGATACACTCATAGCCGGAGACGGCTTGTGTAATGAGAAAGTAGTAGAGATAGTGGTAAAAGAAGGTCCGGAAAGGATCAAGGAGATTATTGAATACGGGGCCGAATTTGATAAAGATGAACAGGGCGAATATAGTTTGGGCAAAGAAGGCGGACATAGCGAGAACCGCATCCTGCACCACAAAGATGTTACTGGTAAAGAAATGGAGCGTGCCCTGCTGGATGAAATGGAGACCCTGCCCAACATAGAACTTATTAACCATTGTTTTGTTCTCGATATTATTACGCAGCACCATCTCGGGTATCTCGTTACCAAATCAACGCTGGATATTACCTGTTATGGTGTGTATGTGCTGAACCTGCATACACAACAGATCGAAAAGATCCTGGCACGCATTACAGTTTTGGCCACTGGCGGCTGCGGACAGGCTTACCGCACTACCACTAACCCGCGTATTGCTACGGGCGATGGTATAGCTATGGTATACCGGGCCAAGGGTAAGATTGAAAATATGGAGTTTATCCAGTTTCACCCAACGGCATTGTTCGAACCCGGAGTATCCCCTTCTTTTCTGGTAACCGAAGCCGTAAGGGGCGATGGCGGTATCCTGCGTAACAAAAACGGCGAAGCTTTTATGGAACGTTATGATGCGCGCAGAGATCTGGCCCCACGCGATATTGTGGCCCGCGCCATAGACAATGAAATGAAACGCACCGGTACGGAACATGTGTACCTCGATTGCCGGCACATGGACAAAGAAAAATTCATCCATCATTTCCCTAATATTTATGAAAAATGTCTGAGCATCGGGATCGATGTGATGAAACACATGATACCGGTAGCACCTGCGGCACATTATAGTTGTGGCGGTATTAAAACGGATGAATGGGGCAGAACTTCCATCAAACATTTATATGCCTGCGGCGAATGTGCCAGTACCGGTTTACATGGCGCCAACCGTTTGGCCAGTAACAGTTTACTGGAAGCGATGGTATTTGGGCACCGCTGTTTTCTCGATAGCAAAAAAGAAGTGGACACGATTGCTCTCGAAGAAAAAATCCCCGACTGGAACGCAGCCGGCACAACCGAGCCCAGCGAAATGATCCTCATTACCCAAAGCCAGAAAGAACTGCAGCAGGTGATGAGCGATTATGTGGGTATTGTAAGAACCGATATGCGACTGGAAAGAGCGATGAAACGATTAGACCTGCTGTTTACAGAAACAGAAGCTTTGTACCGCTCTACCAAAGTGTCTCCGCAGTTATGCGAAGTAAGGAACCTCATTACAGTGGGCTACCTGATCGTAAAAGGTGCTGAGTTCCGAAAAGAAAGTCGCGGCCTGCACTATAATACAGACCACTTGCAGAAAAGCGATCTGTTGCAGAATATCATATTATAAGAGTGGTAAGAGGGGGTATAGACAATTCTGTATCTTTATTCTGTTACGCAAAGCCTGGCGCATGTATTATCTCCTGTATGGTTTTTTCTTTCTGTTGTCATTGATACCCTGGTGGTTAATGTATCTCATCAGCGATGGCTTATACCTGCTGGTATACTATGTCATCGGCTACCGCAAACCTGTAGTGATGAAAAACCTCAGCATCGCTTTCCCGGAAAAAACAGAAGCGGAGCGGGTCAGGATTGCGAAAGAGTTTTACCGGAATTTTATTGATACGTTTATTGAAACGATTAAACTGGTGTCTATGTCGTCAGCAGAATTCGACAAGCGACTGGTGGTTAATGCAGACGTGTTAAACGATTTATATGCTACCGGACAAAGTGTGCAGATCCATTCGGGCCATTTTTTTAACTGGGAGTTTATGAATCTCGGTGTGGCTAAAAACAGCCGGTATCCCTTGTTGGGTATTTTCACTGCATTGAGTAATAAAACCTTCAACCGGTTAATTACAAAGATCCGTGGCAGATATGGCACTATCCTGATCTCTACGGCAGAGTTCAGAACCCGGTTTCACCAGTATACCGAAAAACCCTATGCACTCGGACTGGTAGCCGATCAGAATCCGGTTGATCCTACCAATGCTTATTGGGTAAAATTTTTTGGTAGGATGACGCCGTTTGTAAAAGGCCCTGAAAAAGGAGCCATCAGTCAAAATACCGCGGTAATTATGGCCGATCTTTATAAAGTGAAGAGAGGGTATTACAGAGTGGATCTGACCCTGCTTACCACTACACCAAAAGAGACTCCCAAAGGTTTTATCACCAAAGCACTCGTAAACTTTATTGAAGAGAGCGTTAAAAAAAGGCCCCATAATTACTTATGGAGCCATAGAAGATGGAAGTTTGAATATGATGCTGAAAAATTCAGTAAATATGTAATTGAAGGAAATGATTAGTTCAGTACTTCTGCCTCTTTGGTTACTTCGATCTTGTCTGTCAATTCTTTGATCTTACCCCAGCCCCCCAGTACATTCCGGATGTTGTGAATGCCCTGTCTTTTCAATAAGGAGGCAGCAATCACGCTGCGGTAACCGCCTGCACAATGCACATAGATATTGTGTGTGTCTTCGAGGTCTGCCATTGTTCCGGGATCCATAAGGTCTACCAAGGGCATATTCAGTGCCTGTTTCACATGACCATCGCCATACTCCGCGGGTTTGCGAACATCTACGATCACCAGGTTGGGATCAAAAGGAATATCCATCGCCAGTTCATCTGCTTCCACATCGATCACCATATCCACTTTTTCACCGGCAGCCTGCCAGGCCGGGAAACCGCCATCGAGGTATCCTTCCATTTTATCAAAACCCACACGCGCTAATCGTACAATGGTTTCTTTTTCTTTGCCGGCTTCTGTAACCAGTAGTAATGTTTTATCAAAAGGCAGGAGGCTGCCTGCCCATTCTGCAAAACGGCCATCCAGCCCGATACTGATAGAGCCGGGTACAAATCCTTCTGTAAAAACAGAAGAGACCCTGGTATCAAGAATGATTACCTGGTCGTCTGCGGCTTTTGCTTTAAAGGCAGCCACAGATAAAGGCTGCATACCTTTTTGTAAAACTGCATCCAGGCTCTCATATCCCTCTTTATTGATCATGGCATTGATAGGAAAATACTGCGGCGGGGCAGTGAGTCCTTCGGTTACCACTTTGATGAATGCTTCTTTGCTCTGCGGTTGTAAAGCATAGTTGGTCTGCTTCTGCTCACCAATGGTGCTATAGGTTTCTGCACCGAGGTTTTTACCGCAACTGCTGCCTGCTCCATGTGCAGGATATACGATTACCTCATCTGCCAGTGGCATGATCTTGTGTTTCAGACTTTCGTACATCATACCAGCCAGATCATCCATGGTAATTTCGTTGGCTTTCTGCGCCAGGTCTGGGCGGCCTACATCACCAACAAACAAAGTATCACCGGTAAAAATGGAATGATCTTTCCCGTTCTCATCTTTCAGCAAAAAGCAGCTGCTCTCCAATGTATGACCGGGTGTGTGTAACACTTCAATAGAAACTTTTCCGATCTGAAAAGACTCACCATCTTTGGCAATATGTACCGGGAGTTTGGTTTCTGTATCCGGACCGTATACAATGGTAGCGCCGGTAGCGGCAGCAAGGTCTAAGTGGCCACTTACAAAGTCTGCATGAAAATGCGTTTCAAAAATATATTTGATGGTGGCTTTACGCTCATTGGCAAGGTCAAGGTACTCTTCAATATCGCGCAAAGGATCTACAATGGCCGCTACTCCCTCACTTTCAATATAATAAGCCGCTTCGCTGATGCAGCCGGTGTATAATTGCTTTACAAACATAGTATCAGGTTTACGCAAAGTTATCGCAAGCTTTGGGCCAAACGGGCAGAACAATCAAAAAATGGTGGAAATGACAGTTGATCTGTCAACCTACCAGTGTTTCAACAAACTGTACCACTTCAGCTAAGCGGGTATAATTCACTGAGTAGTAAATAAATTTACCATCACGGGAAGTACTCACAATACCTGCGCGACGCAGGATAGCAAGGTGTTGGGAAGCAACAGATTGTTCTAACCGGAGTTTAACATAGATCTCGGTAACCGTCATTTTCTGGTGCTCGTCCAGTAATTTGATGATTTGTTGTCTCAGTTTATGGTTGATTGATCTGAGAATCAGTGATGCTTTCTTGGTGTGAAGAAAGTCAACCTTAATCTGGTTTTTGCCGTTGATCAAAACAACGGCTTGCAAGGTCTGGCTCATGGCAATGAAAGTTATAATTGGGGGGTTAATAAAACTTAATCGCATTATAAAGTTAAACAATTTGTTTTGGGATTCATAGTATAAATTTCATCTATACTTTTAGCCCTTTGTTTACACTTTTTTCACCGGGTTAAAGAATTCCTTTACGTAGAGGGGTTCACTGTAGGCAAGATTTGCAAATCTTCCAATCCGAAAGTATTTCAGTGCCAAAACCGCCAGGTTGGCGGCTGTATGCAGACTGTGTGAAAACGACGCATTGGGGCTATTAAGCAGGGTTTTTAGCTTGGTATGCCCGGATCCGCCAAAAAATACAGGCCTTTTACCCAGCATTTCATCAATACAGCCTGTTTCCAGAATCAGGGCCTGTGGAGGCTGGATCTCTGTCAGTGATAGATCGTACCAGGCGGTAAAAACTTCCATTCTCCGGGCATCGATCATAGGACAGAGCCAGGTATCAGGGGCAGGTAAGCCCCCGGCCTCCAGTTCTGTGAGCATGGCCCGGGCCATTACTTCCAGTGTATTTACCAGTATCAGTGGTTTTTGCAGGGCATAACAGATGCCTTTGGCAGTGGCCAAACCTACCCGCAGGCCGGTGTAACTGCCGGGGCCGGCCGTTACGGATACTGCATCCAGTTCAGTCAGGCTGCAGCCGTTGGTTTGCATCAGTTCCTGTATGGCGGGTTGCACAAAACCTGCATGGTTTTTCTGCTCGCTGCTGCTGATCAATCCGAGAATGCTTGCATCCCGGCTCAGGCAAACACTGGCCTGTTCAGTAGCGGTATCGATATGTAGCAGTAGTGCCATGGTAGAATCAGGTAAGGTTAATCTCTTTTTGTAAAGCCGGTGCTATTGCATACCGGTTACTGGTTACGGCCAGTTTGCTGAGCAATGCATAAATATTTTTCAGACCGATTTTCTCTCCCCACTCAAACGGACCGCAGGGATAGTTGGTGCCCAGTTTCATGGCAATATCTATTTCTGCCCTGGTGCTGATCTCATCACCCAGTCCAAAATAAGCTTCATTGATGATCATGGCAATCACCCTGGCCGCAATCATACCCGGTACGTCTGGCGCCCACTGGTATGGCCAGTGGAGGGTCTGTAAAACCTGTTCTGCCCTTTCAATCATCGGCTGCTGAGCTGTGCCGACAGCCAGTTCCAGTAAATTCCGCTCCAGAAAGCCGTTCCAGGCATTGATCCGGATATGGCTGGCAGGCAGATTCTCCGATGTGGTGGTTACCGCATTGACAAAAACCGGCGCATCTGTTACATGGGCAAAAGCAGGGCCCTCTTCTTCCCATAACAGGTCGAAATAAGCCAGCACAGGCACTGCGGAAAGGGCTGTTTCCGGTGTTATTATCTGGACGCCCTCCGGTATCCCTTTGGCAAGAAATACCTGTTTTTGTGCTTCACTGGCTTTGAGGATGATCTGCATCTGCATTGATTAGACCGCAAATTTAGGTTGGCAGGTTGATAGAAATACAGCAATTTGCTGCCGGTAAAACGAATTATATGGCAAAACAGATCATCAAAACAGACAAAGCACCGGCACCCATCGGTCCTTATAACCAGGCAGTGAAAGCGAACGGGATGCTTTTTATCAGTGGCCAGGTAGCTTTTGTACCCGAAACCGGCGAACTGGTTACCAGTTCTGTGCAGGAAGAAGCGCATCAGGTAATGAAGAACCTGCAGGCGGTATTGTCTGAAGCCAAACTGACTTTCGCTCATGTAGTAAAAACCAGTATTTTCCTGAGTGATATGGCTTTGTTTGCCCAGGTAAACGAAGTATATGGCACTTATTTCACCGGCGATTACCCCGCCCGTGAAACTGTGGCTGTAAAAGGACTTCCCCGCGGCGTAAACGTAGAGATCAGCATGATCGCAGTAGTGGATCTATAGAAAATACATAAGAAATCTCCTGGCACAACAGGAGATTTCTTAGTCCGAATAGTACTTACCTTTTTTTTATTTCGACATTCCCTGCTCGATATTCGATATTCTATAGCTTGTCCTGAACACTTTCTGTTCATTCGGCGCCAGCATAATCAGGCCCATCCCGTTGTTGAAATTATCCGGTGCGCCACTGAGGTTCTCAATGGCAATACTGTTGCGGTGTGGGGGAATATACACCTGCAGGATCGGATAATTTTTACCCGGCTCGATCGTCAACTGCAGTTGCCCGTTCTGTAATATGCATTTGGCAGCTGCAGTGTCGGTTGCCAACTCAAAAGAATTATCGAGTTGAACGCCCGCTAAAGAACAACCGTTTCTGAAACGGGTGTCTGTTATTTTTTTCCCCGTAGGAAGCAGGTCTGCATTGTATTCCAGCTGTGTATCGCTGTCGAATTGCAGGGTGTAATCATCTACGGGTGTGCCCAGTGTAAAATACGGGTGCCAGCCATCCGCCATCGGAATAGCGGATGTATTGTGATGGAAGACTGTAGTGGTAACCGTTAAACGATTACCTGCCGTCAGTTGCCAGTTGATGAGCATGGTATACGGAAAAGGATAACCGGGATCTGAGCCGGGATACTGGTACTCCAGCGTTACAGCCGCTTTTTCTGTACTGACAAAAGTATCGGTAACGGTAAAAACGGCATCGTACAATAATCCATGAATCGCATGCTCGCCCAGGTACCATTTTTGGGTGGTATAATTGTGACCGGCTAACTGGTAACTACCCTTAAACATCCGGCATACAAACGGGCTGAGTTTGGCACTTCTGAAACCATTGGTGAGTTGTTGGATCGCTGCTTGTTCGTTGGCAAATCCATCTACTACATTGCGGATACTCCCATCTGCCAAGGGAATCCGGAAAGCATTGAGCAATCCACCCAGTGCGTAGATCTCAGCCTGGCAATCACTTTCCTTATCGGTTAATGTAATGACGGGAAACCCCGCATTATTATGGGAACTTACTTCAAAACGCATAAAAACTGATTTCGGGGTGAAAGGTAAAAGTTTGCGGCCAAAAACAGCTGCCTAAGTAAAAGCTAACAGCTGTTAACCTTTGCGCCTAAACCTGTAAATTTGCGCTGAGTTTAAAACAGGAACATGTCATATACCCCTACCCATAAGATCCGGATTGTTACCGCTGCCAGTTTATTTGATGGCCATGATGCAGCCATCAATATCATGCGCCGCATTTTACAGGCCAAGGGAGCCGAGATCATTCACCTGGGGCATAATCGTAGTGTGGCTGATATAGTAGAATGTGCTATCGAAGAAGATGCACAGGGTATCGCTATCACCAGCTACCAGGGTGGGCATGTAGAATTCTTCAAATACATGAAAGACCTCCTCGACCAGAATGGTTGCGGACATATCAAATTATTCGGTGGTGGTGGCGGAACCATTCTGCCGGAAGAGATCAGGGAACTGCATGCATATGGTATTACCCGTATTTATAGTCCGGATGATGGTCGCCATATGGGCCTCGAAGGCATGATCGAAGATGTGATCCGTCACTGCGATTTCAGCGTGGAAGAAAAAGGCGATTACACCAAACCCATGGGATTGGGCGAAGTGAAAGATGTACGCCTGGTAGCGAGAAGAATCACTATAGCAGAGAACGGGAACGAGGAAAAAAAGATGCCTCAACCAACAACCCATCTGCCAAAAATTCCTGTACTCGGTATTACCGGAACCGGTGGTGCGGGCAAAAGTTCTGTTACGGATGAGATCGTGAGAAGATACCTGCATTCTTTCACAGATAAGACCATTGCGGTGATCTCGGTAGATCCTTCCAAGAAAAAAACCGGTGGTGCGCTGCTGGGCGACAGGATCCGGATGAATGCCATATCGCATGGTCGTGCGTATATGCGCAGTCTGGCAACCCGTGATGACAATACCGCACTGAGTGCACATGTGCAGGATGCCATCGATATCTGTAAAGTGGCGGGATTTGATTTTATTATTCTGGAGTCGGCGGGTGTAGGGCAAAGTGATGCTTCTATCCTCGATTACTGTGATGTGAGTTTATATGTGATGACGCCCGAATATGGTGCCGCATCGCAGCTGGAGAAGATCAATATGCTGGACTATGCAGATGTGATCTGTATCAACAAATTTGATAAAGCCGGTGCACTGGATGCCTTGCATGATGTGCGTAAGCAGTTTAAACGCAACCACAATCTGTGGACCGCCAAAGACGAAGAACTTCCAATTGTAGGTACGATCGCTGCACAGTTCAATGATGCCGGTGTAAATGAGCTGTTCGAAAAACTGTTTGAAACGATCGAGAGAAAATGCAATGTTTCGTTCGCGCATTTCCCTTCGCTGCAGAACCAGGAAAGTAAGGGCGAATCCACTACCACCAAATCACAGATCATCCCGCCTAAACGTGTACGTTATTTATCTGAGATAGCCGAGACCAATCGTGGATATGATAGCTGGGTAAATGAGCAGGCAACCATAGCTTCCAAACTGTATCAGGTGCAGGGGGTGATGACAACCATGGCTCAGGATACGACTGTACAAAGCATTGCCGGAACCGGCGCTGCTGTGCTGGCTGAAATGAAAGCGCATTTTGAAAAACAACTGCACCCTGAATGTAAAAACCTGATAGATCAATGGCCTGCCCTGGAGAAAAAATACCAGGCAGATTTTTTTGAATATAAAGTGCGGGATAAAGTGATCAAACAGCCACTTACCGTACAATCGTTAAGTGGTTCACGGATTCCGAAAGTGGTATTGCCCAAATACAAAGACTGGGGCGATATCCTTCGCTGGCAGTTACAGGAAAATGTGCCCGGCGAATTTCCGTATACAGCGGGTGTGTTCGAATTAAAAAGACAGGGAGAAGATCCTACCCGCATGTTTGCAGGAGAGGGTGGTCCGGAAAGAACCAATAAACGTTTTCACTACGTATCGCTGGGACAACCTGCCATTCGTTTGTCTACCGCTTTTGATAGTGTTACGCTTTATGGCGAAGATCCTGCCCCACGTCCGGATATTTATGGTAAAGTAGGCAACAGTGGTGTTAGTGTAGCCACGCTGGACGATGCCAAGAAACTATACAGTGGTTTTGATCTCTGCGATCCGAAAACATCTGTGAGTATGACCATCAATGGTCCTGCGCCTATTCTGCTCGCGTTTTTCATGAATGCCGCCATCGACCAGTTGTGCGAAAAATGGATCGAAGGCAATGGTGAGTGGGAGCTGGTGACTGCCTATATGCAGCAAAAATTTAAGCATGCCCCACAGCCGATCTATTATAATCCTTCATCACCGGAACGTTTACCGGAAGGGAACAATGGATTGGGATTGAGATTGCTGGGTGTGAGCGGTGATGAGGTATTGCCGAAAGATGTTTATGAAAGGATCAAAGCGGAAGCTTTATCGCAGGTACGTGGAACGGTGCAAGCAGATATCCTGAAAGAAGACCAGGCACAGAATACCTGCATCTTCTCAACCGAATTTGCCTTGAAGCTGATGGGAGATGTTCAGTCTTATTTCATCAGTCAGAAAGTCCGCAATTTTTATAGTGTCAGCATCAGCGGTTACCATATTGCAGAAGCAGGGGCCAACCCGATCACGCAGCTGGCTTTTACTTTGTCCAACGGTTTTACCTACGTTGAGTACTATCTCAGCCGGGGAATGCATATTGATGATTTTGCGCCGAATCTTTCTTTCTTCTTCAGTAACGGAATGGATCCTGAATACACCGTTATTGGCAGGGTGGCAAGAAGGATATGGGCCAAAGCGATGAAGTATAAATACAAAGGGAACGACCGTTCGCAGAAATTGAAATACCATATCCAGACAAGCGGACGCAGCCTGCATGCACAGGAGATCGATTTCAACGATATCAGAACAACTTTACAGGCATTGTATGCGATCTATGATAACTGTAACAGTCTTCATACCAACGCTTATGATGAAGCTATTACCACGCCTACAGAAGAAAGTGTGCGTAGGGCCATGGCTATTCAGTTGATCATTAACCGCGAGCTGGGTTCTGCGGTAACAGAGAATTTCATGCAAGGCAGTTTTGCTATGGAAGAATTGACAGAATTGGTGGAAGAAGCGGTATTGGCAGAATTTGACCGCATCACCGATCGCGGAGGCGTGTTGGGAGCCATGGAAAGGATGTACCAGCGTAACAAGATCCAGGAAGAAAGTCTGCACTACGAAACCCTGAAACATACCGGCGAACTTCCGCTGATAGGTGTGAATACTTTCCTCAATAAAAAAGGAAGTCCGACGATATTGCCCGGCGAAGTAATCAGAAGTACAACAGAAGAGAAAGAACAACAGATCGAAAACCTGAAAGCCTTCCAGAAAAGGAATGCCGATAAGAGTGAAGCGGCATTGCAGCGATTGAAACAGGTGGCTGTAAATAACGGGAACCTGTTTGAAGAACTGATGGAATCTGTTAAATATTGCTCATTGGGGCAGATCACCCATGCATTATACGAAGTTGGGGGTCAGTACAGAAGAAACATGTAACTGGTTTTTCAGTATCTTACCGGCTGATTATCAAACTGAGTTATGACTATGTTTAGCAGCAAATCCTTCCTGTTTTTTAGCTGTTTCGCTCTTGTAGCAACAGGTTTACAGGCCCAGACAGCCAAGCGCTTTGATACCACCATGAAAGTGGGCAAAGTGGGCTATCGACTGTCAAGCAACAACAAAAACCTGGAGAAAAATTCAGCTACGGTAGCACCTATCGGATTTGATAAGAATATGCGCGAATTTACATTTGATATCAAGGGTAAAGTAGTGAAGGGGGAAGTGGACGATGTGAACCGGGATGGTTATCCTGACCTGGTAATTTACCTGCTGAGCAATGATTCTATCCCAAGAGGAAATGTAATTGGTATTAGTTCAGAAAAGAATGAATCAGTAGCCCCGATTATTTTTCCTGATATCTTCGATGATCCCAAGTTGAGGGTTGGATATAAAGGCAATGATGAATTTTTCCTGATGGAAGGCATGCTGGTAAGGCGTTTTCCGGTGTATCCAACCGAAGGGTCTCCGGCACCACCCACTACCGGGAAACTGATGCGCCAGATACAATATATTGTGGTTCCCGGCGAAAGAGGTGGTTCCAAGTTCAAAGCCTCCCGCAGTTATGAGTATACCAAACAATAAAGCTTGTATTAAATTACTGTAGCACTTCTCTTTTCAGCTCTCCGATTTGTACCTTTAGCAACCTTTAAACAGGTTGCATATGAAAAAGCTCCTTACTCTTTCCCTTGGATTCATTCTGGGTATCTCCGGGTTTTCTCAAACCTTACAACAGGTAGAAACCAATAAAATCACACTGCCCAATGGCTGGGGACTTACACCCGTGGGTCGTAGTTTACCGTTGGGCGATCTTCCACTGAATATCGCGGTAAGCAGATCTAAAAAAATGATGGCAGTTACCAACAATGGACAGGGCGTGCAGAGTATACAGCTGATTGATCCCATAACAGAAAAGGTACTGGATAATGTAATTATACCCAAAAGCTGGTATGGACTGCAATTCAGCGCCGATGAAAAAACCTTGTATGCTTCCGCCGGTAACGATAACTGGATTACGGAATATGCAGTGGACAATAAAAAACTGGTATTAAAAGACAGCATCATACTCGGAAAGAAATGGCCTAATAAGATCTCACCGGCAGGAATCGCTATCGACGATGCGGCAAAGTTGATGTATGTGGTTACAAAAGATGATAAGTCACTTTATATCATAGATCTTGCCACCAGAAAAGTACAGCAGCAGTTTTCTTTAGGTGGAGAAGCGTATGCCTGTGTATTATCTCCCGACAGGAAAGAGTTGTATATCAGTTGCTGGGGTTGTGATAAAGTGTATGTGTTCGATACAGGTAAAAAGAATGTTACAGCAGAGATACCAGTAGGCGATAATCCCAATGAGCTTTGTCTTACCAAAAACGGGAAATACTTATATGTCGCCAATTCCAATGATAATAGTGTTTCGGTGATTAATGTGGCAAAGCGGAATGTACTGGAAGTGTTGAATGCAGCACTGTATCCCGATGCACCCAATGGTTCTACCACCAATGGACTGGCACTTAGCGAAAACGAAAAAACACTCTATATCGCCAATGCAGATAATAACTGTGTAGCTGTATTTGATGTAACTATTCCCGCACAGAGTAAAAGCCGCGGGTTTATTCCGGTGGGCTGGTATCCAACCAATGTGAAGGTGGTGGGTAAAAAAATCTTTGTATCTAATGGTAAGGGATTTTCTTCCATGGCAAATCCATACGGTCCCAATCCTTTTGTGAGCAGACAGTCTGTGGTTTACCAGCAGGGAGATCCGAATAAGCCGATTGATGTACAATATATTGCCGGATTGTTCAAAGGTACAATGACCATTTTGGAGGAACCTACTGATAAGCAGTTGTCTGTTTATTCGCAGGTAGTATACCGGAATACCCCCTACAATAAAGTGAAAGAACTGGTGGCCAGGGGAGAAGCCGGTAACCCGATTCCACGCAAGGTGGGCGAACAGAGCCCGATCAAATATGTGTTTTATATCATTAAAGAAAACAGGACCTACGACCAGGTTTTGGGTGATATGAAAGAAGGTAACGGAGATCCATCTCTTGTTTTATTTGGAGAGAATGTTACGCCTAATCAGCATGCTCTTGCAAGAGAATTTGTTTTACTTGATAATTTTTATGTAGACGGAGAAGTAAGTGCCGACGGCCATAACTGGAGTACGGGGGCCTATGCAACTGATTTTTTAGAGAAGAACTGGGTAACCAGTTACGGAGGCCGTGGTGGTAGTTATGATGCAGAAGGTAATCGAGCCGTAGCCAATAACAAAGGTGGCTTTATCTGGGATCATTGTAAGAAGGCCGGTATTAGCTATAGAACCTATGGTGAGTTTGCAGATGATTACAAACCCAATATTCCGGCACTGAAAGGGCATTTATGTCCCTATTTTACCGGATATAATAATTCAGTACAGGATACAATCCGTTTTCGCCAGTGGAAACGGGAATTTGATTCTTTGCTGGCAGCCAATGCGGTACCTCGTTTTAATTCACTTCGTTTCAGTAATGATCATACGGAAGGTCTACGCAAAGGGCGACCTACTCCTTATGCACACGTTGCAGATAATGATCTGGCAGTTGGCTTATTTGTTGAACATCTCAGTAAAAGTCCGATCTGGAAAGAGTCAGCCGTATTTATTCTGGAAGATGATGCGCAAAACGGAGCCGATCATGTGGATGCACACCGCAGTCCTGCATACCTGGCAGGTGGTTTTGTAAAAAGAGGTTTTGTAGATCATACGATGTATTCTACTTCCTCCATGCTACGTACCATTGAACTGATCCTGGGTATTCCGCCAATGAGCCAGTACGATGCTGCCGCGGAACCGATGTGGCGTTCTTTCACTTCTACACTGGATGCAACTCCTTTTAAGGCAAGACCTGCCAATATCAACCTCATGGAGAAAAACACAGCGATGAATGAGTGGCAAAGACGTTCGGAAGAATTTAACCTCACTAAAGAAGATGCTGTTCCTGATCTGGAATTCAATACCGTATTGTGGTATGGATTGAAAGGTGATAAAACGCCTTTCCCCGGGCCGAGGAGAGCTGCCTTTTATAAGGCTGGTGAAAAAGCAGATAAAGACAGAGACTGATCAGCGTCCGGAAGTAATAACAATTTTGGTGGCAGTTGTTTCCTCACCCGAATCATCGCGTACGATTACGGGATAAATGCCACTGGTGATTTTTTCTCCGCGGTAGTTGCGTCCATTCCAGATAACCTGGCCGCCCAGTGCCCTGGCCTGATAAACCAGACGTCCGTTCATTTCTATGATCTTAACCAATGCATTGTTTACCAGTCCGCGGATAGCGATAGTACCATTGTATCCCGGTGGAACCGGATTGGGGAATACAAGCACATTACTGTTGGTAGTGCCACCTTCTGTTGCGGTACTCCTGAAACTGCAGATCCCGGATAAGGTCGCAATAAATACCTCACCGGTGGCCGGATCTATAGCGAGTTTCTTTACATCATTGTTAAGCAAAGGACTGTTTTCTTCTGTGAAACGATAGATGATTTTATCGCCATCTGTAGAAATCAGCCAGAGCCCGTTTTTAGTGCCGATCCATTTCCGGTTGGCACCATCTACTGCAATGCATTGTACAATTTCATCCTTGAAGAGAAGTCCTGCAAACCGATCGAGTTGCACAACAGGTAAGATAGCATCACAGCCATTGCCACGGAAAGTCTCATTGGGGCATTGAATAATTCCAATTCCTTTATCTGTTCCCACCCAGATAAATCCATTCTTATCTTTGGCAATACTTAATACATTATTTCCGGGTAAGTTGCCATTACCACTTCCCTGCCGGTAAAATTTCCATTGATCATCTGTGGTATTATCGATGCTTTGTCCGTAGTTGAAACAAAACAATCCATTGTCTTTCGGACTCTGGATCCATAACTGGTTATAATCATCGATGAGGATCTGACCAACTGCATTTTCAAGATGCGTAAAGGGAATAGAGAAAGCTTTCCAGCTGCCATCCGTTTTTCTCACCTGCAGGTTTTGCGGAGCGCCATAGTTACTGATCCATAAGTTCCGATTCTGGTCGAAGGCCAATCCACTTACACGAAAACTGCCAGGATCACCAATAGCGGCTTGCAACGTACTGTTATTTCTTTTATAGATGAGGGGAGAACCTGATTTTCTGAAGTTAACCAGTCCACCACCATAACTGCCCGCCCAAACAGTTTCATCAGCAGGATCAATCGCCAGGCTGATAAAGTCAAAGACTGAATCCAGTACGGGTTGATTGTAATAACCCTGGTAGCTCCAGTTGTCCTGTTCAAAAAAATACACGCCGTTCCGGTTATATTGGTAGTTCCAGGCACTGTTCACACTGCCGGCAGCTGCGTAGAAATTGTTTTGGTGAATAATCATTTCGCCATCAGCAGTCCCCGGCGGACCATTGGGTATAAAGCGTTCAGCAGTAGGATTGAATGCAGACAAGCCACCAAATTGATCAGCTACCCAAATGGCGTCATTGTCAATAAGAGCAGATTTTGGGAATGAGATCACATTAGGTTGTGTCAATATTTTTTCAATCTGCCCGTTGGTATTAACCACAATGACCCGGGCGTTGCCAGATGCAGCACGCTGTCCGATCAATAGTTTGTTGGCAGAACTGTTTACGCTTATAATGGGCCAGTTGGCACCTGTATAGAGAAGTTGCCAGTTTGCTCCGTTCTGTATAAAAAGCGAATCTCCTTTTACTGCAAAGACTTTATTATCTGCGATAAGGATATTTTGTACGGGTCTATTCCCCCATCCGGTTACTGAAACGGTCTGCCAATTTTTGAAGTTAGCGGGATTGTCAGTGGTAACCGCAGTAGTTTTAAGACCTTCTTCCGTAGCGGCGTAAAAAAATTTACCATCACTGGTAAATGCATTCACTGCCACCTGCTCACCACTATTTCCTATAACCCATGTGTCTTTGATCTCATATTTCTGAAGATCTATAACAATGATGCCAAGACCGGTGCTCAAATAGGCCAATCCGTCTTTGCAGTAAACAGAATAAATGGTTTTATTTCCTGTAATCCGGCTTCTTTTAATATCGCTGATATTTCTGACCGAACCGTCTTTAACAATATCAAGATTGCTGTTGGTATAGGCGATCACCAGTTGAGCGGTAGCGGCGTCCCAGCCTATTTGTTGAATGCCCACTTCGGTAAGACCGGAAACTTTACTGTATCGGCCTGTTTCTTTTTTTTCATTGATATAAAAAACATGAGAAGTAGCGGCGCAGTAAATTTTATCTCCTTTCAGTACCTGTGAAGTTTGTTGACTATTCAGGTGATCCCTCCATTCTCCGATGGGAGGGATTGGAAGCTGTGCTGTTAGGTAAGTAGCGTTAAGAAAATAAAATGCACTAATCAGTATTAGTTTTCTGACCAGTGCAATGATAAAGGTTTTACAGATGCCCATAGCTTTCATAGTAATAAGCATATGTATTATTTTCCGGTAAACCCAAAAAGTTGTCTATGGATAGTTTAGATATTGACAATGCCGTTTTTGATGGCAAAAATGGCAAGTCCAACCCTGGTTTTCACATCCAGTTTTTTAAACAGGTTATCCCTGTAGGTGTCAATTGTTCTTGGGCTCAGGCACATTTCGTCTGCGATCTCTTTATAGGTTTTTTCGGTGCAGATCCATTTCAGAAAGGTGGATTCATTTTCACTCAGGCTGTTCAAAGCATAGGCATCGCCTTCAAATACTTCTTCATGGTTGATATAGTGCATGAGTTTGTTACTTACCAGTTCGTTGATGTAGTAACCACTATCTCTGACGCTGTCAAGGGCGTCTTTAAAAATCTTCGGTTTACTATCTTTCAGGATATACCCTCTGGCGCCATTTTTCAGCATCCTGATAATCGCCGTATCATTTTCAAGCATACTCAACACGAGTACTTTGGTTTGCGGCAGGTTGGCCTTGATCCAACTGGATGTTTCGTAACCATCCATTACCGGCATGGTGATATCCAGTAAAACGATATCAGGTGGCGTTTTTGATTTTACTTTTTCGGTGAATTGTTTTCCGTTATTGGCTTCCATCACTACTTTAAATCCTTCAAACGAATTAATGATAGCCATTAACCCTGTTCTCAGTAATTCATGGTCGTCTACCAAAGCAACTGATGTCATATATTGGATTGTTTAGGTTTGATATGTAAAGTTATGGTAGTTCCATTACCCGGAGAACTGTTTACATCTACCGTTGTATTGATCATTTTTGCCCGGTTAATGATATTCTGGAGGCCGATGCCTGGTCTGGTTGATTGATTAATCAGGGTAGTATCAAAGCCGATCCCGTTATCCGTAATACGTACGGATGTGATATTGTTTTTATTACTGATTTCAATATCAATGCTATTGGCAGATGCGTGTTTGATGATATTATTAATGATTTCCTGTATCATTCTGTAGAGAATAATATCTGTATTGGCATCCAGAATATGAAAGTTATCAGATGTGCGAAATGAGGTGTGAAATCTTCCGGTTTTTTCTATTGAAATCAGTAATTGTCTGATCGATTCAATAATACCAATAGAGTGAATACGGTTGTTCTGCAGATTATGGCTGAGATCTCTAAGATCTTTGATGGCTTTGCCAAGAAGATCATCTGTCTGATTGATTTTATCTTCTGTTACATGCTCCCCGAAAGTATTCAGGTTTAGCCTGGCAAGACTCAAAATCTGTCCGATATTGTCATGTATTTCCTGGCTGATATATGTAAAAGCCTGTTCTTGGATCTCTAATTGTGTTTTAAGCAGGGTCTGTTCAAAACGGTTGCGCATCTCCTCTTTTTCCTGTTTATTCTTACGCTGCCTTCTGAGAAATACAAATACAATCAACAATAAAAAACTACCAATGAGCACAAAGAAAACAGATGCTACTACGATGGTAATGAGGATGTCTTCTTGTTGTTGGGGCATAAGAAAAAAGATATACAAAATGCACTATATAAAATTACATTTAAACTATGATTAATAATTCCATATATCCTGATTCCTTCTACTTGTAAATCATTGTTTCTTAAGTACTCAAATAAAGCATTTATGATTACAGAACCGAGATAAAAAATTAATAATCCACTCGAAATCCAAAAAAATGGTTGTCGTGAAAGCTGCAAATCAATTTTATCAGGCAAAACTGATTCATAAAAGAAAAAACAACAAAAGATAACTACAAAAAAAGATCCGAAGAGGAATGTATAAGTGTTGAATGTTTTGTTAAGGCCTTGAACAAAGAGCATGTTTAGTATTACAAGTGTAATAAAGAGGGGTATGAATAATAGTACGATCTTTTTAAAGATCTTTTTTCTTAGCTGACTATAAAAGAGAAGTGCGTAAAAGACAAATTCTAATGTTGTAAATACATTATACATTGCATAGTTTCTTACCCCTCTGGAAAAATACCACCATCCACTGAATTCAATACAAACAGTAGTAAATAAAAAAGGAATAAAATACAGAAGTAATTTATTCCTTTTTTTATAATAATATACAATCGACGCTAATAAACTAAAAACTTGAAAATACAAATCGATCGAAAAAGACATTCCTGTTTCTTATGGGTAAATCTGACCATGATTTAAAAATTCATCCAAAGGATCACCAATCCCATCATTACGACGAGTAGCGGATGGTGCAGGAATTCTGTTACCGGTAAAAAATACGGTTAATCTTCCATAATCTTTTGGATTAGCAGGTTGTGCTCCTCTGCCATACACACCAAAGTTCACATAAACTATATCACTCTTATATTTAGCCTGCATACCATTAATGAAAGCAATTAAATCTTTTGCCTTAAACTCTACTCTAAGGGTTTGATCGTCATTGCCAAATTTTTTGGCATAATTGGCAGCTAAACTTGCAGCATATCCGGCATTAATAGATCCTGCATAAGGACCACTTCCTGCAGTACCCACAACTCTTTCATCAGATGTGGCTGTTGTATCTTCTGTAGCAGCAGCCTGCTCTTTCTGGCAGGAACTAAACAGAACTGTTACAAGCATAATAGTTCCAAAAAGGAATACAAGCTTTTTCATAAGTCTTAATTTAGGTGGGGGGCTATCTAAAACAGCACACCGATAATATATAACTGCAAGTTAAGAAATCCCTGATTTTAACAGGGTGTTTATTATGAAGAAACATGAAAAAAATCTATTAAATTAATGATAATCAATCGTTTAATAGCATTTGATTGATAAAAAAACGGTGTTTTCAACGCCTAAAAAACGGTGTTTTCCTCGTTTTTTGCGTATTTCATCGTTTTTCCTGCCCTTTCCTGTCGGCCATTTTATTCTACACCGGGCCTTTAGGTTATCTGAATTGCAACTATTTGCGGGAATGGGATCTTGTATTCAAGTATTATATCCGGACTACACAATTCATAGACAATTGTCTATACCCCCCTCAATTGTAATGACCCTTTCATATACTTTCTGATTGAAAAACCGGTTACCAGCCAAACCACCCCAGCAATGAGTAATGCTGCCAGAGTGGTAGTGATGTCTGGTAGCCTGCTGAGGAAAATTCCCTGATCCGTTAATTGCTTATACAACAGGAATTGAATAATTCCTACCATACAAAAGGATAATAAAATAATGACGAGCGTGCCTGGTAGAAAACGTAAAAACAGAAAACCTCTTAGCTGTGAAGGAGAGGTTCCTAACGTGATTAATAAACGGATATCTTCGCGCGAAGAGGCAACTGTTAACTGTATGAATAAGGTAAATACCAATAATGCAAACGAAAACAGAATGATACCGGTAATCCCAGAAATACTTACCACTATATCCACTACACGGCGGTATTTACTGAATCTTGTTTTGTCTGCATCTGTGGAAAGATTTTTCTCTTTCAGATAAGCAGTCAGTTGTGGATTACCCGCATCCCTGGTTTTAATAATGACCCTTGAAGGTTTCATGTTTTGGGTCTTCCCAAAAACAGTATTTCCCCATTTCATAAACTCTTCTGGTACCAACAGAGATGAGATCCGGTCGCTGAACCCAACTACACGACCATTAAATGTGACCATACCTTTAGGTCCATATACATTCACCTTAAATACAATCATCTTTACCACCTGCTGTGTTAACTGCGGCAAATTCTGCGAAAAAGAAAACTGGAAATTGTAAAAATCCAGAAACATATTTGGCGCTATAATAGGAATGAACATTGCATTTTCATTCCAAGTCCAATCCTTTGCAGTAATGTCGATGAATTCCTTAGGAACACTTTCAAAAGCAATATCTGTATAAAAAGGGAACCTGTCACTGGCACTCTGTATGGATGCCTTGAAACGACTGGGCGTAAGTAATCCTACGGATTCCACATACGATTGATTCTGTAAATCCTTGATCTCACTTTCTGTTAATCCGGTTGCCCCCAGATTCTGATCAGTAATGGTTTTATTAATGACCAGAAAATTAGCCACACTATCCTTGTTATTCTTACTGTATAAAAGATCACGGTAATCTGCCTGAAGCTGCACTGCAGTGAGCATTAATATGATGGCAAAAGATAATCCAGTCATTGCCATCATATACCGACTACGGCCTGTGCCGGAGCGGATGATCTTTTTCAGCAAGACATTCAATCCATGCATATAATCTGTGTTTCTTTATAAGTGTAATTGCCTGCTATACACAAAATGATTGTCTTCATCCAGATCTGTGATGATGAAACCCGCGTCTCGTTTCCGGCACTCTCTTGCAATCAGGGCAGCTGCTTTTTGGGTGTTCTCAATATCCAGATGACTAAAGGGTTCATCCATAATCAGCCACTCAAAAGGCTGCATCAGAGACCTTATGATCGCTATCCGCTGCTGTTCGCCATAACTGCAGAGACCTGCTTCCTGATCCAGGATTTTTTCAACGCCCAGTTCTGAAGCCATTTCATTAATCACCGATGATTCATAAAAAGGTTGCTGCATCACCCGCTTCAACTCAATATTTTCTCTGGCAGTAAGCTGGGGAAATAAACGAAGATCCTGGAAAATGATACTTACCTGCTTTTGTCTGAGTAAGGCCAGCGCATCCCCCGTAATCTCTGTTGCCGGGCGATCATTCAGCACTATGTTACCTTCATAATCATGACGGATCTGGTATAAAATATGAACCAGTGTGGTTTTGCCTGTTCCACTGGGGGCTTTGATTTTGATATATTCTCCCTGTGTAAACTGTACAGATGTATTCCATATATCAGAACAGTTTTGCGAGAAACGGTCTTTTAAAGGAGTAGGAATGATATGGTCCAGCTGAATTTTCATTGATATAATGAATCGAAATAATAAAGTCCTGCCTGGCAGGACCCTATTATTTTAAACATAACAAAGTTATTAATTGGTTCGTATGATGGCAGGTACTCCGCCCGGAAATAATTTTTCTTCCGATTCCTTTTCACGTTTTGCCTGCAGTCTCATGTCTACTGCTATATCTGTTATCAGGCTGGTTAAAGTTACCAGACTGTTTTGTTTTTCATTCTGCATCCGGACTTCCAGCGTGGCTTTTACAGACTTGCCATCAAAATTATCTGATGTGGCCAGCACATCTTTAAACGTATTCTTAGCAGTAGTTAAAGATTGTTGAAAACCTGCTGGTGCATCTTTACTAAAGCCATTAAGTGTATTCGCAATATCAAAATAAAACACGGTTGATTTTCCTTTAAAGCGGTCGAGTGCTTCTTTATTGATAGCTACTTTACTGGTTTGTGACATATAGGCTGCATAAGTGACAGAGTCGCTGGCGATCACGAGGTTTTTATCATCGGCCTGAATATACAGGCCCATAAATGTAAATAGGTTACCTGCTTTGTATACATTGTTTTGTTTTACCAGTACTCCCTGTTCCACCGCCTTATCCATCACTTTTGCAAAACTGACTTTATCGCCCACAGGCGCACTCAGTATCATTTTGCCGATAGGTTTTTTGCGTAACATACTACGCTCATCCTGTTTGGCTTCAGGTTCTGTAGTGGTGGTACCCATATCTGATACAATCACTGCAATATCTCCCTTTAATGATCTGTACAGGTCCCGGCTGCTCAGCCCGCTTTTTTCAAGGAAGTTATTGACGAGCCCTTCCACTTCCAGCTGCTTCAGCAAACCACCGAAAATTTCAGGGTTAAATGCTGCTAACATGATACCGTTGATATTCTGTGATGGGTAATGCTCCAGCATAGACAGATTTACCGTTGGCCCTGCATACTGTTTTAATACACTGCTGAGTAATTGGTTGGTGTAACTGGTAGATTTAGCCAGTATCCGTCCATCTTCAAAACCCAAGGTAGCTGTGGCATAATTGTCTTTTATCAACTCTTCCAGTTTGGGTAACTGAAAAGACATCATACTTAATGCAGCCAGGGAACTATTGGCACTGGTAAATACATAACCATCTGCTTTTTCTTTGAACATGTCCGTAAAAACAGACAGGTCGGCCAGTGATTCTTTGATAGACTGCGTAAAGTAATGAGCCACTTCCTGTCTCAGCTCTGCTTCTATATCTGCGGGAGGTGGCTTTTTGAAAGTCATGGCAATTGTATCATACACAGGTTTCAGTGTATGCGCATACATGGTAACAATCACCTGCTGATCGTTCCAGGCCAGCATACTGCCGTCGCTGGTGCTGATATGACTGTAGTCTTTTTCTTTGGTGATGGATTTGCCTTTGAGTTCTTCCTGTTTTTGCAGATAAGCCGCTAATTTGTCCGCATCTTCCAAACCGGCAATCAGGCTGAATGTGTTGGAGGTACTATTGTCTGCATGGGATTTCTGCAGGCCAAAAACGAACATCTTGTTAGACCAGTTAATGCCTGCATTATTTTTCAGCTCCTCAATTCTGGCTTTGTCTTTTACATCCAGTGAATCGCTTTTAAAGATGCGGCTTAATAAGGTATCAATACTGATGCCCCCTTTCTGCAGCTTATCTTTCATCTGTCCTGGATCCAGTACGAGTACAAACCCGGCTTCTTTAGGGATATATTTCGCTTCTTTGGGCACATCGTTCTTGCAAGATGACAGACTTACCGCAAACAGAACCGCCACAATGGGCAAATACAATAGTTGCTTCATAAAACGCAGGTTGTTTTGTAAAACACTAAGGTAATCCAAGCCCCCGATATGTCGGTTTTCTTTATGTTTTACTTCACAATTGCCTGATAAATGGCTTCCTGAATGTTTGGACGTACGTTTAACTGACTGAGTTTATTGTTGTTACGCGTAG
The DNA here is from genome assembly GCF_058806635.1 of Sediminibacterium sp. GW821-FHT12F12. NCBI lineage: Bacteria > Pseudomonadati > Bacteroidota > Chitinophagia > Chitinophagales > Chitinophagaceae > Sediminibacterium > Sediminibacterium sp. GW821-FHT12F12. Next base: position 370,865 of record NZ_JBXAPW010000002.1, on the reverse strand, counting down.
GTGTTACCCTGTTAGACAGAAAAATATACACCAGCTCTTCTTTAGGATCTACCCATACACAGGTACCGGTAAAACCGGTATGTCCGAAAGTTGCCGGCGATACACTTTTGGATGGATAGGGCTCTTTCCGGGTTTCATTATCTTTTTCAGGTTTGTCAAAACCCAGGCCCCTGCGACTGATGCTGCTGTTATAGGCCGTGAATTTATCGATGGTGCTTTTGTTAAATAAACGAACTCCGTTCAACTCGCCCCCGTTCAGTAATAGCTGGTACAGTTTGGCCAGATCATAGGCATTGCTGAATAAACCCGCATGGCCGGCCACACCGCCAAACATGGCAGCGCCTTCATCATGTACATCGCCACGGATCAGTTGCTGACGAAAATGTTTCTCTTCTTCGGTAGGAACGATCTGGTTGATAGGCATGCTTTCTCTAGGGCGGTACATGGTGGTAGTCATCTGCAATGGCTCATAAATAGTTTCGCGTGCATATTCGTTCAATGGCTTACCACTCACTGCTTCTACGATCTTTCCGAGAAAAATAAAGTCATTATCGCTATACACATATTTGTCAGAAGCTGTCAGCTTGCTTTGAAGGATACGTTTGTACAAAGTATCCTGCCAATCGTTTCTCACATACAGGTCTTCTGCCACCCTGAACTGGTGTTCCATATCTTTTTGCGAAGAAAAATACTGTGGTAAAGGTTTGCCGGTAGCGGTATCAATCACTTCCCTGTAAAAAGGAATAAAGGGGTTGAGTCCCGCCTGGTGTAACAGTATATCTACCAGTTTTAGAGGCGATTTGTCACTGCCCCTCACCCAGGGTAGATAATCGCCCAGTGTTTTGTTAAGATCTACTTTTCCTTCTTCGTATAATTTCATGACGGAAACAGTAGTAGCAGAGATTTTGGTTACAGAAGCCAGGTCAAAAACCATGTCAGTTGTAACCGGTTCTTTTTTATCAAAATTGGTATAACCAAATGCTTTGTTATAAGCGATCTTTCCGTTTTTGGCTACCAAAACCACACAACCGGGCGCGGCTCCTTTTTCGATGGCTTCTGTTGCAATCTGGTCAATTTTGCTGAGGGCTGAGGAAGATAGACCAATCGACTCGGGGCTGGTTTTAGGGAAATAACTGTTGTAAATGATCCCGTCTCCAAACTTCAGATCCTCTGTAACCGTTACCGGTAGTTTTCCCTTAGGTTCGATTTTGCCCATAACCAGTAACACTGCCGCTTCCTGGGTAAGATCATCGTCTTCATAACAGGCCACTAGATTAGGAGCATTAGCCACATTTTTAATCGCATAAGGGTTGCCGAAAACAAGTGTAAGGGTATTCAACTGCTGTAAACCATTGGCCAGATACACAGAAGCGTTACTGATACCGAAATTATTGGCAGGTCTGCGGCTGAAATTGTGCATACCTACAATTACTACATCGTAATTCTTTGACCGGATGGTATTGATCAGTTGTGTAGCACCCGCACTATCACTTTTCTCGATAATGGTTACCGGATTTTTATCATCCTGCAATTCCTTACCTACACTGTTTTTACTGCCAAAAAGATATACATCTGCATTGTATTCTGCACGAATCCTTGAAGCGATTATATTTTCTGCAGGAGCACCCATGCATACATACGCCACTTTTTTTCCTTTGGCCAGCGGGAAAATGCTTTCATTCTGCTTGCGTAACAGTGTTAAGGCATTGGCACTGAGCTGGGTTCTGATCTGGTTGGTCTTTTCATTCAGATCGGCCAGTAAACCTTCTGTTTCAATGGGTATGATCTTGTGCAGGCCAAGGTTGTATTTTGCCAGCAACACTTTTTTTACCCGTGCATTCAGGTCATCCCAGCTTAACCTGCCTTCTTTGATGGCTTCTTTTACTTTGGCAATACTGCCCGGTATATCCCCCGGTAAACATAAAAGATCGTTACCGGCTATCAGCGACATCACCGAAGCTTCTCCCATCGGAAAAAACTTGGCAACGCCCTGCATTTCCAATGCATCCGTAAAAGTGATACCCTGGAAACCTAGTTCATTACGTAACAGGCCTGTCACATTTTTATTGGATAAGGAACTGGGCAGATTAGCGGTAGTATCGATGGATGGGATAGATAAATGCGCCGTCATGATACTTCCAACACCGGCTTTGATAAGTTCGCGGAAAGGGGATAGTTCCAGATTATCCAGTTGCTCACGCGTTTTGTTGATGACGGGCAGGTCTTTGTGCGAATCAACAGACACATCTCCATGACCAGGAAAATGTTTGGCCGATGCCATCACGCCTACATCCTGCATGCCTTTCATATAGGCCACCCCGAAGCTGGCTACCTTGTATTTGTCTTCTCCAAAACTTCTGTCGTTGATAACCGGATTCAACGGATTATTATTCACATCCACATCCGGTGCAAAATTTACCTGGATACCGAGGCGTTTACACTGTTCACCTACGGCTTTGCCGAATGAATAAATCAATTTACTATCGGTAGTGGCGCCCATCATTAGCTGCCTGGGGTAGTTGATCACGCTGTCTAAACGCATGCCCAGTCCCCACTCTCCATCAATCGAGATCAATAACGGTGTTTTGGCTATCTGCTGGTATTCGTTGGTGAGCAGGGCTTGTCTGAGCGGACCTCCTTGGAAAAAACAGAGTCCGCCCACATTGTATTTTTTGATCAGTTCTGTTACCTGTGCTATATGTTCGGCCCCGAGATTGCTGTGCGCGCGAATGATCATGAGCTGTGCAATACGTTGGTCCTTACTCAGCTTCCTGAATTTCTTTTTCACCCAGCGTTCTGCGGCAGGGGATGTTTGATAAAAATCCTGCGCATAAATGCCCAGTGTGGTTACGAGCAGACAGATCGTTAATGTGGCGGAGATAAAATAGTTTCTTTTCATATAGCAAATTGAGGAGGCACAAGTTAGCAATTATACGGCTATGATGATTCTATCAAAACCGGAATAAGACCGGTTATAAAAAAGGCCGTCACAGATTCTTGTGACGGCCTTCCTGTGAAAGTATGAGTTAGGCTTCTTCGGTTTCTTCTTCCGGTTCTTCGCTCAGTTTGGGGTCGATATTGTTGGCTTTGATGATGGCGAACCATTTGATCATTTTTTTCATATCGCTGGCGTATACCCTGTCAAAATCCATATCTGGATATACTTTCTGAAAATAGGCTTTTACGGCAGCCGCATCTTTATCGGATGGCAAGGCCTCTTTGCTGTTACCCATGGCCTGGAAAACATCTACCAGGTTCACGTTTTCGCGGATGGTATACACTTCAATACTTTCGAGGTGTGAAAAGTTGTGTATACGGCTGCTGACAAATTTGGTGGTCTTGTCTTCGAGCGACTTCACAATGGCTCCATCGGTTTTGCTTCCTACCAGTTCAAATAAACCGTTCAAACCGGTTATTGATATCAATTTGCTGTACTCCATAATAAGTGATTAATTGCTGCAAAGTAAGGGGAAAATGAAGAAAATAAACCCGACAATCTGGCTTACGCGGATATTTAGGATTTTACTAAGTATCTGTTACTGCTTACCAGGGTGGCTATCCCGGATCTCCGTTTATCCCTGAAAATTGTAAAATATTCAATTAGATGTGTAGATTAGGACTACAAACCATTCTACACACTAAAACTGCTTATTATGAACATGGAAACCATTAACTGGCTGGCCGTTCTCGTGGCCGGTATCTCCGCTTTTGTGGTGGGAGGCATCTGGTATTCTCCCGCCCTGTTTGGCAAAGCCTGGATGAAAGCCAGCAATTTAACCGAAGAACAGATCAGACAGGGAAACAGGGGCAAAATTTTCGGATTCACCTTTATATTTTCTGTGCTGATGTCTGCCAACCTGGCTATGTTTCTGAATGATGCCAAAACCGATCTGGCCTGGGGACTGACTGCCGGAGTATTAGCGGGTATCTGGACATTCTGCGCCATCGCCATTCATAGCCTTTTTGAGTTGAAAAGCTGGGCCTTCATTCTGATCAATGGAGGATATAGCCTTGTTTCGCTTGCGCTGATGGGGGCTATTCTTGGTGTCTGGCGGTAACTGATTGATCCATTAAATAAGATATATGAAAAAACAAGCTATTTTTTGTTTGCTGTTATTCATGGGTATTGCAGGTATTGCGGGGGCTCAACAAACCTATGATTCTGTACTCGCCAAAAAAACCGGCGCTGATGAATATGGTATGAAACAATACGTAATGGCATTTCTGCGCAAAGGTCCTGCTGATATTACAGACAAAACCCAGCGAAGCGAGTTACTGAAAGGCCATATGCAAAATATTGGGAGGCTTGCCGAAGCGGGCCAACTGGTACTGGCCGGACCCATGACTGCCAATACAGGGGTAGAAGGTATTTATGTATTTAATGTAACCACCGTTGCAGAAGCGGAAGCGTTGAGTTTAACGGATCCTGCCGTAAAAGCAGGATTGTTTGCCATGGAATATCACCCCTGGTATGCCACAGCTGCTCTTATGGAAGTAGTGCGTATGCATGGTACTTTACAAAAGAAAAAAAGATAACAATAACCTGGTAGCCGGTATGTTCGGCTGCTTATAAACAAGTATGTATGATACACCAGAATGCGATCAGTTGGTTTGAAATACCTGTGGCTGATCTTTCACGTGCCAGAACTTTTTATGAAACTATTTTTGAATTTTCAATGATTCCTATGGATCTGCCGAATCTGAAAATGTGCATGTTCCCTATTGAGAATATGATGGGTGTTGGTGGTGCTTTGATAGATAGTGGCGGCTATCATATCCCTTCGGCAACAGAAGGAACGCTGATTTACCTGAATGCCAATCCGGATGTGCAGTTGGTACTCGACAGGATTGAAGCCGCCGGCGGTAAGATCCTGGTTCCCAAAACAGAGATTACACCTGAATATGGTTATATGGCCGTTTTTCTGGATTCGGAAGGTAACCGCATTGCTTTGCACTCGATACCACAATAGAGAAGAACAGACGTATTATTCCCCATGCATCCGTTTTCTTCAAAGCAGATGCATGTGATCTGTTTATTCCGGGAAAAGTGTTCTATCAATATTCGGGATCAGCCGCAGCGCATTTTTATAGTAGACCTTCTTCAAAACAGCATCACTTAAACCCATGCCATACATTTTCCAGAAAGCGTGGTATTTTTTGTGATAAGGGAAATACTCATCTTCCGTTTCCAGTACACGAAAATAAGTGGCGTATTCATCGGGTACCCAACTGTCTTTGCCAAACAGGATCCTGTCCTGGTATTTCTCAAAAAACTGTTTGGCCATGCGTGGCTGTCTGCCCAGTTCGGCAATAATGGCGCCAAACTCTACATTCATATTGGGAAAAGAATCGAGCAGTTTACCCAGCTTACCCAGGTCGTTGGCATACCAGCCAAAATGTGCGGCAATAAAAGTAGTGTTGGGGTGTTTGCGGATGATATTGTGTTGTTGCTGTATCAGATCGCCCCAGGGAGCCGGGTCTGTATTTCCTCTTTTACGATCAGGGTGTGTGGCAATCTCCAGCCATCTTTCATTCTTCTCGTCTTCCGGATCCCAGAATGATTTCGGATCGGCGGTATGGATCAATACGGGGATTTTTAGTTCGCCACATTTGGCCCAGATCGGGTCCAATCTTGGGTCATCAATTCGCAGCAATTTGCCGGTATTATCTTTAAAAGAAAAACCAAGGTTCTTATACACTTTTAATCCATTGGCACCTGCTTTTACATCCTGCTCCAGTTCCTTGAGCGCATTGGCTGTCCAGCCGGGTTCGCCCACCCCAATAAATGAAACATTGGTAAACTGGATGATACGGTTAGGCGTTGTTTCCTTTACATGTTTGATGGCATCTGCCAGATAAGCTGGATCCTGCAGGCCAAACTGTCCGCCCACCGATTTATATGATCTGCCACTCAGGTTCACCATTACCCGCATATTCAGTTTGTCCATGTCTTTCAGCAAACCCGCTATATTCTGCGTAGGCATACTGAACTGGTGATTATGTACATCAATGAAAGGAAACTTAGCGCGGGTAACTTTGTGTTCCGGAACCACCAGTGTAGAAACCGGTTCATATTTTTCAAAATCCATTTTTTTGTTTTGCGCCTGCGATAGCAGAGAGGCCAGAACAAAACAAATACTAATCATTTTTTTCATGCAGTCTGATTTTGGTGCAAACTAAGTTTATGGCACAGTCAGACTGTACCGCTGTAGTAAGTTAACATTTTCTTGTATTAACCAGTCTGGCTCATGTCAGCTATAGCCGCATCCAGCCTCGCAGAAAGGGTTTCATAATCGGTATACCCCCTGGCTAGTAAAGTAAATTTGGTGTCGGAATTCTGTAACAGTACACAGGGATAACCGCTAACCTGTAACTGCTTGCATAACTGAAACTCGTAGTAGGCCTGGTCTTTGTATTCCTCAGCGTGCAACCGGCTGTAAAATAGTTCTGGTTGTATACTGTATTTTTCAAGCAGATGACGGTAAGCCTCATCATCGGTAAGATCGCGCCCCTCGAAATGCAGGGCATACTGCAGATCAGCGGCAAAAGCTACTTGTTTTTCGGGATAGATCTCTTTGAAAATACACAAAGCAATGGCCGGTTTCTCGGAATGCGGAAACCAGTCGCTGAGGTCCGGATTGTTGATATGCCATAGGTATTCTGCCCCAAAGCGGATACCGGTCAGTTCCTCTACCGTAGGGTAGGCTTTCTGTATATATCCCGCGGTAGCAGCAATGGGTACCGGTTTTTCAGGAAGGATCATTCCAGCCGATAATACTTCGATCTGTACAGCGGGGTACTGCTCCGCGAGTTTTTTCATCACCGGACTAAATCCATAACACCAGCCACAGTAGGCATCGTAGCAATAAAACAGGATAGGTTGCATGGCGCAAAGGTAAAGAAGTTTGGAGTTTGGGGTTGGGGGTTTGGAGTTTGACGGTGGTTTTGTTGTGGCAGATTATTGTAGCTTTGCCCTTCTATAAACGGATAACAGGGGAATTATAACTCCTAACTCCAAACTACAAACTCCAAACTGTTATACTATGCCCGGTTTTGAATTATTTGGTGCCGAAGAAAGAAAAGAAGTGAATGATGTGCTGGAAACAGGCATCCTGATGCGCTATGGTTTTGATGGCCCACGCCAGGGAATCTGGAAGGCAAAAGAACTGGAACAGGCAATTACAGAAGTATTCGGTTGCGGCTATGCCCAGCTTACCGCTAACGGAACGGCGGCTTTAACTACGGCTATGGCCGCATTGGGCATTGGTGCCGGTGATGAAGTGATCATGCCCAGTTTTACATTTGTGGCCAGTTTTGAAGCGGTGCTGAGTGTAGGTGCCGTACCGGTACTGGTAGATATTGATGAAACGCTTACGCTGAAACCCAGTGCTGTGCGGGCAGCCATTACCTCCAAAACCAAATGTGTAATGCCCGTACATATGTGCGGCAGCATGGCAGACCTGGATGCACTGAAACAGATCTGTGATGAACACAATTTGATCCTGCTCGAAGATGCCTGCCAGAGTATCGGGGGATCGTATAAAGGAAAATCATTGGGTACCATCGGACATGCCGGTACCTTCTCTTTTGATTTTGTAAAAACAATTACCTGCGCCGAAGGTGGCGTGGTGATGACGAATAGTGAGGAAGTATATCGTAAATCAGATGGGTACACCGATCATGGGCATGACCATCTGGGCGTAGACCGTGGTGCCGATCTGCATCCTTTTATAGGATACAATTACCGCATTAGTGAATTACATGCAGCAGTGGGTCTGGCGCAGATCCGTAAACTGGGAACTTTCCTTGGCTTGCAGAAGAAAAATAACAAAGCACTCCGTGCTTATCTGGAACAGATCCCGGAAGTAAGGTTCCGTGTGGTGCCGGAAGGGGGAGATGACAGCTGTAGTTTTGTAAGCTGGTTCCTGCCCACTGAAGCACTGACAAAAGCCGTGGTGGCCGAAATGAAAGAACAGGGTATACTGGCCGGTAATTTTTACTGGTTCGTGAATAACTGGCACTATATCAGCAAATGGGATCACTTGAAAAATGCCACTACGTTGAGTTCGTTGAGCGATGTACAAAAAGCTGCTTTGCTGAAATTGAAAGAAACTGATTTCTCTGCCAGTGACGCTATCATGAGCCGTTGTATTTCTACGGCGATTAGTCTGGTATGGACGGATGAACAGATCCGCGACAAAGGCGAGAAAATGGTAGCGGCTATTAGAAAAGTATTGCAGGCTAATTCATAAATACATCTCTCTCTATGGCTCGGTACACCATACAGATTGATGCAAATAAGCGGCGGAAAAAGCTGTATTGGGCCTGACTGCAATTGATACTGGGTATTGTTGTGCTAATGCTGTATCTGGTTTTTGATGAAGAAAACAGTTTCTCCAGTATCTCTCATATCGTTTTTGCATTTTTCTTCATTTCGAATGGCGTTTCAGGAGTCAGGGCATTGCAGAGAAATTATTATGTTGAGATCAACGATGTATATATTGAATGGTTGCCGCAATTACCGGGTGCCTATGTTTCAATTGTTGTATGGGATGATATACGCTGGATCAAACAGGAAAATGATGGAAGTATTACGTTTAGCCAGCAAAGCAGTTTCAGTAATACGCTCCGCTTAACTGATTTTCCGGCAGTGGATAAGTTGCAGATTATGAGAGAGTTATATTCAATAGTTTCTGTCAAACAGCTACGGCTGATTAATTTCGAGGAGATGGTTTCTGCCATGGCCTGAATTCTTTTCCCTTACCTTCCAGTGTATTCACATAATCCAGACTTCCCAACCTGACCCGGAAGGGGATCCTGGTTAGTTTCTCTATTTGTAATTCTTTCTTGCAAAAAAAGCCAAGATGGTTATTGTAATAATCCTGCGGTAATAAACGTAATGGGATATTTTTCAGGCTGTCAATATCCTTTTGTTTGTTGCTGAATACAGGTGTACCCGTTTGCGCAAAACTTGTGGCTGCGCTTATTAGCAATAAATTCACAAACAAACAAATTGCTTTCACTATTGGGTTGGTTTCTTTTGTATGTAAATTTACGGCATTAAAACAAAGCCGGATTGAATAAGTTCACGCTTTGTAAATCGTATTGTAAATCTATTATGTCTTTAGGTCAATCCTTACAGCAGAAGTTGCTGCAGAAATTGTCGCCCCAGCAGATTCAGTTAATGAAACTGCTGCAGGTACCTACTGCCAATCTGGAAGAGCGCATTAAGGAAGAACTGGAAGAGAACCCGGCACTGGAACTGGATGAAGAAGGGCATGAGGATGAGTATGGAGATGATATCCAGGATGAGTTTGATAATGCATCTGATGATGATGCAGACCTGGACGGCAGCGAGGAAGAGTATGACAATGTAGATATCAGCGAATATGTGGTGGATGATGATGGCGAGATCGCAGACTATAAAATGAAGGATGATAACTATCCTGAAATGGACGATCAGAAAGTGATCCCGATCAAGGTAGAATCCAGTTTTCATGATCTGCTGCTTGACCAGTTGGGTATGCTGGAGCTGGATGAACGCCGGTATAAAATTGCAGAGCAGATCGTAGGTAGTTTAGATGATGATGGGTATCTGCGCAGGGAACTATCGTCTATTTCGGATGATCTTGCTTTCCGGCAGAGCCTGGTGGTGGAAGAAAAGGAAATTGAGGAACTGGTACAGCAGATACAGCAGTTTGATCCGCCAGGAATTTGCGCCCGCGACCTGAAAGAGTGTTTGTTGCTGCAACTGAAAAGAAAGCTGAACGACGGAAAAAGTGTAACACTGGCCATCCAGATCCTGAGTAAATATTTTGATGAGTTTACCAAAAAACATTACGAAAAAATCCAGCGGAGCCTGAACCTGACGGATGACCAGATCAAGGATGTGATCAACCAGATCATTAAGCTGAACCCCAAGCCAGGTGGTAATATCGGGGAGATCAATAAGGCGGAGAGTTATATCATACCCGATTTTTTTGTGTTGAATAATGCCGGCAAACTGGAGTTGACACTGAACTCTAAAAACGCTCCTGATCTGCGCATCAGCGAAGGATACCGGGATATGCTGAAGGATTACGAGAAAGGCAGTAAAAAAGATAAAAGACAGAAAGAAGCCGTACTTTTTATCAAACAGAAGATCGATTCGGCCAAGTGGTTTATTGATATGATCAAACAGCGGCAGGATACCCTGATCGGCACTATGAGCGCCATTATGAAACACCAGCAGGAATTCTTTCTGACGGGTGATGAGACCACCATGCGGCCCATGATCCTGAAAGATATTGCTGAGCTGACCGATCTGGATATCTCTACCGTAAGCCGCGTGGCCAACAGTAAATTTGTACAGACTGAATTTGGCACCTACCGGCTGAAATTCTTCTTTAGCGAGTCTTTGAGTACCGATAGCGGAGAAGAAGTGAGCACCCGCGAGGTAAAGAAGATACTCAGCGATATGATTGAAGCGGAAGACAAACGCAAACCGCTCAGCGATGAACTGCTCACCGATATGCTTCAGGAAAAAGGCTATAATATTGCACGTAGAACCGTTGCCAAATACCGTGAGCAGTTAAACGTTCCGGTAGCACGTTTGCGCAAGGAACTATAAAACCACGCCCTGGCGCCTTGGCGGGAAAATGACCTGTGAGGTGTACCAACTAGAAAATATATCATGGAAGAAACGACTACGGCTACCACTGAAAAACATTCGCCACTATTGACCATTCCGGCGAAACTGATCTCGTATGTATTTCATCCCTTATTCATTCCTACTTACGTTTTTCTCTTTCTGATCTACCAGGTGCCTTATGAATTTGCGGGTATTACGGAATACCAGTTACAATTACGTTTGTTCAGCATTTTCTGGTTAACGGCTTTTTTTCCTGCTTTTGCGGTGTTTTTATTGTGGCGTTTAAAATTCAGTGATAGTATTTTTCTTCGTACGCAGAAAGAGAGGATCGTTCCTTATATCATCACCATGTTTTTTTACTGGTGGATGTATTTTCTCAGCCGCAACTTTACCGACCAGCCGGTTGTATTGAAGTTTTTTTACATGGGTATTTTCATGGCTACTGTAGCAGGCCTGATCCTGAATAATTATTTCAAGATCAGTTTGCACGGGATGGCAGTGGGTGGCGCACTGGCGGCCATTATCCTGTTTGCCATGTATTACAGGCTGCCCCTTGGCCTGTATATGAGTGTAGCTGCCCTGCTTACCGGCATTGTTTGCACCAGCCGTTTTCTCGTTAGCGACCATACCAATGCAGAAGTGTACGCCGGACTGGCAGTGGGTATCAGCTGCCAATGCATTGCCTACTATTTTTTGATGTAATGATTCCTGATTTTCTACGGATTCATTTTTTCAATACAGCAGTTTTGAGTATCTTCATTACTGTTCGGTGGCTCCTATATCCTTTAAAATCCAATTGTGAAGAATCAAAGAGTATATCTTGTTTCTTTCGTATCCATTATTCTTACCCTGCAGAGTCTTTCTGTATCGGGTCAATCTACTGCCTGCACTTCTTTTATCCGTCAGAACGACACAACCATTTGCAACGGTGTTTCTGTACTACTTGATTTGAAAGACCCTCCCCCCAGAGATTCTCTGTTGCCCGGTGTTTGGAAATTATTGATTCCCGGAACGGCCATTGACTCCAACCTGTTTAATATAAAAGCTTTTGGTTTTGATAAGGCGAACCAGTACCTCTATTCCATCATTCATAAAAGAGTTACCCGGTATGATCTGAAAAACAATACCGTTACGGCTATCACTGCCGATAACTGGCCGGGGGATTATACGGAGTTTACCTATGATTATACCAATAAACGTTTGTTGTGCTGGCGGGGCGGGCGTGATTCTGTATACGCATTACCGGAAAACGGAGGCAGTTGGGTAGCCGTCGGGGCCGGCACTATTGATCGGGAAACATATGGTGCTTCTTCTTTCTGGAACCCCGTAACAAAACAGGTGGGTATATATGGTGGCTACGGTTTTAACGAAATGAAAAGCTGGATCTTTGAGAACGATGGTTTTGGCTGGGTACAGAAAAAATCCAATCCCATCATCGATTCCACTCCGCCCAAAGGAGGCAACCTGCTTGCTGCCAGTGCCAATGGCACCAAACTGTATTTGTTCTCCGGACAGGGAAGTTATTCCGGCAATGAACTTTCCGGTGCCTGTGCCTTGGGTAGTGCCTGGGCTTCTGCGGGTGGTATGTTCTGCTGGCTGCGTGATCTGTGGGAACTGGATCTGACTACCTATCAATTTCAAAATATTCTACCGGTAAACAATGCATCTATTTTATATGAAGGAGCATTGAGTTATTATACAGACCAATCACGTTTTTACCTGTTTGGTGGGTTTCAGCCCACAGGTAATTATGCAACCAATCAGAACCTGGCGAACACCAATAAAACATTTTATTTCAGGAGAGGCATAGATCCTGGTTTTGTAGAGATACAGGGCGAGGGACAAGTGCCGCCTGCTTTGGCCAAAACAGCACTGGCTAATTATGCATACTATGATGCTGTTGCCAAACGAATGATCTGGGCCAGGCATGATGGTATCTGGGCCTACTATCCCGATTCAACCACGGCAGCACCGGGGGGCAGATCAATTCTATGGTCAACAGGCGATACCACTGCTGCTATTACAGTGAAACCTTCACAAAGCACTTTGTATCGTGTTACCCGTACCATCGGCAGCCAGGTGTGTAAAGACAGTATATTGATTACGGTAACCAATATGCAAACCAGTCTGCAACCTGCTGTAAATGTATGCGGTAACAGTACGAGCTTAGATGCTGGTGCAGGTTTTGCCTCTTACCAATGGAGTACCGGCGAAACAACCCGCACCATTACTGTTACCCAAACAGGTACGTACCGGGTGGCTGTTACCAAAGCTGTTTGTGCAGCAACGGATAGCAGTAAAGTGAGTTTTGCATTACCTGTGGCTGATTTTACTGTAACGGTACAGAAAGATTCTGTTTGTGCGGGCGATAGGGATTCTCTGTATATCACCAATCCGCAGACTGGTATTACTTATTCCTGGCGGGTAACCGGTAATACAAATGTGATCAATACCGGTAATAGTTATGCCACTTCTATCACAGCGAATACTTCTTACACAATCAGCGGAGCCAGCAACCCTGCTATCTGCTCAACCAAAACAGCACTGGCCGCAATTGTGGTTCGAAAACAGTTTTCTAAACCGTTAGTACGCGTAGATTCTGTGGGTACTGGCACCCTTCAGTTCAGCTGGGATCCGGTACCAGGTGCTACCGCCTACCAGGTGAGTACCGATAAAGGCCTCAGCTTTACCGCCCCTTCCAGCGGTGCACAGGGAAGGGTGCATATACTGACGGGTTTACTGCCCAATAGCTATCTGTCTTTAGCTGTAAAAGCGACTGGTCCCTATGTATGCCAGACAAGCGATACCGCACAGATAGCCGCCACTACACGCAATCCTTTTGGCAATGGTATTTATGTGCCCAATGCCATAACGCCTAATGGGGATGGTGTGAATGATGTGTTGCTGGTGTATGGAACAGCGATCAGTTCTGTGAAACTGATTGTTTACAGCCAGTGGGGGGCACAGTTGTTTCTTTCTACTGATCTGAAGAAAGGATGGGACGGAACGCATAACGGACAAAAACTACCTGCGGGTTTATATACGTATTCATTGGAAGCGATCATGCAGGATGGAAGCCGCATTAACAAAGGAGGAACTTTCAGTGTGATAAGATAGCACCAAGCAAATGACCATGCGAAAACTATTGACCATATTAACTGCATTTGTTCTTTCAGTCACTATGCTGCAGGCACAGACAGATCCGCATTTTACCCAGTATTATGCATATCCCTTGTGGTTAAATCCTGCATTGAGTGGGGTAATAGATGGTAGTTCGCGTGTGGCAGTGAATTACCGCCGGCAGTTACCGGGTTTGTATGCACCGATGACTACGCAGGCTGTTACGGCTGATTTCTCCTTGCCTGAAAATATCGGATTGGGTGTAACGGCTTTAAACATGCGATCAACAGATGCAGGATACCAATATTCCAATGCCTATCTATCGTTCTCTTACCGGGTACACCTGACTAAGTACGGAATCCTGAGCGGCGGTTTTCAGCTGGGTGTGATCAATCGGAAAGTAGATCCCGGCAAACTGCAGTTCGGTAATCAGTTCAACCCGATAATTGGATATGATCCGTCATTACCTTCCAATGAGATCTTTACCTATCGTTCAGCCACATCTTTGGATGGCAGTGTAGGACTGATGTATTTTGATGGAGATCCTTCCAAAAAGAGCAATGCTTTTATCGGTGTAAGCCTGTATCATCCTACACAACCTGTTAACCGTTTTCTGTCGGGTGGTGATGAAAACCTGATTCCCATACGGTATACAATACATGGGGGTATACGTTTTCAGGTAAGCCGAACGGCAGCGCTGACTCCGCATGTACTTTTTATGAAACAGGGCAGCACTACAGAGCTGGCGGGTGGTATGGTATGTAATCTCAAGCTGGAACATGGTAAAGATCTTATTATGGGAGCCATGTACCGGAAAGATGATGCGATTGCTCCCAGCCTGGGTCTGCATATCAATGGACTTACGATCGGCATCAGTTATGATGTAAATATTTCGGGACTGAAAACAGCGGCTGCTTCCAATGGCGGCTATGAATTATCGATCAGTTTCACCAGTCAAAAGAAAATACCTGATACCCGGTTTATATGTCCCAGATTGTAAAAATGAAAAATACGACATGGGGTTTCTGCCTTCTGTTAGGTATGCTGACCTCTGTGCTGGCTGATTCCGCATCTGCCCAAAGTACCCGTAAACTCAAACGCAGGGGCGATGCTGCTTTTCAGCAACAGAATTACTATGGGGCAGCCAAATGGTATGCTGCGGTGTTATATGATAGTCCGCTGGTAACAGTTAGTTCCGGTTTGGTATATCCTTTTCAACCCTCCCGTCATACGGGTCCCCGGAAACTAAGCACTGCTTTAAAAAGCGAATTGCAGTTTAAACTGGCAGAATCCTATCGCTTATACGGACATTACCGCGATGCGCTTCCACAATATGAACAATACCTTGCCTCACAGGATACGCGGTATCCTTTGGCTAGGTTATGGTATGCAGAATCTTTATTGGCCAATAACCAGCCCGAAAAATCCAGCACTGCATTCAAATCATTTTTACAGCAATACAAAACAGCCGATGAGATGATGCAAAAAGCAAAACAGGGATTGGCCAACTGTGAATTTGTAATCAGCCAGCAAAAGCAAAAACCTGCTGCGCTTATTACAAAATTGACTGCACTATCGTCAACGGATGGATCCAACTTTGGATTGGAGAAAGTAGCTGATGGTTCTTTTCTGTTCACCAGCTCGCGCCATGAGCTACAGGGAAAGCAAAAAGAGAAAGTATATCCGGTGAGATTGTATACCGCTGATCTCAGAATGAGAACCACAGCTGTGTACACGGAGATCCCGGGTAAGATCAATATGGGGGCTTCTTCTATGTCGGCCAATGGTCTTAGGTTGTATTTTACCGGATGGAAGGAAGATCCGGCTTCTCCTCAACCCCAATACCAATTGTATATTACTACCCGAACCACTCTTGCGGATAAGTGGAGCGAACCGGTTGCATTGGGAGCTAACATAAATGTAAAAGGGTATCGCAGCAAACAACCTTTTCTTACACGGGATGATCGTTTTCTGTTGTTTGCATCCGATAGGCCGGGCGGGTATGGTAAATATGATATCTGGGTGGTGGCTTTGCAGGATGGCAAACCGTATGGTGAAGCACGCAACCTCGGTAATGCCGTAAATACATCAGCAGATGAAGCTTCTCCTTTTTATGATGCAGTAGCCCAACAGCTATTTCTAAGTTCGGCCGGGAGAGTGGGTATGGGCGGTATGGATGTGTATGCAGTAAGTGGTGAGATCAGCAGTAACGAGTGGAAGGAAGCCGTTAATCTGGGAGTACCGGTGAATTCTGTGAAAGATGATTTGTATTACAGAAAGAATAATACTTCAGATACGGCCTACCTGAGTTCCGATCGTGCTTCTGCCTGTTGTATGGAACTGTTTTCAGCAGTAGTGTTGCCCAAAATGGATACTGTGCCTACCCCTGAACTGGTGAAAAAAGCGGCACCTGTTCGGCCTGATACATTAGTGGCAGTAAAAGATATGCAAAAGCAATTGATGGATTCGATTAGTGCGGTTACGGTAGACAGACTGCATGTGAATTACCGTTTTGCGAGTGCCCGTATCCGCCGTGTGGATTATCCGCAACTGGCACAGGTTATAGCACAGCTTTCAAAGAATCCGGCATTGAATCTGCTCGTGGCTTCCTTTACTGATTGTATCGGTTCCCGAAGTGCTAACGAAATTCTCTCGCGTAAAAGATCGGCTGCTGTAAAAGCGTATCTCGTGGCTAAAGGCATTGCAGCTTCCAGGATCAATATTGATTTTTTTGGAGAGAAACACCTGATTGTACCGTGTAAAGAAGGCAGTAGTTATGATGCGCTCACACAGATGGCTAACCGACGTTCGGATCTGATTGTGACCACGGAGAAAAATCCACGGTGGACACCTACGGGCAAAGAACTTGATCTCGCTCCGATTAATCAAGGGTTGGCTGTTGTACCCGGTGAGAACAAAACGGATAACACTACGGAGAAACAGTCTGGTGTGAAGAATAATAATGTAACTGTTACGCAAAAACTAACCCCGTCTGTTCAGGGAAATGCCAAACAGTCTGATGCTGTACCAGGTAATATGAAACATGCTGTGAGTAAAGATGCGGTTACCGGATCAGCTTACCGAAAATCAGTTACGAATACTGCTAATGCAAAAGCGGCCTCAGGAAACATAAAAGCTGCTGATCTTGCATCTGCCAAAAAACTGATGAATCGTAAAAGCGCCAGGGATAGTGTAGTCAGGCCTATGGCGCAGGTCGTGAAAACACAAAATACAGATGGGTATGCTGCCGGCAAAGACAGTATGCAGAAAATGAAGATAACCTCTCTGCTGGATTTTACACCACGTGTAAAAAAACCTTCACTGATAGAACAGATGACGAGCCGCACACCCAAAAGATCTTTTGAAGTACTGACTACCTCTGATTCAGTAAAAGTGGAATTGTATGATAACGGGGTGTTTGATGCTGACTCTGTTTCCGTTATCTATAATAAAGAACTGGTGATCTATAAACAGTTACTGCAAACCAATAAGCCCATCACTTTCTATGTAAAGCTGAGCGCAGATATCCGCAGGAATGAAATGATTTTCTTTGCAGAGAACCTGGGATTAACGCCACCGAATTCTGCACTGATGATTATTACGGATGGAGAGCGTAAGCGCACCGAGATCAATGTATCCAGCGACCTGGAACATAATTCAGTGATCTATTTCATCAAAGTGAAGAAATGACGGAGATGAAAAGGGATAGGCGCTGCAACATCTCTGCTAGCAGGGGGGTACTGATTTTCAATAATCAGATATAAAGCATTCCCGAGGGATATCAGAACCTGGTGCACCTTAATTTATCCAGTGTAGAGTTACGGATCTTAAGAAAATCACGGTAAACAATGGAAAGTTCGAGTCCGCCGCGCCAGTTGGAAACCACTTTCAGTTTGGAGATATTGATATCGTAACTGAGTCCGATACTCACATGGTTAAATCCGACTTTTACCACCGGTATCAGTGCATCGCCCCATCTCATAAAACTACCCACATACAGAATATCCGGATCGCCGTTATCGTATTCTGCGATATTAATGCCATACATGATACCACTGAGTAACTGGCGGTTTCCATTCTGCATCATCAGGTCTGTGAAAGCAGTAATATGACCCCGTTCACCCGAGGGTGCATGAATGCCTGCATTCATAATGAATTTAGGCCGGAGAAAATCAGGAGAACTACCGGTAACAGAAGTAATCGTTGGAGTATTGATATGCGACATACCTACCGCTACATAAAAATTAGTTTTGTTTTTGAGCGTACTACTGAAGGATAAACCGGCATTCACATCCCAGTAAGAATATTTGTTGTTGGTAATTACCTGTGCAGTTGGGTTAGAAGCATCGAATGAACCACCGCGGAATTGGTCGCCCATTTTGAGCTGTGTGGCATCGAACTGGCTGGATACGGGGCCGCCCTGGAAAGCCGCTGTGAGGTAAGTATCCGTCTCATCGCTAAGAGATTTATGAAAGCTGATAGAGGGCAGGATCTGTGTTCTTTTCAAACGGATATCACCTGCAGCATCCACACTCATCTGCGAAGCGATGGTGATCAGATCATTCGCCTTACCTACAGGCAATTTATGTTCTATGTTTAACGAACCCGTGCGGAATGGAACGGTTACGCTGCCCCACTGGTCGCGATACGACATGGAAACACGCAGATCACCCGTAAACAAACCTGCCAGTGCCGGATTGCGGAGTAAAGGCTGCTCATAAAACTGGGAGAAAGTATAGTCTTGCGCATATCCTGAACGGGTACTCAGTAATATGATCAGAAAAAAAATGGTTTGTAGAATTCGTTTCATGGGGGTATCATTTAATTATTTTAACACAGCGGTATTCCCTTTGAAAATAGAAGGAATCCCTTTTTCACAGATCACTTCACATACGTATACAAAAACATCCGGTGGTGCGGCTTTGCCCCTGATTTTACCATCCCACGCATAGGCAGGATCGCCCGGCAGGAAATTGGTTTTCTCAAAAACAATTTCACCCCAGCGGTTAAAGATTCTAAAGCTTTTGATCATTTTGATTCCTTTGCCCTGCACCATCAATAGATCATTGATTCCATCGCCATCCGGTGAAAAAGCATTGGGAATAAATACATCGGTGCTTGGACAGAAAGTTTTAATATTCAGCGTATCTGTACTGGTACAGCCATAAGCATTGATGGCAAGGCAGAAAATGCTGGCATCGTTGGAAACTTTTACCTGCGGGGTTGGACAGGTTTTGCAGGAAAAATCTACCGGACCACTCCAATACCATTTGCGGATATCCTGTACTTCGGGTCTCGCATTCAACTGGTAAGTACCACCTGCTGTAACAGTGGTATCGTTACCGACATAGATCCGCGTTGGGTTACCCACGGTAATCCTTACCTGCGCACTATCGGTAAAGCAGCTGTAATTATCTTTTCCTACAACCTGATAAGTAGTGGTAACAAGTGGTTTGGCTACTGGTGAAGCTGCGTTTTTATTACTCAATCCCGTTTCAGGATACCAGCTATAACTGGCGGCACCTTTGGCAAACAGCTGGCGCGACTGACCAACACAAATGGTATCGTTTAAAGAGGCAATCATTTTCAGTGGTTGTATTACACGAACATCTGTGGTAGTGATCTGACTGCAACCGTACTGGTTATACCCGATTACTTTATAGGAACTATTCTGCATCGGTCTTACTTTGGCAGTGGTGCAACCATCGCAGATAAGTTTATTATCCTGGTCGGTCCATATATAGTTTACGGCACCGTTAGCAGTGAGGTTGGCTTCTTCGCCTCTGCATACTATCGGTTTTGCATCTATTTTTACTACCGGTATCGGGTGTATGGCGATCTGTTTGTAAGCGGAATCGAAACAGCGGTTAATGGTGGCAACGGTTAATTTCAGCGTATAGTTTCCATCAGACATATATTGCACAGATATAATTGAGTCCCTTGGTCTGGAACCATTGCCGAGGTTCCAGAGGATAAAGGCGATAGAGTCTTTTGAGTTTACATCAGACGAAACCTGGAACAACTGACTTTTACAGGCGTCTGCAATAGCATTGATATTGGCTTTTGGAAATTCGTATACCACTACTTTGTAAATAGCTTCTGTTGTATGCGTACAACCGGTATTGCTTTCAATGGCCAATGCCATTTTTCTTTCACCATCGGAAGTGAAACTGAGAGTGGCATTTGTTTGTTGTATAGTGTCTCCGGTACTCGATAACCATTGATAACTTTTAATGCCAAAAGCAGATTGACTGGTATTGTTGAAGCGGAAAGTTGTTTTACCACAATCATTGATACTGGCCAGCGAAAAGGCAGAAAGTACTTTGTCTACTTTGATGGTAACCGTATCAGTAGAATTGTTACAGATGCCGTTAGAAATGGTCCATACAAAACGATATGTACCGATTTGTAATCCGGTTACCATGGTAGCGGCTGACGAAGCGTTGGCAAATGCGATTTTTGTTGGTCCTGCTGCCTGGCTCCATTTGCCTGCGCCCGATGTGGGTTCGTTGGCTTGTAACCTAACAGAACTGTTTGCGTAACACAGTGTCTGATCCTGCCCTGCATTAGCGATGGTTACCAGCGGAACAACCGTGATTAAGATACTGTTTGAGTACTCAGTGGCACAGGCTCCGTTTTTCACCAATACCCTGAAAAGCGTATTAGCTGTCAGATCACGGTAAAGCAGACTATCGGAATTATTAATGATGAGATTCCAGTTAACACCATTGTCGGTTGAATATTCCCAATGAATGATATTGCCTGTTCTGCCAGCTAGGGTAAGCATACCGCTGCTGTTGCCACTGCAAACAATATTGGTTCCGGAAAGAATACCTGCACGGGTTGCTGTATCAACCTGAATCTTCGCTGTATCAGAATAAGCGGCAGAACATTCTCCGTTTTTGATCAGTACCCTGAACCAGGTAGTACCAGTAAGGCTGGTATACGTATAACTGGTATCTGTATATTTCAGCGGGGTCCAGCTATTACCATTGTCTGTGGATGATTCCCATTGCTGAATGGTTCCTGTAAAACCACCCAGCTGCAGACTGCCTGTATTGGCTGTTACACAAACAGTGCGCTGGGTGGGTAGTAATTTTCCACCAACTGAAAGCTGGTAAACATGAATAGTTACCGTATTGCTATAGGTGCTGTTACAAATGCCATTCTGTATCAGTACCCTGTATTGGGTAGTTAGCTGCAGATTGGTATAAGAAAAATCTGCAGTAGTTTGATTGAGCGTATTCCATGTACTACCACTATCTGTGGATGATTCCCAACGGATAATATTTCCTGTATAACCGGAAACAGACAGTTTGCCATTATTTCCGGCCACGCAAACAAATGCATCGGCTACCAGTTTGCCGCTATTCGTGGCAGCATACACGGTAATCTGTACCACATCCTGTGAAGGGGAACAGAGACCATTGGAAATGGTCCATGCGAACTGATAGGTACCA
>NZ_JBXAPW010000002.1:0-349558 GCF_058806635.1 Sediminibacterium sp. GW821-FHT12F12 | reverse complement strand
ACACAATTGCTGATCAGTACCAGCATTGGCGGTAGTAACGGCTTGTACTACATTAATAGCAACTGTGTTGGAGTAAAGTGCCGGACAAACTGCATTCTGCACGTAGGCCCTGTAAGCAGTAGTGGCAGTAAGATTGTTATAAGTATAGGTATCAGTGGTAGAAGCGATATTGTTCCAGGTAGTTCCATTGTTGGTTGAGTATTCCCAACGTACCACAGCGCTTACATAACCTGTGAGTGAAAGTGTACCGGTATTGGCAGTAGCACAAACCGTAGCAGCAACTGCAAGTGTGCCAGCTACAGTAGGATCATATACAGTGATGTTGACGTAGTCTTTAGAATCTGAGCAGATACCATTACTGATGGTCCAGGCCAATTGGTACACGCCGGTAGTTAACCCACTCACCACCGAAGCAGGATCATGGGCATTGGAGAAGCTGACCGCCGAAGGTCCTGAAACAAAAGACCAGGTACCGGTACCCGAACTGGGTGTATTACCGGCCAGTACGCTTGTTGTATTGTTACAAACTGACTGGTCGGCTCCTGCATTGGCTGGGGTAACCAATTCCAATACAGTAACAGTGGCCGCAATACCCGAATACAGGGGCAGTCCTACGCCATTTTGTACCAATGCCCTGAACAGCGTGGTTGTAGTGAGGTTATTATAGTCATAGGTATTCTGATTGGTACCCACTGTACCGGCAATCACATTCCAGGTGGCGCCATAATCTATAGATGATTCCCATTGAAGAATAGTTCCGAGATAATCAGAAAGAACCAGGGTACCGTGGTTACTGCTGGTACAAACAACAGCATCAGGTCCGATCACACCAGGATTGGTAGGAGGTTGCACGGTAAGTTGTACCAGGTCTTCTGAAACAGCACAAACACCATTCGAGATAGTCCAGCGTAAAACATACACCCCATCTGTAGGCGGAGCGCCAGCCACGAAGGAAAGACCACCTACGGTTGCCTTTGGATCATTCGGGTTAGAAAAACTGAGGGTGGTAGGACCAGATACCTGTGTCCAGGTTCCTGTGCCTGATACGGGTACATTCCCATTCAGTTTGGTACTCGAAACACCGTTCACAATAATTTCATCCGGACCTGCATTGGCAACAGTGGCTGCCGCAACCACATTAATGGTAGCAATATTGGAATACAGCGCCGGACAAACCGCATTCTGAACATACGCCCTGAATTGTGTACTAGCTGTGAGATTGTTATAGGTATGAGAAGAGCTGGTGTTAGCGATGTTGTTCCAGGTAGTTCCGTTATCCGTAGATGATTCCCAACGCAGAATAGAACTGCTGTACCCGGTGAGCGATAAGGTGCCGCTGTTGGCAGTGGCACAAACGGTAACACTTGCAGCGAGTGTACCCGGTACTGTTTGCGGATTAACAGTGATCTGCACTGCATCCTGCGAAGCAGCACAAGCGCCGTTGCTGATGCTCCAGTTAAGCTGGTATACACCGGCAGTAAGACCACCCAATACCGCTGAAGGATCGTTTGCATTGGAGAAGCTGCCAGCCGAAGGTCCTGATACAAAAGTCCAGGTACCGGTTCCCGATACAGGTGCGTTTCCGTTTAAAGTAGCTGATGTTACATTACAGAGCGATTGATCAACCCCTGCATTGGCTGTAGTTACTGCCTGCAATACAGTAATGGTAATGATATTGGAATAGAGAACGGAACAAACACCACTTTGCACAGCCGCTCTGTACTGTGTGGTAACTGCCAGATTGGTATAAGCCTGTTGGTTGGAAGTATTGGAAATATTGTTCCAGGTAGTTCCGTTATCTGTAGAAGATTGCCAGTAAACAATATTTCCTGTATAACCGGTAAGTGATAAAGTACCGCTGTTAGCTGTGGCACAAACGGTAGCACTGGCTGATAAGGTACCCGGCACTGTTTGAGGGTTAACAGTGATTTGCACCACGTCCTGCGAAGTTGCACAAACGCCATTGGCAATGGTCCAGTTAAGTTGGTAAACACCAGTGGTGAGTCCACTCAATACAGCTGATGGATCATTGGCGTTAGAGAAGCTTACAGCCGAAGGTCCTGATACAAAAGACCAGGCACCTGTTCCCGATGCAGGTGTGTTAGCGGCAAGTGTGGCTGAACCGGTGTTGCACAAGATCTGGTCAACTCCTGCATTGGCTGTAGTTACTGCCTGCAATACAGTAATGGTAATGATATTGGAATAGAGAACGGAACAAACACCACTTTGCACAGCCGCTCTGTACTGTGTGGTAACTGCCAGATTGGTATAAGCCTGTTGGTTGGAAGTATTGGAAATATTGTTCCAGGTAGTTCCGTTATCTGTAGAAGATTGCCAGTAAACAATATTTCCTGTATAACCGGTAAGTGATAAAGTACCGCTGTTAGCTGTGGCACAAACGGTAGCACTGGCTGATAAGGTACCCGGCACTGTTTGAGGGTTAACAGTGATCTGCACCATGTCCTGCGAAGTTGCACAAACGCCGTTGGCAATGGTCCAGTTAAGTTGATAAACACCAGTGGTGAGTCCACTCAATACAGCTGATGGATCATTGGCGTTAGAGAAGCTTACAGCCGAAGGTCCTGATACAAAAGACCAGGCACCTGTTCCCGATGCAGGTGTGTTAGCGGCAAGTGTGGCTGAACCGGTGTTGCACAAGATCTGGTCAACCCCTGCATTGGCCGTGGTTACAGCCTGTAGAACAGTAATGGTGGCAGCAGCAGATGCAAATGCCGGACAGCTGCCACTTTGTACAGTTGCCCTGTACTGCGTACTCGCTGTAAGATTATTATAACTGAGTTGGTTGGTAGTATTGGTAATCGTATTCCAGGTAACGCCATTATCGGGGGATGATTGCCAGCTCAGAATAGTGCCGGTATAACTACCCAATGTAAGTGTGCCATTGTTCATTCCTGCACAAACTGTTGCATTGGCACTCACCACCCCGGCCGCTGTTGCAGCAGTAACGGTAATAGTTACTGTGTTGGAACTTAGTGCCCCGCAACTGCCACTTTCTACCACGGCCCTGAAAAGTGTGGTAACAGCCAGGTTTGTATAATCGTAATTGGCAGTTGTATTGCTGATACTGTTCCAGGTACTGCCATTATCAACAGATGATTCCCAGCGGAGGATGCTCCCGGTATAACCGGCAAGGCTAAGGGTACCACTATTACTGGATGCACAAACGGTTGCATCTGATGAAAGGATTCCTGGTACGGACACAGGGTTCACCAAAATGGTAACCGGTGACGTATTTACCTCATTGCATACACCGCTTTGTATAACCACCCTGAAAAGAGTAGTGCTATTGATATTTGTGTAGGTATAGGTATTGCTGGTATTGCTGATGCTGTTCCACACAGAACCGTTATCGGTAGAAGATTCCCAGCGGACAATATTTCCCGTATAACCGCTTACCGTTAAAGTGCCGGTATTATTTCCTGCACATACAGTGGCATTGGCCGAAAGGGTACCTGCTACAGAAGCCGGCGCGTTGATGATGACAACGGTATCTGTTTGTGCCGGACAGGTCCCGTTGCCAATACTCCACACCAGCTGATATGTGCCGGCTACTAACCCGCTCAGGGTGGTAGATGCCGAAGAGGCAGATCCAAAAACTGCAGCTGAGGGGCCTGTTGCCTGCGCCCAGCTACCATTGCCTAATAAAGGATTGTTAGCGGCAAGCAAAGTACCCGTGCTGTTACATAAAACCTGGTCAACGCCCGCATTCGCTGTGCTGGATGCGCCATATACCAATACATCTGTAGAATCGGTATTACTGCAACCCAGTGGCGAAATAGCTGTGATGCGATATCGTACAATGGCGTTACTCCCGGAAGTAGCTACCAACTGGTCGGTGATAGTATCGATCGCAGTTGGGGTGGCATTGCCTGAATTACCGGTAACAGTACCGGAAATAACAGAGGAATTCCAGGTATAGGTACTTCCTGCCAACGAACTGCTGAACTGCAGATGGGTAATGCCGCCGGTACAAAGCGAGCTGGTGGCATTAGTGATAGTAACGGCAGGTTTTGGTCTTGCTGTTACCGTAAATGTGAAAGGTGTTCCGCTACAGCTCACATTGGAGGGGGTGAATGCATAGGGGGTAATGGTATACACCACCACAGCATCACTGGTATGCGAAAGATTTACGAGCGAGTCAATCACCGAACCTGTTCCGCTGGGAGAGTTACCGGTAATGGTACCGGCACTTACAGCAGAAACCCATGAGTACGTGCTGCCCGGAATAGCAGCAGCTGGTGTAAAGTTCAATGCCTGGTTAGAACAGATTACCTCGCTGCTGTTGGTACCCACATTATCCGGATAAATCCGCAATGTCATAGAATCTATACTGGATGCGGTTCCGCAATTACCCGTTGCATTCAGGGTGGAAGAACCTGTCAGGTAGATTTTGATCACACCCGCTGCTTTATCGGCTGCACCAGGTGTATAGGTAGTACTGAGCGTATTGGGATTCGAAAACACGCCGTTACCGGAGGTACTCCACTGGTAAGTATTGGTAACAGGCGATACTTTACCGCTCAACGAGATGGGGGCACTGTTAAAACAAACAGTGGTATCCTTTGATCCCTGAATGGTATCTGCTGCTGTTACATTTTTATACACCATCTGCGTGTCACTGCAGCTCACCCCATTGGTAGTGAATTTGAGTATTACCTGGTAGGTATTACCGGTTTGAAACTGCATGCCCGGGTACTGGCTGCCTGCATTGGATGAACCCTGAAAAGTAAAAGGTCCGCCGGTAACAGTCCATGCAAAACTATTGCCCGGGTTATTGTTGCTGTAGGTGACACCATAATAACTATCCGTAGCATCAAAATGGGCAATACCGTTGTTACATTCAATCACGTCGGGATGCAGTTGGGCACTGGCCCCGGTAATACTGATATTGGCTACTGCAGTACAGTTGGCATTGGTTACGGTATAAGAAACCGTTGCGGTACCACCACCTGTAATGGTTACATTTCCACTGCTGCTCACGGTGGCAATGGCTGTATTACTGCTGCTCCATACCCCACCCGGTGCCGTATTGCTCAACGCAACCTGTGTACCAATACAACCCCCTGTACTGCTGCTGGTAATCGTTCCTGCATTGGGTGTGGTATTAACTGTAATGGTTTTGGCATCTGTAGCCGTACAACTTTTGTTATCAGTTACCGTAATGGTATAAGTACCGGTGGCGGCAGATGTGGCATTGGCAATGCTGGCATTGGCCGTAGCGGCTGTAAAACTGTTGGGACCTATCCAGCTGTACGTATATGGACTGGTGCCCCCGCTCGCAGTAGAGGCCAGTGAAAGGGTATTGCCCGTGCAGATCGGACTGGCACTGCTCAGTGTAACGGATGGAGAAGGATTCACCGTAAGGGTTACGGTATTGGAAGCAGTAACACAGGTAGAGCTGGAAAGACTGGATACATCCGGTCCAACCAATACCCGGTAAGTTGCTCCATCTGCCACTATCGCATTTGCAATGGCATAACTCATGGCCGAAGTGCCCGGTGTACCGATATTGCTCCAGGTACTACCCGCATCTGTACTTTTCTGCCACTGATAGGCAGGATTGCTGAACGGACTGTTCACCAGCGAACAATCAATGCTGGTAGAACTGCCGGAACAGATGGTAGAAGCCGTACTGATCACTGCCGTTGCCGTAGGGGTGCAGGCAGAAAAAATAATATCATCAATGGCCAGGTCATTACCGCAATAAGAGGCCTGTCCGCCCAACGCATCCCTCATCTCCAGTATCAGCGAAGTAGTACCAGCCGGTAAAGAGAACTGAAAACCATACTGTTTCCAGTTGGGGGCTAATGTAGTGTTGGCTGTTAAGGGTAGTGTATCGGTTGTATACGACTGGAGAATAGTACCCGAAGTGTTTTTGATATTGAAGGTAACTTTTGGCCAGACCAGTCCTGCACCACAGATAGATTTGGTATTGGAAATGGTATTCATATTGGCCATCCAGGCAGAAAAACTGTACACAGAACCCGGGCAAAGATTATCCACCTGTTTGGAAAAGAACAGGTCAACCGGGCCGCTGTTGGGCTTGCCGGCATTCACTATATACATATTGCCATTGGTATTGCCGGTATGGTCGCGGCCCTGCGCCCAATCGTTTCTTCCGGTATTCTTTCCCAGAGGCGTTACCATGTATTCACCATCACTCAGCGCAGAACTGCCATTGAAGCTGTAGTTGGTTACAAAACCGGTAGGGATGGTATTTTTTTTGGTAGAAGAAGTGCTGGTTCCAAAAGTCTCACTATATACAGGCGCAAGGGCACTACTGGAACAGACACCCTGGGCAATGACGCCGACACCGGGGTACATGCTCATAAGCAGTGTTAACAGATATAGATACCTGTTCCTTTTCATGGATATTGGATTTTTCAACCAGCGCGGGTATTGAAAACGCGTTAGTTGATATTGGATACCTGAAATTAAGCCTTAATCAAGGCTGTAAAACCAACTCCTGCAAAACTCCGTGTAAACAACTGATTCCAACGTGTAATCAACCGTAATCTCATGTGACTTTTTATTGCTTTCTTTGTAGTATAAATTCTATCAACTGACCTACATGTGGTATAAAGCAGGCAAATTCATTCTCCGTTTCCGTTTTCCCCTCCTTGTAATAGTAACCGTAGCCACGGCGTTTATGGCCTGGCAGGCATCAAAGGTTCAGCTGAGTTACGATTTTACCCGGGCTCTTCCTACCGATAATCCCAAATACCAGGATTACCAGTCTTTCCTGAAAAAATTCGGTGGCGATGGCAATACCATGGTCATAGGTATCGGGTCTGATCAGTTTTACAAAACCACTTTTTTTAATGAGGTAGGGGCACTACATCAGGCATTAAAAAAGATAGCAGGTGTTACCGATATCCTGAGTATCCCGGAAGTGGTAAACCTCAAAAACGACAGTACCGAACACCGCCTGTTGCCGGAGAAAATATTTCAGTATCCCTATACATCGCAGTCACTGCTCGACAGCGACCGTGCTGTTTTGGAAAACCTGCCTTTTTACCGTGGGCTCCTGTATAATCCCGAAACCCATAGTTACCTGATGGGTGTGAATGTAAATAAAGACACCATCAACAGTAAAAGCAGAACCAGACTGATCAACGATATCCTGGCGCAGGTACAGTTGTTTGAGAAAAAAACCAATACAACTGTTTATGCCAGTGGACTCCCGTATATCAGAACCACCATCGGTAACCGTATCAAAAATGAGATGAACTGGTTCCTGATCGGTTCGCTGGTGTTGCTGGTGGTTACCATGTTTCTTTTTTTCCGCTCGGTGAGTGCTACCCTGATGAGTTTAGCTGTGGTGGGTGCCGGCGTGGTATGGAGTTTGGGAACGATTGTGTTACTGGGATATAAGATCACCCTGTTAACCGCGTTAATTCCCCCGCTGGTAGTGGTGATCGGGATCCCGAACTGTATCTACTTCCTCAACAAATACCATACGGCCTACCTGGATCAGCGAGATAGAGATAAAGCATTGATTACCATGGTAGGCAGAATGGGTATTGTTACCCTGTTCTGTAATATTGCCGCGGCTATTGGCTTTGCGGTATTTGCCTTAACCAAAAGCGATCTGCTGAAAGAGTTTGGTGCCGTAGCGGGTATCAATATCATGGCACTGTTCCTGATCTCGCTCATCTTTATCCCGGCCGTACTCAGTTACCTTCCGCCACCCGAAGCCAAACATACCCGTTACCTCGAAAACGCTTTGCTCGAGAGGATTTTACTACGTATCGAAAAATGGACTTTCCAGCATTCGCGCTGGGTATATGGTGTAACGGCCGTGATTACCGTATTTGCCATTCTCGGTATCTTCCGGATTAAAAGTGAAGGATTTATTGTAGATGATCTGCCTAAGAACGATAAAGTATACACAGACCTGAAATGGTTTGAACAACAATTCGGTGGGGTGATGCCGCTTGAAATTCTGGTAGATACCAAAAGGAAAAAAGGTATTTTCCGCAGTAAACCGATCAGTAAGATCGATGAATTATCGGCTTATATCGAAGCCGATCCCGCAACAGCCCGGCCTTTGTCTTTTGTAGAGGGATTGAAATTTGCCAAGCAGGCTTATTTTGATGGAGACAGTATGAGTTACACCGTTCCTTACGAGTCGGATCTGGTGTTTATGGCGCCTTACCTGCAAACTAAAAATGATACCACTAAAACAGCTTCTCCCAAAGGCGTTGCCAAACTCATCAGCAGTTTCATGGATAGTTCGCAGCAGGTGGCCCGTATCAGTGTGAACATGAAAGATATCGGCAGTGCCAAACTGCCTCTCTTGCTGAATCATTTTGAGCAGAAAGCCAATGAAATTTTTGATACAGCATCCTATAAAATAACGTTTACAGGCAGCAGTATCAGTTTTCTCGAAGGATCCAGTTTTATTATCCGTGGATTAAAGGAAAGTATTGTATGGGCTTTTGCATTGATCACACTCTGTATGTTATACCTGTTCCGCTCTTTCCGTATACTGGTTTGTTCACTCATCCCCAATCTGATTCCGCTGGTGATTACCGCGGGTGTGATGGGCTGGGCAGGTATTGCGCTGAAACCATCTACGGTACTGGTGTTCAGTGTAGCCCTTGGTATTGCCATCGATGTAACCATACGATTCCTCATCAACTATAAACAGGAATTACCGCATTACAATCACCAGGTTTCGCAAACATTGGTACAAACCATCCGCCATACAGGCATCAGTATCATATATACTTCTCTGGTATTGATTGCAGGATTTATCATTTTCTGTATCAGTGATTTCGGCGGTACCAAAGCCCTGGGTTGGCTTACCTCCCTTACCCTGGTGGTTGGCACTTTAACCAACCTGATCCTGCTTCCGGTACTGATCCTGTCAACTTCGGGAGGCAAAAAGAAGGATTAAACCGCCCAAAATAGGGTTACAGTTACAGCAATCACCAGAAAAAACCGGGGTGAAATATGTATGAATGACACTTTAGTTATTCATTATCAGACATTTATGATACTATTTTCTTTTTGTGCAGCCATTTTTATGGTTTTTTTGTCTAAGTTTAACATTTCCAAAACCAAAAAACCTGCACATGAGAAAATTAGCAACATTTGTGGCTTGCTGTGTCCTGCTGATAGGGCAAGTCATCGCACAAACCAACAGAACGGTTACCGGAACGGTAACTGACGACAAGGGGGTACCTCTTTCAGGGGTTACCGTTACGGCACAGGGGGCTGACAGAAAAGTATCTGCCACCACGCTTAGTGATGCCGGCGGAAAGTTTTCCATTAAAGTAACAGACAAAACAAGGTCATTACAGTTTGCATATGTTGGACTGGAAGAGCAGGTGGTTTCCATTGCCGGAAAATCATCTGTAACTGTGCGACTGATTTCCAATTCTGCCAATCTTTCTGAGGTAGTGGTAGTGGGATATGGTACACAAAAGAAAAAAGACATTACCGGAAGTATCGCGAGTGTAAAAGGGGAAGCCCTTGCCAACAAACCCGTTCAGAGTTTTGAACAGGCACTGGGTGGTCGCGCTGCGGGTGTCCAGATCACGATTCCAAGTGGTGTGCTGAATAGTCCGCCTGTTATCAGGATCCGTGGTACCAACTCTATCTCTCTTTCTTCTTATCCATTGATTGTAATCGATGGTATCCCGACTTTCACCGGCGATTTCAGCTCAACCAGCTCTGCCGGTAATGCGCTGGCCAGTATCAATCCAAACGATATTGAAAGTGTGGATGTGGCCAAAGATGCGGCAGCTACTGCCATCTATGGTAGCCGGGCTGCCAATGGTGTTTTATTCATCACTACCAAAAAGGGTAAAGCCGGCCGTTCTAAAGTAAGTTTAGACAGTTGGGTTGGCTGGAGCCAGGTACAGCGCCTGCCCAGCCTGCTGGATGCATTCCAGTACACCGATTATAAAAACGAAGCACTTAAAAATGCCGGAACCTTCAGCGCTACCAACCAGTTTGCATTGATGAATGGCCCGGATGGTAACCCCATCAATACCCGTTGGTATGATTATGTATACCGTACCGGTGTACAACACAGCAATAGCGTAAGCGTATCTGGTGCCAACGAATCAACCAGTTACTATTTCTCTGGTGGTTACACAGAACAACAGGGTATTATTAAAAGAAACGATTTCAAACGTCTTTCTTTATTGATGAATGTTGATCACAAAGCCGGTAAATATGTAAGCCTGGGCGGTAAAATTCAATATTCAAATGAGAAGAACCTTGCTGCCGTTAGCTCAGGTTCATTAGGCGATGCGTTTTCTACTGCAGGTTTAGGCCGTGTGGTATTGATTACGGCACCTAATATTTCTCCCTACAACAACGATGGTACCTATAACTATTCCGGCGCACTGATTGGTGTGGGTGGAAACAAACAGGGCCAGGTTGGTTTTAATAACCCCGTTATCCAGTTAGATCAGAACAGGGCCAATAGCGAGAACGATCACATCATCGGTAACCTGTATGCCCAGATCAAACCGTTTAGCTGGTTAACTTTCCGGTCTACTTATGGTTTGGATTATATTCTGGTGGATAATGACCAGTATTATAGTCCTATCTCTGGTGAAGGTTTCGGTTCCAATGGTTCTGTTACCAGCAACTTTACCAAAAACAAAAGAACGGTATTCACCAATACCCTTCAGTTTGATAAAACCTTTGCAGATAAACACGCAGTAACCTTACTGGGAGGTATCGAGTCTCAGCGTTCAACCGGTTTGGGATATGGTTTGAACCGTATCACCGTATCTGACCCTGCTTTCACCAATATCCAGGGTGGTTGGGCTACGCCTAACACCGCGGGTTTATCGATCGGCGAAAACTATCTCTATTCTCAGTTTGCCCGTTTAACCTATACCTACAACAAGAAATACACTGTGAACGGAAGTTTACGTCGCGATGGTGCTTCTCAGTTAGGTGTTAATTCCAAATATGGTACTTTCTGGGCTGCTTCTGCTGCGTGGGATATTACTGCAGAAAACTTCTGGTCTTCTATGAAACTGGACAATGTGTTCAGCAGTTTCAAGATCAGGGGTAGTTATGGTAAAGTGGGTAATATCGGTGGCTTAGGAAACTTTGCTTCCCTGTCTACTTTCGGATCCGGTTTATATGGTGGAAACGCCACTCTGGCTTTCGGTTCTGCAGGTAACAACGATCTTACCTGGGAAACCAGCAAAAAAACAGATGTGGGTATCAACTTCGGTATCCTGAAAGATAAAGTGAATGTGGAACTGACTTACTATAACAGTAACACCGATGGTTTGCTGTTGTTTGTACCACAACCTCCTTCTGCAGGATTTCCTTCTACTATTCCTAGGAACGTAGGTACGATGTATAACAGAGGTATCGAGTTTGCGATCAATACCACACCAGTGCAGAGCAAGAATTTCTCATGGACATCTTCCTTAAACATCAGTTATAACAAGAATATGGTAACCTCATTAACAGAGGGCTTGGATCAGATCATTTCTTCCACCGGTGGTCTGGAAAATCCAAGTATTACCAAACCAGGGTTCCCGATTGGTATGCTGTTTGTAACCAAAACAGCGGGTGTTGATCCTGCAACAGGCCGCAGAATTTTCGTGAATGCTGCCGGAAAAAATGTGTATTTCCAGCACGTAGCTCCTGCCGGTCAGTTCCGTTTCTCTTATGCAGATGGAACCGTTGCGCCAACCGTGAGCAATGCCGATGCGGTTGTATACAGAAATACCAATCCTAAGTTTTATGGTGGTTTCGACAATACTTTCCGTTACAAAGGATTTGAACTGAATGCATTGTTTACTTACCAGTTTGGTTCTTACCTGTACTATGGTACCAACGCAGGTCTGCGCGACCAGCGTTTCTGGAACAACTCTACCGATGTATTACAAAGGTGGCAGAAAGCAGGTGATGTAACAGAGATACCAAAAGCGGTATTTGGAGATAACGTTTCCAATGGTTCTTCTTTCCCGTTAGATATCAATGTATTTAAAGGTGATTTCGTAAAATTGAGAACACTGACCCTCGGTTATAACCTGCCAAAGTCTGTGCTTGATAAAGTGAAGATCAGCAATGCGAGGTTCTATGTAGCCGGTAACAACCTGCTGATACTGACCAAGTACCCTGGTCCGGATCCCGAGGTTTCTTCTAATGGTAATGGTTCATCCAACTTTGGTATCGATAGAAATACTGTTGCCAACCAGAGAACCATTACAGTGGGAGTAAATGTTGGTTTCTAATTGTTAACAGTTTAATTCAAGAAAATGAAAAAATACCTTTTATATACTGTGTTGGCTGCATTAGGAATGCAGTTTACATCATGCGTCAAAGAATCGTACCTGAACCCGGTGCCTACGAATTCGGTTTCCGCTGAAACGGCTTTCGACAGTAAAGACAGGATCGAAGGACAGGTAAGGGCTATCTACGCCTCCATCAAAAATGCCGGCATGTATGGCGGACGTTACCAGATCTTCAACGATATCCGTGGTGAAGAGTTTGCCAACGACCGTACCAACGTGGTTACGGGTTTTGATGTCTGGAACTATACACCGAGCAACAGTTCTACCAATAGTGTATTGAACCATTGGTCACGTGCCTATTATGTGATCAACCTGACCAATGTTTTTATTGATGGTATGGCTTCCAAAGGAACCAATGTGGTAGGAGCTGCACTGTCTAGCAATTTTGTAGCAGAAGCCCGTTTATTGCGTGCACTCAGCTACTATTCCCTGCTGCAGTTATATGCACGTCCATACTGGGATGGTAACGGTAGCAAACCCGGTGTGCCCCTGCGTTTAACGGGTAATACTGGTCCTGGCAATTATGCTCTTGCCCGTGCTACTGTTGCAGAAGTATATACCCAGATCCTCGCAGATCTCACTTTTGCAGAACAGAACCTGCCGCTCACCAATGCATCCGCTTTGCTGAATACTACGCGTGCACATAAGAACACAGCTATTGCTTTAAAAACAAGGGTATACCTCAGTATGGGTAAGTATGCAGAAGTAATTACAGAAGCCAATAAAATTGTTTCTGCTACTGCTCCTTTCACAGCCACTACCGGTGTAAACCATGCACTGCAGGCTGATTACACCAATATCTTCAAGGCGCCGTATACTACTACAGAATCTATTCTGTCGATGCCATTTGCAAGCAATGAAACACCGGGCACTCAAAACCAGTTAGGCTATTACTACGGACCATCCGCTTTCAATGGCGGTAATGGTGAGTACTCTTTGCTGTCAACCGGTATCATTTCCAATACAGGTTGGAAAGCAACAGATAAACGTAAAACCTTCATACAGGTATTCAGTGGTAAGAGTTATCTCACCAAGTACAGTGTACCATCTACTTTTATCGATTATGCACCAGTGATCCGTTATGCAGAAGTATTGCTGAACCTGGCCGAAGCAAGGGTACGTTCTACCAATACGGTTGATGCGCAGGCAATTGCTTTACTGAATGCCGTTCGTGGAAGATCAGATGCTACCACTGTATTTACCGCTGCAGATTTTGCAAATTCAGCTGCCCTGGCAGACCAAATCATGATCGAAAGAAGGATTGAATTGCTGGGTGAAGGATTACGTGGCACAGATATTACCCGTTTAGGATTACCACTGCCTGCGAAACCAGGTGTGAGTGCGATTCCTAATACTGGTCAGCAATATATCTGGCCTATTTCTTCTGATGAATTGTTGCTGAACCCATTGTGTAAGGATAACTAAAACAGGTATCATTCACCGCTTTCTGCAAAGAATGACGCATCAATTTTCAGGTAAAGCCGGACCCATCATTATGGGTTCGGCTTTATTTTTTTAAGCCTGGTAAATCAATCTGTTGTGAAAGAATATTCGGTGTCTTTTCTCCGCAACAGCTACTGTGTACCCAGCACTTCGAAGTATTTCTTTGTGATGCATAAATTTTATAACCTCCCCCCTTCCGTGTGAAAGGTTTCCGGAGAAAGGAAGGGTAGCAGAACAAATGGCATTTCCCGTAAAAGATACCTGTACTTTCCTTACTTCACTATCACTTTCATTTTGTTTTATTTGCTTTTTCCCTGCTTCGCGGCCGCTGTAAGCGTGAACAGGAAATGAAGAAGAAGTGGACAGGAATTGGACGAGAACTGAGCAAGGACTGACCCAAAACTGAATAGAAACCGAATGAGCACTGAACAAGAAGCAGACTTGAAGGGCACCTGAAGGGCATTTGATGGGCATTTGAAGGGCACTTGAGCACCTGAAAGAGGGCACAGAAGTTAGCTTAGACAGGGGGTAGTCAACTGTTATCACAAGACAACAATGAAAGGAAAATATTTATTTTATTTTTCATCATATGAAAGAATGGACAGTGAAATAGGATCCGGATGAACCACCTGTAACAGTATTTACCGTACAAAATATCTTACGAAAGCCGGAAAAAAGAGAAAAACTCGTCCATATCTAATGTTTGAAAATTATTAATAGATTATTTGTAACTAATTGATTATAAAGTTATAAGAACCTTTTATTTTTTATTTCGCATATAATTTTTGAAAATTGCAGCATAAAACAACATAATCCTGTCTTAGAATGTTATGTTATGTTTTCTTTAACTAATTTGCGCCCCCGCAATCACTAAAAACTGAATTATGAGAAAATTAGTCACAATGTTATTGTGCGTGGTGCTGGCTATTACCCAAATAGCGGCCCAATCACGTACAGTAAAAGGAAAAGTTACTGATTCAAAAAGTAACCCCGTTCCCAATGCTTCTGTAGTTGTAAAAGGTACAACCACCGGTACAACTTCGGATGCCAATGGAGATTTTTCGATCAATGTACCAGCTTCTGCCAAATCGCTGGTTATCTCTTCTCTGAATTTTGCCAGTCAGGAAGTGTCTATTGGTACTAAAACCAATATCACTGTATCCCTGTTATCATCCGAGCAGGACCTTCAGGAAGTGGTAGTAGTTGGTTATGGTAGCAAGAAGAAATCAGACCTTACCGGTTCCGTAGCTACGTTAAAAGCTGCTGAAATCGAGAACCTGCCTTTTTCTTCTGTAGATAAGGCCTTACAAGGTAAAGTAGCCGGTCTGCAATCTGTAGCAGCTTCTGGTCAGCCAGGTGCTTCTCAGAACATCATTATCCGTGGTATCAGCTCCGTTAATGGTAGCAGTAACCCATTGTGGATCATAGATGGTATCCCAGTTAACACAGGTGATGCATCCCGTCTGCAAACTACGTCCAACCTGTTGAGCACCTTAAACCCTAACGACATCGAAAGCATTTCTGTACTGAAAGATGCGGCATCCCAGTCTATCTACGGTAGCCGTGCTGCCAATGGTGTAATTGTGGTTACTACCAAAAAAGGTAAAGGTGGTAAAACCAAATTCAGGGTTGATTCTGAGATTGGTCAGAGTAATACTGCTTATACCAACGACAGATACAAACCTCTGAATGCACAGCAGTACCTGGATATCACCCGTGAAGGTCTTGTTAACGCAGGTCAGACTCCTGCAAACGTTACGGCAACTTTGACCGCTTTGGGTCTGGGTAACGGTATCGATTTTAACTGGTTAGACAATGTGGTACGCAATGGTACACAACAACAATATAACGTTAGTGCTTCCGGTGGTAACGATAAAACACAGTTCTTCCTGTCAGGCGGTCGTTTTGTTCAGGACGGTACTACTATCAACTCAAGATTAACCAGAACCAACGGTAATGTAAACATTACCAACCAGGCTACCGATAAACTGAAACTTGGTTTCAGTCTGAATGGCGGTGTGGTTAACCAGCGTGCTCCTTTAGCAGGTGGTGCTTTTGGTAACCCGGTTCTGTCTTCTTATTTCCTGTTGCCCACCTATTCTGCTTATAAAGCCGATGGTTCTTATAACCTGACCAGTGCTAACCTGGGTGGTTTGCACAATACCATCGCATTAAGTGATCTGGATAAGCGTTTTCTGAGACAAGCCAGTATGCGAGGAAGCGTATATGGTGAGTACAAGATTCTGGAAAATCTGAAATTCAAATCTCAGTATGGTGTGGATTACAACGTACTGGAAGAAGATCAGTATAACAACCCTTTACATGGTGATGGTGCCGCTTCAAGCGGTAGAGCGTTTTCTTACTATACCCGTTATTATAACTGGGTATGGACCAACACCCTGGATCTGCAACAGAATATTACCCGTGGTGGAGACCTGTCTTTCAATGCACAGATCGGTTATGAAGCACAGAAATCATCTGCTTACTTCAGTTCTCTGCAGTCTCAGCAGTTCCCTCCCACCACTACTTTAACTTACCCAGCATCAGGTGCCAGTCCCACCACTGCTTCTGCCACTATCTCTGAGTATTCATTTGCTTCCCAATTTGCTTCAGCGGCCGTGAATTACCAGAACCGTTTTGTAGTGTCAGGAAGTTTCCGTCGTGACGGATCTTCTAAGTTCAGTCCTAACAACAAGTATGGTAATTTCTGGTCTGTAGGTGGAACCTGGAATGTAGACAGAGAAAGATTCATGGAGAATGTAAAATTCATTACCCAGCTGAAACTTCGTTCTTCTTATGGAGTTAACGGTAGTAATACTGCTATTGGTAACTATGATGCGCTGCCACTGTACAGTTTTGGTAGCAACTACAACCAGTTACCTGGTAGTGCACCTGCTAACGTAGGTGATCCTAACCTGACCTGGGAGTTGAACAAGCCATTTAACGTAGGTGTGGATGTAAGTATCTTGAAAAACAGGATCAGTCTGACTGCTGAATACTATACAAGAACTTCTTCTTCTCTGTTGTTATCAGTTCCTTTATCACGTACTTCCGGTTTTGCTTCTGCAACAAGGAATATCGGTACCCTGAAGAATGAAGGTATTGAGCTGAACCTGAGTGTAACACCTGTTCAGACAAAGAACTTCAAATGGGAAATCGATTTCAACTTTGCCAACAACAAAAACACAGTGGTTGAACTACCTGGTGGTGCTGATATCGCCAATGGTAACTTAATCATCCGTCAGGGTGTAGCTTTGAACTCTTTCTTCTTAAGAGAGTGGGCTGGTGTAGATCCTGCTAATGGAGATCCTCTGTGGTATGCAGATAATGCACGTGGAACCAAAACCAATGTATATCCTGGCGTAAATGCAAGGGTGTTGGCTGGTAATGCACAACCTAAGTATTTCGGATCATTGAACAATACTATTACTTTCAAGAACTTTACATTGAGTGCTCAATTGTATTATAACTATGGTAACATGGTATATGATACATGGGGTGGTTATTACACTGGTGCCGGTTTCGGTGCTACTTTCAACAAAGTGGCCCGTGTACTTGATCGCTGGCAGAAGGCCGGTGATGTTACTGATATGCCTAAGTATATCTATGGTGGTAACAAAAACTTCCAGAGTGCTTCTACTTTCTACCTGCAAAAGGGTGATTTCGTAAGATTACGTGAAATTCAGTTGGGCTATAATCTGCCTAAGGAAGTATTGGCCAAAGCCGGTATCAGCAGTGCCAATTTCTACGTAAGAGGTACGAACCTGTTTACATGGGTGAAAGACAAGAACCTGGCTTTCGATCCTGAGCAAGGTACCAATAGTGCAAGTAACTTGAACGTATTCATCCCTAAAACTGTAACTGTAGGTCTGAGCGTTGCGTTTTAATTACAGTTTTAAAAAACACTTTCAATTATGAGAAGAATATTAAACTATAAAATGTTACTGGTAATAGTGTTACTGGTAACTGCGTCATCCTGTAAAAAGACCTTCATTGAATTGAACTCACCAACTTCCTTAACACCTGAACAGGCGTTGGGTACAGAAGCTGATCTGCAAGTAGCCCTCCGTGGAGCTTATGCCGGTCTCCGTGGTGTGGATTTTTACGGAAGATCAATGCCTATCTGGGGCGATATCATGGCAGACAATGCTTACCAGTCTGCTCTGAATACCAACCGTTATACTTTTTTTAATGATTACAGCGACACCAAAGGTGCTACTGCAGCTGATGGTAACGTGTCTGGTTTGTGGGCTTCTGCTTACACTGTGATTCTGCGAGCCAACAATATCATCAACACCACTGTAGCTTCTAATGCTAATGTGGATCAATACAGAGGAGAAGCGTATGCCATCCGTGCCCTTGCTTATTTTGCACTGGTACGTCATTTTGCCAAACCTTACAGCGATGATCCTGCTGCATTGGGGGTACCTATTGTAACCACTTACAATCCGGACCTGAAACCAGCTCGTAACAAGGTATCAGAAGTGTATGCTTTGATGGTTGATGACCTGAACAAAGCTTATACCCTGATGACTAAATACACCAACTCTTCTCAGTTCAGCAAATATGCGGCTAAAGCCCTTCAGGCAAAAGTGTACCTGAACATGGGTGATAAGACCAATGCTAAAACTGCTGCACTGGATGTGATCAACAATGGTGGATTTACTTCATTAACGGCTGCCAGCCATGCTTCTTATTGGAGCAATGCTACAGTTACTACCAGCAAACTGGAGACTTTATTTGAAGTTTCTTCTGATGCGGTTGCTAACCTGGCATTTGATGCCCTGAGCTACCTGTACAGCCAGGCTGGTAACTATGGTGACCTGCTTTGTGCCGATGACCTGTATGCTTCTTTCAGTGCAACCGATGTTCGTAAAGCTTTATACCCTACCGGTACAAGAGCTGGACTGCCTGCTGCATTTGTAAACAAGTATCCGGTGATCCAGGGCGATCTGAGTGATACCAAAGTACTGCGTTTGAGTGAAATGTACCTGATCGCTGCTGAAGCTTCTCTGCCAGGCAACGAAGCCGATGCGTTGACTTATGTGAACTTTATCACCAGCAGAAGAGGTGCTACTGCGATCGCTTCTACCGGTGCACAGTTGTTAGAAGATATCATTACAGAAAGAAGGAAAGAACTGGCTTTTGAAGGAGACAGGTTCCACGATATGCAGCGTTTAAAGCGTAATATCGTGCGTAGCACCAACTACCCTGCAACTTCCAGAACGGTTCCTTACACTGTGTTCAGAAGGTTATTCCCTATCCCTCAGGTGGAAGTGGATGCCAACCCACAGATCAAATCACAGCAGAACACCGGTTATTAATCGGTTGCTCATTTGAATAGAATGATAAAGGCTGCCATAGGGCAGCCTTTATCATTTTAACAAACGACAGTTGATGCGGCAGTAAAACAGGATTATATTTGAACAGCTTTTGTTGATCTTAACGCAACCACCATGAAATCAGTCACCGCCATTATTGCTTTCCTGCTACTGTTCAGTGCCACAACCTATGCGCAGAACGTTTACCAGTTGCAGGACCCTGTAAGTGCAAAGAATTTTAATCCGGATAAATACTCGGGTATCCGGGGTACGCCTTTCCTGGTGGATAAGTGGATCAAAGGATCCGTCTCTATTGCCAGAGGGGTTTACCAGAACCTGGAACTGAAATTCAATGTGTATGACAATGCACTTTTCTTTAATAAAAACGATGAGTCTTTCGAGTTTCAGGAAGATGTGCTTTCCTTTACGCTGATGCCTAAAGAGGATCCATCTACGCATATGGTATTCAAACGTGGGATCTCCGGCGCAGATCTTCGGGGAAACGAGTTTGTACAGGTATTGCTGGAAGCAGAAATGGGGTTATACAAACTGGATGTAAAACAGCTTACTGAAATGAGCGAGATCAATGCAGGTATTGTAAAAACCTTTGCCAACACGGCCAAATATTATGTCGGTAAAAACGGGAAACTCAAATTCCTGAAATTGAACAAACAGGAGGTACTGGCCGCGTTGAGTGATAAGCAGGATAAAATACAGGCCTATATCAACGATAAAAAATATTCTTTCAGAAAGGATACGGAACTGGTAGATGTTTTAAAATATTATAATTCTTTATAGCAGCTTTGTATGTTACATAAAGAGAGAGGTTTTTGCCTCTCTCTTTATGTAACCAGATCAGTTATTTCAGTACTTCTGCCAGTTTCTTTTCCAGCTCTTCGCCGCGTAAACCGGTAGCAATGATCTTACCCTGTGGATCTACGAGCACATTAAAAGGAATGCCATCGAACTGGTAAAGCGGCACCATACTGCTTTCCCATTGTTTCAGGTCGCTGACATGTGTCCAGGTAAGACCATCTTTTTTGATCGCTTCTTCCCAATCTGCTTTCTCTTTATCCAATGATACACCGAGGATCGTGAAATTCTTATCCTTGTATTTATTGTAGGCGATGACTACATTGGGGTTTTCTTTTCTGCAGGGGCCGCACCAGCTGGCCCAGAAATCAACCAATACATATTTTCCGCGCAGGCTGCTGAGCAGGAAGGGTTTGCCGTTTACATCGGGCAGACTGATTTCCGGTGCAGTTTGATCGAGCAGAGGATATTTGGGAGAGGCGGGTTGTTGTACAGCCAGGAGACTTTTGATCTTGGCCAGACCGCTATGTTCTTTGAATTTATCGAAAGAGGCATTGGCCAGTACCAGCAGGTCTTCTTGTTTCATGGTGCGGGATGCCATGCCGAGTGCATAGTACCGGGCGGCAGCGCTGTTAGACTGATTAATGAATGTAGACACCATGGTATTCATTACTTTGATCTGCGCATCACGCTGATCGCGGATAATGCTGAGGGCGCTATCGCTGGCATTCTGTTTCTGCAGGGTATCTAACTGCATGAATGTTGCATAGAGGGCAGAATCTTTACCGCGGTAATCTTCGAAAAGCGTATGCAGGCTTTCACTGGCTGGTGAGTTTTCGATCTTGTAGGCTCTGTAATTATTGAGGTCCATCTGCAGTTTGATGCTTTTATCATCATTCACCAGCAATACGTCGGGACCGTTTTCGACCACTACCCGGTAAAGACCTTCTTCTTTACCCATGCCACGTAACTGGAAACTGCCATTGGATTTCAGTGTGCCCGAATCCAGGATAATGGGTTGCTGACCGCCATAGGGTAGTTCCTGCAGGAAGATCTTTTTACCGGTGGCATTTTCAATTTTACCGCTAACAGTAAAAGCACCATATTTTTTTTCCTGACAGGCAGAAAGGGTGATCAGGGTTACTAAAACAAAGAGTATATTTTTCATATGATTGGGTTAAGCCGGTCTCATTCTTCCGCATAGGAAATGAGCGTTGCTAATTTAGTTGTTTAATTTCTGTTCGAGTAACTGTGTTACCATTTTGGGATCTGCTTTTCCCTGGCTGCGTTTTTTTACTTCGCCCACAAAGAGGCCGATCAGTCCTTTTTTTCCTTTTTTATATTCGGCCACTTTATCAGGCATATTTTCCAGTGCGCCATTTACCCAGGCTTCCAGTTCAGCACTATCACTTACCTGTAAAAGGTTCATTTTTTCTGCAATGACCATGGGCGAGCCTTCGCCGGCCAGTAAAGCCGGTAATAATTTAGAAGACGCTACAGAAAAGTTAACCTTACCATCTTCCACCATTTTTATCAGTTCTGCCAGCAGTTCGGCCGGCAGGGTAAGGGTTCCGAAATTAGTTCCGTTCTCATTCAGGTATTGGCGGAGGGGGCCCAGCATCCAGTTGGCTACTGCTTTATATTGGTTCGTATGCCGGATCACCGCTGTGAAATAATCGGCGGTTTCTTTTTCATCGCATAACTGGGCCGCGTCGTAAGCGCTTAGGCCATAGGCAGATTGGTACTGTTTTTTTAATTCGGCAGGTAAGGCAGGTAAGGCCAACTGCACTGCCTGGATAAAATCATCTGTTAAATGAAAAGGGGCCAGGTCGGGGTCGGGAAAGTAGCGGTAATCATTGGCTTCTTCCTTATCGCGGATCGCGAAAGTGGTATCGGTGGCTGCATCAAAACTGCGGGTTTGCTGTTGTACGGTTCCACCTTTCTCCACCAGGGCCACCATTCTTTCTATTTCATACTCGATCGCTTTTTTTACATTACGAATCGAGTTCAGGTTCTTTACTTCTACTTTGGTACCCAGTTTGGTTTCGCCTTTCAGGCGGATAGAAAC
Source organism: Sediminibacterium sp. GW821-FHT12F12 (assembly GCF_058806635.1). Lineage (NCBI taxonomy): Bacteria > Pseudomonadati > Bacteroidota > Chitinophagia > Chitinophagales > Chitinophagaceae > Sediminibacterium > Sediminibacterium sp. GW821-FHT12F12. The sequence continues at coordinate 327,608 of NZ_JBXAPW010000002.1, read as the reverse complement.
ATTGGCATCGCAACGCAGATTACCTTCTTCCATATTCCCATCGCAGATTCCGATCCAGCGAACGAGCCTGCGAACTTCTGTTACATATTGCCAGGCTTCATCGGCAGAAAAAAGGTCGGGTTCTGTTACAATTTCCACCAGTGGGGTACCTGCACGGTTCAGGTCAATACAGGTAAAAGCTTCATCAAGGTCATGGATACTTTTACCGGCATCTTCTTCCATGTGGATCCGGTTTAACTGCACTTTTCTCTCACCATCCGGTGTTTGAATAGTTATATAACCTCCTTTACAGATAGGGGTAGTATGCTGGGAGATCTGGTATCCTTTCGGAAGATCTGGGTAGAAATAGTTTTTACGGGCAAAATAGTTGTCTTTCTCAATCTCACAGCCGCAGGCAAGTCCCATACGGATGGCATATTCAACGGCTTTTTTGTTCGTCTTGGGTAAAGTGCCGGGATGCCCCATGGTAATAGGACTGATATGTGTGTTGGGAGCCGCGCCAAAAGCGGTGCTGTCTCCGCAAAATAATTTACTGCTGGTAGCCAGCTGGGCGTGCACTTCGAGGCCGATAACGGCTTCATATTTATCGTTCCATAACATGTTGCGGCAAAAATAGCCCTAATCACTGATTTCACGGATTGTTTGTATGATTTCGCCGGTAGATGGTATGAGAGCTATGATTTCCTTAACAGTTTATAACGAAAGGATCTTTTGCAGGTCTGTGTCCGGCACGGTAAGCAATCCTACCGGTGGCAGACGGCGGGTGAGCTCCTTCCAGTTCTTATCCTTTGTAAAAATGCTTTTCAGCATGGGCAGGGCTTTGGAAAGCTGTTTGTTATTAGCGAGCGTGATGGCTGTCCAGTATTGCATTTCCAGGTTTGCGGGGAATAGTTTCATGGCGGCATTGTATTCGTTCATGGCTTTGGCCATATCGTTCTTTTCAACAGCCAGATCGCCGCTGTTCATGTGTTCGTAAGCAATTTGCACATTATACAGGCGTCTGAGTTCCTGTAGGGGTTTGGGCGAATCGTCTACCCGCAGGTCTACTGATTTATTATTCCAGCTATCGGTTGGGGTACCGGGTACCACTACGATGGCTGCGGCCTGCATACCCCTGATATCGCCGCCAGCTTTTTGTGCTGCTTCCAGCGCGAGTAAGACCCTTTCGGCGAGGGGTTTACCGGTTGACTGCTCAAAAGAGCGGGCCATGAAGGCGCAAACCTGATCGCCCAGCATCATATTACTCTGCACGCTGAAATTGGTTCCTTTGATATGGTTGGCTACCTGAATACAGTTTTTGCCAGTATGTGTTGCTACATTTCCTTTGCTATCAATGATGGCTACCTGCCTCACTTCTCTTCCGGGATCGGCTTTGGTTAAACTGTCTAATGCCTGTTGCGGTGTAAATCCTTTTTTTACCAGAGCGAGTGCTTTGGGGCCATAAGATTTGTCAACAAAGGATTGCGTGGCAACGGCGCCCACTCCTGCTTCTGCCCAGGGCACTGAAGTACCTACGCTGAACCAATGACTCTGTACACCCACGGCCATCTCACCTGTTTTTTCATCTCTGGCTACAATGGAATAGGTATGTACCAGGGGTTGTTTGGCATTGTATACCTGTGCATGGGAGCAAACGGAGGCAAGTAAGAAAGTCAGGGTTAATAGCTTTTTCATGTAATCGGGTTGAGAGATAAAGTTAGTGTGTGCGGCTTGCGTTTCAAAGAACAGATGGGAGGGGGTGATGGTTGAGGGAACTGTGTTTTATTTTGTGTGAGAGTTTTTTTGGAATGGGGTGAGTGGGATGGTTTTTTTGTTCAGGCCGCTTTAGCGTCCCGACCAAAAAAACCGCGCCAGGAATGGCGCGGTGCGAACATGAGAAAAATCCAAATAGGTGTCGGGACGCTACAGCGGCCAGACACCTATTTCTACTACAGCCGATTTATAATTCTGCTGTCTTTAATTTTTTAGGAAACCGGATCTCAGCGGTCTGTGTTTTGCCGGCACGCTGGTAACTGAGTTTTACACTGTCGCCTTCTTTCAGGTCTTTTATTTTGCTTTTCAATTCATCTACAGAGTTAACGGCTGTACCGTTGATATCGGTGATCACGTCGTCTTTCTGTAAACCAGCTTTGGCTGCAGGCGTATCTTCTTCTACATCCAGGATTTTCACGCCTTTGCCTTCTGCCAGGTCCTGGATGCCAATTCCCAGGCGTGGTTTGCGGCTATAGTTGAAATCGAAATTAAAATCGCGGCCATCGATACGGGGCATGTCGGGCATTTCGAAATTGAAATTGTTGTTCCTGTCCATATTAAATACCCGCAGTTGAGCCGATTTACTTTTACCCAGTGTGGCAGTAGCGGTAGCAGGTTTGCCATCACGCAGATAACTGATGGTTATTTTATCGCCGGGTTTGTATTGGCCTACAGCATCGTAGAGGTCTTCGCTGTTTTCGATTTTTTTATCACCAACCTGGGTAATGATATCATCTTTGGTAAGCCCCGTTTTTTCGGCGGCACTTTCTTTTTCTACTGAAGTGATCTTAGCGCCTTTCTCATTCTTCTCGGTTACCACACCCAGTAAAGCGCGGTTACCGCCAAAAGGAAAATCATCGCCCATCATTTTCAGGCTGCCCAGAGGGGCCAAACGTCCCTTGATTTTGGGCAGGATGGCACGCATATGATCGCTGTTGCGCAGAATCTCAATATCCGTGTCTTTGAGATCTTCCAATGGTTTGCCGTTAACAGTAATGTTATCGCCATCTACTACGATGGTCATTTTTTCTTTGGCATCTCCTTTTTTACGGATGGTGATGCTTTGGTCCTTGGTTACTTTCGGTTTCTCTTTGGTTTGTGCAGTAGCGAATGTGGCGCTGCCCAATACCAGCAGGAGCAGGGGTAGAATTCTTTTATTCATAACAGAGATTTTAGATGTACGAATTTGTTGGTAGATCAAATGTAGGAGATTTGTCAAATACGAAACTATTCGGAAATGTTAAAAAAGGTTAAACAGTAAGAGTAAGCAGGGGCTATATTCAGGATAAGCCCGGATGGCGGAGTTGGTAGGTTTTTACCGGACAGCTGTCTACTTCTTCGAAACAGGTAAACTGCATGCCACATTTTTCAATCACCCGCAGGGAAGCAAGGTTCTCTACATGCGCCCGGGCCGTGATGATTGGAAGTTGGCAGTGTTCAAAACCATACCGGAGACAAGCGGCAGCCGCTTCGCTGGCATACCCATTACCCCAGCAACTGCGCAGAAAGCGGTAACCGAGGTCGGTTTCGCTTCTTTCGGGCCGGTATTTTAAACCACACCAGCCAATGAATGCATTGTTTTCTTTCAGTAATACCGCCCACCTGCCATAACCGTACTGCTGGTATTGCGGAATCATTCTGCTAGTAATCAGTTCCAAAGCAACCGTTTCATCAGTAGTGGGCAACTCGTGCAGGTAACGGGTTACTTCCGGGTCTTTGTTCAATGTATAAATGAGCGGCGCATCAGCTGCTGTGAACTCGCGAAAGTGAAGTCGGTCAGATGAGAAGAGACTATTCATATACAGGCAGTAAAAAACCACAGATACACCGATAATCTTTAGTGTATCTGTGGCTAAAATAAAGAATGCAATTATACCAGTAAGGCTTTCACTTTTTCTATCACTGCCGGTAGGTTAGAGGCATCCTGTCCACCAGCTGTGGCCAGTGTTTTCTGTCCGCCACCGCCGCCTTTGATCAAACCTGCCACCTGCTCCTTGATGATTTTGGGCGCTTCCAGTCCTTTGGAAACACTTACCGATTCATCCAGTAAAATGGCTACCTGCGCTTTGCCATCTACCTGTGCCGCCAATACTACCACATAATTTGTTAAGGCAGTTTTCATTTCAAAACAGAGTTTCTTCAGGCTGTCGGCACTGTTTACTTCTACTACCGCACCGAGGAATGTAATTCCCTGAATGTTTTCTGTTTGTGATAACAATTCGTTTTTGGTAATGATGAGTTGTTTGGCTTCGAGACTTTCTATACGTTTTCTCAGTTCGTTATTATCTGCTTGTAATGCTTCTACGGCTTTGCTGATCTCTTTCGGGTTTTTCAGCGCTTCGCGGATCTGGTTTACCTGTTCAAACTGCTCCTGTATCAGGGCTTCTGCCGCTTTACCGCTTACGGCTTCTATCCTTCTTACGCCAGCGGCTACCGCAGATTCATGTTTAATCTTACAAAAACCTAATTCACCGGTATAACCTACATGGGTTCCACCGCAGAGTTCGATCGAATAGGCGGGGTCCATAACCACCACGCGAACAATATCTCCGTATTTCTCTCCAAACAAAGCCATGGCACCCATGGCTACGGCTTCGTCTTTGCTCATTTCTTTGATGTATACTGGAATATTTGCGCGGATCTTTTCATTCACGATGCTTTCGATCTGCGTGATCTCTTCCTCCGTTACTTTGGCAAAATGGGAAAAGTCGAAACGGAGTTGTTCTTCGTTCACCAGACTTCCCTTCTGTGCCACATGTGTACCCAGCACTTTGCGTAAAGCGGCGTGCAGTAAGTGAGTGGCGCTATGGTGTATGGCGGTTGACTGGCGCCGGTTGCCATCTACTTTAGCCATAACTGCCGCCTGAATATTAGCAGGTAAACTATCGGTAAAATGGATGATCAGGTTATTCTCTTTTTTGGTATCCGTTACGGCCACTATTTCTCCTTCAAAATCCAGTGTGCCCGTATCGCCTACCTGTCCGCCGCTTTCTGCATAAAAAGGAGTGGCTTCGAGTACCAACTGGTAGGCTTCTTTACCTTTGGCTTTTACTTTTCGGTACTTGATCACTTTACTTTTGATCTCGAGCGAATCGTATCCTACAAATTCGTTCATCGCTGTATCGGAAAGCACTACCCAGTCTTCTGTATCAATGGTACCGGCTGCGCGGCTGCGGTTTTTCTGTTGCTGCATTTCTGCTTCAAAACCTTTCTCATCAATCGTGAGCTGGTGCTCTGCAGCAATCAAACGGGTAAGATCGATGGGGAAACCAAATGTATCAAACAGTTCAAAAGCAGCCTTACCTTCTATCTGCTGTTTGGATTGTGCAATGATGTCATCAATGCGCTTTAACCCCTTATCCAGCGTTTTGAGGAAAGCGTCTTCTTCTTCCTTCACTACCTTACTTACAAAATCAAGTTGCTTTTTCAGTTCCGGAAATACATTACTGAACTGATCGGCCAGTAAGGGCAGCAGTTGAAATAACAAAGGCTGTTTGTAATCGAGATAAGAATAATAATACCGAACGGCCCTTCTCAATATCCTCCTGATCACATAACCGGCACCGTTATTGGCAGGTAATTGTCCGTCGGCGATGGTGAAGGCAATAGCACGGATATGATCGGCCAGCACACGAAAGGCAACGGCTTCTTTGCTATCGCTGTGATCGTATTTTTTGCCGGTGATCTTTTCTGTGGTGGCAATAGTGCCGGTAAAAACATCGGTATCATAATTACTTTGTTTTCCCTGGATCACACGTACCAGTCTTTCAAAGCCCATGCCTGTATCTACATGTTTGGATGGCAATGGTGCCAGGCTACCATCTTTCAGACGATTGTATTGGATGAATACATTGTTCCATATCTCAATTACCTGTGGGTGATCTTTGTTGATAAGGTCTCTTCCGGGAATCAGTTTTCTTTCTTCATCGCTACGGCAGTCAACATGAATTTCTGAACAGGGTCCGCAGGGCCCCGTATCTCCCATCTCCCAGAAATTGTCTTTTTTATTACCGAAAACGATGCGATCTTCCGGTACAATTTTTTTCCATTCTTCCAGTGCGATGGAAGAAGCGGGTATCCCTTCCTTAGGATCACCTTCAAAAACGGTTACATATAAACGGTCTTTGTCTAATTTGTATACTTCGGTCAGCAGTTCCCAACTCCAGGCTATGGCTTCGGTTTTAAAATAATCGCCAAAACTCCAGTTCCCCAGCATTTCGAACATGGTATGGTGATAGGTATCTACCCCTACTTCTTCCAGATCGTTATGTTTGCCGCTTACCCGTAAACATTTCTGGGTATCTGCAATGCGGGACGCTTCCGGTTTTTTGTTACCCAGAAAATAGTCTTTGAACTGGTTCATCCCCGCATTGGTGAATAAAAGCGTAGGATCGTTTTTCACTACAATCGGTGCCGATGGCACAATGCGATGGCCCTTTGAGGCAAAAAAATCAAGGAATTTCTGGCGTATTTCGGCACTGGTCATCATCTATCAAAAAATTTTAAACAAATTGTTAGAGCGTTAGAAACTATATTTGGAGGCTTTTTAGGGGCATCAAAGGTAAGGAATTGGGGTGTGAATGCGTGAATCGCGAGGCGTGAATCGAACGGCTTAAAAGATGATTCTGCGCTCATTTACCATTGATTATTCACCGTCTCAGCCCCTCACAAGCAAAAAAGCTGATGAAAAAGGTCAAATACTACTATAATACCCACACCCTCCGGTACGAAAAGCTGGAAGTACCCCTGCGGGTGCGGTTATTGCAGTTGATCGGCTTCATAGCGGCATCGATTGTAACCGGTGCCATCATTTTTGCCATTGCTTTCCGTTATATTGACTCTCCCAAAGAAAAATACCTGCGCCAGCAGAACGAAGACCTGAGCAATAATTACAGTGTTTTCATGGAGAGACTGAAGCAGCTGGAACTGAAAATGGATGAGATCGAGAACCGTGACAATGGGGTGTACCGTTCTATTTTCGGAGCCACGCCCATTCCGGACAGTGCGCGCATCAAGGATATTGAGCTGCGGAAAGAAGTGAAACTGGTTCAAAGCATGGGCGAATCGGAGCTGGTAGAAAGTATTGCGGGTCAGCTGAATAACCTGTCATTGCGTACCGCTTACCAGGTAAAATCTTTTGATGAAATTGCCAGTCTGGTGAAGAATAAGGAAAAACTGCTGGCTTCTACGCCTTCTATCCAACCCATCAGTAATAAGAACCTGAACCGGATTGCGTCGGGTTTTGGTTATCGGATTGATCCGGTTTACAAAGATCGCAGGGCGCATATGGGACTGGATTTCAGTGCCCCGATGGGTACCCCGATTTATGCAACTGCTGATGGTCGGGTAAAAGACGCTGGTTATCACACCGGCGGCTTTGGTAACCGGGTTGTGGTATCGCATGGTTTTGGGTATGAAACCCTGTATGGCCACATGGTACGGATCAAAGCCCGGGTGGGCGAAACGGTGAAAAGGGGCGAGGTTATCGGTTACGTAGGTAACTCCGGTAAGAGCACCGCACCACATTGCCATTACGAAGTACACAGGGGCGGTATACCGGTAGACCCGATCTACTATTTCTACAACGATCTTACACCGGCACAGTTTGACCGCATCCTGAAACTGGCGGCTGCGAGCAACCAGAGTTTTGACTAATCTTTCCTGGTGATAGATTGTTTCAGAACATTTATCTGACTAATTTGTAGTTCATTTTCATCAATATTCTTTCTGTGGAACCAGGCGTTAGGGAATATCTGCTGCGTATTGTGAATACGATGTCGGTGGCGTTGCTGTGGATGGCGATTAACAGCACAGCCGGTATCATGTTCGGATATGCCTTTGTAGAAGATCATATCAGGATGGGTAATGTGCTTTTTTATAGTTGGTTCCTGCTCAGCCTGGCTTTTTTATTGAGGTGGGTAATCCGTTTATGGCGTAAACCGATTGATTTTGAACAGGAGTAACACGAGCCTTTCATAAAATAAATTCCCCCGGATAAATCATTTGCATCGGCTTTTCCTTATTTTCAGTTGAGAAACTGAGCATATATGTACCTGAAAAATATCTCCAGATGGACCGTGATTACCGGCACATTACTGATCTGGACCATTAAATTCCTGATCAGACCCCTGGTGCATATTCCTTCTCTCTTGCAGCCATTGGTGGGTTTTGCGCCTAACCTGATCGGCTCTTTCCTGCTGCCTTTCGGGGCCTGTTGGTTTTTTCAACGGTATTTCAGGTTACAAACACAACGTGATCTTACGTTTACCTGTTCTTTCGGATTACTGTTAGTGATCATCAACGAATACCTGCAACTGATTCCGGTATTCGGGAGAACTTTTGATTATCTCGATATTTTTTCTTCTGTGATCGGCGTATTCTGCGGGCATCTCGTATTTGGCCGTTTGATGGGTTCGCAGATGGCGCAGGCAAAACAGTCTGCTTTGTAACAGACTGTTTTGCGTGTAATTTTTTCAATAAGGGTGAAACGAAGAGAAGAAGTCAGGGTTAATTTTTTCCGTCTTTGGTATCGAGGATCACAGGTGTTTTGCCTCCCCCCATGATAATCACTTTTGCATTGGGGGAAGTGATCAATCCTTTCATCACCTGTATCTGTTCGTATTGCAGCTGTTTATCGCCCAGTCCTGAACTGATGATGCGCTGGTAATCGGCAATACCCTGGGCTTCTACGCGTTTACGCTCGGCTTCCTGTTTTTCTTTCTGTAATACAAATTCCATTTTCTGGGCATCCTGTTCTGCTTTTATTTTTTCCTCAATGGAGCCTTTTACCGTAGCAGGCAGGGTAATATTACGTACCAGCAATTGCTCCAGTACCAGGCCACGTTTTTTAAAATCTGTTTCGATGCTTTTAAAGATCCGTCCCTGGAACAGATCTCTTTTGTTAGAGTACAGATCTACTGCTGTAAAATACACCGCATTGTCTCTGATCTTGGTACGGGTCAGCGGACGAACAATCTTATCGCGGTAATCGAGCCCGGTTTCTTTGATGATGGTAGGCGCTTCGGTACTGATTACCCGGTATAGAACTGTAAGATCTATGACTACTTCCAGTCCATCGGCTGTGAGTACCCGGATGGCATCATCTCCCATTTTATCGCCTTCGTCGTGCACTCCGCTCATGGTATAGTTCTGTGTTTTGATATCAATGGTATTCACTTCTACCAATGGATTGATAAAATTCAGTCCGCTGGTAAGGATATCGTTGTCTACTTTCCCGAACAGGGATTTTACACCGATCTGTCCGGCGTTAATCTGTTTGATGCAGGAGGTCATGATGCCGATCACTATTACAGCAAGCCCGGAAATGCGCAGGCCTACAGATAGTTTCCGTAGATCCTCTCTTTCTTTATTCATGGCGATGGCGGTAACCAGTAAGATTACGCCGAGGATAATGAGTATCATATAGATGCTTTTAACTTAGTGGATTGTTAGTCGCGGAATTGATCTGAATATTACACTAACTGCTATGATCCGATACGATCACCCATTCACCTTTGATCTTTCGCAGGATAAGGGTATAATGCCCGCTCAGGTTGCCAATGGTTCTTTTGAGCATCCATTTCCCCAACACAAAATAGCAGTCTGGTGAGAGCGCCTGTACTTTCAGGATATCAAAATTAAGTTTACCCATCGCTGTTGTATCCGGGTAACTTTTCAGGTAGTTCTGCAGGGTAGTGCGATACCCGTAATTGGGCCCGTTTTTGCCCACGAACAAAAGACTGTCGTTATTCCAATACCCTTTCATAAACCCGGCAATATTGCCTTTGTTCCAGTCGCTCATCTGCCTTGCCAGCAGGTTACGGATGGTTTGTTCGTCTTTGTTCTGGGCAGAAGCTGTGAGAAAGATTACAGTAGTTAGCAGGGTTAAAAGCAGTTTCATGTGTGTAGATTATATAGTTAAGCTACGAATTAAAATAGATTACCGGATTACGAATTAGCGGATTGGCGGATTCGTTAATCCGTTAATTCGTAATCCGCTAATCCGTTAATCCTCTCCCCGCTCTCACCATTTCGCGTTTGCCCCAGGGACCGGGGATTTTTGTTACCTGGAAACCGGCTGCTGTCATGGCTTTTCTAACCACTGATTTACTGCAGTAGGTAACGAGTAACCCGCCGGGTAAAAGCAGGTTGTATAATTGTTGAAATACTGCTTCGGTCCACAGTTCGGGTTGGTAGGTGGGGGAGAAGGCGTCGAAATAAATACAGGTAACATCATTTATACCTTCCAGTGTAAGCAGCGAGCTTTTGTGTTTCCTGAGTGTAAAAAAAGGATCAATGGCGATCGTTTTTTCCCAGTTGGTTTCGTGAATGGCGAGGAACCCGGGCTGATCCTGCAACAGTTGTCCGTAGTTAAGCTGACCAATCTCTTCTGCACTTAATGGGAATAATTCTATCGCTGTATATAAAACGGGATGCTGGTGTAACCGGGCTTCCTGTAAGGTAAGCAAGGCATTCAGACCAGTCCCGAAACCTATTTCAAGAATATGTATGGGTGCTGTAACAGAATGAAACAGTGCTTGTAAGCCGGCTTCTATAAATACATGACGGCTTTCGCCAACAGCACCGTGGTGACTGTGGTAAGTAATACCCGCATCCGGCAGGGCTATTGTATGTGATCCGTCTGCCGTTAATCTAATTTCTCTTTGCATCGCTTTGCAAAATACTTAACTTACCCGCATGGAGTATGTAACACATTTGCAGAAGGATAAAAAGCTGGCTAAAATCATTGGTACGGATCTGCACCAGCTGGACCTGCATCCCAATATACCGGTCAGGATCATGTCCAGTATTATCAGCCAGCAGTTAAGTACCAAAGTAGCCCGGGTAATCTTCCAGCGTTTTCTCGATTTGTACAAAGGCAAAGAACCCAAGCCGCAGCAGGTATTGGATACCCCCGCTGAAACCCTGCGCGCCATCGGGCTCAGTAATGCAAAAGTGAGTTATGTACATAATGTAGCGGCTTTCTGTATCGAACATAAGATTACCGATAAGAAATTGCTGGCTATGGGCAATGAGGAAATCATTGATCTGCTGGTACAGATCAAGGGAATCGGTAAATGGTCGGTAGAAATGCTGCTGATGTTTACCCTGGGCCGCGAAGATGTATTTGCCGTAGATGATCTTGGTATTCAACAGGCGATGACGCATTTATATAAGCTGGACCCGGAGAATAAAAAAGAGATGAAGGAGAAGATGCTGAAAATTTCCGCCAAATGGAGTCCCTACCGTACCTATGCCTGTTTGCATTTGTGGAAGTGGAAGGATTCCTGACGCAGGACAAAAATGACTTGTAAGGTAATCTATTTTACGTTGGGCGTTTAGCGTTCTGCGTTAAGCAGAGTTCCTTGCAGCGTTAATGATGCCGAACATACTGCGGGTAATTAGTTTTTCATATACCTCTTTCATCACCGGATCGGTCTCTGCCTGGTGTAACTGGTGTAAACCGTATTGCTGTATGGTTAATAGCGGCAGCACAATTTTATCCCGCATCTGGATAGAGGCTCGGCCGGTTCTATCATCCTGCATCAATTCGGTTGCATCGGAGAGTTCGAGTACCAGGGTAGCTGTTAAATCAAATTCCGCTTTAATCAGTTGCCAGATGGCGCCATATTCGGGGTCATCTTTAATGTATTGTGTTAAGGCAAAAGAAGATTTCAGCATGCTCATCATGCTGTTATCAATCAGGGTTCGGAAAAACAGTACGTTCCTGAACATGGCTTTTACATCTTCCCACAAACCTTTTTCTTTCATGTGCTGTAAAGCCGTACCTACGCCATAATAGCCGGGTACATTTTGTTTCAGCTGACTCCAGCTTCCTACAAAAGGTACGGCCCGCAGGTCCTCGAATTGTAAGCTGCCGCCACTGCCACGTTTGGAGGGGCGACTGGCAATATTACTCTTGCTGTAATAATTCAGCGGACTGAACTGCTGCAGATAAGAGAGGAATTGCGGATGTGTTTTAAATGCCTGGTAGGCATCGTAGCTCACTTTACCCAACTCATCCAGTAAAAACCGGTCGTGGGGTGATAAGAGCATCCGGTTATCAGAAAAAATTTCGTTACTGATGCCGGCACTCAACAATTGCTCCAGGTTATACTGGGATGATTGGATGGTGCCAAAGTTGGACGTGATGGTTTGTCCCTGCACAGTTAACTGGATCTCTTCATTCTCAATATTATTTCCCAGCGAAGCGTAGAATTTATTGGTCTTGCCACCCCCGCGCGAAGGCGGTCCGCCACGGCCATCAAAGAATTTGGCTTTGATATCATATTTACGGGAGATAGCGGTCAGGTTTTCTTTGGCTGTATAAATACTCCAGTTGGCCTGCAGGTAACCGCCATCCTTGGTGCCATCACTGAAGCCGAGCATGATGGTTTGCTGCTGGTGGCGTTGTTTGAGGTGTTGTTTGTATACCGGATGCGAGTAAAGAAACTCCATGATGCTTTCTGCTTCCTGCAGGTCATCAATGGTTTCAAACAAAGGCACAATATCAATGGTCAGTTTATCGGCTTTCCAGCCACAGAGGCGGAACAGGGCAAATACTTCCATCACATTTACAGCCGTCTGGCAGTTGCTGATGATATACCGATGGCAACCTGCCTCACCATTCATGGCTTGTATTTCCTGAATAGCGTACATCGACTCCAGTGTATCTCTGGTAAGACCTTTGGGAAAGAGATTCACGTCCAGCTTCATCTCCAGTGAGGATAAAACCCTGATCTTCTCTTCCTGCGACAGACCTGCATACCTGGCAGGTAAAATACCTTTTTGCCCCTGGCTCTGTAAAGTGGTATTGATATCTACCAACACCTGTGTATGTATGCGGCTGTCCTGCCTTACATCCAGTGCGGCAAAATGGGTTCCGAATATTTTTACTTTATGGATGAAACTGTCTATACGCTGTAAAAACAAAGAATGATGTTTTTCTACCACCAGCTCGCGCATGGCGGTTAATTGTTTCAGTAATTCCTGTTTGCTGATGCGGTTACTCTCGCTGGAGCGGAAGACATTTTCGTACAATTGTTCTTCCAAACGATGAATCATTGTATCCACCCCACTGAATGTTAGTCGGCGGGAAAGCTTACGAACATCGCGGTAATAACATACGATGATGGCACTGCGCAGTGCCGCCGCTACGCGGATGGTGGTAGCCGCATTTACAAACGGATTCCCATCCCTGTCGCCACCGGGCCAGAAACCCAGTTCGATAAAAGGATTGTCGCTGTCGAATTCATTATCAAAAACCTCGCGGGCAATGTAATTGTAAATATTGCCGATAGACTGGTACAATACATTCTCGAGGTACCACATCAGGTTCACCGCTTCATCGTATGGTGTGGGTTGTTTTTTATTGAAGAAGGGGGTGATACCCAGTTGTTGTATATACTGGTTGATGGTATGAAAATCATTCTTGCCGATCGCTTCGCTCATGTCGTGGATGATACCCAATACACTACCCGGATAAAACTGCGTAGGGTGTGCGGTTAACACCACTCGTACTTTGAATTTGCGGAGTTTGTTTTTTAAAGCCTGTGTTTTACCGGTGAAAGCCGCTTCGTTGGCAAGGGCTTTCAGGCTGCCTGCACCATCTATATTATTCACCGTGGTAAATGCGGCATCTTCAATGGCATCAAACAATACTACCTGCCGTTCTATGTACTGGGCAAATTTGAATAAACGATCAATTTTTTCGGCTTCCGTTTTGATCTGTGTATGCTGCTCAAAAAAACGGTCGATGATCTGCATCGGACTTTTCCCTTCTGCATACCCATCTACACAGGCCTGCAGTAAAATAGGAAGTAAAGCGCCTACATTGGCGATGCCGGAGAAAGGAAGTGCTGCAAACAGACTGTTGTAAATGGTATACTTGTCTGTTACATTTCTTTTGAAATTGCTGATATATAATGAAGAAGACATATAGAGCTTGCTGCGTCCAAGTTACTTCATTTGCTGAAAACGAAACTAACAAAAACGCTGATTTAGGCCTGCCGGACTTGATTTGCAGCTAATGATCGTTAGTTATATTCGACTAATCATTAAACCTTTGTTGTTTTTCCAGGTCAAAGAACAGTTCGTTATATTTATAAAAATACCTGCATGCACGCTGACGACAAGGAGTTATTGTTTCAGTTTCACCAGACTGCTACAAAGGAAAAAGCATTTACGGCCATCATTAAAAAATACCAGGAGAAATTGTACTGGCATGTACGCAGGCTGGTAGTGGATCATGATGATGCCAATGATGTATTGCAGAATGTTTTTATTAAAGTGTGGAAAGGGCTGGAAAATTTCAGGGAAGACAGTCAGCTCTATACCTGGTTATACCGCATAGCTACCAACGAAGGCTTAAGTTTTCTGGAACAGCAGAAAAAGCGGGGAACCATCAGTCTGGATGAGGAAGAAGCGGGGTTGAGTAATAAAGTGCGTGCAGACAGTAACTTTGACGCCAATAAACTGGAATGGCGTCTGCAGGTGGCCATACAGCAGTTGCCTGAAAAACAGCGGGTGGTCTTTAATCTCCGGTATTACGATGAAATGCCTTATCAGGAAATGAGCCGGATACTGGAAACCAGCGAAGGGGCCCTGAAAGCAAGCTATCACCATGCGGCGCGTAAAATAGAGGAATTCATAAAAAATTATTAAACTTTAGGCAAAACAGGCTGTCAAACCAGCAGATCATGGAAAACAGGAAAACGATCATAGCCGAATTACAGGCAGTTGCCCCGCTGGTTGCTGAGATCAGTCAGGTGAAACTGTATACTGTTCCGGAAGGGTATTTCGCCTCTTTCCCGGCTGTTATGGCCGAAAAGATCCGTGTGGAGGAAATGCTGGCTCAGGCGTCGGCGCCTGTGTATGAAGTGCCGGATGGTTATTTTGCCAGCTTACCCGCAGAGATTCTTTCCCGCATCCAAACCAACCATACTGTACGTGAAGAGTTAGATGAAGTGGCCCCTTTACTCAACACCATTGATAAAGGAACGCCGTACCAGGTTCCGGCAACTTATTTTGCCCAGGCCGATTTTGCCCGTCTGGCGCACTACCAGCAACCGCAGGCCAGGGTAGTTAGCCTCCGGCTTGCCCGCAAATGGATGCAGTATGCAGCTGCAGCACTGGTAACGGGTGTGCTCGTAACCGGTGCATTCCTGTATACAGATAATCCGGCTAATATCGAAGACACGGCATACAAAACCGTTGATCTGTCTTCAGAATTAACTAAAGTGAGCGAAACCGAACTGGCGAATTATCTTGATAACCCCGAGCATGCAGCTGTTACTAATACGATTACTACATTAACCAATGAAGAGATCCTGACTGATGTAAAAAACAACCTGCAGCAGGTAAGCGATGATGAACTGAAACAATACCTGACAGATAATGCCGAGAGCTACGAAGTGTTAACTTCTGAATAAAGCGATTTATCATGAGATCTATTTTATATACCTTTTTACTGATCCTTTGTTTCGCCACTACCGTACAGGCGCAGCAGGATGATGCACAGACGCCACCGCCACCAGCCAATATCATTGGACTGAAAATGGCTTTTGTTACCAAACAGCTGGCATTAACCAATGAAGAGGCCCAGAAATTCTGGCCTGTGTATTACAGTTATTCGGCCGAGTTACGGAAGATCCGCCTGAACAGAAAAGAAGATATTCTCGCTACCGAAGAAGAGATGCTGAACCTCCGCAAAAAATACCGTACCGAGTTTAAAAAGATCCTTGCCACCGACGAACGTGTAAACAAAGCACTTACCGTTGACAGAGATTTTATGGTGGTGGTGAAAAAAGAATTGCAACAACGCAGGCTGAGGGGCAAGGGGAAGCAGGAGTAGGGGGTGTGAATTGTGAATGGGCAGTTGTCAATTAATATCGGAAGCGAAAGATTCACCATTGCCCATTCACAACTGCCTA
The DNA here is from genome assembly GCF_058806635.1 of Sediminibacterium sp. GW821-FHT12F12. Classification (NCBI taxonomy): domain Bacteria; kingdom Pseudomonadati; phylum Bacteroidota; class Chitinophagia; order Chitinophagales; family Chitinophagaceae; genus Sediminibacterium; species Sediminibacterium sp. GW821-FHT12F12. The sequence continues at coordinate 311,925 of NZ_JBXAPW010000002.1, read as the reverse complement.
CTCACGATTCACGACTGACGCCCCCACACCGGGTATTTGATATCGTGGTAAAACAGATGACAGGGATTTTATGGTGGTGATGAAAAAGAATTGCAACAACGCAGGCTGAGGGGGAAGCAGGAGTAGGGGGGCGTGAATCGTGAGTAGGCAGTGGTGAGTAGTGAGTAGTGAGGTGTAAATTGTCAATTCACTTAGGAACCGAAAGATTCACCATTCACCATTGCCCATTCACAACTACCCACTCACCACTGCCTACTCACGATTCACGACTCCACACCGGGTGTTTGATATCGTGATAGAAGAGAAAGGTCCAATTTTTTTCCTGTCCTTCCTGCCACCATTGCTGGCGCAGTTCCATACATTTTTTTCCGTCGTAATCGTATTTGGCTATAAAGCGGCTTTTCATCTGTTGCAGCTGTGGTGCCACATCTCCACCGAAAAAAGCGGTTTCGCCATTTTCCTCTATCCAGAATACCTGGTGAAATTTACTATGCGCACCGGTTAACTGGTAACGGATATAGCCGTCGATCCACCCTTCATCTTCTGTTAACCAAACCACTTTGCTGAAATCTTCGAGTAACTGAAAATCTTCGGTTAGGTAAGAAGCTGTTCCTACTTCCATAGCATAATCAAACTCTCTGCGCTGCACATACCAGGTGGCATAAGGGAAACTGAGGAACCTGTCTGGACTGAGTTCGCTTTTAATCGTAACGCCACCTGCATGGTCCTTGTGTAAATGGCTCATCAGCACTTTGGTAACCTGTGCGGGTTGTATACCGGCTTTTTCGAGATTTTGGTGTAACTGAAAACGGCCGTTGGCATCATTGTATCCTAATCCCGTATCAAGCAGGATCACATCTTTTGCAGTAACGATTACAAAAGGCTGGATCTCTACCAGTAAACTACCCAGCGGTCGGCTGTTCAGTTCTTCTGATGAAGTATCAAAAGGGACAAACACTTTGGTTTTATCGATGGTAAATGCGCCTTCGGAAAGTGGAATAATTCTCATTGTCAAATTTTCAAATCGTCACATTTTCAAATTGTCTACCTCAATACCATCTGCCTGTCGGCGTCCAGCCTGAGTAAAATAAAAATCAGTATGGTAAAAGAAACCAGCGATGATCCTCCATAACTGATCAACGGTAAGGTTACACCCGGTGAGGGGAATAAACCAATGGTCATGCAGATATTGAAAGCGATATGAAAAAACATGATACTGGCCACACTATACGCATACACCCTGCTGAAAGTACTTCGCTGCCGCTCCGCAATTTTGATAATCCGGAAGAGCAGGAACAGGTAAATCATCAGGAATACAAAACTACCGACGAACCCGAAGGCTTCGCCCAGGGAGGCAAAGATGAAGTCTGTATGCTGCTCCGGTACATATTTACCCCTTGTTTGGGTCCCCTTTAAAAAACCCCTCCCCGTTAATCCGCCCGAACCAATGGCGATCTTACTCTGGCGTACATTATAATCATCCGGTTTGCGTGGTGCTTTATCTGTTTTTTTAGCAGAACGTTTGTTGAGACTGCAATCGTAATCTTTTCCGAAAGCACTGTACACCCTTGCACTCTGGTAACACTCCAGTACATTATTAAAGATAAAGGGTACCGCAAACCTTTGTATGCCCACACAGGCAAACCAGATAACGAGGATCAGGTATAAAAGTCCTTTGCTTTTTTTGATGGATTTACGCAACAGATAAATCACCAGCAACGCAATGGTGGTAAGAATAATGGCGAGTGTATTGGGTTCTATCAACAGGGTGGAGATGATCAGTGCTACAAAAGAGAAACCGAGAATCAATACAAAGGGCGACAACCCTTCGCGGAACATCACCAGGAAAAAACTGAAATATACCAGGGCCATACCTGATTCGTGCTGGGCCACTGAAATTACGGCCGGCAAGAGACAGATCACGCCCGCAAGTATCTGTGATTTGAGTTTGGTGAAATCGGTTTCCTGTCTCGACAGGAATTTGGCCAGTGCCAGGGCAGTAAATATTTTACAGACTTCTACCGGCTGCAGGTTAAACCCACCAACCAACGGGATCCAGCTTTTTGATCCGCTGATATTTTTACCAATCACGAAGGTAGCCAGCATCAGCAGTATCCCGAATGCATACATCAGGTTGGCAAATGCCGTGAAGAGTTTACTGTCGGTTAGCAGGATAAAAGTGGCCACTATGGCACAGATACCTGCAAAAATCAACTGTTTGCTGTAATTGGTTTTACCACCGAGAAAAGTCTGCAGCCAGTTGGTATCAACCCGGTACTCTACCATAAAAATGCAGAGAATACCAATGGATACGAGTATCGCATATAACCAAACTACCGTCCAGTCTACACCCTGTGCCTGCGTTGATATATTGTTTCGGTTACTCATTTGGTTAGCTGCTTTTTGTATTTCCTGTCTTCGATGGTTAATGCTGCGGTTGGTGTTTCTCCGCTTTTCTTGGGTATCGGAACTTTTTTAACGGGAGCCGTCGGTGGGTTCCCGGGTTCCGTTTCCGGTTTGGCACTGTCATCGTCAGAAGCATCGTCGGTTTCTTTTTTATTCAGCTTCTGTTCCAGCAGCTGCTGGTTTTCTTTTAATCTACGTAATGAATCCTTCTTGGCAATCTCGATCCGCATCAATGGTGGTATGTATACTTTGTTGGTATATTCTTCAATCATCGCTTTTCTCTCCGGCCCCGCAATCGAATCACGTAAATATTTTTCTACAATCAGGCTGGCAATAGGAGCCGCTACACGGGCGCCCTGGTCTGAGTTCTCACAGATCACAGCGATTGCAATCCTTGGTTTATCTCTGGGGGCAAAAGCACCAAAGAAAGAGTGGTCGGGTTGCTTTTTCCCTTTGGCATAGTTTTCTACGGTTCCCGTTTTGCCGCACATGATGATGCCGGGGATTCTGGAACGTACCGCAGTTCCATATTCTACTACGGCCTGCATACCATCCTGTACGGCACTATATACCGTATCAGGTATCCGATTATCGGTGTGATGTTTTATTTTATATGGATCCAATAAATTATACTCATCACCACCTTCTATAGAATCTACCAAGTGTGGTGTATAGAACCAACCTTTATTGGCAATGATAGCCATTACATTGGCTAACTGAACCAGTGTTGTATTTACTTCTCCCTGTCCAATGGCATTGGAGATCACATTGCAGGAATACCAGCGGGGACCGAATATTTTTCTGTAATCAGCCGAAACCGGCAGGTTTCCTTTTTTCTCTGAAGGAAGGTCTACACCTAACCTGCGGCCCAACCCAAAAGTGTATGCGTAACTGTTGAATACGGCTAAGGCACTGTCTGCACCATGATATCTTGGCTGGTCAAGTGTTCTTTTATACACGGTAGAGAAATAACTGTTATCACTATGCGCCACAGCATCTTTGAAATTGAAAACACCTTTATCGAGACATTTAGGCTTACCGGTACCACAACCGGTAAAATAGCCCGGACAGTTAACGGTGGTATGCTCGTCTATCACACCTTCTGATAACCCGATCAAACCCACAACCGTTTTAAAAGTAGAACCGGGAGAATAATAAGTACCCAGCCCGCGGTTATTCAACGGCAAACGCGGATCGAGCAGCAGGTCTGCAAAATGTCTGCGTTGCTGGCTGCCGGTTAAGTAGTTGGGATCGTAGGTAGGAGCACTTACCATACATAAGATTCCGCCCGTTTGCGGATCAATGGCTACAATACTTCCTACTTTATTGCTCATCAGTTTTTCACCCAGTTTCTGCAGCTCTACATCCAGGCTCAGGTGAATATTTTTACCAGCCACGGCTGCTGTATCATACATGCCGTTTTCGTAAGGCCCCTGAATGCGGCTTTTGTTATCGCGTATATAGTTTTTTACACCGCGCTGGCCCATCAATACTTTTTCGTAAGAGCGTTCCAGTCCGGTCATACCGGCATAATCGCCCATCTGGTAGCCCTCGTCTTTGTGCCTGCGCAGGAAGGAAGTATCTACCTCACGTATATAACCCAGTACATGTCCGGCCACGCTATAAGGATAGGTTCTTACCGAACGTTCTGTAAGTGAGAAACCGGGAAATTTATAGATGTTCTCATTCAGGCGGGCAAACATTTCAACGGTCAGCAGTGGTTCAAAGATGCTTGGTTTTACATATCCGTTCTTAAAAATGAGATCACGGATTCTTTTCCTGTATTCGGCGGTATCGATATTGAGTAAACTACAAAGCGAAGCGGTGTCTACCCCTTTGGCTTCCGAGGGTATCACCTGCAGGTCGTAGCTGATGGTATTTTCCAGGATCGCTTTTCCTTTTCTGTCGAAAATGATTCCGCGGTCGGGATAAATTACTTTACGGAGCAGCGCGTTGTTCTCTGCAGCCAGCTTGTATTTTACCGAAAACAACTGCAGATTGATCAGCTGCCCGATCATTACCAGAAATACAACCGCAAAAATGATCTGTATAATGCGCCCCCTGCTCTGATTAAATACCGGCATACCTGTTAACTAAGTAAGTGAGTTGAGTGATTGAGTAGTACTGGTTACAAAGTTGATGAAATGGGGGGAAGCTTGTATCAACTATTTTAAAAAAAGTTATTCATAGATGTGGGTAGCGGAAAGCGATACATCCATTGGCTGTAACCGGAACATTCACACTATGTTAACTACTCCTGTACCGGCTGTTCCGGTTAAACAGCATTTCTGCCAGGAAGATCATGAGCAGGCTGATAGCCGTGGTGCCGGCCACTTTACCGAGAAAGTAGACGAAGTTGCCAAACTGCAGCCATTCAATCAGTACGAGATAGAAATGATGAACAAAACTGAGTATGCCTACGTATAAAGCATAGGGTGCCCAACCCATGCTTTTATGGCTGGGTTCAATATAACTCTGTTCGGTGGTTTCCTGGGGTATCAGCAGGTTCAGCAGGAAAGGCCGGATATATGCGATCAGTACACAGGGAGCGGCGTGTAAACCATACGTGCCGGTAAAATAGTCAAGACTCAACCCAAACAGGAAACTGATGATCAGCAGCCAGAAGCGGTTGATAGTAAAGGGTAACCAAAGAATATACAGGAAATAGAGATAAGGCACCAGAAACTGGTGCAATGGTGGAACCTGGTTCAGGATATACACCTGGAACAGGATAAATACCACAAAACGGATTATATTTTTCAGCAGGCTGCTCATGGTATTCTGGAAGTATTCGTTTCTAACTGAACCTGTTCTGCATACCGTACATTTTCGATCAGGTATACATATTGGAGACTGAAGAAATTAGTAGCTGTTCTGATCTTCAGGGTATAAAAATTACTGGAAGATTCTGAACTGATCTCAGCTACCGTACCGATTAACAGTTTAGGTGGGAAGTTGGCAGAGTAATTACTCGTTATCACCGAATCTCCTTTCGCTACTTTGGCGCCCTTGGTTACATTACGCAGGGTAAGAAAACCTGGATCTGTTCCGTCCCATTCCAGGCTGCCTGTATTATTGTCTTTTTTGAGCATGGCACTTACCTTACTGCTACGGTGTATCAGGCTCATGATCTTGCTGAAATTAGGGCTGGTTTCTACTACCACGCCTACAATACCGGCAGAGCTAACGACTGCCATGCCTTTTTTCACTCCCTGGTTACTACCCCGCTCTATCGTAATGAAATTGTTTTGTAAGGCGTACGAATTACCGACCACTTTGGCAGGTAACCAGGTAAACTTGCGCGAACGCCCGAGGGTATCTTTTACAAGCGTATCTACGTACAGTTCTTTATCCGTATTGGGTGCAACAAAATTGGAGGCGAGCATATTACGTAAGCGTACATTCTCTTCGGCCAGTAAACGGTTGGTCTCTTTCAGGGCAAAATAATCGCGGAAACCACTGTATTGTTTGTTGATGCCACCGGTTACTTCGTTGGCTGCCGTGGCAAAAAAAGACTGGTGGGTTTTACTCGCACTGCTCAGCATCACAATAGCCATCACCTGTAACAGCAGAAAGCTGAGAAAAGTGAGGTAGCGACGTATGAAGAGGAAAATATTTTTCACGGGTGTGCGGGTTGCCGGTTCGGTTACCAGTTGCTGGTTTCAGGTTACAGGTATATGCTTACCATTTGATAACACCAGTAACCAGTACCCTGCAACCTGTATCCAGATTATCTCATAATAAATGGAAAACGCTGGTAGTTCTTAAGCGCCAGCCCGGTACCACGTACCACGCTCTTTAACGGATCATCGGCCACGTGTACGGGCAGTTTGATCTTGGCACTCAGTCTTTTGTCCAATCCGCGCAGCAGGGCTCCACCACCTGTGAGGTATAAACCGCGGCGGTAGATATCCGCTGCCAGTTCGGGCGGTGTGGTTTCCAGTGCTTTCAGGATGGCTTCTTCTATTTTGAAAATACTCTTGTCCAGTGCTTCGGCTATTTCCTGGTAACTGACCATGATCTGTTTAGGGATACCGGTTACCAGGTCGCGGCCATTTACAGGCAGGTCATCCGGTGGGTTATCCAGGTCTTTCATGGCAGCACCTACATTGATCTTGATCTGTTCAGCGGTACGCTCACCAATCAGCAAACTGTGGTAACGGCGCAGGGCTTCCATGATATCGGCCGTAAACTCATCACCGGCGATACGGATACTCTGGTCGCACACAATACCCGCCAGCGCAATCACGGTAATACCGGTGGTTCCCCCCCCGATATCGATGATCATGTTTCCAACGGGTTCTTCTACGTCGATCCCGATACCGAGGGCGGCTGCCATGGGCTCATGGATCATATATACTTCTTTGGCACCTGCCTGCTCGGCACTATCGCGAACGGCACGTTTTTCTACTTCTGTAATAGAGGAGGGGATGCAGATCACCATACGCCAGCTGGGCGGAAACAGGGGCTTTTTGGGGTAGATCATCTTGATCAACTCCCTGATCATCAGCTCGGCCGCGTTAAAATCGGCAATTACCCCGTCTTTCAGCGGACGCACCGTCCGGATGCTTTCGTGGGTCTTTTCGTGCATCATCAGGGCTTTTTTGCCCACGGCCAAAACCTCCTTCATATTATTGCGGTTCAGGGCAATGATCGAAGGCTCGTTTACTACCACTTCATCGTTATGAATGATCAGGGTATTGGCTGTACCCAGATCCATGGCAATCTCCTGTGTGAAAAAGTTAAACAATCCCATTGTATATAAAAAGTTCGAATGTGTTAGTCAATGTTTGCAAAGGTGACTGAAAATAGTGGTTTCGCAAAGCCAAAATACTGAATTTTCAGGGGTTTTGAGGCAGTTGCCACGAATTAGGCAAAATGCGGTAAGTCAGTAGTGAGTGGTGAGTAGTGAGTTAAGCAGAATACAAACACTCACTATTCACTACTCACCACTCACTATTTACGCAAATTCATACCCAATATCCTTTCGGTAATACATCCCTTCAAACGAAATTTTTTCCAGTATTTTTTTGGATTTGGCCACTGCTTCCGGAATATTATTTCCATAAGCTGTAACGGTTAATACGCGGCCGCCATTGGTATATACTTCGCCATTCACCAGTTTGGTGCCTGCATGAAAAACGATGGTATCATCTGTTGGCAGTTCATTCAATCCGCTGATCAGTAAATTTTTTCGGTAGTCACCCGGATAACCACCACTCACCGCCATCACTGTTGCACAGTGTTGCGGATAGAATTCTATGTTAGCATCAACTAACGTGCCATTATCCATCGCGGCGAAAAGTCCTACAATATCAGTTTGCAGTAAAGGCATCACTACTTCTGTTTCCGGATCGCCCATGCGGCAGTTGTATTCGATCACAAAAGGTTCGCCGCCTACATTCATCAAACCAAAAAATACAAAACCATGATAGTTGAGTTCTTCTTTGAAAAGCCCGTTGATAGTGGGTTTGATGATCCGCTCTTCTACTTTCTGCATGAATACATCATCCATAAAAGGTACCGGACTTACACAGCCCATACCGCCTGTATTTAAACCGGTATCTCCTTCGCCGATGCGTTTATAATCTTTCGCATGACCGATGATCTGGTACACTTCTCCATCTGTTAAAGCAAACACACTTACTTCAATGCCTTCTAAAAACTCTTCGATCACCACTTTGCTGCTCGCTTCGCCGAATTGTTTGTGCAGGATCATTTCTTCAAATACCTGCAGGGCTTCTTCATGCGAAGAAGAAATGACCACTCCTTTTCCTGCGGCCAGTCCATCGGCTTTTAACACCACCGGTAAACTATGCTGCGCGATATATTTTTTTCCTTCTTCAAAATTGTCAGCTGTAAACTCTGCATAACCTGCCGTTGGAATCTGGTGGCGCTGCATGAATTTTTTACTGAAAGCTTTACTGCCCTCCAGTTGTGCGGCTTTGGCCGATGGACCCACTACAATGATGTGCTGCAACTGCGGATCGCTCTGAAAAAAATCGTAGATACCCTTTACCAGCGGTTCTTCCGGTCCCACCACCAGCATATTGATCTTTTGATCGATGCAGGTTTGTTTAATAGCAGGAAAATCGGTTACCGAAAGAGCAAGATTAGTACCGTACAGTGCTGTTCCGGCATTGCCCGGGGCAATAAAGAGTTTGTCACAGTGATGGCTTTTCACCATTTTCCAGGCCAATGCATTTTCGCGGCCGCCGGAGCCAAGTAGTAAGATGTTCATGATGGTTCAATTGCCAAGCGAAAGTAGGCTGTATGGGGGATTTTTTGGGGGATAGGGGAAAATTATTGTGAATGGGCAATGGTCAATGGGCAATGGTGAGTTGTGAGTAGTCAGTAGTGAGTGTCTATTCACCATTGGCCATTCACTATTCACAACTACCCACTCACTACTCACTCTCCTCCACCCCTATATAACTCTTCTCCGGTAAACGCCTTGCGATCAGGAGAAACAGCACAAATGATATGGCCAGTATACCGATGAATAGCCAGTAATATTTGGCGCCGGTGAACTGGCTGAAGAAACCTTTGTTGACAATGTTTCCATTGATGAGCCCTACGAGCAGGTTGCCGGCCGAAATGCCCAGCAGGTACAAAGCACTCATAGTACTTTTCATCGATTTGGGCGAATGGGTATACGCATATTCCAGGCAGGTTACAGAAACCATTATCTCAGAAGCTGCCAGCAGTATATAGGCCAGTATCTGCCACCATACCGAAGGTTTTCCGCCGGCATCTATCTGTTCCTGCAACAGTGCAATGATTACAAATGCCAGTCCGATTACCGCCAATCCGCCACCAATCTTGCGCAATGGAGTTACTTTGATCCCTCTTTTCTCCAGAAAAGGATATATAAAAGAAGTAAAAACCGGGATCAGCAATACCAGAAACAAGGGGTTGACAAAGTTGATCTGCTCGGGTAAAATAGTAATGCCACCAATCAGCGTCAGATCCAGGCGGGTGGCCTGTAATACCCATTCAGAAAGGTTTTGGTCCCACAAGGCCCAGAATATGGGCGTAAAAGCAAACACGGCCAGCACCCGGTACACAGCCTGTATGCCATCGATCGATTTGGCAGAATACTTTTCGCCAACAGCTTCCCATACTTTTTGTCCGGGTTTACGGCTGAACAGTTTGATCAGTGCATAGACGGAAATAGTAAAGAAATTCTCTTTTTTAATACCTGCGGGAGGTGCTTTGACATATTTTTTTCGTCCGAGCCAGAAAATCAGTGTGGCCAGTGCCATCAGTATACCGGGTACACCAAAAGCGATCTCCGGACCGTAATATTTTTTCAGAAGCGGGATGAACAAAGGGGCCAGTGTACCGCCGAGGTTAATGCTCATATAAAACCAGCCATATACTTTAGAGAGCAGGTGCTCGTTGGATTTGTCAAACTGGTCGCCCACATTGGCCGATACGCAGGATTTGATACCGCCCGCGCAACAGGCAATAATTACCAGACCAGTGCTGAAAAGAGTATAACTGTTGTCGGAAACAGACAAGATGAAATGGCCCAGGGTATACAGCATAGAAACGAACAGGATTACGCGGTATTTCCCGAAAAACCAGTCGGCCATGATAGCGCCCACAATGGGCATGAAATAAGCCAGTGTAACAAAGAGGTGCGACATTTCATTGGCCTTAGCATCGGCTTCGGCATTGAGCGCAGGATTGAGAGTAGGATTGAAAAACGCAACCGCCATATAAGTGACCATAATGGAGCGCAAACCATAAAAACTGAACCTTTCTGCTATTTCACTACCAATGATATAAGGAACCGATTTCGGCATCCCGGTTTTCCTGATATCGCTTTGTATTTCACTCATAAGTTGTATTTTGGTTTTTTAAAGATATTGGAAACTGGTTAAACTGGTTAAAGGGAGTTGAACTGGTTAAAATTGGTTAAAATGGTTAAAGAGGTTAAGCTGGTTAAACTGGTCGTTGGAGGTAAGGATCTAGGATAGTTTTCCGATTACCTTTTCTGTACCCCTTTAACTACTTCAACTTGTTTAACTTCCTTTAACCCTCCCTTCCAATACCTTACGCTAACTAAAACTTGCACTATGTCTGATGAGAAAAAAACATTCAAGCCTTTTGTTGCCCCTGAAACAAATATGAAGGAACTTACCGTAAAATCCATACTGGTAGGTAGTTTATTCGGGGTCATATTCGGTGCCGCCACGGTGTACCTGGCGCTGAAAGCCGGGTTAACGGTTTCTGCCTCCATTCCCATTGCGGTGATTGCGATTACACTGGGCCGAAAATTTCTGAAAACAACGATCCTCGAGAACAACATCATTCAAACCACCGGTTCTGCGGGCGAGAGTATTGCAGCGGGTGTGGCATTTACCCTGCCGGGTTTTCTGTTTCTTTCTTCTCCCTCCAGTGCAGAATATTTCAATTATCTCACCATCCTGATACTGGCCATCATTGGGGGTTTGCTTGGCACCTTATTAATGATACCTCTGCGGAAAGCACTCATCGTTAATGAACATGAAAATCTTCCTTATCCCGAAGGAACGGCCTGCGGCGATGTATTGAAGGCGGGTGAGAAAGGAGGCGATTTTGCCAAGACCGCTTTCTGGGGACTGGGTGTAGCGTTTGCCTACGCCATTCTGCAGAAGATTTTACATGTGATTGCAGAAACCCCTTTTTATGCCACCAAACAGATCAATAAATTTTTCCCTTCTGCCAAGGTATCCGGAGAGATCACACCGGAGTATATGGGTGTGGGTTATATCATTGGTCCTAAGATTGCCGGTGTACTGGTGGCGGGTAGCGTATTGAGCTGGATGGTATTTATTCCACTGCTTTCTACCCTGGTTCCGGGCGATGTAATTGCGCTGCAACTGGTAAAACTGGGTTACCTCGTTGATGTAACCAAAGCCGGCGGAAAAGGTGGCTGGGATCCGGTAACGCATAGTTTTGCTGATTATTCTGCAGCTATTTATTATGCCTATATCCGTCAGGTAGGTGCCGGTGCCGTTACGGCAGGGGGGGTGATCACTTTGCTGAAAACCATTCCTACTATTATTAAATCCATCAAGGGAAGTGTGGCTTCTTTAAAAGCCAATAACCAACCCGGTGCGGCGGCTGTATTGCGCACAGACAAAGATCTGAACCTGAAAGTAGTGGGTTTTGGCAGCCTGGCTCTGATTGGACTGATTGCTGTATTACCGCAGGTACCGGGCGATAGTTTTCTGCAGAAATTACTGATTGGTGTACTGGTGATTTTGTTCGGGGCTTTGTTTGTGACCGTATCTTCCAGAATTGTGGGATTGATCGGTTCTTCCAATAACCCCATCAGCGGTATGACCATTGCTACGGTAATGGGCACGAGCCTGATCTTTTTAAGCGTGGGCTGGACGGGTAAAGCTTTTGAGCCACTGGTACTGGTAGTAGGTGGTATGATCTGTATTGCTGCTGCTAATGCCGGCGCTACTTCGCAGGATCTGAAGAGTGGTTATATAGTAGGTGCTACACCCCGTAACCAGCAGATCGCTTTGTTTGTGGGTGCCATTGTTTCTTCGATCGTGATCGGTTTAACCGTGAAATTCCTTGACAGACCTACCACTGAAATGCTGCAGCAAGGTGTACAACATGCTATCGGGTCTGACAAATATCCCGCACCGCAGGCTACCTTAATGGCCACTTTGATCAAAGGAATCCTGTCGCAGAACCTCGACTGGCAATATGTGGTAGTAGGTATTTTCTTAGCCATTACGATGGAATTATGCGGCATCAAATCACTCAGTTTTGCCATTGGTGTGTACCTGCCGCTGGCTACTACTTTACCCATCTTTATTGGCGGTGCCATCCGGGGTATTGTAGAAGCCAAACAGAAAAAAGAGAATATCAAACTGAATGCGGAGGAAGAGGAGCTGGGCAAGGGCAACCTGTTTGCTACCGGACTGGTAGCAGGTGGTGCCGTGGCTGGTGTGGTGATCGCTTTTCTGGCAGGAACGGATAGCGGAGAAAAATTTCTGAAAGCCGTCAGTATGGAAGAAGGTATTGTGCATAGTTTGTCGCAGGGTGGTTACTTTATTCTGGGCACCTTGTTCTTTGCCACTATGGGAATGATCCTCTACCGCGTTGCGATCAAAAAAACAACATAAACAAACCGCGCCTTTGCGCCTTTGCGTGCAAATTTTCTCGCAAAGGAGCAAAGGCGCAGTCAGGAAATGATTTGCTAAGCCTGCTGTAACTAACAGCAGGCTTTTTTATGGGGAGCTGGGTTAAACCTTCCACTCTGTTTCCCGTCATACTAAAAATGGTTACTATGAATCTTCGGCGTTTGTATCAAACCTTTACAGTAGGAGCCTGTCTTACACTGTTATCTGCTTTTGTACAGGGCAATTCTGCCGACAGTTCCGAACCCCGGCTGAATATGCCCTATAAAAAAATGGGACTCACACAGGAGCAGGCTGCGGCCCATTTACTGAACCGTTTTACATTCGGTATCCAACCGGGCCAGGTAAAACAGGTGCTGGAGATGGGACTGGATAACTGGCTACAGCAACAATTAAACAGCCGATTACCTGATGAGGAAGTAAAACGCCGTCTGCCTGCCGCTAATTATGAAGCATTGACCATGGATAACGAAACCATTGTGAACCGTTACCTCAATGCCGGGCAGATCATCCGCGTGGCGGCCAAAAATAATTTACTGGATAAAGATTCTCTCCGCAACCTGGATAAGCCCGAGTACCGTGCACAGTTAAAAAAACTGATGGATGCACAGGGTTACCAACTGCCGCAGGAATTACACCGGCAACTCATTAACCAGAAAGTGATCCGTGCGGCCTATGGACAGAACCAGCTGCAGGAATTACTGACAGATTTCTGGTTCAATCACTTCAATGTTTCCTTAACAAAGGGCCAGTGCCAGCAGTACGTGCTCACGTACGAACGTGATGCGATCCGCCCCAATGTACTGGGTAATTTTGCCACCTTGCTGGAAGCCACGGCCAAACACCCTGCCATGCTGGAATATCTGGACAATGCTTCCAGTGTAAGTATGGATAACGACATGGCCCGCCGTCAGGAAAAAAATGTACTGGCGAGGCAGGCCCGTGAGCGTTTACAGCAGGCGGCCAATGATACCGCTACCCCCGGCGGAAAAATATTGCAGCAAACACTGGCTGCCAGAAAAACACAGGGACTGAATGAGAATTATGCACGCGAGATCATGGAGCTGCACACGTTGGGTGTAGATGGCGGTTATACGCAGCAGGATGTAACCACTGTAGCCCGTGCCTTAACCGGCTGGAGTGTGAAGCCCTTGTATAAGGATGGTCCCGGTATCAAATTACTGCAGGCCGCTGGCCCAGCTTTGCTGCAACGCAGAGGTTTTGTGGTGGAAGGTGATTTTTTATTCCGTGCAGACAAACATGATGAAAGTGCCAAGACCATCCTCGGTAAAAACTTCCCAGCCAATGGCGGCTATGAAGAAGGTGAACAGGTATTGGAAATGCTGGCTACCCATCCCTCTACTGCTAAATTCATCAGCACCAAATTAGCTGCGAGGTTTGTGAGTGATACGCCTTCGGCGGCATTGGTTAATAAAATGACAGAAGCTTTCCTGAAAAGCCATGGCAATATCAAAACCGTATTGATCACCATGGTGAACAGCCGTGAGTTCTGGGATACAAAAGCGTTGCGCGAAAAAGTAAAATCGCCGTTCGAATTTGCCATCAGTGCCATCCGGGCTACCAATGCAGATGTGCAACAACCCTTTCAGATCTATAACTGGTGTACGCGTATGGGACAGCGATTCTATTTTTACCAGGCCCCTACCGGTTTTCCTGATCGTGCGGGATACTGGATCAATACCGGGTCGCTGTTGAACCGGATGAATTTCGGGTTGGCATTTGCCACCGGAAAAATTCCGGGCGTAAAATTAAATCTGGCCGCACTGAATGATAACCATGAACCCGAGAGTGCAGAAGCGGCACTGGCTATTTATAGTAAGATACTGTTGCCCGAAAGAAACCAGGACGAAAACATCCGCCGCCTTACCGCCATGGTGCGCGATACCAACCTGGAACAGAAGATCAGCGAAGCAGCGGAAAAAAATCCACTCGCTACTGCTGAGGTGCAAACAGCGGAACAGGATGAGATGATGGATCTGTCGGCGAAAAAAAATAAACGGGAAAAACTAAATGAGAAAAAAGCCCTGAGCAAAAAGAACCTGCCCGTAACCACGCTGTATGTAGCAGGTAATACAAATACTGTATCGCAGGTAGCAGGCATCATTATTGGTTCTCCAGAATTTCAAAGAAAATAAACCGCGCCTTTGCGAGCCAATTTTTTTCCGCAAAGGCGCAGAGACGCAAAAAATAATCCATATGGTCAATCGCAGAGCATTTATGAAATCGGGCGCTATGGCGCTGTTTGCAGCAGGGTTTGGTGGGGTACCTACCTTTATTGCAAGAGCTGCCAATAGCGGCAAGATTTTATTGCCGTATAAAAAGAATAAAGTACTGGTCTGTATTTTCCAGCGCGGGGCAATGGATGGATTGATGGCAGTGAGTCCGTACGCAGATCCTAACCTGAAAACATTGCGTCCTACTTTGTATATGAGCCCGGCAACAACCGAAGGTAAACAGATAGACCTGGACGGACGTTTTGGATTACATCCTTCACTGGCAGCATTTGCTCCTTTTTTTACAGAGGGTCGTATGGCCATTGTACACGGCGTGGGAAGTCCGAATACCACCCGCAGTCATTTTGATGCGCAGGATTATATGGAAAGCGGCACCCCCTTCAGCAAGAGTACCAGCAGTGGCTGGCTGAACAGGGCCGTGGGTTTACTGGGGCATGAGGGCACTCCTTTTCGTGCAGTGAGCCTGACCAGTTCTTTGCCAAGAAGTCTGTATGGCGATAATGAATCATTAGCGATTAATAACCTGCAGGATTTTGCCATACAGATGCGGGGCAATCCGTTGGCTACTAATTTAGCTTCTAAATCTTTTGAGCAGCTGTACGATCAGACCTCCAGCCAGATCCTGAGTAAAACCGGTAAGGAAAGTTTTGATGCGATGAAGATGCTCAATGTGAACAATATTAAAAACTACCAGCCGGCCAATGGAGTAGTGTATCCGAATTCTCCGCTGGGCAATGCATTAAAACAGATCGCTACACTGATTAAAATGGATGTGGGTATGGAAGTAGCTTTTGCCGAGAGCGGCGGATGGGATACCCATTTTAACCAGGGAACGGTGAATGGGGCGCTGGCACGGAACCTGAAAGATTTCAGCGACAGCATAACTGCATTCTGGAAAGATATGGAAGCTTACCAGGATGATGTAACCGTGATGACGATGACCGAATTTGGGCGTACCGCGCACCAGAACGGTACCGGCGGAACTGATCATGGAAGGGCGAGTTGTTTGTTTGTATTGGGCAATGATGTACAGGGAGGAAAAGTGTACAATAATATTACATCACTCGCCAAAGCAGCACTGGAAGATGGCCGTGACCTGCCGGTGAGTACGGATTTCCGTTCTGTGTTCAGCTCGGTGGCAAATGGACATCTGAAGATCAATAACAATACAAAACTGTTCCCATCGTGGGATGGCACTGCGTTAACATTGATGAAGAATTGATAAAAGCCCGGGATCACAGTTTGTCTGAACATAGTCTGTGAACCTGGGCTTTTTTGTGCATTAAATTGAATGGACTCAGGATCCCGCAGCACCTGCTCTTGCCTGTTCCTCTGCCGCACTGCTTTTTCTGGCAGCAGAACGGTTGGCATCTTTCCCAAATCTGTAAGAGATGCTGATACTGATCTGCCGGCTATCTGTTAACTGTTTGATGGAAAAATCAACTCCCTTGTAATAGCTGGTATAATACACTCTTTGCCACAGAAACGGATCCCGCACAATGAGGCGAAGATTCCAGGTATTTGAGAAAAGTTGTTTTCCTACGCCAACGGTTACATTGGCCGAACCTTTATCGTAGAGGAGAGCAGAGAGGTAATTTCTGTGCTGATAAGTAGTGGACAGGTCAACACTCCAGCTTTTGGGTAACTGAATCTGTGCCGTAACATTGGCCGAACCACTAACAGTTTCAACACGAAAGGTTTCCTGATCAATATTGCCCTGTATCCGGTTATAAAAAACATGGGTATAAAAGGATAAAGATAGTTGGTTCCATACCCGTGTACTCAGGTTCATACTGACGCCATGCATTGATTTGATTGCCACATTATCTTTCTGCTGAAAACTCAGTTTTAACGCGGTATCCTGATAAATATTATCGCTGATCAGATCAGTGATCCGGCTGAAATAGTATTTAACTGAAATGTTTCTTTTAGACCAGCCTGCTTCAACAGTATGTGTGAACTGTGGCGATAACAAAGGGTTACCCTGCTGAAAAGTAAACTGGTTAAGTATGAACTGAAATGGATTCAGATCCTGGTAATTGGGCCTGTCAATCCTACGGTTGTAAGAGAGTAAGAGGGTCTGATTATTTTCCAGCTTTTTTGCAATACTAACAGAGGGGAACAGGTTGGTGTATCGTTTGCTGAAGCTTTGGTTATTCTGCAATTGTACACCATCGGCCATCGTATGTTCCAGTCTTGCACCTGCCGTGATATTCCAGTTGCCGGCTGTTTTTTTCACAGACAGATAGGCTGCCATGATCTTTTCTGTATAATTGAAATGATTGGAACGTGCATCCTGCTCCCAGGTGCTTCCGGTATACCTTTCATAATCAGAACGGTTGTTGGTGTTTACATAACTCATTTTACCACCTGCCTCCCATCTGAACTGGTGATTGTCGGTTTTTACAAGATCGAATTTGGCAGAATATACATAGATCCGCGACGGGTTATCACCCCTTAGCAGATAAGGCGAACCTACCGGGGTATTTACAGAATCAAATAAATAGTTATGGTTGGTTTGTGTGTTTGACCTGTTAAAATAACTGTAGTCTGCATCCATACTAAGCTCGTCGCCTTTTTTATTGAGTTGCTGCCGGTAGCTGATGCCGCCGGAATAATTGGCTCTGGAGATACGGTTACTAAAATCCGTAGACCCTATACTTTCTCCCCGCAATGGTTCAGAAATATGCGTACTTGTTTTTCCTCCATCGGTAAGTTCACTGAAATAGGCAGTTGCTTGTAGTGAAATAGTTTTTACAGGGGTTATCCGGTAATCAACATTTGTTCGGATAGCGTGTGGTATCTGGGTAACCGGATTAAAAGTAAACTGTTTGTATAACGTAGAGATTTTATTGTTGGCTGTTCTGTATAGCCTGTCGATAAAAATTTCGTAAGAATTGCGTGTGTATCCCGTTGCATACGAGATAGCGGCAGCGATCTTTGGCTGCTGGTAAAATACAGTGCTGTTCATGCTGGCCCGGGCATATTTACCCGCCGATAATACCAGACTGCTGTTTCCGCTCCAACCTGTATTTCTGCCGGATTTGGTATGAATATGGATGAGTCCGGCTGTACCGGACGCATCATATTTGGCAGAAGGCTGCGGAACCAGTTCTATGTGATCGATCTGCTGCGCACTGATGGAACGCAGCAGGTTGGCTGCTTCCTGGGCGTTCACATAAACTTTTTTTCCATCAATCAACAGCAGGGTTCCCTGTTTGCCCTGCATGCTGATCTGGCCATCCCTGTCGACGGAAACCCCGGGCGATCTTTCCAGAATGTCAAGCGCATTGGAAGCTGCATGAGAGGGGGTATTGTCAACGCGGATCACCGTTCTGTCGGGGTAAGACTGTATGGCCCTTCTTTCTGCATTTACCGTAACAGTATTGAGTTCTTTGGTAACTGGTACCAGATTAATAATAACAAGGGTAGTATCAGCAGGCGCAGGTACCAGCTGGTTGGCGAAACCGGTTGCACTGATGCGCAATAGTTTGCCACTACAGAGGTTGCTGAACAGGAAACTGCCATTGCCGGCCGATGCCTGCATTTGCAGCGGAAGACTATCCGGCAAACTTAACAGGGTGACGGTTACCTGCGCTACCGGCTTACCCTCCGAAAAAATAACTCCCCGTGTGAGGCAGGGTTTTACGGGAGGTAACTGACTATAAGCTGCAGAAAAACAGCAAATGGCTAAACTGAAAAGTAGGGATCGCATTTTTTCCGGCAAACATAGTCTGCTGGAGGAGCCGGTAACCGGCATAACCTACGAACGACCCTATACGACCACGAACAACAGGAAATGCGGTTACAGCATCAGTGAATCAGTTTTTTAAAATGATCGAGATAAGTTCTGCCAATATTCAATACGGTGCTATTGGTCATGATTACCTGGTAGTTATTGGGTTCTTTTCTGACTTCTTTTATAAAAGAGATATGGACTATATACGACCGGTGAATGCGGATAAACTTATTCGGGTCCAGTTTCTCTTCGAGTTGAGTTATGCCCAGGTTGCTCAGATAGCTGTTGTCTGAAGTAATGATACGGGTATATTCTTTTTCCGCCTCAAAGTACAGGATCTGCTCAACGGCCACATTGGCGAGCACTTTTCCTTTTTCGAGCAGCATGTGGCTGATAGGCGTATGGGCTTTGGCAGCAAGGCTTTCCAGTAAAGCCTGCAGTGGTTTTGAATGGTTGGTTTGATGCAGCACTTTGTTAACCGCTTTGCTGAATCTTTCCAGTGTATAGGGTTTTAAAAGATAATCAATGGCATTGGCTTCAAAAGCCTGTAAGGCAAACTCATCAAAAGCCGTTGTGAAAATAATTTTTGGGAAAAACTGCAGCCGGTTAACCAGTTCAAATCCGTTGTATACAGGCATCTGGATGTCGAGAAAGACCAGGTCGGGTTTCAGGGAGTGAATCATCTGTTCTGCTTCTGCACCATCACAGGCTTCTCCCAGAACAGACAATTCTGGGAAACGGGATAAATATTCCCTGATCAAAGACCTGGCACCTTGTTCATCATCAATTATCAGTACAGAGATCATATCAGGTATTTTGCAGGGGGATGATAAATGAAAAAACAAGTCCGGACGGATCATTTTTTGAAACCCGCAGCTCCTCGCCATATAAAAGCAACAAACGCTCACGGATATTATTCAAACCAATACCTTCCTGTTGAAACAGTTCTTCGGTATTACCCGCATAACCCAGGCCGGTATCAGTAATGGTGAACTGCAAATCCTTACCGGTTTGATTGATGTCCAGTATAATACTACCGCCCCTTGCTGCCCGGGAAATGCCGTGGATCAATGCATTTTCAACCAGGGGCTGGATCAGCATCGGAGGGATGCTGCGTAAACGGAGATCTTTCGGGCAGTTAATCTGAAAACTTAGCCGGTTGCCCAATCTTTCTTTTTCAAGAGAAAGATAGGTTTCTAAAAAGCGGAGTTCTTCTTCCAATGGTACCAGGTGCAGTTTGCTGGCGCGAAGCGAATACCGGAATGTATCTGCCAGCTGTGCAATCATTACCCGCACATTTTCCTGTTCGGGCCGGATGAGGGCACTGATATTATTCAGCGTGTTGAATAAAAAATGAGGATGTATCTGCGCTTTCAGCACTGCCATTTCACTCTCGTGTGCCAGTGCCAGCAATTTTTTTTCTTTTTCCAGTTGGGTAAGGGTAGTTAAACGGAAATTATGCGCATAAAACAATGCGAACTGGATCAGGTAAAACAATAAAGGCAGGTAATAGTCGAACCAGGCCGAAGCTTTTCCCTGTACTCTCACAAAACCGAAATACACCGAACTCTGCTGATGCAGGATAAGCCATACGAGGATAAAAAGCGGAATGGTAAACAGGTGCAGCAGGAAATGAACCGATACAGGCTTATTCCGCAACTGCACAAAATACAGATACCAGAGCGGGGCACTTAAAACAGCTTTGATGGCAAAGTCGGAAACAATGTTCAGCAGTTTTTCTTCGAACCCGTTCTTCTGACCGTTTTTGGCATAAATAGTGATATCGTACGTTACATAATAGATAAAACCATACACCACATAAAACAATACCCAGTAAAGCAGCTCTTTCAGCGTAATGGTTTGGTATATGCGTTTGTTCAGTGTATCGTTCAGTGCCATATCTGTGTTACGAAGATAATGGTGGCTTGTGTAAAATGAAGATCCGATAACAAAAAGGTCGCAAAAGCAGGTTGGTTTTTTGCCGGGAAAAGATGTGCAGGCTATTGTATCCTGACTGATCCGGAGTAATTTCGTCTGGATATTATTTATCTACCTGTCAACCGCATTGAACAGACGCACCCATTATATCATCCGCCGCGAATTACACGCACTGCTGGAACTGAAAAAATCAGAGCGGCTCTGGCATATTCCCTTGCTGGCGGCTCTTTGTGTAGGTATTCCCCTGTTAGCGGGACTTTTCTTTGGCCGCTTGAATGATGCCATACTGGCCTGCACAGGTGGATTGGTGATCCTATACATCCCATCCAGCCATATCGCTGCCAGGATGCTCACCATGGGAATCTGTTCAGTCGGTTTTATGATTTCATTTGCAGTGGGCCTGGCATTCAGTTTCGATCCTTTGTTATCTGCGCTGATGCTGGGGATGCTTTCATTTGCAGTACACTGGCTCACCCATCGTTTTTATCAAAGGCCCCCGGGTAACTTCTTTTTCATCATGCTGCTATCCATAGCCAGTTGTATGCCTTATCAACCCGAAACCATTGTATTTAAAACAGGTATGCTTGGTTTGGGTGCCTTACTGGCCTGTGTGCTGGCTTTGCTGTATTCCTTACTGGTCATCAGCAAATACCCGTCAAAACAGACAGGAATGCCTGCAAAAAAAAGGATCCGGTTTACAGGTATATTCACTTCTTCTGTGATCGGGCTGGTGATGGGCTTATCCCTGTTATTGGCGCACCTGCTGAAATTGAATAATCCTTACTGGGTACCCATTTCCTGTATCGCTGTTATGCAGGGTGCCAACCGGCGTCACGTTCTGCAGCGAAGCCTGCAAAGAATCCTGGGAACTTTTATCGGACTCGGTTTGGGTTGGTTGATCCTTTCTTTTCATCCAAGCGCTATTGTTGTTTGTTTGAGTATTCTTTTGCTGCAGTTTATTGTTGAAATGCTGATTGTACGGCATTATGGCCTCGCAGTCATTTTTATCACGCCACTCACCTTACTGCTTGCGGAGGCTGGCAGGGCCATGACCGCTGACCCGGCTGCATTGATCTCTGCGCGTTTTATTGATATTGTGCTGGGCAGCCTGATTGGTGCAATAGGTGGCTGGGTGTTGTATCACCGCACGTTGCATCTGCGTGCCACAAGAGAACTGCGTAAGGCAAGGGTGGCTGTGTTGAGGGGGTAAAGGAGATAACGCTATCAAATCCGATGAATACTATGGCGTATTTACTTATCCTTTGTCCATAATTTATACCCCTGAAAATAAGAGCTGTTCCAGCTTTTGTACCTGGGTATCATCTCTTCTTCCAGCCTGCGTAAAAAATCAGGATAATCTTTTTTCTGGCTCCATAAATTCTCACTCAAAGCGGTCATACGCGGTAAAACCATGTAATCTACTTTGGTGGGAAAAGCCATATATTCCGTCCATACATTCGCCTGTGCGCCAATGATCTTGTGGGCCAGTCCTGCAGCTTTCACGGCATCCGGCACTACCTGGTATTTGTAGACAGCTTCTACCGGGTTATAGCCATGAATGGCCAGACTATCTTTCGGATCTTTGGATTGATAATGATCAAAATAAAAAGGTTTACCCGGTGTTTGTATGATCTCAAAACCTTTTTTGGCAACAGCGAGAGCCTGTTTATCATCACTCCAGTTCATGATCAGGGTAGTGGTATCCAGATCACCTTCCGCAATCTCGTGCCAGCCTACAGATTTCTTATGTAGCTGTTTCAGCTGTTTGGCAACGTATTCGATAAAATAGGTTTCCAATGCTTTTTCGGATGACAGGTTCTTGCTTTTGATAAAAGCCTGTGTTTGGGGATCCTGTTTCCACCAGAGCATACTACATTCATCGCCACCGATATGTATGTAGGTTGAAGGGAATAGTTCTGCCAGTTCTGTAAAAATGTCTTTGAGAAACCTGAAAGAAGCCTTATTGGGTGCCAGCACATTGTTCTGGCGGTTATACATGCCCCAGGTACTGGCCACATTCCAGGTAGTATCGGGTTTGGTGCTGAACTCGGGGTAAGCGGCAATAGTGGCACGGCTATGCCCCGGTATATCCAGTTCAGGAATAATGGTAATGCCTCTCACGGCTGCATAGGCAATCACTTCTTTGATCTCGGCTCTTGTATAAAAACCGCCATATCGTTTTCTTTCATACCGTGCCGGAACATCTTTGAAATGACCGATCAGGGTAGAGTCGCGCCAGGAGCCAATGGTATTCAGTTTGGGATAACTCTTCACTTCAAAACGCCAGCCCTGGTCATCAGTTAAGTGCCAGTGAAATGTGTTGAACTTATGAAAAGCGAGGTAGTCGATATATTTTTTCACATAACTCACCGGAAAGATATGCCGCACCACATCCAGGTGCATACCGCGGTAACTGAATTGCGGATAGTCGGTGATGGCCACGGCAGGAATAGTAGCTGTAATGGATTTTTTATTCGGCAATAATTGCAATAAAGTCTGTGTAGCATTTACAAATCCCCTTACATCGTTGGCAGTAATGATCACCTGTTTCCCGGCAGCACTGATATGGTACATTTCGGGCCGGGTAATGCTTTTTTCATCTGTCTGAAGAATGATGCGGGGTAAAACTTTCGAAGGACTACCTGCCGACAACTGCAACCGTATGCCTGTTTGTTGTTCTATCTGCTGCTGCATATAATTTGCCTGACCGGCAAAGGAAGCGGGATAATACAGTATGGTGGATGACTGAATGGTCACGCCGGTTCCTTTCAGTGATTCGTATGTAAGCGGTGCAGGTGTGATAGGGTTCAGCATCTGCGCCTGGCTATTGATCATGACAAGTAATAGCAGACCAATACCAACAAAACATTTACGCATACAAAAGATTCAAATTGTAAAAATTCCTCAAAGCCATCAGGTTCTCAATGCATCTGTGCAGAAAACCGATCAGAGTTTTCCGTGTTTGATCTCGTCCACCACTGCCGGATCCAGCAGGGTAGAAGTATCGCCCAGGTTCTGTGTTTCGCCTTCGGCGATCTTACGCAGGATTCTGCGCATGATCTTACCGCTTCGGGTTTTTGGTAATCCACTCACAAACTGGATCTTGTCGGGTTTGGCAATGGCACCAATGATACGGGTAACGGTTTGCAGAATATCTTTCCGGATCATTTCTGCAGTACCATGCGTATCCTGTCCGTGCGAACCCTGGTAAATGACATACGCATAAATTCCCTGCCCTTTCACATCATGTGGGTAACCCACTACGGCACTTTCTACCACGCCGGCGTGCATATTAATGGCATTCTCTACTTCTGCGGTACCGATACGGTGACCGCTTACATTCAACACGTCATCTACGCGGCCAGTGATGCGGTAAAAGCCATTCTTATCGCGCATCGCGCCATCGCCGGTGAAATACATATTCTCGTAAGTGGCAAAATAGTTGGTGCGGCACCGCTCATGATCGCCATAGGTAGTGCGTAAAATGCCGGGCCATGGAGCTTTGATGCAGAGATTACCCGAAACGGTTTCATCGCCTTCGGCAACCACTTCTTTACCGGTTTCATCTACCAAAACCATCTGTAAACCCGGCATGGGTAATGTGGCCCAGCTCGGAACGGATGGGGTAATGCCTGCGAGGTTACTGATTAAACAGGCGCCGGTTTCTGTTTGCCACCAGGTATCTACGATGGGGCATTTTTTCTTGCCCACATGTTCATCGTACCAATGCCAGGCTTCTTCGTTAATGGGTTCGCCAACGGTACCCAGCACTTCGAGCGAAGCCAGACTTTTGCCATGTAAAGGGCCGGTGCCAAATCCCATGAGACTGCGGATGGCAGTAGGAGCGGTATAAAAAATATTGACTTTGAACTTGTCGATAATATCCCAGAAACGACTCGCATCCGGGAAAGTAGGTACCCCTTCAAATAGCAATGAAGTAGCGCCGGCACTAAGTGGGCCGTAAATGATATAGGTATGCCCGGTAATCCAGCCTATATCTGCCGTACAGAAATGCAGTTGCTCGGGTTTGTACTGGAATACGTTTACAAATGTATAATTGGCCCAGATCATATACCCTCCGCAGGTATGCACTACGCCCTTGGGTTTACCGGTAGAGCCGGAAGTATATAAAATAAACAGTGGATCTTCTGCATCCATTTCTTCGGCTTCTATAAAATTGAGTCCTTTCTCTTCCACATGTTTCATTTCTTCTTCCCACCATACATCCCTTCCCTTGATCATGGATACGGGTGTGCGGGTTCTGGTACACACAATCACTCTTTTCACCGTTCTGTTACCGATCAGTGCATCGTCGATCACGCTTTTCAGCGGAATGTCTTTGGCACCGCGATGGGCACCATCGCAGGTAACAATGAACTCTGCCTGGGCATCGTATAAACGGTCGGCAATACTTTGTGCAGAGAAACCACCAAACACCACGCTATGAATGGCACCGATACGTGCACAGGCTAAAACCGCAATAGAGAGTTCGGGAATCATGCCCATGTAGATACACACACGATCGCCTTTTTTAACACCATTGTTCTTTAATACATGCGCAAACTGGCAAACTTTCTCCAGCAGTTTTTTATAGGTAAGTGTGCGGTGTTGTTCATCGGGTGCATTGGGTTCCCAGATCAGGGCGGGCTCATTGCCTTTGGTGGAGATATGACGATCGAGGCAGTTCTCGGTAATATTCAGTTTGCCACCTTTGAACCATTCTACTTTGGGCTCTGTAAAATTCCATTCCAGCACAGTGTCCCATTTTTTACGCCAGGTAAAATTTTCGGCCACATCGGCCCAGAAAGCGGAAGGATCTTCGATACTTTTCTGATAAGCTTTTTTGTACTCGTCAAAGGATTTGATCTGGTAGGGGTATGACATATAATCGGGGATTTAAAGGGGGATAAAGATAAGGCATGGAGGGGAAAGTCGTGAATCGTGAGTGGTCAGTAGTGAGTAGTCAGTATCTTTTTCTCTCACTACTCACTACTGACCACTCACCCAAAGAGCTACCTGACTGAAAATAGCGCAGCCCCGCTTGTTTAAATCATCCCTTTGGCGTAAGTTGACGATGATTTATTGCGTATGAAAGAAAAGAACAGTATCTGGAAAGTGATCGGTGCTTCTTCGCTCGGCACTTTAATAGAATGGTATGATTTCTATATTTTCGGAAGCCTGGCCACGGTGCTCGCTAACCAGTTTTTTCCCAAAACCAATCCTACCGCGGCATTATTATCTACGTTGGCCACTTTTGCAGCAGGATTTATCGTACGTCCTTTCGGGGCACTGGTATTTGGCCGGCTGGGCGATCTGATCGGTCGTAAACACACGTTCCTGCTCACACTTGTTATCATGGGCGGTTCCACATTTGCCATCGGTCTCATACCGAGTTACGAAACCATCGGCTTTGCGGCTCCCATTCTGGTATTGGTATTGCGTTTGCTGCAGGGACTGGCACTGGGAGGCGAATACGGTGGTGCCGCTACCTATGTGGCCGAACATGCACCGCACGATAAAAGGGGTTTTTATACTTCCTGGATCCAGACCACCGCTACCCTGGGTTTATTTGTATCACTCGGTGTGATCCTCTTAACCCGTCATAGCCTGGATATTGACCAGGCAAGGTCCATTGCCAAGTTTAACGACTGGGGCTGGCGGATTCCTTTTCTGGTTTCCATAGTACTGGTAGGCGTATCTATCTATATCCGTTTGAAGATGAAAGAGTCGCCCCTGTTTGAGCAACTGAAAACTTCCGGCACCCGTTCTGTGAATCCCTTAAAAGAAAGTTTCGGACATAAATCCAACCTCAAAATGGTATTGCTGGCCTTGTTTGGTGCGGCCATGGGCCAGGGAGTGGTTTGGTACACCGGACAATTCTATGCACAATCATTTATAGAAAATGTATGTAAGATCGATTTCGACCAGTCGCGCACCATCCTCATCTGGGCCATCCTTTTTGCCACGCCTTTTTTTGTGGTATTCGGCAGCTGGAGCGATAAGATCGGCCGCAAATGGATCATGCTGGGAGGGATGTTCCTCGCTATTGTTACCTACAAACCTTTGTTCAGGCAATTACTGGTACTTTCAGGTACGGCTACCAAAACTGAATTAACCGATCTGAAGCAGATCAAAACCAACCGGGTACCTATTGCCAATACAAACGATACTTTACGCACGGTATCCCATCTTACCTATTATGAAGATGGCATGGTAGTAACGCAAACCACCAAAGACACGGTATATGCAGCAGCCGGCAAAACAACGGTGAAGCCAGATGTAAAGCTCTCCAAAAAGGCGGGCACCAGTGATTACTGGCAAATGGTGCTGCTGGTGTTTGTGATGATTTTGTATGTGACCATGGTATATGGTCCGATCGCGGCATTCCTGGTAGAACTGTTCCCTACCAAGATCAGGTACACATCCATGTCTTTACCGTATCATATCGGTAATGGTGTATTTGGCGGACTCACTCCTTTTATCGCTACATTACTTACTACGATTTATACGAATGATCTGTTGGTGGGACTGATGTACCCTATTATTATAGCAGCGGTTTGCCTGGTGATAGGAACCCTGTACATCAATAACCGCATAGATCCGCCGATAGAAGTGCCGAATGAGTAACGCTGCTTAGAATATGACTATTTAAACGAATTGTATGAACCAACTCAAAAGACTCGCAGGTATTATCTGGTTTTTACTCGGGCCGGTGGCTGTGTATTACCTCATAAAAACAGCCGCTTCTGAAATTGCGAAAAAGCCGGTGATGGATACCAAGATCCAGTGGGGTGTATTTGTGGTCATCTTTATCCCGATCGCCATCGGGATGATGATATTTGGCTGGTATGCGTTACGGGGCGAGTATGATCATTTGCCGGAGCGTTCGGAGGAGTTGATTGATTGAAGAGGGTCGTAAAGATGAATGTTAACGGATGAATAAAATCTATTTATCAATATAAACATAATATATATCATAATGAAATACTGTTATTTCAGTCATATTCAATGAGGTGAGCCTTTCTGCGAATTGGTAAAATTGCGAGATTCTTGAATAATCTCGCAATTTTGTTTATTTTAGCTTAAATCCTCGAAAATGATTGAAAAAGCCCCACAACATATAAGGGACGACAAGGTGATACCAATAATGGTAAAGTTGCAATTCGATGGAATTTTGAATTCAATTCAAGACGAGTATCTATACTGGGATAAAATAAAATATAAATCTAAAGAGTATAAACCAGAAGAACTTTGGAATGCAATTAAATTCCACAGGTATCTTAAAAGCAACACAATCAAATTTGGAACATACAATTTTCATTACGTAGTTACAGATTTTATGCAACGTGCATTACATCAATTTGACCTACATATAGGGGGTAATTTAAGTAGTAATATTGGAATTGCGGAAACTGATAAGACTAAATTTATTGTAAGTTCTATCATGGAAGAAGCCATTTCCAGTAGTCAAATGGAAGGAGCAAACACCACGAGGAGAAAGGCTAAAGAAATGATTCAAAAAGAGCAAAGGCCAAAGAATAAGTCTGAACAAATGATTATGAATAATTTCATAACCATGAAACACATAATCGAGCATAAAAATGAAGCAATAACACCCGAAAACATCCTTTATCTACACAAATTAATATCTAACAAAACCTTAAATGACCCTGCGGATGAAGGAAGATTTAGAGACAACAATGAGGTATTTGTGGTAGACCATTCTACAAGTGAGATCGTTCATATCCCTCCGCCTAAAAGTGAATTAGACAGATTAATAGAAGATTTATGTTCCTTTTGTAATAACGAGTCCGCAAATTTCACTCATCCAATAGTCAAAGGATGTATAGTTCATTTTATGATTGGATGGATTCACCCTTTTACCGATGGAAATGGAAGAACGGCTAGAGCGCTATTCTATTGGTATTTACTGAAGCAAGGTTATTGGCTGACAGAATATCTATCAATCTCAAGAATTATTAAAGACACAAAAGGACAATATGAAAAGGCATATTTATATTCAGAAATTGATGAAAATGATTTGAGCTATTTTATTACATACCATATTAAAACAATGGAAAAAGCATTCTATGCTTTAAAAGATTATATCAATCGAAAGCAAAAAGAAGTTTTTCAGGCCGCAAAATTCATGAAAATACCTAATGTAAACGACAGGATGGCTCAAATACTAAAAATATTAAACGATGATTCTGAACGAATATTAAATACTAAAGAGATGGAAAGCCGTTTTGACATTTCCAATTTTACTGCCAGATCAGATTTAAAAAACCTTGTTGACTTAGGATTTTTAGAAACTATACAAGTAAATAAAAAGAAGCAAAACTTTATAAAATCTAAAGAGTTCGACAATATCGTGGCGAAATACAAATTGTAAGCCCGTCAGGAAGACCAAAACGAGGAGAATTTGGGCACCGCTCAATTCTTACCAATCCCTTAACCCCATTTTCCCTGCATTCAACTAATTTTGACGGAAACCCGGAAGCATGTCAATAGAAGTTACACAGTTACTGAAACAATATGGTGAGCAAAAAGCGGTAAATGGTGTTTCGTTCACTGTGAATAAAGGGGAGATCGTTGGTTTTCTGGGTCCAAATGGGGCGGGCAAAAGCACCACCATGAAGATCATTACCGGTTACCTGCAGGCTGATGGGGGCAAAGCACTGGTTTGCGGAAAGGATGTGGCTGCCCATCCCATAGAAGTAAAAAAGAAAATAGGTTACCTGCCCGAGGCCAACCCGCTCTATCCCGATATGTATGTAAGAGAGTACCTGGCATTTGTGGCGGGTATTCATCAACTGAAAGATATAAAAGCGGCGGTTGAAAAAGTAATTACCCTCACGGGCCTTACTGTAGAATCCAAAAAGAAGATCGGACAATTATCCAAGGGATATAAACAACGGGTAGGATTGGCCGCTGCCTTGATACACGAACCCGAAGTGCTGATCCTGGATGAACCTACCAGCGGACTGGACCCCAACCAGATCATCGAGATCAGGAATGTGATTAAACAACAGGGACAGAACAAAACCGTTCTTTTTTCTTCGCATATTCTGCAGGAAGTAGAAGCCATCTGCGATCGCGTAATTATCATCAACAAAGGAAATATTGTGGCCGATGATCGTTTGGTTAACCTGCAGAAGGGTAAGGGGGAAAGACATATCGTGTCTGTTCAGTTTGGCGAAACCGTCAGTCGTTCCTTACTGGATACACTGACCGATATATCCCGTTTACAGGAGCAGGGAAACAGCCACTGGCAACTGGAAACCGCTAACCCGGAATCCGTGAAAAAACAATTGCTCTCATTGGCGGTAGCGAATAATCTCAATATTGTATCCCTGCAATCGGAAGGGCATAGCCTCGAACAGGTATTCCGCACAGTAACCAACCCTGCCTGATGGAAGTACTGCCCGGCATATCAGTTACACATACCAACGAAACTGCTGATCTGGAATGGTGCGCACAACTGATGGCGGCCAACGAACCCTGGATCACACTGCAACGCAGTTATGAAGATTCGATACAATTACTGGAGGATCCTTTAAGCGAAGTTTATCTGTTTTCAAGAAAAGAAGAACGACTGGGTTTTATCATGCTCAAAGTAAAAGGTGCTTTTACCGGATACATACAAACGATCGTTATTACAGAAGCCGCCCGTGGTCAGGGACTGGGCGAAGCGGCTATCCGTTATGCAGAAACGGTCATTTTTTCGGTTAGTCCCAATGTCTTTATCTGCGTAAGCGCCTTTAACCACCGGGCCCGCGAACTCTATCTGCGACTGGGTTTTGAAGAGATAGGCATCCTGAAAGACTATGTACGCAAGGGTTACGACGAGGTATTTATGCGTAAAACCCGTGGTTCCTGGAATGATTTCAAAAAACAAAAGCCGGTAAATCCTTAAATTGCGGCACCGAAGACGAGCTAATCAACTTTTTAAACCAACAAGCAATCAACATGAGTTACATTATTGAAGTTCACGCAAGACAGATCTTAGACAGTCGTGGTAATCCTACGGTTGAAGTAGATGTAGTTACCGATGACGGCGTTATAGGCCGTGCGGCAGTTCCAAGTGGTGCCAGTACCGGTATTCACGAAGCAGCTGAACTGCGTGATAACGACAAAAAGAAATATGCAGGAAAAGGCGTTCTGAAAGCCGTTAAGAACGTGAACGATATTATTGCCGAAGGCATCGTAGGTTTTGATGTGGCCCAGCAGGCGGCTATTGATGAAACCATGATTGCACTGGATGGTACACCTAATAAAACCAAACTGGGCGCCAACGCTATACTGGCCGTAAGTATGGCCGTTGCCAAAGCAGCTGCTGAAGAAGCGGGTCTGCCTTTGTTCCGCTACATTGGCGGTACCAATGCCAAAACACTGCCCATGCCGATGATGAACATCCTCAACGGTGGTGCGCACGCAGATAACAAAATTGATTTCCAGGAATTCATGATCATGCCGGTAGGTGCTCCTTCTTTCAGCGAAGGTCTGCGCTGGGGTGTTGAAATCTTCCACGTACTGAAAAGTGTGTTAAAGAAAAAAGGATTCAGTACCAATGTAGGTGATGAAGGTGGTTTTGCACCCAATATCCAGAGCAATGAAGAAGCCATTGAAACCGTACTGGAAGCCATTTCTGCAGCCGGTTACAAAACCGGTTCACAGATCGTGATAGCCATGGATGCAGCCAACAGCGAATTATGGGATGCCAAGAAGAAAAAATATGTGTTCCATAAAAGCAGCGGCAAAGCCATCAGCAGCGATGAACTGGTGAAATTCTGGGAAAAATGGGTGAAACAATACCCGATCGTTTCTATTGAAGATGGTATGGCCGAAGACGACTGGAACGGCTGGAAAGCCCTTACCCAGGCAGTAGGCAGCAAATGCCAGCTGGTAGGTGATGATCTGTTTGTAACCAATGTAAACCGTTTACAGACCGGTATCGATAAAGGCATCGCCAATGGCTTGCTGGTAAAAGTGAACCAGATCGGAACACTTACCGAAACCATCAATGCCGTATCGCTGGCACAGCATAACGGATACAATACCATTATGAGTCACCGCAGCGGTGAAACAGAAGATACCACCATTGCCGACCTGGCCGTGGCACTGAATTGCGGACAGATCAAAACCGGTTCTGCATCGCGTACCGACCGTATCGCCAAATACAACCAGCTGATCCGTATCGAGGAAATGCTCGGAAGTACCGGCGTGTATCCGAAAGGGAAGATCAAGTTTGGTTCTAAATAAGCAGTCGTGAGACGTGAGTCGTCAGTAGTGAGTAGTGAGGGAAGGACTGTTTGGGGTATATTACTATTCCAGCAAAACAGTAAAAAGTACTATTACCACAATGTCTAACTCCCTACTGACGACTGACTACTCACGATTTACGCTTCTTCACACCTGTTGATTAGTTTATTGCTCAGCAGAAATACTAATTATCTATTTTTATCCCTGAAACCAACTACCTTATCATCCATCAATGAAAAAAATCGCTACCATACTCACCAACAAATACCTGGTAGCTTCCGTGTTTTTTATTGTGTGGATGTTATTCTTTGACCAGCGTGATTACTTTCAGCAGCGCGAGCGGCAGGCGGAGCTGAACAAACTGGAAGCCAAGAAACGCTACTATGTAGAAGAGATCGAGAAAACCCGCAAGCAACTGCAGGATCTGCAGAATAACCCGGCAGCCCTCGAAAAATTTGCCCGCGAACGCTACCTGATGAAGCGGGAGGGGGAGGATATCTTTATCATTGAAGATTCTGCCGACCTCAAAAAATAATTTTCCGCCAAAAACGTTGGTCGCCCGCACAACAATATTATTCCCCCTTCCCCGTTTTATATACACGCCGTATCCTCTTATTTTAAGATGTGTTATCCTGTGTTATGAAAAAATTCAAAGAAGAGGATCTGATCCTGTACCTGTATCAGGATTGTTCACCCAAAATGAGTGCCGCCATCGAAGCGGCACTGGAAGAAGACCTGGAACTGAATGACCGACTGAAACTGCTGCGCCGTACCATCCGCCAGCTGGACAAGCTCAAACTCAAATCTCCGTCTAAACAGTCCATCAAAGCCATTCTGCAGCACGCCAACGGGAAATAATTATCTATGTAAGGGTTTTGCAAAGTATTTTCTGCGCCTTTGCGGGCAAATTTCTGCCTAATTATTACAACTCCTGCTTTTGTATCCCTTCTTTTCAACTAAATTTATCTCCACTAAAAAAGGAGATATGAAAATGGCTATCCGCAATTTCTCTCTGCTGCTATTGTGCAGCCTGACCGTGTTCTTTTCGCAGGCCCAGACGCTCGGAAAAGTATATGAAACCAAAACCGTAAAAAGCGCCATCATGGGTAAAGATGTACACTACACGGTGTACCTGCCTGCTGATTACGAAACCTCCAGCCGCAGTTATCCTGTGGTATATCTGCTGCATGGTTATACAGATGATAATACCGGCTGGTTACAGTTTGGCGAGATCAACCGTTATGCAGACAAGGCAATTGCCGAAGGAACGATTCCTCCAATGATCATTGTAATGCCCGATGCAGATTCTACCTGGTATATCAATTCCTATGATGGTAAAGAGAAGTACGAAGATTTTTTTGTGAAAGAGTTTATGCCATCTGTTGAAAAGACCTGGCGTATCAAAGCGGAAAAAAAATACAGGGGTATTGCCGGGCTTTCGATGGGAGGATACGGCACCCTCATCTATGCGCTGAAACACGCAGAATTATTTGCTGCTGCTGCACCATTGAGTGCTGCTGTGTTTGATGATGAAGCTGCCGTTACCACGCCGGATGCCAACTGGGCAAGAACCTTTGGTCAGCTCTACGGCCGCGATCTGAAAGGGCGTGATCGCTTAACAAAAGCCTGGTATGATAATTCGGTATTGAAGCTCGTAGAAACCAAATCGGCCGACGAACTGAAAAAAGTACGTTACTGGATAGATTGCGGGGATGATGATTTTTTAACGAAAGGAAATTGTCTGCTGCATATTGCCCTCACCGAAAAAAGAGTGCCACATGAATACCGTGTTCGTGATGGGGCCCATACCTGGACTTACTGGCGCACCGGCATTACCGATGCCCTGAAATTTATCGGCGAAAGCTTTCACCAATAAAAAACCGTGCCCTGGTGCCTTTGTGTGCAAATGAATTCTCACACAAAGGCACGAAGGCACAGTAATGTGTTAGTTGTATACATGACCAAAAAAGAACGTTACCGGTTAATACTGGATTATTTCCAGCAACATGTGCCTGATGCAGAAACGGAACTGATCTACGATAATCCTTTTCAGTTGCTGGTAGCTGTGATCCTGTCGGCGCAGTGTACAGATAAACGTGTCAACCTTACCACGCCTGCTATCTTTGCCCGCTATCCGGGCCCGCAGCAAATGGCGAAAGCTGGTTTTGATGAATTGTTTCCACTGATCAGGAGTATTTCCTATCCCAATAACAAAACCAAACACCTGATCGGCATGGCCAACATGCTGCTCGATCAATTCGATGGCGAAGTGCCGATGACGGTGGAAGAGTTGGTGAAATTACCAGGGGTAGGCAGAAAAACAGCCAATGTGATTACCAGCGTCATTGATGAACAACCCAATATGGCCGTGGATACGCACGTGTTCCGCGTAAGCAAACGTTTAGGACTGGTATCACAAAAAGCATCTACTCCCTTAGCGGTAGAAAAAGAACTGATCAAACATATCCCCTCCGAAATGGTACACAAGGCCCACCACTGGCTGATCCTGCACGGCCGTTATGTTTGCCTGGCCCGTAATCCAAAATGTGCGGAATGTATGTTTACGGAGCTGTGCGTGTACTTTAAGAAGAACCGGGAGGGGTGAATCGTGAATCGTGAGTCGTGAGACGTGAGTGGTGAGTAGTGAATGGGCAATTGTCAATGATGAATGTTTCGTATTGCCCTCCCTCACGACTCACGATTGACGACTCACGATTCACCTCTTCCCCCTCACCAGCTCATACGAGTGATCAATAAATTCTTTCAACACCCTTCCGGGAACAATGCCATCCACCACTACGGTGTTCCAGTGTTTTTTGTTCATGTGAAAACCGGGTAGTACATGGTCCGGGTATTCTTCTCTTAATTCGATGGCCTTGTCAGGGTTGCATTTTACATTGAATCGCAGTGGATGATTGTCCAGTCCGGCCAACAGGAATAGTTTATTCTTCACTTTAAATACAAGTGTATCCGGTCCGAAGGGAAAAGCTTCTTCGGCATCAGGTTTGCTCAAACAATAGGCTCTCAGTTGTTCAATATCCATAGAATTTGCCAGGATGATATAAGTGGTAAAATACAGATTACTTCTCCTACATCTGTTATGTTCTTTGTTCTGCGTTCTCTGTTCGTCTGTTCCTTGTTCATCTGTTCATCTGTTCTTTTCTCCAAAATAAAAAAGCCCCGCGGTAAAAACAATTCCGCAGGGCTTTATATTTCTGGTAAGATTTATTACAGCATTTTCTTCACTACATCCACCAGTTCGCCTTTGGTAATAGGAATACCCATCACTTTGTTATAGGCTTTGGCATCCACCATATACTGGTCGCGGATGATCTTTACCAACTGACCATTATTGATCTCAGGGATCAGCACTTTGTCGAAGTTCTTAATGATCTCGCCCAGGTTCTTAGGGAATGGACGCATGTAACGGATATGTGCATGACTTACCGCATGCCCCTGTGCCTGTAATTCCAGTGCGGCACTTTTGATGGCACCGTAGGTAGAACCCCATCCGAGGATCAGCACTTTTCCTTTATCGGCTCCACTGTCAATTTTCTGTAAAGGAATATAATCTGCGATCTTATCCACTTTTGCCTGGCGGGTATTCACCATGTGCTGGTGATTCTCAGGTTCGTAGTTGATATTACCGGTTACATCCTGTTTTTCCAGACCACCAATACGGTGTTCCAGTCCGGTAGTGCCCGGAATGGCCCATGGACGCGCCAGTTTCTCGTCTCTTCTGTAGGGCTGGTATTTGGGTTCATCTTCTGCCAGTTCTTTTTTGAAATTCACTTTAATCTCAGGCAGTTCTGCTGCAGTTGGGAATTTCCAGGGTTCTGCACCATTGGCAATATAACCATCGCTCAGAATGATCACCGGTGTCATGTGCTGAACCGCAATGCGGCAGGCTTCATACGCTACTTCAAAACAATCGCTTGGGGTGGAGGAAGCAACGATGGGCATCGGACATTCGCCGTTACGGCCATAGTAAGCCTGCATCAGATCACTCTGTTCTGTTTTGGTGGGCAAACCGGTAGAAGGCCCGCCACGCTGGATATTCACGATCACCAAAGGTATTTCCAGCATTACGGCCAGACCCATAGCTTCTGTTTTCAGTGCCATACCCGGACCGGAAGTGGAGGTGATACCCAATGACCCGCCATAACTGGCTCCGATGGCTGCGGCAATACCGGCAATCTCATCTTCGGCCTGGAAAGTGCGGATCCCGAAATTTTTATACTTACTTAATTCATGCAGAATATCAGAAGCGGGTGTGATCGGATAAGTACCAAGGAAAATAGGCAATCCGCTTTTTTCGCCTGCGGCGATCAATCCCATGGCCAACGATTCGTTGCCCATAATGCTGCGATACAGGCCCGGCGCCATTTTGGCTTTTTCTACCGTATAACGACTGGTAAAAGTTTCCGTGGTATCGCCGTAATTATAACCCGCCTGTAATACTTTGATATTACTGTTCAGAATGGTCGGTTTTTTGCCAAACTTCTCTTTCAGGAAAGCGATGGTGGTTTCGAGACTGCGGTTGTACATCCAATAGATAAAACCCAGTACGAACATGTTTTTGGCACGGTCCCTTTCCTTGTTACCGAGTTCAGGAAAGTCTTTCAGGGCTTCGCGGGTAAGTTTGGTTACATCTATTTTGATGAGTTCATAACTATCCAGACTGCCATCTTCCAATGGATTAACCCCATCGGGGTAGTTGGCCAGGCGCAGGTTTTTGGTATCAAAACCCTCAATATTTACAATGATCTTACCGCCTGGTTTAATGGCTTTCAGGTTCACTTTCAAGGCAGCGGCATTCATCGCTACCAACACATCGGCAATATCTCCCGGTGTAAATACTTTGTTAGAGGAAAAGTGCAACTGAAAACCGCTCACACCCGGCAACGTACCAATCGGGGCACGGATTTCCGCCGGAAAGTCCGGAAAAGTGGCCAGGTCGATCCCCAGCATCGCGGTATTGTTGGTAAACTGTTGTCCGGTAAGCTGCATACCGTCTCCACTGTCTCCTGCAAATTTGATCACAACATCTTGCAGTAATTCGTCTTTATTAGCCATCGAAGAATAAATTGTGCCCACAAAGTTACTGGATAACCGGGCATGAAAAACATGATTTTTAATGGCTTGTAAAGTCGGTCTTTTTTCTTAAAAAACAAGCCGCTTTCTTGCAGAATCGGTACAATAGTTACCTTCGCCGCCAAATGAAAGATCAGGTGATCGTGAAGTCGTCGAAAAAGAACCGTTGGGTGCTGGCCATACTGCTGCTGACAGCTGTTTTGCTGGGAGGAGCCTGGCTGGTGGAGAACCAGGCCGGACCTGCAACTGTACCGGCTCATCCGGCCCATACTGAAGCGGGCATTGCCCCCTACCGCTACGATAGCACCAAAAAGTATATTTACCTCACTTTTGATGATGGCCCCCAGCCCGGAACCTTATCCTGTTACCATCTTTGCCTTACAGAAGGGATCAAAGCCAGTTTTTTTATGGTTGGACTGCACGAAACCATGAAATCAGACGGCAAACAGATCGTGAATATGATCCGTTCGGGGTACCCCCGGTTTTTGTTGGCCAATCATAGCTATACACATGCCAATAATAAATACCTCGATTTTTACCATCACCCACAGAAAGCAGCAGCTGACTTTTTTCAGTCACAGCAAGCCTTGCAGGTTCCTTACCTGATTGCCCGTTTACCCGGCAACCGTTCCTGGGTTAGGGAAGGAGAGTTAAGGGCTTCGGGCCTGGTACACCCTGTTGCCCGTTTACTGGATAGTGCCGGATATAATGTGATTGGCTGGGACCTGGAATGGGATTTCAACCACCGTTCTGCCCGACCGGTAGAAACACCTGAAACCATGGCCAGGGCTGTAGACAGTGCTTTTTATAAATCGAATACGCATACCCCCAACCACCTCGTTATTCTTACCCACGACCGTATGTTCCGCCATCCGGCCGATGCGGATTCGCTGGCCAAATTCATCCGCCTGCTCAAACAGAACCCCGGATATGTGTTTGAAACAGTGGATCATTACCCGGGGCTGAAAAAGCTGAGACCGTGAGGGGTGAGTAGTCAGTAGTCAGTAGTGAGTAGGTAGTTGTGAATGGGCAATGGTGAATGGTCAATAATCGGCCATTACGTCTTTTGCCTATTCACCATTCACCATTGCCCATTGACTACCCCCTCACTCCCAACTCACTACTGACTACTCACGCCCCACTAATTTTAGTGTTTTATTAAAGATTACCCCTTTCCATCCCCTTTCCAATTCCGTATATTTGTACTTACTAAATTTCCAACTATGGCCATTTTTAAATCTGGTAACCCTACGCTGACAGAGAAAATGTTTGACAAAAGTCTGCATATCGAATCCAATATGCAGGGTACGATGAGTGTGCGGGGAACCATTAATAAATTCGGATTTCTTTTGTTGATGATCATTGCAGGTGCTGCGTATAGCTGGCATCTGTTCGAGCAGGCCCAGACCGGCCTGATGAATACCCTGATGATGGTGGGTATTTTCGGCGGACTGATCACTGCCATTGCCATTTCTTTCAAACCCAACTGGGCCCCTTACCTGGCACCTTTATATGGTTTGCTGGAAGGATTGTTTGTGGGTGCTATTTCCGCTATCCTGAATGCAGCTTTTGCTGAAAAATATCCCGGCCTGGTAATGCAGGCGGTGGGTTTAACTTTCGGTGTAGCCATCGCCGTATTCCTGTTGTATAATTTCCGTGTGATCCGCGCTACTGAAAAATTTAAATCAGTGATCATCGCATCTACCATGGGTATTGCTTTGTTTTACCTGTTAACCATGGTGCTGCGTTTATTCGGGGTAAATGTGAGCTTTATGTACGACAGCAGTATGCTGAGCATTGGTATCAGC
The DNA here is from genome assembly GCF_058806635.1 of Sediminibacterium sp. GW821-FHT12F12. NCBI lineage: Bacteria > Pseudomonadati > Bacteroidota > Chitinophagia > Chitinophagales > Chitinophagaceae > Sediminibacterium > Sediminibacterium sp. GW821-FHT12F12. Next base: position 273,269 of record NZ_JBXAPW010000002.1, on the reverse strand, counting down.
CTGTTTGTAGTAGCCATTGCTGCACTGAACCTGATCCTGGATTTTGATATGATTGAGCAGGGCGCAGAAAGAGGTGCCCCTAAATTCATGGAATGGTTTGGTGCATTCGGCCTGATGGTAACCCTGGTGTGGTTATACATCGAAATGCTGAAACTACTGAGCAAACTGGGCAGCCGCGATTAATAAAAACAGTCATCTTTTTATAGAGCCATCCATTTTTGGGTGGCTTTTTTATGTGTGTACTTTATGGAGGAGGCGAAATGCAGTACCTTAGATGGTGAATTGTGAATGGTGAATGGGCAATGAGGAGATCACTGGGGAGCTTGGTGATCGATTCTCAAAATATATTCACCATTGCCCATTCACAATTCACCAAAAAATTTTCGCTGTAATGGATTTTAACCGACAGAATTATACGAATGAGGAACTGGTAAACATTTACCGGAACCTTCTGCTGCCAAGAATGATCGAAGAGAAGATGCTGGTGCTGCTGCGGCAGGGTAAGATCAGTAAATGGTTCAGTGGCATTGGGCAGGAAGCTATTTCGGTGGGAGCCACCATGGCTTTGTTGCAGGATGAGTGGATCATGCCATTGCATCGCAACCTGGGTGTGTTTACTTCGCGGCAGATGCCTTTGCATAAATTATTCATGCAGTGGCAGGGAAACAAAGAAGGTTACAGCAAGGGGAGAGAAAGAAGTTTCCATTTTGGTACGAGAGAACATCATATCTGTGGTATGATCTCGCACCTCGGTCCGCAACTCGCTATTGCAGATGGGGTGGCACTGGCTTATCAGCTCAGAAAAGAAAATAAAGTATCCCTGGCTTTCAGTGGCGATGGTGGAACCAGTGAAGGCGATTTTCATGAAGCACTGAATGTAGCTGCAGTATGGGGATTGCCCGTCATTTTTGTGATCGAGAATAACGGGTATGGTTTGAGTACCCCTGTGAATGAACAATACCGTTGCGAAAGCCTGGTAGATAAAGCCAAAGGGTATGGTATGGAAGGTGTTCGGATTGATGGGAATAATATCCTCACTGTTTATGATACCATCAGAGGGGTGCGCGACTATTGTATCCGCGAACAGAAACCTTACCTGATAGAGTGTATGACTTTCCGCATGCGCGGACATGAAGAAGCCAGTGGCACCAAATATGTTCCCAAAGAATTGTTTGAAGAATGGGGCAGAAAAGACCCCATCAAAAACTTTGAGCAGTTCCTGACCGATCAACGGGTAATCACCGAAATGGAAGTAGCCGCTATCAGAAATGAGTTCAGGGAATATATAGAAACCGAACTGCAACAGGCGGCACGGGCGGCTGAAATGGTAGTGGATGAAGTAGAAGAAATACAGGATGTGTATGCGGGTAAGTCTGGAGTTAGGAGTCTGGAGTTTGGAGTTAAAGTGATAGACTCTCCCTACTCACTACTCACCACTGACGACTCACGACTGACGACTCACGACTCACGATTTGTTGATGCCATCCAATCCGCCCTGCGGTTAAGCATGGAGCAACATCCGAACCTGGTATTGTTGGGACAGGATATTGCCGAGTATGGTGGTGCTTTTAAAATCACCGAAGGGTTTGTAGAAAGTTTTGGCAAAGCCCGGGTACGCAATACGCCTTTGTGCGAGAGTGCTATTGTGGGCAGTGCTCTCGGCTTGAGTCTGGAAGGATTTAAGTCTGTGATGGAAATGCAGTTTGCCGATTTTGTAACGGTCGGGTTTAACCAGATAGTAAATAATCTGGCCAAGATCCATTACCGCTGGGGACAGAACGCCGATGTTGTTATCCGTATGCCAACAGGTGGCGGAGTGGGAGCGGGGCCTTTTCACTCGCAGAGTAATGAAGCCTGGTTTACGCATGTGCCCGGTTTAAAAGTAGTGTACCCTTCTACACCGCATGATGCCAAGGGTTTGCTGATTGCAGCCATCAATGATCCCAACCCGGTGATGTTCTTTGAGCACAAAGCTTTGTACAGAAGTATCAGCGGAGCCGTGCCGGAAGAATATTACGAAGTAGAGATCGGTAAGGCAAGGTTGGTAAAAGCGGGTAATGATATTTCTGTGATCACCTATGGTGCGGGGGTACATTGGGCGATGGAATACCAGGAACAACATCCTGATCAATCATTGCACATTCTGGATCTGCGCAGTTTATTGCCGTTGGATTATGCGGCTATTAAAGAAGCGGTTGCCAAAACCGGCAAGGTATTGCTGTTGCATGAAGACACTTTAACTGGCGGCCTTGGCGGAGAGATCAGTGCCTGGATCAGTGAACACTGTTTTGAATTACTGGATGCGCCGGTGATGCGCTGTGCATCGCTGGATACACCCATCCCTTTTAATATGGAACTGGAGAAAAACTTTATGGCGAAGAGCAGGCTGGGGGAATATGTGCAGAAACTGATCAACTACTAAAAAAACCGCGCCTTTGCGCCTTTGCGAGAAATTATGCACGCAAAGGCGCGGTTGTAAGGAATATTATTTGCCTTTTGGCCTAAAGTAACGGATCGGTGGTGCAGGTTCTTTTTTAAGTTGAATACCCTGTGTAGGTAATAACTTCAACGCTTCCTGTACTGCTTTCTCCAATTGCGGATCATGGCCTTCAATAATGGCTTTGGGATCCTGGAACACTTCTACATCAGGCGCAACACCCACTGCTTCTACGGCCCATTCTCCATCGGTATCTATAAAACCACCCCTGGGTGCCACCATGCTTCCGCCATCAATAAACGGCGGTGTATCCCAGGTACCCACCAAACCACCCCAGGTGCGTGTACCCACCAGTGGCCCGATCTTCATCTTGCGGAACATATAGGGTAACAGGTCGCCACCGGAGCCGGCATTTTCATTAATGATCATCACTTTGGGTCCCCAGATACCCGCCATGGGTGTGGTAGACAGTTTGTGACCCGCTACACGGTTATTAAAATAGCCTTGTAGCTTGCGGCTCATTACATCAATCATATAATCGGCAGCAGAACCTCCACCATTATTTCTTTCATCAATCACCGCTCCTTTTTTATCCTGCTGCGAAAAATAATAACGGTTGAAATAGGTATAACCCGGATTGCCGGTATTGGGTACATATACATAAGCCAGTTTACCGTCTGATAATTGGTCTACTTTTTTCCGGTTACCCTCTACCCAGTTACGTGAGCGCAAAGCCCCTTCATTGGCAACAGGTACTACAGTAAGGCTTCTCGCTCCTTCCATAGAAGGTTTACTGTTTACGCGGATCTTTACCTGGCGGTTGGCGCTGCCTTCAAACAGACTATACAAATTCATAGATGCAGTAAGAGCTTTGCCATCTACTTCCACCAAATAATCTCCTTCTTTCACATCTATTCCCGGGCCGCTTAACGGAGCGCGTAATTCAGGATTCCAGTTTTCGCCGGTATAGATTTTTTTGATCCTGAAAAATCCATTGTCTGTTTCGTAATCTGCACCCAGTAATCCTATTGGTACGTTTGGTACATCCGGGAAATCACCGCCGCGGGTAAACGAATGTCCTACCGAAACTTCACCACCCAGGATATCGATGATATAATTCAGATCTGAGCGGTGTTTTACATGCGCCACCCATGGTTTGTACCAGTTGTATACTTTATCCCAGGGTGCCCCATGTACATTGTCTACATATAAAAAATCGCGCTGATAGCGCCAGCCTTCCCTGAAGATCTGTTCGGCTTCTTTGGCGGGATCAACAAATACTTTCATACCCTCTACTGCCAGCCGGCCCTCGCCGGGCCTGGGTGCTGCTGCGGTACCAGTAATAAACCACCCACCAGCATTTCTGAATAAAAGACTTTTCCTGTCAAAACTGGTTGTATTACTGAATACGCCCCTGGCAAACTCGGTTCCTTTTTTATCTTTCAAACTATAGCGCGAGAGTACCACACCCGGTTCGTTCTGGATGCCTTCTGAATAAAAAACCGTTCCTTCGGGACCCGCTGTTAATTCCAGGTAGTTGCGTGCGGGCAGATTGGTAGAGAGAATGCGTTGTTCTATTCCTTCAAAATCAATTTTCACTTTTACGCCACCGCCGGCAGCAGCTGCAGGTTTGGCTGCGGCTTTGGAAGTATCGCCCGGTTTTTTTTCTTCTTTGGCAGGCTCTTCATCACTTTTGGGTTCAAAGGGAGAGGGCGCATCTTTACTTAACACCGCCACATACAAAGCCCGGTTCACGGGATAATTAAAACTGCTCATATCCAGCCAACCCGAACTTAATCCGTAATCGGTACTTGCGAGGAAGTACAGGTATTTTCCACTCTCATCCCACTGCGGATCGATGGCATCGGATAAACCATCTGTTAAGCGTGTACTCTTCCCGGTTTCCAGATTATACAACTTAACGGCTTTGAACTGGTTCTCCTGGATCTGTACATAAGCGATCCACTTACTGTCTGGCGACCAAACAGGATTCAGGCTACGGTTGGGATGTGCCATACGGTCTGTGTCTGCGATTTTTACTACACCTGTTGCGAGATCAATGTACCAGAGATTGTAATCGGTATCGGTAAAAGCAATGTATTTACTATCGGGCGACCAGGCAGGTAAAAAATAAAATTTATTGTTGGGGATAGGATAAGCTTTGGGTGTTTGCAAACCAGACTGATCGCCTACCAGTAACTGGTATTCGCCACTGGCATCAGAGAACCAGGCAATTTTTTGTCCGTCGGGCGACCAGGTGGGAAAGCGGTCGGCCACACCCGTTGACTTAGTGATATTGCGCCAGTCGCCATTTTCCTTCGGCATGGTAAAAATCTCTCCGCGACTTTCAAACAAGGCTCTTTTGCCGGTAGGCGATAAACTTGCATTGATGAGTGAACCTGCTCCCAGGTTATTCCATCTGGGCCTGCCCCAGTTCAGATCACCCGTAGCGTTAATGGCAAGCTGTTTGCCCTTGCCACTGGTTAGATCAAAACGATGCAGGTATCCACCCTGCTCATATACCAGTGTGTTATTACTGGCTGCCAGGTTTTTGATGTCAAAGTCTTTGTGAAAAGTTACCTGCTTCTGTGTTTTTGTTTTGGGATCGTAAGACCATACATTGTTGATGAAATCCTGCTCTGATAAAAAATAGAGAATGCCGTTTGCCCAAACCGGACTGCTATGTCTTTCCTTATCGCCCTGCACTGTTTTTACGGTTTCCCTTGTTTTTAGGTTAAAGATCCAGATCGGCTGTGCCTGTCCGCCGCGATAATTACGCCACTCTACATCCCATAACGGGGAGGGTTGGTAGGCCATCTGCTGCCCGTCTTCAGAAAGGGTTCCGGTAAAACCAAAAGGAAGTATCATAGGCTGCGCCATTCCTCCTGCAGTGCTGATGGTATAAAATTTTGAGGTGGCCGTAGGAAAACCCTCTCTGCCGGAAGTGAAATAAATAGATTTGCCATCTGGTGTCCAACCCTGCACCAGGTCGGCCATGGGATGCCAGGTAAGTCGTTTGGGTTCACCGCCTTTGCTCGGTATCAGGTACACATCCGTATTACCATCGTACTGGCCGGTAAAAGCGATCCAGTTGCCATCGGGACTGAATTTGGGATTACTTTCTGTGCCCACTGCACTGGTTAACCTGCGGGCATCTCCGCCATCAACACCAGTGATCCAGAGATCATCGGCATGCACAAAAACGATCTGGTCTTTACTAACATCCGGTTGGCGGAGCAGCATGGTGCCTTGCGCCATAACCTTATTCGTTACCAGCATAAGGGCAAGGCAGGAGAGAAATGCCCTGCCGAAGGGTAAACGGTATTTCATAACAGTAAGTTTTGGTCTGACTAATGTACTCAAAGAATAGCAGAAAGCCTATCCCAATTCCTGATCACCGTGCAGGGTAGCCGTTGGGCATAGGTAAAGAAATGCATCAGTCGTGAGTCGGCAGTGGTGAGTGGTGAGTAGTGAGTGGTGAGTCGTTGCTGCTGCCTATTCACCATTGCCCATTCACCACTCACTACTCACTACCCCACCGTCAGTATTTTTCCTGTACCGCAGTATTGGGTTTCCTGTATGGTATCGCCTGGTCCCGGTTTGCCCATTTGTATGCCGGCGGCCAGTACCAGGTTTTGTTTTTCTTCCAGTGGCAATGTGGTGGTAGTAGCGGGGGCTGTTGTAAGGTCTTTTGATATGGGCAAGACAGGAGAATGTTGAAGCAACTCATTCCGTATCCTATTCCACCATGCTTGTCCTATAAACCCCTAAAATACCGTGAAAACACCCCCTATGACCCGCTCTTTTAAAGAGGCGGGTTATCTGCGGGTTATCTACGGGTTATAGGCGGGTTATCAAAGAGTTATGAAGCTGTTGAAATTAGGAAGAAACAGGAGGGGATGCCGATGGCAACTGAGAGATAAATGAGTATTGACTACCAGTGTTTTAGATGTTCCTTCCCCGGAGAGTCTTGCGCTTCGGGACTCTTTGGTAAGGGGGAAGCTGTTGTGTTAAACGAACAGCCCGCTTCGGGAGACTATTCTGAGAAGGAATGCCCCGTATATGCTGCTGCTGCCGATGCGTAGGATACAACCAATCAACAAGCTTTTGCACTTGAAAAGGTGAGGGGTAAGCAGCTGTACAAACTGAGTGCGTTTTCTGCCGCGGGCGGGGATCTGCCAGCTGCATTGTTCGGAAATAGCGGGAAGGGGGGATGTATGACACATACAGTAGTGTTTCTTGTTGGCTAAGTTTTCTGCAAGGCTGTTGTAATGTTGCGGATTTAGCTTATCCGTACATTGGGTTGGCAGTGTTCTGCCCTGTATGGCGAGATAGGTTACCAGGCGATTCTTTGCTGATGAATGCTCCTGTGCTGTGTATTTAGCGCCCGTTTAAAATGAAAGTTTTCAAATACCATCGGCCTATTGAAATTTCATAATAGGTGTACTATTTATCTGGATAAGCACCTGCCAGGCTGGCGGCTCACAGCTCACAGCTCGTAGCTTAAAACGATGATCTTGCATTTTTAAACAGGCTCTTATTGTATCTGATAACATCCCCAATTAATTGCGCCATTTTTTCGCATAATGCAGAAGAAATTCTATATTCACAATACCCCCCTCCCCCCCCCTTTGCCGAATAAAAATTGGTACAGTCAGTAATTACTGAACTGAGACAGGTATGTCTGGGGCTCAGGTGGCTTTGCTTTACAGTTTTAGTAGGAACAGGTTTTGCGGAGAGAGCAATTTGTTCTGGAGAATGCAAGACCTATATTGTCAGCCCCTTGGATGAGCTATTGAAACGCAGGCAGATTGCCTGGTAGCCATAAGGTCAATGCAAACAATACACTATGTATAACAGCATTATTTCTTACCGGCAATGTTAAAAATAGATCTGTATTGACGTAACAACAATAAAAAATGTATCATCCTAAAACACTCAAATATAGCCCGATAGATTTTGATCTTGAGGGAGGTGTGGCGTATATTTAAGTGTTGTAGGCAAGCAAGGCGACCGGCTCAATTTCCGCAACATCTAAAAACATATGACGACAACAAGAGCCATTTTTTATTCATTCCTACTGACCATTTTAACGATAACAACGTCTTGTGAAAATACTCATAGGGCAAGCGCGCTAAACACACAGTACAAGGAGGTTTATCTTAACCAATTCAAGTTGACATATTTTAGGCAACTTCTTAAGAAAAGCTACAACAATTCAAATGCTATTCGAGAAATTATTGGTGATGATCACAGCGGGTTTACAGAACCAATTCTTACAGAACAAGACTATAAGATCATTGACAGTTTAACAACGCTTGACAATCAACGTTTGATTGCTGACTCCTCTAAAAGTCATCTAAGAGCAGAAGGCGCTCAAGGGAAACGACCCTTAGGCTTTATCATGGACAGGTTGACTAGTAAGTGGCTGGACAGTTTAGCGAAACGCAGATTGAAAATAAGTGGCGTATCTGATAGTTGGAGTGACTGATAGCCATGCCTACAACAAAAGGCTTTACGCAAGTTGGGCTTTCAGCAATGGCCCTTCAGCTTTGGAGTTTCAAATCAACTTCAGTAATTTGGCTTTAACTAATCGAGTTTTTAGTGGCCAAGCCAGCAACAGGAACTATCCTTCCCCACCCTGCGTAAAGCCTCGGCCGTTAGCGGCAATACAGAAACCCTACAATGATTCAAGACTTTACTATATCAGACAAAATAATCAAAAGACCTAACAGTCAAGTTGAACACTATATTCCAGACAGCAAACTTGAAACCTTCTGGTTTGATTTTTACGAGCATTTGAGACTTTCAAAAGACTTGCATTTACCATTTCCGACAGAACAAAACAACATTAACCCATACTTTGGATATTTTGGATATCGGTTTCATCCCATAAATTTCAAACCTAACTACTTTCATATCGGCATTGACATTGACAAAGAAATTGGAGCAGAGGTGCATCCAATTGCAGATGGTGTTTTTGAATATTCTGGTTTTGGAACCCAAAATGGAACATATTTAATGCTCTCTCATCCACAAATAGTAACAAAGGATGGATACAAAATGTACAGTCTTTATCTACATCTTGACAAGGCATTATTAAGCTTCAGTTTAATACAAAAGACATTAAGAAGTATTGGATTTATTAAATCTACAAACCGACAAGTTTTAAAGCATAATGTAATTGGCATTTCTGGTGACAGTGGAAACTCTAAAAACATTTTCCCACATCTGCATTTACAAATTGAATTCCGTAAGCAGTCAGAAAACAAAGTTCTAATTATTGACCCTGCAAAGGCAATTGGACTTAACTCAAGCCAAAATCTTACAAAAGATATTCAATCTTTTAGTGAGTTTAAGCAGTTTTATTTAAAGCATTCAACAGATTTAGCAAATTGGTCAACCGTAATAAAAAAATATGAAGATGCAAATTCTACCACTTAAAATCGAAGACCTAACAAAGGAACAAAAAATAGCCTTTTTTAAAGACTATCCTTTTGAAAAGTTTTATATCGGAAATCTACAGATTGACGATGAAGTATTTATTGACTTCCTTGTTGATAAACTTGACAAGAGAATAAAGAGCAACCCTGATATTTGGCAAGTTAGAAGCGATGAAAATCTTATTGCAATATTCGGTCTTGACAAAGAGATTGCGACATCGAGCAATTATGGAAAAAATATATATCATTTGGGTAGCTTTTACAACTATTCCTCTTCAGCCAAAGAAGCATTTGCTTTAATAAATAACCACATAGAATCATTTTGCAAAGAGAATAATGTTGACAGCATAAGATGCAAAATAGATGCAGAGGACCACACAAATGTTGGCTATTTGCTCAACGAGCATTATCATTATTATGCTTCAAGTTGTAAAATCTATTACGACATAAATAGTTTGGGAATTCCAAAGGCTGTGGTAAAGCACAAGTATAAAATTAGACCATACAAGGGCGGAGATAAAAATGCTGCCCTACAAATACTCGGGCAACATAAAAAGAATGAACTCTATTACAATCACGACTTTCCTATAGAAAACACAACAAGAATATTTGAGCAATATTTTCTAAAGCAGTCTTCTAGTGAAACTGTTACTGCTTTAATATTGGAAGAAGTAAAAAAGAAAAAGGTCGTTGGTGTTTCTATGCACACGACACCCAAATATTTCAACACTTGGTTGACAAAGCCATTAGTGACGTGGGACTTAATCGTAATTGACGAAGAAGCAAGGGGTAATGGACTTGGCAATTTATTTTTTAGCCATATTATGCAAGAAAAAAAGTCTGACATTGAATTAAGTACTATGTCTGACAATTTTCAAATGCTTAAGTTCTTACACAAACTCGGATTTTACAAAGTTGGTGAATTCAATTTTCTATATAAAAAATTCACTGACAAATAGAAGTACTGCCGCTAACAAAAGTATTTGCAAAAGCAGGGCTGGACAATGTAACATCAGCTATGTGCAAGCATCAGCAGCGGTTCTGGCTCGACGTTCAATTTTCAGCTTTAGTTCATAACTTCAACAACATATTTTCAATTGGGCATTTGTACCGGGCTGGACAATCAATGAATTCCCTGCCTTCGCAAATACTCGAACGTTAGCTGCTACCCTACCGAAACACCCTGCTGACAACAAACAAACGACAAGTTCATTTAACTGATAAACTTTCGGACGTTTGCATAATGACATTCCGCAAACGGTTTTCATTTTCATTTCCCCAATTTCCCAACGCAGAAATTACCGGAATAAGTGTTTTGCCAAATTCTGTAAGACTGTATTCAACTTTTGGAGGAACAACAGGATAAATGATTTTTGAAATTAATTCGTGTTCTTCCAATTCTTTTAACTGAATGTTTAAAACTCGCCTTGAAGCATCTGGAATTTTTCGTTGCAGTTCACTTGGGCGTTTATGACCTTCATTAATGAACCATAACAAACGGATTTTCCATTTTCCATAAAGCACCTCGCCAATTAAATCAAGACCGCAATTTAGGTTCAACGGAATTTTTCTGTCTTTCATAAAGCAAATTTAGTTCAATGTTCCAAATTGCACAATAGGGGAAAAATTTAACCCTATGCAATTCGATATTCCGTACTTGTGCCAACCATTTGTATGCACCAATTTTGCCCTTAAAATATTTATAAAAATGGAACAATTTAATTTCAACAACGAGTTATCAGGTAAGATTGCCTTGGTAACAGGAGGCACAAAAGGTGCTGGAAGGGCAATTGCAGAAAGACTTTTGCAAGCCGGTGCAACAGTCATAATTACAGCACGAAACGCACCTGAAAAAGAAAACAGCAATTTGCATTTCATTTCTTCCGATTTAAGCAAGGCAGAAGATGCACAAAAAGTAGTCAGCGAAGTGCTTTCCACTTATGGTAAGCTGGACATTTTAGTAAACAACCTTGGTTCTTCAATAACACCTGCTGGTGGTTTTGCTGCATTAACTGATAAAGATTGGGAATCGACCTTACAAGCTAATCTGCTTGCACCTGTAAGACTGGACAGAGGATTTTTACCACAAATGATTGAACGAAAAAATGGTGTTATCATTCACATTGCTTCTATTCAAGGCAAACTACCATTATACGATTCTACATTGCCTTATGCAGCTTCAAAAGCGGCATTGATAAATTACAGTAAAAGTTTATCAAATGAAGTGACGCCAAAAGGAGTTCGTGTGCTAACTGTTTCGCCAGGTTGGATAAGCACAGAAAATGTAAAAGGATGGTTGGAGACCATTGCACAGAGTTCAAATATTTCTATTGAAGAAGCTCAACAAAGTGTTATGAATGCTTTGGGTGGAATACCTTTTGGCAGGCCTGCAGAACCAGAAGAAGTTGCGGAATTAGTTGGTTTTTTGGTTTCACAAAGAGCCAACTATTTAACAGGAACAAATTTTGTAATCGATGGCGGTACAGTACCAACAATTTAATAATCTTAAAAAATAAAACAATGAATTTACCAAAAGTAGTATCTGATTTTGTAAATGCTCAAAACAATTTTGACAGCGAAGCATCTGCAAATTGCTTTTCAGTAAACGGGATAATGCTCGAAGAAGGCAAGCCGTACACTGGAAGAGTAGAGATTCAAGGTTTGTTAGAAGAAACAAACGAAAAATACCAATCCGTGATGAAACCTCTAAAATATATCGAAGATGGCACTACAAGCGTCTTATCTGCAGAGGTATCAGGCACCTTTCCTGGAAGCCCTGCAGTTTTGCAGTTTCATTTCACTTTGAAGAATAATCTTATCGATTACCTAAAAGTTACAGGTTGACAAAAAAGGGCAGCAGCTAACAGGGGGTTTGGCGTTATTGGGGCAGACGAAATAATCATCAGTTTTTGTAATTCTATGAAGCTTTTGTTCCAGCTTGACGTTTTTCAATTTGGCTTTTAGTTGTTATCTTCAACTTCAGTTTTTTAATTGGGCTTCAGTCACGAGCGGACGTTTTTCAAATCCCCCAACAACGCCAAGCCCTATTCGTTGTATGCCATAAATTCAGACACTCCACTAATTCAAAAGAATGACAAAATATAAAACTCTATTTTTAGCTTTTAGCTTGCTGACTGTTTCTGTAGTTGGACAAACTGTTGAAGAAAAATACCCAAAAACAATATTCTGTCAAAATGATACATTTATTATTAAGTATTGGAAATATCCCGGACTTGACACATTCAAAGTAAGTAGAACCAATCAAATAAGTCCTGGATTTGATGCAAACCTCAATGCTTATGCCACTATTTATTTTAATAACGACTCACTAAGATTAAACTACAATAACAAATTCCCCTTTCAACATAATTACTATGTAAATTTTGAATCTCCAAAAGGAAAAACAACACTTCGCTTTCATTTCAATGGGGTCACCAATTTTTTTGACAAAAATTTCATCAAGCAAAACAACCAAAAAGTAATATTTGAAATCCCTGCTGTTTACGAATTGGCTAACATAGTTTGGATACTTTCACCAAGTGGACAAAGAGCAAAAGACTTGAATGCTCAGGGCGAATACTATAAAAGAGTTCTATCTTATTTTAAGCCATATTTAAGTCATCAAATTTTTAAACAATTGGACTTTACAGATAGCCTTTATTACAACAAATATTACGACTTCCGAGAGAATAGTTTTGCCTATAATTTCCAAAGTTCAAAACTAACCGACAAGAATGTTAAACTTTTATTTAACGGGCCTTACTATTATGTTTATGGAGATGAATTTGCTGACAGCAGCTTATTTGGTAAATTAAAACCATTGATAGAAGATTTTGCAAAAAAATCAAATTTTAAGCAGTTTTATAAAAACAATTTGAGTTTTTACGATGGCCAAATAAAAAGGCAAAGTGAACTATTGCCAATCAAACAAATGTGGGATTGGTTGGAATTTAATTTTCCTAAAGAAAAATTCAACTCATATAAAATTGTTTTCTCCCCACTAATTGGTGGCTCACACAGTACACAAAGGTATCATACCAGTACTGACGAAGGAGGGTTTGACCAAATTGTAATGTTTATTTGCAATACTGACAGAGTTGATGACGACAAAAAATTAACAGAAAAACAAAGAGAAGCATTAATGTCGGGAATTGTCTTTACGGAGATTGACCATAATTATGTGAACCCTTCAACAAACAAATACCGGAAACAAATAGACAGTATTTTTTCCGACAGAAATATCTGGACAGAGAAAGGTAACAGCAGCGATTTTTACGGAAATTCTATTGCTGTATTTAATGAGTATATGACTTGGGCTATATTTTGTTTATACATAGCAGACAACTATGACAAAGGAACGGCAGACTTGGTTATTAATGAAAGAGAGACACGAATGGCTGACATAAGAAAATTCATAAAATTCAAGGAGTTTGACCAAGCTTTATTGAAAATTAGACAAGAGCATAAAGATTTAAAAGTAGTTGACCTTTATCCTTTCATTTTGGATTGGTGCAAAAAGCAACTTTGACTTTTACGGCATACAACAAAAGGTTTGCCGCAAGGCTGGCGGACAGAATAACAATCAGCAGTTGTACTACTATCAGCCAATATCGGGCTTGACCGAATTCTATTTGGCTTTTAGTTGTTAACTTCAACTTCGTTTTTCAATCAGCTTCAGTTACCGGGCGGACACAGCAACTATTCCAGCCCTGCGGCAAGCCTCGAACGCCGTCAGCGGTCATTGTAATGGGAGATACTGTAAACCTATAAAAAGTTAGAGAAAAATGGATGATAACAATGATAAAAAACGGCTTTCCCGGCTGACGGAAATCTTAACACACCTACAGACGAAACGGATTTTGACAGCGACAAAGTTAGCAGACAAATTTGGGGTTAGTATTCGCACCATTTACAGAGATATCAAAGCATTAGAACAAGCAGGCGTTCCAATCATTACAGAAGAGGGGAAAGGGTATACATTAATGGAAGGTTACAGAATTCCACCAGTAATGTTTAGCGAAACAGAAGCCTACGCATTGATTACTGCTGAAAAGTTTATTTCATCCAACACAGATGCTTCGTTTGCAAAAAATTATTCTGAAGCTATTACAAAAATAAGGTCTGTAATAAGATACGATACAAGAGACAAAGCAGAAACGTTGATAGAACGTATTGCGTTTTGGAAAGCCCCCCAGGCCAATCTTTATGAGTCCCAATATCTATCTACTATACAACTATCAATTACAAATCTGAATGTGTTAAACATTCACTATAAATCACAAAACGACATTGATAGCAAAATCCGATTGGTTGAACCTTTTGCCTTGATCAATAAAGTAGGAGAACACTGGTATTTAATTGCCTGGTGTAGGCTAAGAAGAGATTTCAGGATGTTTCGTTTTGATAGAATTTTAAGCCTTAAAATTTGTGAGGAACATTTTAGACCGCATAAAATGAGTTTGGAAGAATATTTAGAACAATATCGAAAGGAAAATTTTTCAAACCCCTGACATAGGGCTGTCAATACCCGGCAATAATTTTACGACATAATTTTAAAAAAACGATTATGTCATTAAATTTTAATGAAAAACGAATTGCTCCGGAAGGTTATACACAGGTAACACCTTGGATTATCACTTCATCAACAGAAGAGATGATAAATTTTCTAAAGGCTGCTTTTGATGCAGAAGAAGTTCCAAACAGCAGAATTGTAAACGAAAAGGGTATAATCATACATTCCGTAGTAAACATTGGTAATGCAAAAGTGATGTTATTCGATAGTAGAGAGAGCTGGGGAAATACCTCTACTTTTCTCAATGTATATGTAAAGGATGTAGAAAAAGTTTACCAGGCTGCATTAAAACTTGGTGCAGTGTCTGTAACTGAAATTACTTCTTTGTGGTTTGGCGAAAAAGTGTGTAGAATAATAGACCCTTTTGGGAATATTTTTTGGATAAACGAGCGTATTGAAGAAGTTGATTTCACAAGCCCAGAAGAAGTAAGTAAAAGAGCCACAACCAGCGAAGCTATGAATGGCATTTCCTATATCCAGAAAACATTGGACGAAGCCTTTTTGATGCATAAAAATTATCAGGAAAAGTAAACGCAAATCCCCGAATAGTGTGTGACTTTCCCTTCTCCGTAGGGTCTCTCGCAGAGGACCCTGCGGCCTACGGAGTGCTTACTTCTCACTTTAAACAAGAACTATTTTAAACGGGTTTTCAACTACTTCTAATCCGCAAAGTCCTCTACGAGAGACGTTTGCGGAGAACATTTTATAAAGGAGACCTTGCGGAGAAGGAAAATATTTTGAATTGCATTCGTGAGAATAGGGTAACAGCAAAAGAACTATCACTATTGAACGTCAGGTTTAATCCAAACCACGCTTTTGACACAACAAACGTTTGCCTCACACTTTCTACTACAAACAAAATAGCAGAAGATGTTAATCAGGAACGTATGAACAGTTTGAACTCAAAGGAGTTTTTCTATCCAGCGACAATTACGGGCAAATTTGACAAGGCTTCCTACCCGACAGAGCCAAAATTGTTCTTGAAGGAAGGTGCTCAAATTATGATGCTAAAAAATGACAGTCAAAAAAGATGGGTAAATGGAACACTTGGACTTATTAGCGAATTGACAGAAGCAGAAGTGACTGTTGAAGTTGATGGGACAAACTACACGATAGAAAAAGCCACTTGGGAAGTTATAGAATACCAATACAACAAAGAGGAGAAAAAAATTGAAGCAATTGTGACAGGCTCATTCACTCAATTCCCAGTTAAACTTGCGTGGGCAATTACAATTCATAAAAGCCAAGGACAGACCTTTGACAATGTTGTAATTGATTTGGGCAGTGGTGCATTCACCCACGGACAAACTTATGTTGCATTAAGTCGTTGCACATCACTTGAAGGAATTACATTGAAAACACTAATTCGGCAAAGGGATATTATACTTGACCCAAAGGTGTCAAGGTTTATTAGAGAAAAAACAAAACATTTTGCAAGCTGACAACAAACCATTAATTAGAACGGACACTTCTATAACCCCATAGTGCAAACTTCAAGCTGACGTGCTTCAACTGAAAAAAAGGGCAGCACATAACAAGGGGTTTGCGATAGCGGGGGGGCCGTTCTTCGCAGACACTTTTGTGCAAGGAGGAAGTTCAGTTCTCCGAATGAAGTTTAGTGCTAATAATCCCGCCATCGCAACCCCCCAAAACGTTATGTGCAACCCTATTGGCGACAGTCTTTCCCTTCTCCGTAGGGTCTCTCGCAGAGGACCCTACGGCCTACGGAGTGCTTACTTCTCACTTTAAACAAGAACTATTTTAAACGGGTTTTCAACTACTTCTAATCCGCAAAGTCCTCTACGAGAGACGTTTGCGGAGAACATTTTATAAAGGAGACCTTGCGGAGAAGGAAAATTTGGCTTTAGCTAATCGAGTCTGTAGTGGCCAAGCAAGCGACAGAATATATTTCCCAACTTTCGCCAAGCCCTGGACATTAGCTGTAATGAAAAATGACCATCTAAATGACACGAATACTTTTTCTTTTTATGGCTCTCGTTTCTTTCAAAGCAACAATCTCAGGACAGAGCAAAAATAATTATAGCATTCTTTTGCGTGCTACAACATCGGTTGCGGGTGGAGAATATTTTATTAACATTTTGCTTCACAATGACAGTACAAAACTTATTTTAAAAATAAAAAGCCATATAAAAAAAGCTGAACTTGAGGCAGACACAAATACAGTTAGATACAGACGAATCTTACAATCAATAAAAAACCCTATAGCAGACAATGATACCGTTAAAACCTATTTAGCAAAACTTGACTCTATTCATTTGAGCTACACTGTTTATGACACGGATAGTTTAATTGTTTTAAATGCTAAAAATGAAGACTATTTTAATCTGATCCAAGAAGTATTGAACGCGCCGACTGAAATACTTGAAAATAAAAACCATGCTGTTTTAGACGGGACATGGATGAATTTTAAATTAACAAATGATGGTATAGAACGAACTGTATATGCACATTCTCCAACATTGACAAGTAATCCAATTTTATACAAACTAATTACCGAGACAACAGCATTATATAGAAAGACTAAAAGAAATGACTTTCTAAATAAAAGCAGAACTTATGGGTATTAAGCGAAAATGCACTACAGCCAACAATAGGGTTTACGTGTAATAATCAATACCTAATCTGACAGTTGGGATTATCCTTAAGTATCATACTCCCGTAAATTAAGACCAGAGAGTTTGTTAATTATTTTTATTAATTTACCCCTCAAGTATGATAAAGTAAAATCTATGCACCCTTATCGTTTCCTCGGACCATTGTCTTCACTGATCCTGACCTTGTTATCTTTTGTTGTGCTGGCTCAGGACAAAATTGTTGCCAGTAACCCTAATGCAGCTTACCGCCCGCCGGTATTTACAGATGCGGCCAGACTGGAGAAAATTTCGACCTATTTCCCACTGGTTGAAAAAATGTATAAAGACTATGCAGAAAAAAATCATTTTCCCGGGTATGCTTTTGGCATCATGCTCGATGGTAAACTGGTATTTTCTGGAAGTGGCGGGTATGCAGATATAGAGCATAAAATTCCGGCTACTACCAAATCTATGTTCCGGATTGCTTCTATGAGTAAGAGTTTTACTTCGCTGGCCATCCTGAAACTGCGCGATGAAGGCAAACTGAAATTAGATGACCCCGTTTATCTCTATATCCCCGAAATGAAAGGGCAGAAAATGACCAAAGATGCACCAGAGATCACCATCCGCCATATCATGACCCACTCAGCCGGGTTCCCCGAAGACAATCCCTGGGGCGACAGGCAGCTGGCCGATACCGATGCAGAGCTGATTGCCATGATTAAAAAAGGCATTTCTTTTTCCAATGCGCCAGGTATTGCGTATGAATACAGTAATATGGGTTTTGCCATGCAGGGGTATATCATTAAAAAAGTAACGGGTATTCCTTACAGCGATTATATCGCAAAAAATATCTGGCAACCATTGGGTATGACGCAGGCGCAATGGGAGTACAGTAAAGTGCCTGCCGGCGAGCTGGCACATGGCTATCGCTGGATCAATGGTAACTGGCGCGAGGAAGCTTTGCTGCACGATGGTATTTATGGCGCTATGGGTGGCATGATCACGTCTATTGAATCTTTCAGTAAATATGTGGCCCTGCATCAATCGGCCTGGCCGGTAAGGAACGATGCGGAAACCGGTCCGGTGAAAAGAAGTTCCCTGCGCGAGATGCACCAGCCCTGGCGCTTTATCGGGCTCAATCCCAATTACAAATATCCCAGTGGCAGGGCCTGTGCCATTACTTCTGCTTACGGATATGGCGTAAACTGGAGCCGTGATTGCGAAGGCCGCGAATATGTAGCGCATAGTGGCGGCTTACCGGGTTTTGGCAGCAACTGGCGTTTTCTGCCCGAGTATGGTTTGGGAGTGATCCTGTTTGCCAATGTTACCTATGCACCCACCACACCTCCTAATTTTGCTGTACTAGATACCCTGATCCGCTTAGCCAAACTACAGCCACGTCAACTGCCTCCTTCTGCCATCCTTACGCAACGGCGCGATGAGCTGGTAAAATTATTACCTGATTTTACCAACGCCGTTAGCTCTGGCATTTTTGCGGAGAACTTTTTTGCAGATTACATAATTGATTCACTGAAGAAGGAAGCAAGAGCCATTTTTGAAAAAGCCGGCAAGATCCATACCGTAAAAGAACTGGTTCCCGAAAATCAGCTACGCGGGTATTTTATCATGGAAGGAGAGAAAGCGAATGTGTGGGTGAGTTTTACGCTTACCCCTGAGAATCCTGCACTTATCCAGGAGTATCATATCAGGGCGATAGAAAAATAGGTAAGGTATAACACATGCTGCCACTGATTACCAGGCTGCTTCAGGGCTGGTAATCAGTGGCATTTTTGATATAGATGCATCAACCATCTGTTCGCACACAACTGATAAGTGCCAGCAGAATAGTATATAAATCTTATCCTCTATTGTATAATACCTAAGGCTATGAAGCAGGGTAGTTTTGTGTTAAATACTCAAAAATGACACATCAATACCATGTAACCGGCATTACCTGTGCCGGTTGTGAAAAAAAAGTAAAGAATGCTTTAAAAGCCAATCCGCAGATCAAAGACGTTCAGATAGATCGTACCACAGCAACAGTGAGTATAGAAATGGAACAACCCGTTACCACAGAAGCCTTACAGCAGGCTCTTGCCGGTTATCCCAAATATCAATTATCAGAAAAGTGATCGGATAACGGCACTGGCTTAACAGAGAGGCAGTAAACGGGTATAGCTAACCGATATCGGTTGTAAAAAAGCATTACTGTTTCAGCGGCTTACCTACTTCTACAGAACAATCATGTCCCGGTTGTCCGTGCGGTGGATTGATCTTTACTCCCGCCGCATTTTTCACCGGACCGCCTGGTAAAGGTGTAGCGGGTTGTACTGGTGCAACCGCTGGTTTTCCGGCCGGAGAATTGAGCGGGGCCCCCACGGCAATATCGCAACGATGGTTGGGTTGACCGTGTGCTGGATTCAGGCCGGCTGTTACTTTGGTAGCGGGCGGTGCTGCCAAAGCTGTTTTGATAGGTTGAGGGGCTGCTGCCTGTTGTACCGGAGCAGCAGGAGCTGTATTGACTACTGGTTTGTTAGTTGTAGCCGACTTGGCCGGATTGGCCAGCATGCCAGGAAATATTTGTCCGGGACGAAGATTCTGTACCGGTGCTTTGGCTGGTGCAGGTGCAGCATTCAGTGGAGCTCCCACGGCAATATCACAACGGTGGCCGGGCGCACCATGGGCAGGGTTCAGTCCTGATTTGGCTTGTGCTGCAATGGTATTGAAAATGCCTGGCAGCAGTGCCATAAACAAAACGGCAGACAATAAATAGGTTCTTTTCATCTTTAAATATAAGCTTCTATCGGGAAATGGGGTTTCAGTGCATGGTGTATGCTGTTATTCTCCGGGATGATAGGTTTTTTCTGCATGTTTCAATACATCTTCTTTGTAGAACAATACTTCTTTGAATTGCCCCTTGGTGTACATCTCTGCCTGGTCATTAAAATGGGTTGAACCGATGTCTCCACTATTACCCCCGGCCAATAAGGATTTGGCTTTGATTTTTTTACCGAACTCTACCGCGCAGATAAAACTATTGCCATTGTAGCCATACCGCAGTTTTGTGCCGGGATAGGTTCTGCTCACAAATGAGGGCAACGCGCCCCACACAGATGCGGCAAAACCGCAGGGAATACTGGGTTGTGCATCATCATGTTTGTCTGTAATATCGGAGGTGATGCGTTGGTAGCGGTTAATCTCACCCCATGGTTTTTGCCAGCTGCCAAACTTTGTGGTCAGCTCTTTCAGGGTGGCTGCTAAGGGTTGTAACCATGCTTCGGCATTGGCACTTGCTGCAAAACGGTGGGTTTTCTCTACCTGATCCGCTTTATCTTCCGGTCCTTTAGATCGTTGAATGCTGGGCCAGATCCTTTGTGCCCATTCAATGGCAAGGGTAGTGGCCACGGAATTTTCGGCTGAGTTTCTGTTCCAGGCTTTCAGCAAAACAATAGCGGCTGCCAGCTCTTTATAAGCTGGATTCTCCTGGTTGCTTTCATAGGCTTTCACCAATGCAGGTACCAGCACATCAAATGCGGCCAGGTGGGTATCATAACCGGATGCAATTGTTTTATCGATGGTATAGCCATTCGTAGCATCCAGGATCCTGGTGGCATTTACACCCCTGAAGTTTTCTCCCATAGGTGCCATGTAAGTGGGGAAGTCTTCTTTTTTAGGACTGCTGCTGCCCGACACGGTGAAAGGAGTAGAATTACAATTCTGGATCCATCCTGTAGCAGGATTTTTTACCTGTATCAATTCGTTCAGTGTATGTAAACCCTTCCATTCGGTAGCGGAAGTACTGCCATCTACCGGCACGGACCAGTTGTATTTTGGATCGCGTTTGGGCATAAAATTGCCGTGCCAGTAAGCAATATTGCCTTTGTCATCGGCGTACACGGTGTTATTGGATGTATTGGCCAGCAGTTCCATGCTTTTTTTGAACTCATCGTAATTCCTGGCTTTGGTTCGCTCCCATGATTGCACGATACCTTTTACAGAACGGTTATTGGCTTTTACACTGATCCACTGTCCGTTTCTTTTCGCCATTACCGGGCCGTGATGGGTGTAATAGGTGGTAAATGTTTTTGTAAGCAGGCTGCCGTTGGCGAGGTAACGGATCGTGATCTCTTTTTTACCTACCGGCCTGGCCTGGCCATCATATTCATACACCCATTCATTGTTTTGCTTACGCACTTTCTCGATGTATGAATCAGCTACATCACTGTAACTGGAAGTATGCATCCAGCCAAGGTGTTCATTAAAGCCCTGGTACACAAAAAACTGACCCCAGGTTACCGCACCATACGCATGTAAGCCTTCTTCGCTCTGCACGGCTACTTCGGGACGGAAATAAAAAGTGACATGTGGATTGATGTACAGAATGGAATTGCCCGAAACTGTTTTAGCAGGTGCAATCGCAAAACCGTTGGAACCACCGGGTAAAGGATCCACTTCCTGCGGCAGCACTGCTGCTGTTACCGCAGGCTCATTGGAATAAAAATTCTTTAACTCATTCACAGACACATCTGCCACATCAATTGCGCCGATACTGCCGTCGGTCCATAACATCGGATACCAGGGCTGGAAACGGGTGAGTAAAGCGGGTTTTACAGAAGGATGTTTGTAGAGATAATAATTGATGCCGTCTGCGTAAGCATTCAACAGTTTTTGTAACCATAGAGGACTGTTCCGGTAATCTTTCACGGCATCAGCCGAGTCAATGATCATCCGGATCTGCAGATCATTGTAGAGGTCTTTTTCGCCGTTCACTTCTGCCAAACGCCCCAGTTTTTCGATATAGTTCATCTCTACGCGTTTGAAATCATCTTCGCATTGCGCGTATAACAAACCGAAAACAGCATCCGCATCCGTTTTTCCGTAAATATGCGGGATGCCCCAGTTGTCGCGGATGATGGTTACTTTACTGGCCTGTTGCTGCCATTTACTGATCTCGGTTGTAGAAAAAGGTTGTGCCAGTAATTGTAGCGGAAGCAGTATAAGTGTAATGAACAGTTTTCTCATCTTATGGTAAGTTGGGGATAGGTAAATACATCAGCACTAAAAGATAGAATAAATGTAAGCGATTTGCCACAAAAACTGCGCCTTTGTGGCTTTGCGTGTAATTTTCCCGCAGAGGCGCAAAGGCGCAGTTTTTCTTTAGGATTTTATTTTATTATCCTTTTCTAGTGGGGAGGCCTATAGCTTTTCTTTTCAATCTGTGGGTGATGATGAAATTCCATAAATGAATTTCAGGTTAGTATTTTTTTAAAGATCTATTTGTTAGCGCTTTTTTAGCATTACTATTACTCACTACTTTCTTCCCTGTCTTAGCTTCAATAGCTTTTCGTGTATTACCTGCAATTGTTCCACCTTGCTTTGCAATGGTTTTGTTTTCTGTGAAGCTGGCGGGCTTTTTTTCTTTGCTGATTTCAGATGTGGTGGCTTCTGCAAGCATATTCAGCACCAATTCGAGATTGGTCATATTGTCTCGAAGATTTTCTTTTTTCAAACCTTTAAATTGTTTGTATTGCTTCACTGTTTTACCGCTCCATGCCTGCGTGATTATGTCAGTAAGCGTTGCAAATTCCTGCCCTTTTTTAACGCCACGATTTTCCCATTCATCAGTTAATTCTTTTCTAACTTCAATACTCTTCAGCCTTTGATTGATCCAATCCTTACTATAACCGAGTGTAAGGTAGTTTTCCATCGCCCGGTCTATACTTTTCTCAGGATCCTCTCCTTCTTCAATCCTTTCATAGCCTACTCTAGCCAGCCATTGTTTAAAAGGCTCTGCTTTAGGAGATGGGATTGATTGAATCAGTCGAAACAGTTGCTCAGTATCAGCCACGTCAGTTAGTCTGAGTTTGCCATCTGCAGCTTCCATTTTCAAACCGTTACAATTTGTAACGGTTTCATTTCCCTCATCTTTAAGCCTTTTTTTCAATACCCTCCAGTAAACCTGAGGATTAGGACTGTCAGTTAAAACTTCAATAATATCCACTATAGAAAAATACCATTTTTCTTCCTCAGCATTCCATTGGCTACGGATTTTCTTACTCTCAAAAATCTGAATATTACTCATTTGATTTTCAAATTTATCATTTGTCACATATGTGTCTCAGAAAGACCTGTTTTATCGATAGTAAATCGAAAAGAGATTAACGCTTACATTAGAGAACCCTTTTGGGATTCTCAAACATCGTGTCTTGTAATTTTGTGCTTAGCAAAAAAAGTAGTTAAAATCTAAGCTGATATAAATGCTTTTATTCATTTGCTTTAAGTACCCGCAGAATATTACCCCCCATTATTTTGGCAATATCTTTTTTGCTGTACCCTCTTTCCAGTAAGGCTTTCGTGATAACAGGATACGTGGTCACATCATCCAGTTGCTGCGGTGCAGAGTTGATGCCGTCGAAATCTGATCCCAGTCCTACATGATCTACACCCGCCAGTTTCACAATATAATCCAGGTGATCCAGTAAGAGGCTCAAGGGTGCCCGGGCTGCCTGTGCTTCTGCGGCATATTTGTCTGCGAGCATGGTAATGGCATATTCTTTTTGTATGCCTGCTTTCACCAAAGAATCCAGTTCGGCTGCATGGGCCACTACAAAAAGGGCTTCTTTACGTTTGGAACTGCTGTCTACAAAACCGGAATAAAAATTCAGGTCTATCACACCGCCATTTTTTCCTACGGCAATGATCTGTTCATCTTTCAGGTTGCGGAAACTGGGGCAAAGCGCATAGGCATTGCTATGCGATACCATTACCGGTTTGGTAGTGGTTTGGATGGCATCCCAGAATGTCTGCTCGCCCACATGTGAGAGGTCTACCATCATACCCAGTTCATTCATTCTTTTAATCACCTGTTTGCCAAAATCGGTCAGGCCTTTCTGTGCATTGGCCAGACTGTCTTTTTTACTCACTTCCAGCATGGCCGATGTGGCCCAGCCGGGCGAGTTGTTCCAGGTAAGCGTTAAGTAACGGGTGCCGCGGGCAAACAGTTTATCGAGATTCTCCAGCTTGCCTTCGATCATATGCCCGCCCTCTACGCCAAACATGGCGGCCAGTTTTTTGTCTTTGATGGCCTGTTTTAATTCTTTCGAATTTCTGACGAGTGCAATTTTATCAGGATTGCGGCTGATCACGGCATCCAGGGTATCCATCTCACGGTTGGCCCAGGCAAAAGGATTTTCTTTACTACCATCGCACCATACAGAAAAGATCTGTACATCTACACCACCCTGTTTAAAGCGGTTCAGGTCTGAGTGGGTTCTGCCTTTGAGATCGGCATCCATGCTTACTTTTTTCTCCATACAGGCAGTAAGGATATCATTGTGCGAATCAACAACAATGGCTTTGTTGTGAATCTTCTGGTACTGCTGGGCCTGCAACGATAAGGGTAATAATAGGAACAATAGTTTTTTCAACATGGTAGTTTATTGACGGGTGAGTTGGATACGGATCTGTTTTATAATATTCTCAAACTGGTCAGAAGCATTATTACAAAGTATGATCAGTGTTTTCTGCTGGTCGATGAAACGCATGATCTCTGTTTTATACCCCGGGTTATCGCCATTGTGCCATACAATGCGGCCGGAAGGATCGTCCGTTACCGGGATCCATCCAAAACCATAATTTGAGAGCTTGCCGTTATTCAACACCATCGGTTTGAATGCTTCGGCCAGGGTAACTTGTGATACCAGTTTCTCTGTATAGAGTGCCTGGTCCCATTTCAGCAGGTCCTGCACGGTAGAACTGATACGGCCCGGTCCCTTGCGGTTACCCAGCCAGATAGTATAGTCGGAAGAAGGAAAAGAATCGGCTCTTACAAATTCATCTCTCTCCTTCACATACATATGTCCGATTGCGAAATTTTTTACCGCTGCTTTTTCTGCCAGGGTGCGGATGCCCGTGTGTTTCATGCCCAGTTTGCGGAAGATCTCTTTGTTACAAAATTCTATAAAATCTCTCCCACTCACTTTTTCTGCAATGCTGGCCAGTAATACATAACCGGTATTGCTGTACGCATATTTCTCGCCGGGTTCAAATAGTTTGGGCGGTGCGTATTGGTTCAGATAGGCAAGTATGTCCGGATTGCCGGCCACTTTACTTTTATCCCAGTGGGCATCCATGATCTCCTGGTAATCAGGTAAACCACTGGTATGGGTAAGCAGGTTGCGGATCGTAATTCCCTTGTAAGGGATGCTGAGGTATTTCTCTACGAGGTCATCATACTGCAACAAACCTTTCTCTTTCAGCATCATGATCACCATGGCAGTAAACTGTTTGCTAACAGAAGCCAGTTCAAACACATCGGTTGTTTGCAGGGGTAATTGTCCGGCAAATTCGCGGTAACCAACTGCTTTTTCGTAGGTCACTTTTCCTTTTTCCGCAATCATTACCACGGCACTCAGCGGGTGATTACCGGCGGCACTGCTAACAATGGAATCGATGATCTGGTAACGGTCTTTTTGCGCATGGCCGTAAACAGCCGTCAAACAAAAAGCGAGTAAAAAGTATTTTCTCATCTATCAGTTTTTCAAACGTAAAGTAGTTCCTGCACGGGTACCATTGTGTTTGCCTGCTTCTACGGTAAGTTCGCCGTTTACCAGTACATACTGAAAACCGGTACTGTATTGGTGCGGTTTATCGTAGGTGGAAAGGTCCTGTACTTTCTGCTCATCAAACAGTACAATATCCGCAGCAAAGCCTTCGCGCAGCAAACCCCTGTTGGGCAGTTGAAATTTCTGGGCGGGTAAAGACGTCATCCGTCTTACCGCTTCTTCCAGCGAAATCACTTTTTCTTCGCGTACATATTTACCAAGTACCCTCGCGTTGGTGCCATATCCCCGCGGGTGGGGATTGCCGGCAGCATATACGCGTATGCTGGCATCACTCGCAAACATGTTAAAAGGGTATTGCATAATGGCTTTTACGTCTTTATCGCCCATGCCATGAAATACCATACCCGCCCCTCCCAGCTCCATCATTTCTATAATGGTTTCGGCTTCTTCTCTGGCTTTGTGTTTTCTGCCTTTGAGCAGGTTCACTTCCTCGATGCTTTTGCCATTAAAGGTGCTATCAGCCCTGAAAGAAGCCACTACCGGATAACTGAAATGTTTCAGCTTTCTTTTTTTCAGTTTCCGCAGCATGTGTTCTGCCACTTCTTTTCTCACTTCGGGTCTTGCCAAACGGGCTTTGATGGAATCCTGTCCGTCAGACAATACCCAGTCGGGCAACAACGTGCTCAGTGAAGTGCTGCTGGCTGTATATGGATACTGATCAATCGTTACATCCAATCCCTCTTCTCTGGCTTTGATGATCATGGGAATGGTTTCTTTACTTCTGCCCCAGTTCTGCTGTCCGCTCAGTTTAAAATGCGAGATCTCCACCGGCATCTTTGCTTCGCGTCCGATATGGATGGCTTCTTCAATGGCCTGGGTTACACTATCGCCCTCATCGCGCATATGGCTGGCATATACGCCATTGTATCTGGATGCTGCTTTGGCCAGGCGTACCACTTCTTCTGTTTTGGAATAAGTGCCGGGTATATAAATGAGGCCGGTAGAGAGTCCTACGGCTCCGTCTTTCATGGCCTGTTCCACAATGGCTTCCATACGCTGCATTTCGGCTTCGTTGGGATCGCGGTTAGCAGAGCCCATGGCAGCTTTACGAACATCGTTATGGCCAATGAGGCTGGCTACATTGATAGATAGTTTCAAACTATCGAGCATCGAAAAATACCGGCCGATATGTACGTTGGATCCGCCGCAGTTACCGGTAACCACGGTGGTTACCCCGTCGTAAATAAAATTATCTGCGGTAGGTTGTCTTTTTTCTTCCCCCTCAATATGGGTGTGAACATCAATAAACCCCGGAGCCACTATCAAACCGGTAGCATCAATGGTTTTGGTGGCCGTCCATTTGCCGAGTTTGCCTACGGCAATAATTTTCCCTTTTTGAACAGCTATGTCGCCGTAAAACCAGCTGTTGCCGGTACCGTCGAGGATTTTACCGTTCCGGATCAGGAGGTCAGCCTGCTGGCCAAAACTTTGGGTAGCCAGAAACAGGCCGAAAAGGAAAAGAATACGCATAATCAGTTATTGAGGATCATGAAATTAAGTAATCTCTGAATAGTCTGTGCGCTTCCCCGCTAAAACTGTAATTTTGCCAACTTTAAAAGAAGGATATGCTGAATAAGCTTGATGCGATAAAAGCGAGGTTTGAACAGGTAGGGGTAGCCCTTACCAACCCGGAAATTATCAATAACCAGAAGGAATTTGGTGCCTATAGCAAGGAATACCGCTCTCTGGAGAAGATAGTACAGCCTTACGAAGCGTATAAAAAGGTGCTGGCCGACTATGAATATGCCAAAGAAGCCCAGAATGGTTCTGATGAAGAAATGCGCGAACTGGCCAAAATGGAGCTGCCCGAACTGGAAGAAAAAAAAGAAGCCCTTGAAAAAGAACTGACCAAATTACTGATACCCAAAGATCCGCAGGACGATAAAAACGCCATTCTCGAGATCCGTGCCGGTACCGGTGGCGATGAAGCCAGCCTGTTTGCCGGCGATCTGCTGGGTATGTACCTACGCTACTGCTCCCGCAAAGGCTGGAAAACGGCCATTGTGAGCGAAAGCGAAGGAACGGTGGGCGGATACAAGGAAGTGATCCTGGAAGTAACCGGGGAAGATGTATACGGCACATTGAAATTTGAATCCGGGGTACACCGCGTACAAAGGGTGCCTGATACAGAAACGCAGGGGCGGGTACACACATCTGCTGCCACCGTAGCGGTAATGCCCGAAGCGGAAGAAGTGGATTTTGAACTGAAAGAAAGTGACGTGAAAATGGAAACCGCCCGAAGCGGGGGGGCGGGTGGACAGAATGTAAACAAAGTAGAGACCAAGGTATTTTTGACACATATTCCTACGGGCGTGGTGGTGGTTTGCCAGACCGAGCGCTCGCAGTTAGGCAACCGCGAAAAAGCGATGACCATGTTACGTACCAAACTCTATGAAGAGCAGGTGCGTAAACAGGAAGAAGAAATTTCGCGCCAGCGTAAAACATTGGTTAGCACCGGCGACCGCAGTGCCAAAATCCGCACGTATAACTGGCCACAGGGCAGGGTTACCGATCACCGGATCGGTCTTACTTCCTATAACCTGGATGCGGTGATCAATGGCGATATCGATGAGTTTATTGAATCACTGCAGATGGCCGAAAATGCGGCCAAAATGGTGAATCAATAAGCGTAACCCGGTAACTTTAAGCATACAAAATATCGCTGCATGAAAATCTTTGTATGTATTCTGGTCATGCTGTTCCCTTTTTTGTTGTTCAGTCAGGGGCAAACCTTACAGTTCATGAAAGAAGATAACAGCTTTCTGAATGATGTGAATGGTCGGCCCATGATGTTGCGTTCAGAATACTTAATAGAAGGATCCCCTTTTTTTTCCCAGGAGTATTGTACCGCTAATCTCAAAGTACGTAATGGAAAATATTACCAGGGTATTAAAGCAAAACTGAACCTGCAGGAAAACCTGGTGATATATGATGCCGGCGACGGAAAAGAAATGGCATCTATTACACCTATTGAAAAGATTATTTTTGTGAACTGTGCAGATCCTGCTAAAAATCAGGTATTCCGCAGTGGGTTTCCGCCGGTAGATGGACAAACGGTGAATAGCTTTTACCTGGTGCTTGACTCTGGTCGTGTAACATTATTGAAACGGATAGGGGTCAATTACCGCGATGTGAAATATTATGGCAGTAACCAGACCACCCGTGTATTTGAGCAGAAAGAAATGGTTTACGCTTATCAACCGGCTAAAGGAATGATACGTTTGGCCAAGGAAGAAACGGCTGTACTTTCTCTACTCTCTGATCAGCGAAAAACGGTGCAGGCTTTTCTCACGACCAATGATCTTAAATGCAGAAAAGAAACCGACCTGGTAAAAGTTGTTCAGTTTTATAATGCGCTGCAGTAGTAGTCTGTTATTTTGCTATCGGGTCCGGTGACTTGTTTTCATGCCTCGGTAAAATAAAATCATGGCTGGTGGATGAAGTGGCCCCCTGTTGTACATGCAGGTATTCCGGCAACCTATCTTTAAGAAAATTCTACCCGGTTTATGAAGCTACTTTTTTCATCTCCGAAATTATTGGCAGTGATTGCCTTTCTGATGTTTGGCCAGTTATTGTTTGGCCAGTTACAATACTCCATGACCACTTTGTCTGATGGTAATGGCAATCCCGTTCTGATGAAGAAGGCCGCGGCCGGAGAAACAGCCCACCTTTTTAAACCCGGGTATACGACGGCCATTCTGTACCTGGCTGGTAACGGCAAACCACTGATGGGAAACAAATTCAAACTCAACCTGCAGCAGAACCGCTTGTTTTTTATGGATGCCAATGGGGAGGAGATGGAAGTGACCAGTCCGGTAAAAAGTATTGAGTTCATCGGCGATCCAGGTAAAAATAACAATACAGTTTTTGAAAAAGGATTCCCGCCCATTGATAAACTGACAGCAGATAATTATTACCAGGTACTTGTAACCGGCAAAGCCGGCTTATTGATGGATACCAAATTTGCTGAAGTGGAATACAAAGAATATAATAGTGCCACTACTTCTATCCGGATAGACAGGCTCATTAGTTTTTATGGAGTGGCAGCAGGTAAAATGCAACGGCTCAGCAAAGCAGAAGATATACTTTTATTACTGGGTGATAAAACCCGGGAAGTATCAGACTATATCAAAAAAGAGAACCTTAAGATCAAAAAACAGGCTGATCTGGAGAAGCTGTTCCGCTATTACAACGGGCTGTTTGATAAAGCGTAATCAGTTGCTTTTTACTTTCTGTTCGGCTTCGTGGATTTTCTGCTCCCATACCCAGGCGGTCCGCATCATATCTTCCAGGTTGTAGCGGATCTGCCAGCCCAGTTCGGCAACAGCGAGGTTATTGTTGGCGTAAATATTGATCACATCACCCGCACGCCTGGGGCCAATTTCGTAGTTGAGTTTTACGCCGCTGACTTTTTCAAACATCTGAATGGCTTCCAGCACGGTAACACCATCGCCGGTACCCAGGTTAAAGATATCGCAACGGGTTTTGTTCTTTTTGTTTTCGAGGTATTGAATGGCCAGCGTATGCGCATGCGCGATATCGCAAACATGAATATAATCTCTTACGCAACTGCCGTCGCGGGTATCATAATCATTGCCGTATACAGTCATTTTGGGAAGTTTCCCAATAGCAGTTTGTGTAATGACCGGTACCAGGTTCTGCGGTTTACCGAGCGGAATTTCGCCGATCAATGCAGAAGGGTGAGCTCCCACCGGATTGAAATAACGTAACAGAATAGTAGATAAACCGGTCTGGGAATGTGTAAAATCCTGCAGAATCTGTTCTCCCATCTGTTTGGTGGCACCATACGGCGATTCTGCTTTTTTAATGGCCGAGGACTCGGTAACCGGAACACTGTCAGGATTTCCATACACGGTGCAGGAAGAGGAGAATACAACATGCGGTACCTGAAATTCCTGTACACATTTCAGCAGGTTAATCAGTCCGAAGATATTGTTCTCGTAATATAAAATGGGTTCAGTAACTGATTCTCCTACTGCTTTATAGGCTGCAAAATGAATCAGGCCTGAGATATCCGGGTTTTCCTGGAATACGGCACGTGTTTCATCAAAATTCTTAAGATCTACCTTGTAATTCTTCACTTTCTTGCCCGTAATCTGCTCAATCCCGTTCATGGCATACGCTAAGGAACGGGAATTGTCATCAATGGAAACAACGGTAAATCCGTTTTCCAGCAGATCTACAATGGTATGAGAGCCGATAAAACCGCATCCGCCGGTAACAAGGATCTTAGACATAGGCATGAGTTAGCCCGCAAGATAATTTGATATCCAGAATAAACCGTCAATCCAGGGACAGATCAGATAAATAGTTTCAGCAGGTAGTAAACCACCGCGGCAATTGCGGCCGAAACAGGGATGGTCATGATCCATGCCCATAACAGGTTTACCGTTACACCCCAGCGCACAGCACTCAGGCGTTTGGTAGCACCTACGCCGATAATAGAGCCGGTGATGGTATGGGTGGTAGATACAGGGATCTTGAAATGTTCCGTCATGAATAAGGTAATGGCACCGGCTGTTTCGGCAGCAACACCTTCCAGCGGGGTTACTTTGGTAATGCGGGTTCCCATGGTTTTCACGATCTTCCATCCGCCGCTCATGGTACCCAGGCCAATGGCGAGAAAGCTGCAGAAAGGTACCCAGCTGTAAGCGTTTACAAACTCATTAAAATCCATATGGTTGCCCTTGGTTCCCTCGTAATAGATCATGGCAGCGCCAATAATACCCATTACTTTCTGGGCATCGTTACCACCGTGGCCCAGACTGAAGGCCGCAGAAGATACCAGCTGTAATCTTTTGAACCAGCTTTCGGCTTTATAGGGGTTCGATCGTTTACAGATATGCACAATCAGTATCGTAATAATAAATGCGATGATCATACCGATCAGTGGCGCAAAGAAAATAAACAGGAAAGTAGGTACTACTTTAACATAGTTGATCACATCCACCCCCCCTCCGCTGAAACCGCCGGCATGCGCCAGTGCTGCGCCCACAAAACCACCCATCAATGTATGCGAAGAACTGGAGGGGATTCCGAACCACCAGGTAATCAGGTTCCAGATAATAGCGGCAATAATACCCGCCAGAATTACTTCCAGCGTAATAAATTCTGCGTGCACCCATTTGGCTACCGTATTACCGATACCAAATTCCTTAAACACATATTTCGAGATAAAAAAAGCGGCGAAATTGAAGAAAGCTGCCCAGACTACGGCCTGAAAAGGCGTTAGTACTTTGGTGGAAACCACCGTGGCTATTGAGTTGGCCGCATCATGAAACCCATTGATATAATCGAAAATAAATGCGAGCGCAATGATGATAATGAGTATCGTGAACATGGGCGTAATTGAAAATTAACAATTAGCAATTAGCAATTAACAATTAAAGAAAGCAGCCTTACGACAAACCTATTTTTAATTTTTAATTGCTAATTTTTAATTAATCTATGCGTATTTGATGATGATGGATTCGATCACATTGGCTGCGTCTTCACATTTATCGGTAACGATCTCCATTACCTGATAGATCTCTCTTTTTTTGATCACTTCCTTGAAATCATTTTCCTGTTGAAATAACATTTCAATACTCATATCAAACACATCATCGGCCTGGTTCTCGATACTGTTTACTTTTACCATGGCTTCGGTCATCTCGCGCAGGTTCTTCATATCGCGTAAGCCAAATACCGCTTTTTTGATTTCGTTGGAACCCTGCAAAATCAGGTCGGCCATTTTCTGGATACCGGTATCGTTGGGATTAACGCTGTAGAAGTTGATCTTTTTGGCGCAGGCATAGATATAGTCTGCAATATCATCCAGCGAGCTGGCCAGGTAGTGAATATCTTCACGATCGAAAGGTGTGATAAAGTTCCGGCCCAGTTCTGTGAAAATACGGTGGGTATTGTCGTCGTTCTTATGCTCCAGGTCTTCGATCTGTGCAAGAATGGCGGCGCGTTTGTTGGGGTCGGGCTCACTCACCATTTCTTTCAGTTTAATACCCATCTCGTGGGCTTTCTCTGCAACATCTTCAAACAGTTCGTAGAAGATCTTGTTCTTAGGCATAAAAAAGCGACCGAAGTTGTTGATACCCATACAATAAAATTTAGGCAAAAGTAAGATTCTGGCAGTGATTGTATCCTTACTGAATTTAATTAATGATTTGGTAATATAGCTTTTTCAGGCTTTTTTGTATAGATAATGTCCTCTTTGCGCATGATTGGTAATAGTTTGATGGCATTTTGTTCATTTTCAGTTAATCCTGGCATCTCAATTTTACCGCAGCAAGTAATAACCAACAGTTTTCTCTCATGTGCGGCCCCGATCTCTATCGGGGCTTTTATACGTTGGTCAGTTCATCATCACGGATGGCTTAGTCTTTCCGCACATCCAGTGTAAATCCGATGGTGGTTCCTACATCCAGTTTACTGCGTACATGCATGGTCTGGCCATGGGCCTCTATAATATGTTTGCAGATGGCCAGTCCCAGCCCGGTGCCCCCCACATCGCGGCTACGGCCCCGGTCGGTGCGGTAAAAACGTTCAAAAATGCGGGGCAGGTGCTCTTCTGCAATGCCCATGCCATCATCGCTCAGTTCTATCAGTACATGTTGCCCATCGGTTTTGTAAATGCTGGCCACAATACTGCCATCCTGTTTGCCGTATTTGGTAGCATTTTCTACCAGGTTATTCAGCACCTGCCGGATCTTTTCTTTATCCGCAAAAACAGTGATGGGCGATTCGCAGCCTTTTTTGAAACTGCACCGGATATTTTTGGCGCTGGTTTTAATAGACAATGATTCAAAGGTTTCCCGTATAATATCCTGGATCACAAAATTCTCCTTGTACAAAGGCTGCTGGCCACTTTCCAGTCTGGAGATCTCGTCCAGATCCTCTACCAGGGTTACCATCCGGTCTACATTACGGGCGGTATTCTCTAAAAAACGTTTGCTCAGTTCCGGGTTTTCCATGGCACCGCCCAGTAAAGTGTCTACATAACCCTGTATGGCAAAAATGGGTGTCTTGAATTCGTGTGCGAGGTTTTGCAGAAACTCTTTGCGGTAGGCTTCGTTGGTTTTCAGTAATTCGATCTCTGCACTACGCTGTTCGGCCCATTGCTCCACATCTTTTCTTACCTCGTCGATCCCTTTTTGGGGAAGTATGTATTTGTAATAGGTTTCTTCCCGTTTACTCGCTTTGGTCTGGTAAATGAATTTGTAAATGAGTTTGATCTTCCGGTAAATAAAAGATTCCAGCACAAAACGGATAAGGAAATAACTGCCGATAAAAGTAACCAGCAGCGATACCAGGGCAATGATCCAGTCGGGACGTAACAGCCAGATCCCTGCCGAAATGGGGATCGACAGGATCAACGCCGTAAAAGCGGATAACTGCTGCGGGGAAAGGTTCTTGGTTTTGAACATCTGCGATAAAGTTACAGCAAACAAAATACAAGCAGCAGGATCGGGCAGCATTCCTCCGCTGTTCCGGTACAGCGGTCCTGTAGCCGGGGTTTAAAGGTCAAATTTGTAACCCACACCTTTTACGGTGGTGATACAGTCTACCCCCAGTTTCTGACGAACTTTACGGATATGTACATCAATGGTGCGGTCGCCCACAATCACATCATTACCCCATATCTGCGAGAGGATCTCGTTCCGCAGAAACACACGACCGGGGCGGGATGCCAGCAGGTAAATCAGCTCAAATTCTTTTTTGGCAAGGGTTACTTCCTGCCCATCAATGGTCACCAGAAATTTA
This sequence comes from Sediminibacterium sp. GW821-FHT12F12, assembly GCF_058806635.1. NCBI lineage: Bacteria > Pseudomonadati > Bacteroidota > Chitinophagia > Chitinophagales > Chitinophagaceae > Sediminibacterium > Sediminibacterium sp. GW821-FHT12F12. The sequence goes on along the minus strand of NZ_JBXAPW010000002.1, from coordinate 238,818 downwards.
ACCGGGTCGATGGTGATATTACCTATCACAATACTTTTTCCGGATCCGCTGTCGTCTTTATTCAGTCTTCTGAACAGGGCATTTACGCGGCTTACCAGTACTTTCGGACTGATGGGCTTGTTCACATAATCATCTGCACCCGTTTCCAGGCCTTTGATCTGTGAAGCTTCATCGCTCATGGCGGTCAGGAAAATGATCAGGGTATCCTGGAACATGGGTTGCGAACGGAGGATCTGGCATACTTCCACGCCTGTTTTCTTAGGCATCATCACGTCCAGTATAATCAGGTCGGGGTGCAACTGTTTGGCCCGCTCAATGGCTTCATTGCCATCTTTGGCAGTGTAAACCTCATAGCCCTCTTTGCCAAGATTGTAGCTCACTATCTCTAAAATATCCGGCTCATCGTCTGCTATCAGGATCTGTTTGGGCTTTACTTCCATGTCTTAACCTAATGTTTACACAAAATTAATTTTTAAGAACCGCAATTAAGGGTTTTGGCCTTATTATGTTATTGTTAACTGCAAATGGCCCGAAATATGGGTCTTCATATAAATGAACCTATTTTTGGGCCAGTTTATGAACCGGAAGAAACTTTACCTTACAATATCGGTCTTATTAATGAGCCTTTCTGTTTTTTCGCAGGAGGCATTGACCATCCCTGAAATACCCGCTTCGCGCGAGTTTCACCACGAAACCATCCTGATCTCGCTGAATGCGATCACCCATTTAAAAAGCAAGACCGACAGCCTGATACCGTTTACGGGTAATGCTTCACTCGACCGCTCCATCGATCAGTCCATTCGGATTCGGGTCAATAACCTGCGGGCTGTTGTAGAACTGAACAAAAACCTCAGCGATAATGACAAATTCAAATGGCTGCGGGGTATCAATGAAATGCTGAGGGGTTTTCTGTCTTCTTATCGATCCCGTTCCATGAGTGTGGGTATGCTGCCCGCATTGGTAAAAGCCTATGAAGATGCCATGCAGGCAGAATTAGCAGGTAATTCTATGCTGCCCGTAATCATTGCGAATACATTGGAAGTGAGTTCCATTCTCACAGATAATTTTGCCCTGAAATCGAATCCGGGTATACCTGCTGCGGCCGATTACCTGGTACTCAAAACCTGCCAGCGCAATCCATTGGATGTACTCAAGATCCTGACACGTTACCCGAATAACCGTTTTGCAGACAGCCTCATCATACAGGCTGCCTACCGCAACCAGGAAGAACTGTACAGTTATGCCGCCGTACCCAATGCATTAGGCAGAAAGATCCAGTCGGTAAATCATCCGCTGGTAAAAATGATCGGACGCCTGGCTTTGACCAAAACCGGGCGCATGTATTTCCCTTTTCTCGATAATCTCTACCGTAATAAGATCTCTATCGATTCCATCACGCCACTGGTTACCAATGATTCCTCTATAGGGTATTACCAGTTGCTCGTGAAAACGCGGATTGATTATGCCACCCGTATGCAGCGGGGCGATACACCCATGGCCGCCATGGTATTAACCAATAAACTGCGTAGCAAAGCCGTTGAATTATTCATCAATGAGATCAATGCCCTGCACGATGTGGCCAACGAGAATATCCGGTTTAAAGCACTGGATAAACTGGGTCCGGAAGAACTGTATTACCTCGCGGTGATGGGAGAGGAAGAGATCTATACTTCCAGTTTTGTGGTGGGGGTGTACCCACGTATTTTCCAGCGCATGCAGGTGCCAAGGGCAGATAGCCTGATACGGCTGATCCATGGCGATTATTATAAAAAATTCATCAAGATCTGCGCAGCCTATAATACGCTCGATAATTTTCTGGGCCGGATGGAGAAGAGTACCGCAGAAAATGTGATGCGCCGTTTTGTGAACGGACTGGACGCTTCGCCCACACTCGAAGATGCGGTGGATGTGGCCGATTCTTATGCCAGTATTTATAACAAGGAGTTGCGTAACCTGATACTGGCGCAGGTACAGGTGAACCTCGCCAATAGTACCCGCAACCATAATAAAAGAGGAGCCGTGATCTATGATCTCCTCAATACCATCTTTTTGTCGCTCGATCCTTCCAACAAAGTAGATATCGCTTCCCGTTTGGGCATTGATCCGGTGTATATCATGCCCCGTAAATCGCTGCAGGATAGTACGGGCCGGATTATCATCCAGCAATTCTCTTATGGCGATAAAGATGCAGCCACTTATTTCGGTGCATTCATGAGCCGGTTCAGCAACAGTAACTGGCGCATCACCCGCAAACCGCAATGGGTGGAGATCCATTCGGCCAAAGGCAGTCCCATCACCATTTATGCCAACCTGCCATTAGATGAGAAACAGGAGCTGGACCTGCAGGCGCAGGACAGCCTGATCAGTTACCTGGAAGAAAAACACCTGCCGCCGGCGATCGTTATTCACCGCGGACATAGTTATTACCTGCCCGAAACCATCAAACGCCTGCCTGCCAGTGCCAAAGTGGTGTTGCTGGGTAGTTGCGGCGGGTACCAGAAACTGAACGATATTCTGCAGATCTGTCCCAAAGCACATATCATTTCCTCCAAACAGGTGGCTGCCGGTGTGTTAAACCAGAGCCTGATAGATGCGATCACAGATAAACTGCGGGCCGGTAAAGACCTGAACTGGGAAGAACTCTGGAAAACCGTACAGGGCAGGGTAGGGGCGGGTTACCGCGATAAGTTCGACGACTATATCCCTCCCCATAAAAACCTGGGGGCCATTTTTATCATGGCCTATGATAAAGCAGAGAAACAGTAAAGAGGCGTTTATAAGAATGGGTTATTCCGTTTCTCGTGCCCGATAGTAGTAGGCTCGCCATGCCCGGAATACACCACTACCTCATCCGGTAGCACAAACAGTTTTTCCCGGATGCTTTTCAGCAATGTTTCGTGGTTACCACCGGGCAGGTCGGTGCGGCCAATGCTTTCCCGGAACAGCACATCGCCGCCTACCAGGAACAACTGTTCTTCACAATAAAAACAGATACTGGCCGGCGAATGGCCCGGAGCCAGTATAACCCGTAAAGCATCGTTACCAATAGAAATCGTATCTCCTTCTTCGAGAAAATGGAGTGGGCCAGTGTAATTCTGAAAGGGCAAACCCCATTTTTCGCCTGATAATGGAGCCAGCTGCAACATCTGCTGCTCGCCCTTGTGCAGGTATAGTTCCAGGTTCCATGTTTCTGAAACCCATTTGTTTCCGAAAACATGATCCAGGTGGCAGTGGGTGTTCAGCAACCTTACCGGTTCCAGTTGCGTATCGGTAATATAGTTTTTTAACGTTTCCTGTTCAGCGGAGAAGTAACATCCGGGGTCAATTATAATAGCTTTGTTCTGTTCATTGTACAGTACGTAGGTATTTTCCTGAACGGGACTAAATGTAAAAACCCTGACCTTGATCATAAACGTATTTTTACCTGCTTTTAATGGTAAATGACTAATTTTAAAACACTAAAGTTCGGATATGCAATTGAATCGAATCGCTCAATTACTGGTTTTTGCCGGTTTTCTTTTACCAGCCCTCTCTTCGGCGCAGGTTAACTCTGTGGAATTTGGCAAGAACAGGGTTCAGCATAAAAAATTCATCTGGAAATTTTACCAGTCGCCCAATTTCAACACCTATACCAATCAGGGCGGCGTAGAACTGGGCAAATTTGTGGCGCAGGTGGCGGAGGAAGAATTACGTTCCATTGAGAATTTCATTGAATATTCTTTGCAGCGCAGGGCCAATATCGTGATCTATAACAGCTATAACGATTATAAAAGCAGCAATATCGGCTTGGGCAGCGACTGGCAGAATGCGGGTGGCGTAACCAAGCTGGTGAATAATAAAATTGTGGTGTATTTTGATGGTAACCATGATCACCTCAAACGCCAGATCCGGGAAGGTATTGCAAGGGTATTGACGGATAACCTGCTGTTTGGAGACGATATCGGCGAGTTTGCGAGTAACCAGGCTTTACTGGACCTTCCCAAATGGCTGGTAGATGGCTATGTTTCTTATGCCGGCGAAGCCTGGAGCACTGAAAAAGATGATGAACTGAAAAGTGCCATACTCGGTGGCCGCTATAATTCTTTTTACCAGTTCGCTTTTGAGAAACCTGTATTGGCAGGACATGCTTTCTGGTACTATATCGGCGAAAAATACCGCAAAGAAAATATCACGTATTTATTATACCTCGCACGTATTTACAAAAACCTGAACAATGCCTGTTTACGGGTATGTAAAAAGAAATTCAAGGAAGTACTGGCCGATTTCATGCAGTACCAGCAGGAAGTATATTCCAAAGATATCCGCCAGCGCCGCAACCAGCCCAAGGGGCAGTTGAATGTATCGGAAGATATTTCCAAGAACGATTATTTCCGTTTCCAGGCCAATCCCAATCCCAAAAGCAGCACGTATGGTGTGGTGGAATTCAAAAAAGGCCAGTACAGCGTTAAGCTGATGGAGAATTTTTATGATGCACGCACTCTACTGAAAATCGGCGTTCGTACCAACCAGGGCGATATCAACCCTAATTATCCCATCCTTGCCTGGGATGGCAAAGGCACCCGTTTACTGGTGGCTTACTGGGAAAATGGTAAGATCAAAATGTTTGTGTACGATGTGATTGCCAAATACAAACGCTACAAACAGGAGATAGAAGGGGTAGACCAGTTATTGGATGCCTCTTTTATGCTGGATGCGAATACACTGGTGATGAGTGCCGTGAAGAATGGTCACTCGGATATTTATACCTACAAGATCGAACAGAACAAACTGACCCAGATCACCAACGATATTTATGATGACCTGGATCCTACTTTTGTTTCCTTCCCTAACCGTTCGGGTATTATTTATTCCTCTAACCGTCCCGATCCGCTGGCACCAAACCAGGATACCGTATTGCCGAGTAAGTATAGATTCAATATTTACATGGTAGATATCCTCAACGATAGTAAACAGAAACAACTGGCCAAACTCACCGATCTGAAAATGGGTAATGCCCGTTTCCCGATGCAGTACAATACCAATCACTTCACGTTTGTATCAGACGAGAACGGGATCGGTAACCGTTGGGCAGGTTTCTTTTCTACACAACGCAATGGACTGGATACGTTATACTATATAGGAGATGAGTTGCTGCGCAATCCATCACCCAAAGAATTTGATTCTACCCTGGTGGCCTGGCAAAAACAGGAGCCTGACAGTGTGAGTTATTTCCAGGTGTACAAAGATTCTACCTACACGTTCCCCATCACCAACTACCAGAGCACGTTGCTCGAAACAAGGATTGCCGGTAATAACGGTACGGTGAGCGAAGTGAGAAGGGAGGGGGATTTTAAATTCCTCTATAAACTGAAAGTAGACGAACAGGCATTGGCTAAGCGGAATGTAAATGCAAGACCTACCGAATATATCCGCAAGCTGACTGCTGAGAAAAAAGCATTGGACGGCAGGGCCATTATTTATAACAAGAAGGCTGCTGTAGATACTACTAAAAAAGCGAAAGACTTTTTCCAGAACGAGTTTGCAGATGAGAAACCAGACAGCAGTAGTGCCGCTATACAAAACCAGTTGCTGACCGGCCAGCCCAAAACTTCTGTGTTAAGCAGTTCAAGGTTGTTCGACTATCGCCTGAAGTTCAGTTCGGATTATGCATTGGTTGGGTTTACCAATAATATACTCATCAACCGCTACCAGCCTTATGGCGGTGGTTCGGGTCCGATACAGTTGAATAACGGAAATGATTTCAATTTCACTTTCCGCGTAGGAACCAGCGACCTGATGGAAGACCAGAAATTTGTAGGCGGTATCCGTTTTGGTACCAACCTCAGCGATAAAGATGTATTCTTTACTTACCAGAACCTGCGTAAGCGTTTCGATTGGGGACTCACTTACTATCGCAGTAACGTAAGCAATTTCTATAATTCCAGTTTCAATACAATGTTATACACGAACCTGTACCAGGTGAATGTAACCTATCCGTTTAACGAGGTGAAGAGTTTACGTGCTACCGTGGGACTGCGTACGGATAGAGGGGTACTTCGTTCATACGATAATAACTCAGGCCTGCCCGATCCGAATGCATTGAAGTATAATGATACATTATCCAAATACATTGTATCACGATTTGAGTATGTGCATGATAATACAGTTAGTCCTACGCAGAATATCTGGAACGGGCTCCGTTACAAGATCTATCTCGATGTAAATATGCCTACTTTAAATACGGCACTTGGCAATGGCAAAGCCACTATGAACCTGGGTTTTGATGGAAGGTATTATCACAAAATCTACCGCAACTTTATCTGGGCAGGCCGTGCCGCGGGTGATTTTTCGTGGGGTGGACAAAAGATCCTCTATTACCTTGGCGGGGTAGATGGCTGGATCAGTCCTAAGTTCAACAATAACCAACCGGCAGCTGACCAGACATATGCGTTCCAGTCGCTGACACTGAATATGCGTGGTTATAACCAGAATATTGCCAACGGAAATAACGCGGTGGTGATTAACAGTGAGTTCCGTTTCCCGGTATTCTCTACACTGATCAACCGACCTATCAACAATGCCTTCCTGCGTAATTTCCAACTGGTGCAGTTTCTCGATCTGGGTACTGCCTGGAATGGTAAATACAATGGCATCAAACGCCCGGGCGAAGTAATTACCGCACCCAATACACCGGTACTGGTTCGGATTGATGCAGGAGGCTTGGGACCTTTTGCCGGCGGTTACGGATTTGGTGTACGCAGCACTTTGCTGGGATACTTTATGAAACTGGATGCAGGCTGGCCCATGAAGGGGATTTTTCTGGGTAAACCGGTTTGGTATTTCTCTTTAGGATTCGATTTCTAAATACTTTTTAATTAATACAGAAAGCGTGCATGAAATTCATGTGCGCTTTTTTATTTGTTGAAGGGCATTAGAAGATCCTGTGCCAGAAAATAATTACCCCAATACTTACTGAAATCAATACCGCCATCAGTACTGCAGCGGCTGCCACGTCTTTGATGGTTTTGATCCTGGGATCGATCTCAGGTTGTGCTACATCGCAAATCATTTCCATTGCATGGTTGCACATTTCCAGGGAAAACACGAGAGCGATACAAAGCAGGATGGCGATCCATTCTGTTGCAGATATAGCGTAATACCAACCGGCAACTATCACCAGCAGGCTGATGCAAAGATGGATTTTCCCGTTCCGGTCGTTGCGGATAAAATGGAACAGGCCACTGAACGCATAGTAGAAAGAGGCAAGCAGGTTAGCTGTTTTCATATACGATCTTTTGATGAGGTATCAGTGATCTATGGTATTACAGCCGTTCCGGTTAATGCGCCATATCCGAACCGCCGTTCACCGGCTCATCGCTCAAATGCGGTTCGCGTAACTGTACCGGGGCAACATAAGCTTTGCGCATCCGCATATTCAGCAGTTCTACCAAAAAAGAAAAAGCCATGGCGAAGTACACATAGTTTTTCAGGTGCAGATCATGCGCGCCTTCACTGTTCCAGCCTTCTACCAGCAATACAAAACCAATCATTACGAGGAAAGAGAGTGCCAGCATTTTTAAAGTAGGATGCTTGTGAATAAAAGCAGAGATCTTCGGACTGAACAGGAACATCACCATCATGGCAACCACTACTGCGCTGATCATTACTACCAGGCTTTTGGCGGTACCACCGGCGGTAATGATACTATCGAAACTGAATACCATATCAATCAAAATGATCTGGGCAATAGCGTTACCAAAACCCAACGGTTTGGTAGTAACACCGGCAGCTACATCGGCTTCTCCTTCCAGTTTGTGGTGAATTTCTTTTACTGTTTTATAGATCAGGAACAGACCTCCCGCCAGCATTACCAGACTGGCCAGGTCAAAATCTTTCCCAAACACACTGAACACCGGTTTGCCTTTTTGAGAAAGTAACCAGCTTAATCCGAATAATAAAATGGTGCGGGTAATCATACCGGTAACCATCCAGATCAGCCGGGCTTTGGGTTGCAAAGCCTTGGTCATGCGGTTCATGATAATGCTTACAAAAATTACATTATCAATACCGAGAACGATCTCCAGTATCACCAGAACAATAAAACTGATCAGATTCTCCGAGGTAAACAGTGCTTCCATACAGGGTTAGAATAAGTTAGGATTGATGGGCAAGATACTGACAAATATTTTTAACGATCGACGGACCCTCGTACACAAACCCGGTCCATACCTGCACCAGCGAAGCACCTGCATCCAGTTTCTCCTTGGCATCTGCCCCGGTAAAAATACCGCCGCTGGCAATAATGGGAATTTTTTGCCCGGTTTGCTGCGAGAGGTATTGCACCACTTCGGTAGCCCGTGCTTTTACGGGTAAACCGCTGAGGCCGCCGGGGCCGATAGTTTGGAGTTTGGGGTTTGGGGTTTGGAGTTGGGAGCGGCTGATGGTGGTGTTGGTGGCTACCAGTCCGCTTAGTTCTACCTCAAAAGAAAGGGACACAATATCATCCAGTTGTTCACGGGTAAGATCGGGGGCTATTTTCAGTAACAGCGGTTTGGGCTGGGCCTTGGCCTGGTTCTGGTTTTGCAGTTGCGAAAGGATCTTCTTCAGCGAATCCTTCTCCTGCAGTTCCCGCAAGCCGGGTGTATTGGGCGAGCTAACGTTCACCACAAAATAATCCACCTGCTCAAACAGTCCGTCAAAACAAATGCTGTAATCTTTCCAGGCATCTTCATTGGGGGTAAGCTTGTTCTTGCCAATATTGCCGCCAACAATTAGTTTGGAGTTTGGGGTTTGATGTTGGGAGTTGTTCCATTTATGTAGCCTTTGCTGAATGGTAGCGAGGCCCTCGTTGTTAAAACCCATGCGGTTAATCAGTGCCTTGTCTGCAGGTAAACGGAACAGGCGGGGTTTGTCGTTGCCGGGCTGCGCTTTGGGGGTAACGGTTCCGATCTCTACAAAACCAAAACCCAATGCTTCCAGCTCGCGCAGGTACAGGGCATTTTTATCAAAGCCGGCACCCAGGCCAACCGGGTTCTGGAAAGGCAAACCGAATACCTGTTTCTGCAATCCATCTCCTTTAAAAGAGAAACAGTTCTGCAGCAGGGATCTGACGGGTTCCAGTGAACAACCCGCTTTCAGCAGGTTCATGGAGAAATAATGTACTTCTTCGGGAGGGAAACAGAAGAGTAATTGCCGGATGAGGGGGTAGATCATGAGGCAAAGATAAGTGACGGAGAGGGTTCGTGGGGCGTGAGTGGTGAGTTGTCAATAGTCAATAGTGAATAGTCAATGGTCAATAGGGAGCGAGTGGGTGCTTTACCGCAACTATTCACCATTCACTATTGACCATTCACGCCCATCGGGCAGTGTTTTGCTAAATTTGGTTGCATAAACAACCTTTTATTTGTTTTTTCCCTACATTTGGTTTGTAAAAACTTTCTATATGCAGGAAGCATACATTGTTGCCGGTTACCGTACGGCGGTGGCCAAGAGTAAAAGGGGTGGGTTCCGTTTCTTTCGGCCGGATGATCTGGCGGTGGAAGTGATCAGGGGCCTGATGGCTTCGGTTCCCCAGCTGGATGCCAAACGCGTAGATGATGTGATCGTAGGCAACGCTGTTCCGGAAGCGGAACAGGGTTTGCAGTTCGGCCGCATTATTTCGGCCCGTGCATTAGGACTGGATGCGGCTGGTATCACCATCAACCGTTACTGCGCCAGCGGATTGGAAAGTATTGCCATGGCTACGGCCAAGATCCGCACCGGTATGGCAGAATGTATCATTGCCGGCGGTACCGAAAGTATGAGCCTGGTACCTACTACCGGCTGGAAAACCGTGCCCTCTTATGCCATTGCCAAAGATGAACCGGATTATTACCTCAGCATGGGTTTAACTGCCGAAGCAGTGGCCAATGAATACAAGGTTAATCGCGAAGACCAGGACCTGTTTGCTTTTCAATCGCACCAGAAAGCGAAAGCAGCTATCGAAAATGGCTATTTCAAAAGCGGCATCCTGCCCATTACTGTAGAAGAAACTTATGTGAACGAGAAAGGCAAAAAAGCAACCCGTTCCTATATCGTAGATACCGATGAAGGCGTTCGTGCCGATACAACGGTAGAAGCATTGGCCAAACTGAAACCTGCTTTCAGCATGGGTGGCAGTGTTACGGCGGGTAACTCTTCCCAAACCAGCGATGGTGCTGCTTTTGCGCTGGTAATGAGTGAGCGTATGGTGGTTGAGCTGGGATTAAAACCGATTGGCCGTTTGGTAAACTGCGCTTCGGCCGGTGTACATCCGCGCATCATGGGTATTGGTCCGGTAGCCGCTATTCCGAAAGTATTGAAACAGGCCAATATGAGCCTGAATGATATTGACCTGATAGAACTGAACGAAGCATTCGCCTCCCAATCGCTGGCGGTGATCCGCGAACTGGGGCTGAACCCCGAGATCGTGAATATCAATGGCGGCGCTATTGCGCTGGGGCATCCGCTGGGTTGTACCGGTTGCAAACTCACCGTTCAGCTGCTGAATGATATGAAAAGACTGAATAAGAAATATGGAATGGTTTCTGCCTGTGTAGGTGGCGGACAGGGCATTGCCGGTATCATAGAGAATCTATAACCGTCACGTAGTCAACAACATGAGAAAGGGGCCCTGCGGATAGCGGGGCTTTTTTGTGAACACACAGGAACAAGGAACAGATGAACATGGGAACAGATGAACAGATGAGCAAGGAACAGATGAACAGATGAACAAGGAACAGATGAACACAGAACAAAAAAACGTCGAAACCAACCCCCAACCCCAAACTCCAAACTCCAAACCAAAAGAAAATATCACCACAAATCATGATGAATATCATTTCCTGAAGCGGAACTGTGGTGTAACTTTAAGTCATAAATAACAGCCATGAAAAACATTTTGGTTCCAACAGATTTCTCTGCCACTGCCCAAAATGCCGCGCGTTACGCATTGCAGCTGGCCGGTCAACTGGGAGCTCCCAAGGTAATTCTGTATAACGCATACCAGGCACCGCTCATGATCGATCCTATGGTTCCGGCGGTGCAGTTGCTGGATGAAGAACAGCTTCGTAACAGCAGCCAGGAGAGCCTGGATAAATTTAAACTATTGCTGCAGCCTTTTTGTCCTGCAGGTTGCGAGTTGGGCACTTTCTGCGAATATGCTTTGCTGAACAATGGCCTCGATCCTGCCTGTGTTAGCAACGATGCCGGTTTGATTGTGATGGGTATTACCGGTGGCGGTGTGCTGGAAGAAAAACTGATTGGCAGTAATACCGTTTCAGTGGCCAAGCATTCGCATACACCGGTGATTATTGTGCCGCATAATACCCGTTTTGCGCCGATCAAAAATGTGATGCTGCTGAGTGATTTTGATAAGGCGGATAAAACCATTCCGATTAAACCGGTGAAGAGGATCATTGAAGAAACCAAGGCAAAACTGCTGGTGTTTAACATGGAAGAACCTCCCACTGAAGACGCATTTATGTATCCCTCCAAAATGATGGGTGAAAGTTATGCAGTTCATACACTGCTACAGGACCTGCACCCGGATTATCATTTCTCGCCGAACAAGAACTATGTAGAAGCCGTGAACAATTTCGCCCTGGAATACCAGGTCGACCTGATCATTACGATCCCGAAAAAGCACAGTTTCTTTGAAAGCCTGTTCAGCACGAGTCATACCACACAACTGGCCTTTCATACCCATGTACCGTTAATGGTGATACATGGATAATAGTTGGTTATTAAGCAATCAAAGGTCCAACGGAAAGCCTGAATAATTTGTTCAGGCTTTCTTATTTGCAGGAGGGTGGAGATGAGATAGGGTTGTATGTTGATTTTATCTTTTCTACCAACAGTGGCTCTTCGCATAGAAGGAAATGCTGCTTTGTGTGTGAAGATTCCTAAACCGGATGTAACTCTTTGATTACTATGATGTTTAAAGAACTAAGTATTCTATTGTTATGAATTAGCAGTAATGCTAAGGGACCTTTACGCCAGATCTGTTGCGCCTTTTCGTTTTTATTTTCAAACCACTATAAAATAAGTTTCTATACGTGCAACGAATGCGATGAGGGAAGGGTCATTTTCATAAAACTTAATCATGAAAGCATTCTATCTGTTTTTGTTTTTATTAGGCACCGTCTTATTCATTTCATGTAATAGAGACGTTCAATTGCCTGCACAGACCAATGGAAAAATATTACAAGGCGTATGGGAATTACGTGCTGTGATGGGTGGCATGGTGGCATATGATCCCAATAATTATAAGCCGGAAAACGGTAGTTTATGGGTATTTAAAGAAGCAATTTTTGAAAAGATTTATAAGGATTCGGTGTACAGGAATGGAACCTATGCTATTAGTCGGGGTACTGGCACTAATCTGAATACCGGTCAAAAAACAGACCAATTTATTTTTAATAATGTGCCAGCTGAATCGTTTGAATTAAGGAATGATACGTTAAGACTTTACTATGGTGCCATAGCTTCTGATGGCTATATTGAAATGTTTGTGAAGATCACTGATTAATACAACAACAGATTTTGACATTGGTTTTTCTGAAAAAAATGCTTTTCTTCCCTGAAAAGTCTACCAGCAGGGGACTCATCGATTAGTATTACAAATCCCGATTGAATAAAACCTATTTTGTATCTTTCTTCTTCGAAGAGTCTCCCAGCGGGACTCTTCGTTTAGCATTACGAATCAAAATGGAATAAACCACATTATATTTCCTCTCTTCAAAGAGGGCAAAGTGTAATTAAGCTTTTTACATGTATTAAGTATTAAGCGGCTGAAGCCAGGCTGGAGGGAAATATATTCTACAACTGTTTAAAACGCTGACTGAATTGCGCTGACAAGCGAAGCCTCTCACTTGTCAAACCTTATTATGACTGATTTCCAAATCATAACGATTGGCCAGACGAGCCCGATGCCTTAATTGCAGCACGGTAATTCCATACCATATTACCCGAAAATGACTTGAAGCGGGTACCTGATAGGTAGATTTCTTCCTGCCCGGAATTTTTCAATGCCGTTCAGCAGCAACCTCATTAAAAATTTGTATCATAAGTAGCGGCCGGAACAGATTTTTTTATTGAACCCGAACTTTGATCAGCTATCCTGAAATCCTTTGCCAGTCTATATTGTAACCGATGAAGCTGATTTTTTTCCGAACCGGTCAGGAATATTTTGTAAAACTGTCAGGAAAAAAATAGAAAGAAAATTTCTACATTTATTCCAGTAATCCTTGCTATGCCATATAAACGTATGCACTTACCTGAATTGCAGCATGCGATCGCCACCAATGACGACCAGGCAGCTTATGCAGAGTTGTTTGCACGTTTCAGTCCGGCTTTACAGCGCTTCACTTTAGCCATCGTTCACAGGAATGAGGAGGCAGAAGAGATTGTATCGGATGTGTTTATCCGTATATGGGAAAAGCGGAAAACACTGGATCACATACAGAATCTGAGAATGTATCTCTATGTATCTGCCCGGAATTTTGCTGTCAATAAACTCAGAAGTAAAAATCACCGTCTTTCCCTTCAGGTTGAAGAGCTTTCGGTAGATCTTCCCTGTTTTTCAGACGACCCGCATGAGCAGGCCGTGATGGCAGAGATCCGGAGAGAACTGTATCGGGCGGTTAACGATCTCCCCGGTCGTTGCAAAATGATCTTTAAGCTGGTAAAAGAGGACGGCCTGCAGCAGAAAGAAGTGGCCGAACTACTCCAATTAAGCCCCAAAACAGTTGAAAATCAATTAGCTATTGCTTTACGGAAGCTGGCTGAAACCATCCGGTTGGTAACAGGAAGAAAATTTCTGAAAAAAGATTGAGTTGCTTTGGGGGATTGGCCCTGAAATCTTGTCCTTGTGTCTGAACCGATTGTTATGCCAGACAGGATATGGTATTTATTAAGCGTTAAGTTGTCCGGAGAAGCCACGCAGGCTGAGCTGGATGAATTTCATATATTACTGGAAGAGCAACCCGAATGGGAAGAAGCTGTTCAGCAGATTACCCGTTATTGGCTCCAACCAAAAGTTCCCTCAACTTTTACTTCCACATCCAGCTGGTTAAAACACATTGAAAGGCTGAAAGCATCCGGAATTGAATGGAATGAACCGGGTTTCTCCGAAGTGGAGATTGTTCCGGAATCCGAGCCTGTTACAGGTGCCCTGCGTATACGCAGGTTTACCCGGTGGTGGATGGCCGCAGCCGCTGTACTCGTGATCAGTTTGGGTGTGGGATGGTTGGCGCTATATCAATCAGCCTGGAATGGTTCTTCAGAACAGATGTTGTTGGCCGGCAAGAACCGGAACGAAGTGGTTACCCGGCCAGCATCCCGCTCGCAACTTACCTTACCTGATGGCAGTAAAGTATGGCTGAATGCCAGCAGCAAACTTTCTTACAGTAATGGATTTGGAGAGGATAACCGCAATGTATGGCTGGATGGAGAAGGTTTTTTTGAAGTTTATAAGAATAAATCGCTTCCCTTTATTATTCATACTTCACGTATGAATATCCGGGTAACGGGAACTGTTTTTAATGTACGTGCTTATCCGCAGGAAGCCACTTCAGAAACGGCCCTCATTGAAGGAGCCGTAGAAGTAGCGTTACCGGGTGAAAAGGAATGGAAGTACCACCTGCGCCCCCGCCAGAAACTGGTGGTAGACGATAATGGCATCATTGCCGATAATGTTTCGGTATCAAAAGGAAAATCATTTATACCCGCCAAAACCGTTCCGGTATATACCGCCAGTCTGCAGAGTCTTGCCAGGCCATTGGCCGATAACCAGATTATAGAAACAGCCTGGGTATACAGCCTCTTGTCTTTCTCAGATGAATCTTTCCGGCAGGTAGCCAATAAAATGGAAAAATGGTATGGTGTTACTATCCGTTTTATGCAATCGGATATGGAGAACTGGCGTTTCACCGGAAGTTTTAAAAATGAGAATCTTACGGAAGCACTTACTGCATTGCGTGTGTCAACCGAATTCCGCTTTGTGGTACAGGGAAATACAGTATTTATTTCTAAACCCGATACCAAATAACCAACTGCACATGAGAAAGAATCAACGCGAAGACTCCGGATAAAAAGTTAGGGGGGTGGCTCTCACACCTGACCCCCCTGTAAGATGGAAAAATCTCAGATAGTAAAGCCGTAATCAGCGATTCCGCTTAGGATACCGCCATTACACTAAACCCTTAATTTTTCAAGATGAATGTACAAAAAAGACTTCTGAAACCACGAAGAAATCCCGTTTCACCAATAATTTTTAGAATTATGAAACTAACGATTGCTCTTCTTTTGTTTGTTAGCATGCACGTGTATGGTAACGGGTTTTCTCAAACCAAAATTACCCTTACCCTGCAGTCGTCTTTTCTGAAAGATGCACTGAAGCAGATTGAGAAGAAGAGCCAGTTCCGGTTTCTGTATAACCAGGAAACCCTAAAAAATGCAGGTAAAATTTCACTTCAGCTAACCAATGCCAGTTTAGCCGAAACAATGGTTAAGTTATTGGAGGGAACCGGTATTAATTACCAACTACTTGGAAATGACCTTGTTGTGTTAAATTCTCAAACAGCTTCTGGTAAACCTGCGCCACCTCCGGTTAAAGTATCCGGAAGGGTAACAGGTGCCGATGGTACCCCGCTGGCGGGAGCCAGTGTTGTGGTAAAAGGCAGTAAAAACGGAACCGCGGCCGATGCTGATGGTCGTTTTACATTAACCGTTGCCAATGATGCCATATTAGTGGTTTCTGCCATCGGTTATGTTACGCAGGAAGTATCTGTAAACGGAAAAACTGAGATCAACCTTACTTTACAATCCATTGCCAATAACCTGAACGAAGTAGTGGTGATTGGTTATGGTACTGCCAGTAAAAGAGACCTTACCGGTTCTATCGTAAAAATAGATGGTAAGGATATCGCCGATAAACCTAACGTTAACCCGGTATCTTCCCTCCAGGGTAAAGTGGCCGGTCTGTCTGTAGTTCCATCGGGCACACCTGGTGCCGAACCGGATATCCGTATCCGCGGTACGGTAAGTATCGGTGCGGTAAAACCACTGTATGTGGTAGATGGTATTTTTAATGATAACATTGATTATATCAATCCCAACGATATCGAATCGATAGAGGTTTTAAAAGATCCTTCTTCACTGGCTATCTTCGGGGTACGTGGTGCTTCGGGTGTGATTTCACTTACTACCAAAAAGGCAAAAGCCGGGCAGCTAATCGTAAACTTCAACAGCAGTTTTGGTACCAAACAACTGGTTGATAAAATTGCCATGGTTGATGCCGCCGGTTTTAAACTGCTGTTTGATGAAGAGCAGACCAATATCGGTGTTCCTGTTGCACAGCGTTTTGATTACAGCAAATGGACAGGCAATACAGACTGGGTAAAAGCCATGACACGTACGGCCCTGTTTAACAGTAACAATATCAGTCTTACCTCCAGTACTGAAAAGAACAGGTTTTATATGGGTTTAGGTTACCTCACTGACGAAGGTGTGGTAAAACATGAGAAACTGGATAAGATCATCATTAATGTAAACGATGAACTGCGTGTAAGCAAGGGTATCAAATTCGGGTTTAACCTGAATGCTTTCCGCCAGAAATTACCATTCAGCCAGGCTGACGGGCTCTTGTATGATGCACGTCGCGTATTACCGATTACAGAACCATTTAACGCAGCCAATGGAGTATATACGCAGTTGGCTATTCAGGCGGCACAGATCGGTAACCCGCTGATGAACCTGGAGAACAAGTGGGATAAAGAAATCCGTACCGAATTCCGTACGGTAGGAAGTGTATATGCAGAAATTAATTTTCTGCGCAACTTTACCCTGCGTTCTACATTCTTTGCTGATGTTTCTAACCTGAGTGAAAGAAGATACAGTCCAATAATCAATGTATTTAACCCAACTGTGGGTGCTTCGGGGTCTGTATTTATAGAGCCTAATAACAGAACCACTTCTGTAAGCCAGGGCCAGGGCAGCTGGAAAAAATTCCAGCAGGATCATATCCTTACTTTCAGGAAGAGTTTTGGAGACCATGGTCTGACGGCTATTGCCGGTTTCACTACTTATTTCAACAGTTACAACGGATTGTTTGGAAGTGTTAGCCAGCGTGTAACCGGTGATGCAATTCCTAACGACAAACGTTTCTGGTATATCGATAATGGCTTTGGGGATCCTACCACCAAACGATCTTCTTCTGCACAGTGGGAGAGAGCAACCGTTTCAAGCCTGTTCCGTGTATTGTATAACTATAAAGGAAAATACCTGCTGAACGGTTCATTCCGTCGTGACGGATCTTCGCAGATCTCTCCGTTCAACCGTTACAAAAACTTCTATTCTGTAGGTGCCGCATGGGAACTGACCAAAGAGAAGTTTATGGCAAAACAGGAGTTATTCAACTTCTTCAAACTGAAAGCATCTTGGGGTATCCTGGGTGTGCAGAATACCTACGGATATGATTATCCGTTTTATCCTGCCTTACAGTCTGGAAATACAGCGGTATTCGGCAATAACATCGTGCCTGCTTATTCACTGTCGTATGAACCACAACGCGATCTGACCTGGGAAACAGTAAATGCCAAGGAAATAGGTTTCGAATTCTACGCTCTGAACAACCGCCTGCATGCAGAAGCTGCATACTATGATAAAACCACCAGAGATATCATGACCATCGTTCCAACCGGTTCTGGCCGTTACAGGCTGGATAACGTAGGCGATCTCAGAAACAAAGGTTTTGAGTTATCTGCGGGATGGAACCAGAAACTTACCAAAGACTGGTCATTCTCTGTAAATGCCAACATCACTACATTCAGCAACAAAGTGGGCGACTTGGGCGGCAACCGTTTACCAGCCAGCGAAGAACGTCCTAACCAAACAGAAGCCGGTTATCCTATCGGTTATTTCTATGGTTATGTAGTAGAAGGTCTTTATCAGTCTTATGCCGATAAACTGGCTTCACCCAAAGTGATCGGTTATGATTATGGTCCCGGTGATTTCAAATATAAAGACATCAATGGTGATAATGTAATTGATACAAAAGACAGAACCATGATCGGTAATCCTACACCAGACTTTATGTATGGTATATCATTACAGGCCAGCTACAAGGGTTTTGATTTTGGCATGGATTTTAATGGAGTGTATGGCAACGAGATCTACCGCTACTGGGGTAGTTCAGAACTGCCGTTCACCACGTTCAACTATCCTGCATTTAAAATGAACCGCTGGACAGGAGAAGGTACCTCTAACTGGGATCCGATCTTAGGAGCGAACCATACCATCAACCGTCTTCCTTCTACCTATGGTATTGAAGATGGAAGTTATTTCAGGATCAGAAATATTCAGCTGGGTTATAATTTTAATCCCGAATTGCTGAAGAAAGTATACATCAAAAACATTCGCATTTTTGCCAATGTTCAGAACCTGAAAACTTTCAAACGCAATTCCGGTTATACACCTGAGTTTGGCGGAACAGCCACCTCATTTGGTATTGACAATGGTAATGGACCGGTTCCGCTTGTATTTACCGGTGGTATCAATGTAACCTTCTAAAAAACTTAAAAGATTATACCATGAATAATTTGAAAAAAATAGTAACCGGCGTTTTGTTCGCAGTGTTGTTGGCGGCGATCGTACCCGGCTGTTCAAAATTCCTTGATAGGAAACCGCTTTCAGCTACACTGGACGATCTGAACCAGGGTGGCCTGGAAGGCCAGATCTATGGTTTGTATGGAGCCATCCGTAATGGCGACGTAGCAGGCCAGGGTTTTGGAGGAATTCCCTGGCTGGCGATGAACAACTTCCGTTCTGATGACTCTGAAAAAGGAAGCAGTCCATCTGATGGTGCCGACTGGGGTGTTATCTACGATGAGTTCAAGTATGTGAAAGACCACTGGTCATCCAACACTTACTGGGATCACCACTATGTGCTCATTGGCCAGGCAAATACAGCGTTACAGCTGGCCGATTCGCTCAAGTTAACAGACGCATCTTCTATGGTAAATATTGCAGAAGCCAGGTTCTTTCGTGCGTTTGCTTACTTCGATCTGGTAAGGGCATTTGGAGAAGTTCCCAAAATTGATTTCCGTGTATACAACCCGGCAGATGGTAAAAAACCCAAAGCCTCTGTAGCGGAGATTTATGCGCTGATAGATGCAGACCTTACCTATGCAATTGCTAACCTGCCTGCCACATGGCCTGCTAAAAACATTGGCCGTTTAACCAATGGTGCAGCCAGGAGCCTGCATGCCAAAAGCATGTTGTACAGGCAAAATTGGGCCGGTGCTTTAGCACTTACCCAACAAGTGATTAATTCAGGTTTGTATTCTTTGCAGTCTGATTACGCTAAAATATTTACAGATGCCGGTGAGAACAGTTCAGAATCTGTTTGGGAGATCCAGGCACATATCGGAGCCAATGGTGCCGACAACTATGGTTCTCCATATGCGGTGGCACAGGGTGTTCGCGGAGCCGGTGAATGGGACCTGGGTTGGGGATGGAATACCCCAACAGAAGAACTGGTAACAGCTTTTGATGCCAATGACCCAAGAAAAAATGCAACAGTGCTGTTCTCCGGACAAGCCGATGGTGTATATGGAAAAGTGTTACCAAGTTTCCCCGGTATCCCACGTAAATACTGGAACAAGAAAGTATATCCGGATCCTGCCATGCAGGTAGTAACAGGCACACGCCAGGCAGGATGGATCAATCAGCGCGAAATCCGTTATGCGGATGTATTACTGATGGCAGCAGAAGCGGCCAACGAAGTAGGAGGTGCCGCCAATGCTGCACTGGCTGCCAATTACCTGGAGCAGATCAGAGCCAGGGCCAGAAAAGGAGCTGCCGGGGTATTGCCTCCGATCGCTTTTGTTGATAAGGCGCAGATGCGCACCGCCATTCAGAATGAAAGAAGGTTTGAACTGGCGATGGAAGGAGAACGGTTTTATGACCTGGTAAGATGGGGACTGGCACAGGCTGTATTGGGTGGACAGGGTTATCAGAATAAACACAGGTACTATCCGATTCCGCAACCTGCCATTGATTTTGCGGGGGGCATATTGGTACAGAATCCTGAGTGGCCATAATCAATCGTTCCAACATCTTTAAATTCAAATCAGACAAAATGAAAAATATATCATATTTATTGTTTGCTGTGCTGGCAACACTGGCGGTAACCGGTTGTCAGAAAATGGACAAACCAGCATTAAGTAATTATCTCAAAGATGCCAATCCCCCGGGTGGTCCGCTGAAATTTTATACGGCGTATGATGGCAGCGATGTAGATAGTATCCGCGCCAATTTTGCAACGGATAACCCTTATTCATTCGTTGCAGGTGTTACCGGAAAAGCAGTGAAAGCGGTTGACGGGAAAGCGATCGTATATCCTTCGGCCAATGATTTCAAAAATGTTACCAGTTTCTCTGTTTCTTTCTGGATCAAAAATACGGCTCAGGCAGGCAGAACAGAATTCCTGTTTTCGCTGGTTGATCCATCTTACGGATGGCATAACAGTGCTTTATTTCTGCTGATGGAAAACCAGACAGCTACCAAAGCCACGATGAAACTGGGGCTGATGGACCAGTGGCTGGAAGGTGATTTCCAGAAGCCGGTTTTCGATGGTAACTGGCACCATATCGTATACGCATATGATCAGGCCACTTCTAAAATGACTTATTATTTTGATGGGGTTGTTGTAACAGGATTAACGGCTACGCAAACGGATGTAAAGAATAACGGTGCAGCCCGTGGCGCAGTAGATTTTTCGAAAGCAAGTCAGTGGATTGTGGGCGGCTGGAACAAACATGCCAATGCCGCAGGTCCTACCGATGACTGGATCAAATCCTATTCCGGTACACTGGACCAGTTCAGGTTATATGGCAAAACACTGACTGCAGCAGAAGTTACCGCTTTGTATAATAGTAAATTGTAATTGGCAATTGGTTGTTTTGATCAGGGGGTGTATCATCAGCAGATGTACACCCCTTTTTACCTTATTGATTTTTTATGCGTAGTTACCCCGTATTTGTTCTGGCCATCTGTTTATCCGTTCTTCTATTTTCCTGCAAACGGCAGGAGCGACTTTTTGAAATAGTGCCTGCTTCTAAAAGCAATATTGATTTCAGGAATACTCCTCTGCGGAAAGACACTTTCAATATCCTTTACTATCTCTACTATTACAACGGAGGTGGTGTGGCAACAGGCGATATCAATAACGACGGATACATAGATGTTTATTTCACGGGGAATAACAAAGGCATTAATAAACTATATCTTAATAAAGGAAAGAATACGGCAGATGGTGGCAGTTTTGAATTTGAAGATATCACGGAAAAAGCCGGGGTGGCCGGCAGTTCAGACTGGTGCACCGGCGCTACCATGGCGGATGTAAATGCAGATGGGTTTCTGGATATTTACGTTTCAGCAGTAAATGGTATCCGTGGATTACAGGGAAGGAATGAATTGTTCATCAATAAAGGAGATGGTACATTTAAAGAAGCTGCGGCGGAATATGGGCTGGATAATGCCAGTTTTGCCACACAGGCCGCTTTTTTCGATTATGACCATGATGGAGATCTTGACTGTTACATTCTCAATCATTCGCAAAAACCTCATCAGAATATTGCAGATACCAGTGCCCGCCGCATCTACAGCAAAGATGCCGGCGACCGGTTATTACGGAATGATATAACCACTACCGGAAAGTTTACCGATGTATCGGCGGCCGCAGGAATTTTTCAAAGCAGCCAGGGATACGGGCTGGGTATTAATACCAGTGATCTCAATAATGACGGCTGGGAAGATATCTATATCGGTAATGATTTTCATGAGAACGATTATTATTATATCAATAACGGTAACGGCAGTTTTACAGAAAGTGGTGCGGCTCATTTCAGGCACTACAGCCGGTTCAGTATGGGTAACGATGTGGCCGATTATGATAACGACGGTCAGCCGGATGTGATCACTGTAGATATGCTTCCCTACGATGAAAAAGTACTAAAGACTTATGGCAGTGACGAGAATCTTGATATATACAAAGTAAAAATCGAACAAAATGGTTACCAACACCAATTCTCACATAACAGCCTGCAGCATAATAACGGCAGCGGAGTCAGCTTCAGTGAAGTGGGTATGATGAATAATGTGTATGCTACCGACTGGAGTTGGGCACCCTTGTTTGCAGATTTTGATAATGATGGTGTAAAAGATCTTTTTGTTTCCAGTGGAATAGTGAAAAGACCTGTTGACCTGGATTATGTACGGTTTGTTTCCTCACTCTATGTGAAACACGCAGCAGATAATACCGATATCTATGACCAGGAAGCCATTGATAAAATGCCGGATGGGGCTTCTCACCCTTTTTTCTTTAAAGGTGATCTGGAAAAGGGATTCTCTGATGTTAGCAAACACTGGGGCACTGTAGGAATGAAGGGATACTTTACAGGTGCTTCTTATGCAGATCTTGATAATGATGGCGACCTGGATATGGTGATGAACTGTATAGACAGTAAAGCAGTGATACTGAAGAACAATGCCCCTCAGCAGAATCAGCTCTCCATTTCTTTTAAAGGGGAGGGGCAAAACACTTTCGGGATAGGTTGTAAAGTATATCTGTTCCAGAAAACAGGCATGCAGTACCAGCAGTTGATGTTAACGAGGGGTTTCGCGTCTTCGGTTCCTCCTGTTTTATCATTCGGGTTGGGAGGAGCCAATATTATCGATAGCATGCTGGTGGTATGGCCCGACCAACGGTACGAAATCATGCGGAATGTTGTACCCGGTAACCATGTATTGATGAAACAGTCAACTGCTGCCGGCCAGTTTGATTACAGCAAATTTTTCCCCACCCAACCCGCGGTATTAAAGGATATAACACGGGAAATCGGGTTAAACTGGAAACATAAGGAGAATGATTTCATTGATTTTAACAAACAATACCTGATCCCCCACGAAATGTCTACACGCGGTCCTGCCATGGCGGTTGCCGATGTAAATGCAGATGGACTGGACGACATCTATGCCAGCGGTGGTAAAGGCCAGCCCGGAACATTGTTGCTTCAGACCACTGACGGAAAATTTCAGGCATCCGATACAGCATTGTTCAGCCGGTATAAAAATACGGAAGGAGTTGCCGCTTTATTTTTTGATGCCAATGGAGATAAGCAACCTGATCTCTATGTGGTGAGTGGTGGTAATGAAGCAGATGATGGAAATCCTGATCTGGCCGATCATCTTTTTCTGAACGACGGGAAAGGCCATTTTTCAGAAGCGGAAAAAGCTTTACCACAACTACTGGTTAACAAAACCTGTGTTGCAGCAGCGGATATAGATAAAGATGGCGACAATGATCTTTTCATCGGAGGCATGGCAGATGCTTCTCATTACGGAGTAGCACAACCTTCTTATTTGTTATTGAATGACGGGAAGGGGGTATTTGCCAGAGCAGCTGCTGAACAGATCGCACTGGATAAAACAGGTATGATCCTATCTGCTTCATTTACGGACCTGAACCGGGATGGCTGGCCTGACCTGGTAATAGCAGGAGAGTGGACACCCATACAGGTTTTTATAAACGAGAAAGGAATATTCAAAGCATCAGCTCTTCCCGGATCTACCGGCTTATGGCAAACCGTGTTTACGGAAGATGTGAATGGAGATGGGTATACCGATATTCTGGCGGGTAACTGGGGCTATAACTCCAAATTACACGCAGGAAAAAATGGTGCGCTGAAACTGTTTGTCAAAGACTTTGATCGCAACGGAACACTGGAACAGATTATGACCTATTCTGTGGATGGAAAAGATTACACTTTTCTGGCAAAGGATGAACTGGAAAGGCCTTTACCGCTTTTGAAAAAGGCATATGTAACGTATAGCGAAGTGGCTGGCAAAACGGTAGACTTTATGTTTGATGACCTGTTCAGGGATTTTATTATGCTGAAAGCAGAAACGCTGGCATCTACCTGTTTCCTCAATGACGGGAAAGGAGGATTTACGGTAAAGACATTACCCAGAGAAATGCAGACAGCCCCGCTTTTCAGTTTTCTGCCTTTAGATCGGGAGCGTCCCACACATGGTTTTCTGACTGCAGGAAACATGTTTGGCGTGATTCCCTATGAGGGGAGATATGACGCAATGAATCCTGCGGTTATGTTATTCGATATAGCTTCAGGTGGATTCAAGCCAGGATTTTCCTTACCGGAAGTAACAGGAGAGGTAAGAAACACACAGTGGCTGAAAAGTGCTGGTGGCAGTAAAATACTTGTTATCGCCAGAAATGATGCACCACTACTTTTTTTCAGGAACAGTAAACCTGCCCGGTAAGAAATCGGTAGACCTGACTGAAAAAATCAGTTCAGTTTTCTTACACTAAGATTCTCCCGGTAGGGGCTCTTTGCAGAATTGAGAAAGAGGCCTTGTAAAGGAGTGTTACCTGCATTTTACGATAGATATTTCCCAACAATCGGCACCCTCCTTCCCACACCAAATGCTTTGGGCGATACGCGGATGATGGGGCAGAACTGGTTTCGTTTGTATTCGTTGGTGTTCACCATTTTCAGGGTGCGGTCTACCAGCGCCGCATCAAATCCCTGCGCCTTGATCTCTGCCGGACCGATCCGTTTTTCGATGTATTGGTAAAGGATCTGGTCGAGCAGGGCATAATCGGGTAAACTGTCGCTGTCTTTCTGGTTGGGTCTTAACTCGGCACTGGGCGCTTTGGTAATAATATTTTCCGGAATGATTTCTCTGTTACGATTGATATAACGGGCCAGTGCATACACTTGTAATTTATAGCAATCGCCCAGTACACCCAATCCGCCGGCCATATCGCCGTACAGCGTACCATAACCCGTGGCCAGTTCGCTTTTGTTGGAAGTGTTGAGTAAGATGTAACCGAATTTATTGGAGATACCCATTAACAGGTTGCCCCTGCTGCGGCTTTGTATATTTTCTTCGGCCAGCGAAAAAGGCAGCTCACCAAAAACCGGTTTCAGTGTATGCAGAAAAGCTTCATACACATCATTGATGCGGATGATATCGTAAGGGTTACCCAGGTTTTTGCTCAGCTGAACGGCATCGTCTACCGAATGTTCAGTTGAATAAGGAGAGGGCATTAAAATGGCGCGTACATTTTCTTTCCCTAACGCATCGCAGGCAATGGCCAGTGTTACGGCCGAATCAATCCCGCCCGAAGAACCGAGAATGGCTTTGGTAAAACCCATTTTGCCAAAATAGTCGCGGATGCCGAGCAGCAGGGCATCATATACCTGTGCAATATTCAGTTCGGGTTCCAGTGTGGCGGGGTTCAGTTCTTTATCGGGTACACGGCTGGCGGGCTCCAGTATGGGGGCATCGATGGTGCCATCATCGTTTAACGTTACGGCTTCCACCGCTTCTGCAAACATGGGGAAGGCTTTGCAGAGATTGGCATCTTTATCAAAGATCAGCGAAGCACCATCAAATACTACTTCTGTCTGGCTGCCAATGGCATTGCAGTAAAACATCGGCAACTTGTACTTGAGTACATTGGCCTTGATCACTGATTTGCGGTCTTCATCATGGGTATAATCAAACGGAGATGCGCTGATGTTCAGCATCAGATCGGGCTGCTGCTCCATCAGTTTATCCATGGGGCAGATCCTGTACAAAGGATTATCGCCCAGGTTCCAGATATCTTCACAAATGGTGATGGCTAATTTTTTGCCTTTGAAAGGAACTACCTGCCAGTCGAAAGCCGGTTCAAAATAACGGTACTCATCAAACACATCATACGTAGGCAACAAGGTTTTGTGAATCTCGGCCTTGATCTCTTTTTCGTAGAGAAAGAAAGCGGCATTGAAAAGGCTTTTTCCTTTCTGCTGGGTATTCCGCGCCGGACTGCCAATCAGCACGCCAATGGTATCGGCTTCCTGCCTGATCTGGTCAACAGCGGCATAACATTTATTGATAAAATCATCGAACTCTACAAAGTCCCTGGCCGGATAACCGCTCACACACATTTCGCTGAACAGGATCAGGTCGCCACCCTGGGCCTTGGCCATTCTGATGGCTTCGATGATCTTGGCCGTATTGCTTTCGAAATTCCCGATATGATAATTCTGCTGTGCTAAAAATACCTTCATCCTGTAAAGTTCCGTAACTTTTGGATAGTTTCTGATTTTTCAGATTACAAAACCTGACCTGCATGTACCGCTTTACAATTACCGGAAAGATCCTGTTATGGTTTTTTTGTCTGCTCACGGGCTCGCGCCTGTTCTCACAAACGCATCAGTTTCAATTCTTTCCTGTAAAGGAGCCGGGGGTATGGCAAATGCAGCTGGCCGGTAAACTGGGCAGTCATTTTTTTCTGATAAGTCCCGAAAAGGCGCCGGGCCTGCGGGTATATATTTATGATACGGTTACCCGTTCGGGTGCGATTCACGATTTCGACTTCCCCAAACCCGTAGTGGAGGTGCAAACGGGAGAAAACTCCATTAGTTTTATCTCTACCTCGCATAACCAGGATCAAATAAACGCACATTTGCTGGAGCTGGATATAAAAGGGAAACTGATCCGTCAACAGGAAATGGTTTTGCCCGGTGTAAAAATGCCGCCGCGGTTGCTGATCAGCAGTAACCGGCAATTCCTGTTATTTTACCAGCTGATCAGAAAAACCACCGATTCATCCCTGATCAGGGGGGTACTGCTGGATGCAGATTGGAAACAGCGCAAACAGCTGCTCTATAGTTTCCACCGTAATGTAGAACAGGATGCAGAACCGGAAACTTTTCTGGATAACGAGGGAAACACGCATGTGATGGTGTATGATAAATATACCAATTACCGGATGTCGTCGGATCTGGCAATAAACAGTATTTCACTGGATGAAGAACAGATCGTTAGTGAAACCTTTACGTTTGAAAAAGTGAAACTGAAAAATTTTCGGGTATTTCAGAACAATGAGTGTAACTGTTTACAGGCAGAGGGTTTGTATGTAGATGGGATGTCTAAAAACAACAAAGGTATTTACAGCATTGCTTTTCCTACGGGTAGAAAAAATGAACTGGTGCCGAGGTTTATTCCTTTTCACAAAGAGATGATCCGGAATTTCAGGAAAGGATTTTCAGCTACATACGAAACCATACAGGCCAATCTGCAGTTGCAGGATATATTGTACACCGATAACGGTAGTGTGGCGGTATTGAAGCTGGCAGCCGGCATACCATCGCCGGTGCAAAAGTTCAGGCCGGAAGATGATCCCTCTGTGAGAGCATTGGGAAATACCCTGGCTGCAGCAAGGGCTTCGGATATTGTGGTGTCTGCTGCTTCGTCTACTGCTACGGCACCCAGGATGCGGCTCAATTCCGTGTCGGATAGATTTGCCAATGCAGCACCGATGGGGGGAGGTTTGCCACCCAGGCTTTCGGCACTTGCCTCCAAAGCAACAGGAAGAAATGCGCCCAAACTGATTTTTATCAAACTTGCGAAAGAACAGGGTTTTGCCTGGTATGCGGCCCGCCCGCTGGATATTTTTAATATAGCGGATGAATCTTTAAAAGGCCAGTTGCTGGGAAGCAATGGATACCAGGAAATACAGTTTTTATTATACCAGGCCGACGAGCAGGAAGAGCCATATCCGGTTTTGATCACTATCACGAAAGGGGAACAGACTGTACGGAAATTTCCATCCAAACAGCTGCGCTTTTCGCCCCTGCAGCTGATCGCACCGGGTCAGTATGCCTCTCTTTTTCAGAACACTGAAACAGCGGAAGCAGGTTTGTTGCTGGTGCATACCCCGGAATAACTTCTTTAACACAGTATATAGGCAAAGCGTAGGGTTTGTTTGCAGCAGGCCATTACATTTGTTGCCCTAACAGGAATTATATGATGCAAAAATGCGGGATCATCGGGTTGATCATTTTACTGGTGGCGTGTACTTCCAAAAAGTCCATACCGGATGTGTCAGGTATTAAAATTAACCTGAAAACAGAAAGATTTGAACAGGCTTTTTTTTCGATCGACACTTTACAGGTAAATGTTTCGCTGCAGCGGTTAAACCAACTGCATCCCGGCTTTGCCCAGGATTTTTTGTTCAATATCCTGGGTGCCTCACCGGATAGTGCCGTAAACGATACCAGACTCTTTATCCGGAGTTACCGCTCCCTGTACCAGGCTTCGCAGGAAAAACTCAAAGATTTTGCTACGATCGAAAAACAGGTCAAAAGAGGATTGCAGTTTGTGCGGTATTATTTTCCGCAATACAAAACACCGGAAAGGCTGATCACTTTTATTGGTCCGCTGAACAGTTACGGCAATATCATCACCCCCAATGCACTGGCTGTAGGATTACAGGTGTATATGGGTAAGGATTACCCGCTGTACCTGAGCGCACAGGGGCAGCAAATGTATCCACTGTTTGTTTCGAGAAGGTTTGAGCCGGCCTATATCCCTGTGAACTGCATGAAGAATATCATTGATGATATGTACCCCGGTAACAGCGCAGGACAACCGCTGGTAGAACAAATGGTGGAAGCGGGCAAACGCCAGTACCTGCTGGATCAATTGCTGCCGGAACTGGCCGATACACTGAAAACCGGCTACACGGCGCAACAGCTGAAGGACTGTTATGTGAGTGAGAAAAATATCTGGAGCCTTTTTGTGGTAAACGATCTGCTTTACAGCACCGATCCGAATATGGCGAGGGATTACCTGAATGATGGGCCGAATACACAGGCGTTGGGAGAAGGATCTCCGGGTAATATTGGTCAGTTTGTTGGCATGCAAATTGTGGTTAAGTGGATGGAAAAAAATAAAAACCTGTCGCTGGACGCACTGATGAAAACCCCGGCAAATAAAATCTTTACGGAGTCAAAGTATAAACCTAAATAATCCAGCATGCATACTGTTAGCCGCAAGCCGTTACTATTAGTCTTTTTTTTACTCCTGTTTTTTGCAGGATACGGCTTTGCACAACAGCTAACCGTTACTTATCAGTCTATTCCCGGTATCTCTTTCCGTAGTCCGGTATGTATTGGTAAAACAAATAAGGGTTTTGCCATCATCGATATTGTTTCTGCTGATAGTTCCGTTCTGTATTTTATGGATACGAATCTGCGGCCGATCAAAACACATATGCTTCCGGCAGCGGTTTACGAAGCAAATGCCTTTACCAAAGGCAATGAGGTGCATTTTATCTGGCAACAGCGGTCAGGTGATTCTGCCAGCATCCGTTTGTGGCAGGTAAAGGAAGAGGGAGAGGTATATAGTACAGAAAGAATGGAAACAGCACCGGGCAGCAAACATGTATTTCAGCAGATGGCCTCGGACAAAAAGAACCGCTATAGTTTTTTTTATACTTTTTTTGCCGGTCCGCAACAGTTAGTGATCAAAGGAATTTTATACGACAGTAGTCTGCAGCGGGTCAAAAAAATTGACCAGTCATTTGCGTATGATGCTAATATGCAACGCCTCACTCAGGTGCTGCTGGATCCCAAAGGAAATCTGCATCTGGTGATATATGATAAACTCACCAATTACCGGTTATCTGCCGGTATTCAGGTATATACCATTCCTTATGGCAGCGAAAATTTTGTAACAGAAACCTACCGCTTTGATAAAGTAAAGTTTTACGATCTGATCTTTTTTGATAATCCTGCTGCGGAACAGGTGCAACTCGCCGGGTTTTACTATAACGGGGCTACCAAAATCAAAGAAGGCCTGGCTGCCATTGGCCTGCCGTATGAACGCAAGCTGCCTGTTACGCAAAAAATTTTCCCGCTAACGAAGGAGCAGCGTAACGAGTTGCAGCAACAGATGCAACATGTGCGCAGGAAAAACGATGTAATGGATTTTGTAAAACTGAAAGACATCATTGAAGAAGA
The DNA here is from genome assembly GCF_058806635.1 of Sediminibacterium sp. GW821-FHT12F12. NCBI lineage: Bacteria > Pseudomonadati > Bacteroidota > Chitinophagia > Chitinophagales > Chitinophagaceae > Sediminibacterium > Sediminibacterium sp. GW821-FHT12F12. The sequence continues at coordinate 208,942 of NZ_JBXAPW010000002.1, read as the reverse complement.
TGGACAGGTATTTCTGAGTACCTGGATCCTGGATGTTCCCAATTACATGCTTGTAAAAGATAATGAACGGGAAGACGCTACCAATACAGACATCGCCAAATGGATGAGGCCCGGTAAGGAAGGCACATTTGAATCCCGTGTACAGGGTTTGTATCCAAGCCGCGTTATCACCCGTTCCACTACAGCCACATCCGTCAGCAATATGCGTGAAGTGTATAGTCTTCAGCCCGGAGGCAACCAGTTTCTATCAGCACCGCCGCAACAGATTGTACAAAATCCCCAGGCCGGCAGACCGGGTATAGCGGGGCTACCCCCGGTAGATCTGAAAATCAGATGGGTAAAGCCCCAGAAATTTGCTTTTTTCTCACTCGATGCCAGGCAGGACAGTATGTGGTTCCGGATTTTGCCCGCTGATTTCCCCATCAATACGGCCAGTTACCAGCCCTGGTTATGGGATTATCCCATGGCAGAAAATGGCAGGCTTTCGTTTATTCATAAAAACCAGTCTGCAGAAATAGCTCCTATTTCTCCTGATCCGGTACAGAAGAATTCCAAGGATGTTTCATTTATTAGGATCGGCGCTGCGGGAAGCCTGATCAGTAGTCTTTCTCCGCAGGTAACCAAAGAACATCTCTTCAGTAAACCTTTCAGAGTAAAAGCAGGAAAATACCTTAGTTTTTACCGCCAAACAACTACCGCAGAAGCGGGCATAGCAACAATAGAAATAAAAGAAAAAGATTAATTCATTTTCGTGGGTACGATCATATCAAAAGAAGGAATATTTACCGAGAACAATTGTTTGCTGTTCTCGTTCTCCATTTGGTAAGTACCATGCATTTTACCCATTTCGGTACGGAGGTTACAGCCACTTACGTACTGGTAATTTTCGCCGGGTTTTAATACGGGCTGTACACCCACAACGCCTTCTCCTTCTACTTCCCGGTGTTCGCCATTGCTGTCGAAAATATACCATTGTCTGCGCAGCAGTTTAATGGTAAAAGGGTTGTGGTTTTCGATGGTGATGCGGTAGGCAAACATAAATTCCCCATTCAGCGGATTGCTGTAATCGGCCTGGTAAAAGGTCTCTACGGTTATTTCAACACCTTCTGAAATTTTGGAGATCATGGGGGATGGATTGCTTTCAGTAAAAATAAGGAATTGAGGGTAAGATTCTCTGCTAAAATTACAGTAACGGTAGGGAGAACCTTCCGGGTTTCCAGGCAAATGGTTCAGCTATGAAATTCCTCCTGATTTAACACGTTCGTGTAGCGTTTGACCGTAATTTTGCAGCACGAAAAAAACGAGTTATGACTAAAATCGCTGTTGCCAATGGAGATGGGATCGGTCCGGAGATCATGGACGCTGTATTGTCTGTTTTCAAAGCCGCCAAACTACCCCTCGAATATGAATTTGTAGATATGGGTAAATGGGTGTTTGACAAGGGCTACAGTAACGGAATGACTCCCGAGGCACAGCAAACCATCGAATCGCTCGGCATCCTCTTCAAAGGTCCAATGGAAACCCCCAAGGGGAAGGGTGTGAAAAGCGTAAATGTAACCGCCCGTAAAACATGGAATACCTATGCCAATAAAAGAACTTTTCAGACCCTGCACGGGGTAGATACGGTGTTCAGCAAAGCCGGGATCCCGATTGATATCACGATTGTGAGAGAGAATATTGAAGATACATATGGTGGTGTTGAGCACCTGCTTACCCACGATGTGGCCCTCAGCCGTCGCTTTATTACCCGGCCCGGTAGTTTGCAGGTGATCAAATACGCTTTTGAAATGGCCAAGAAAAAAGGTGCCCGCCGGATTACCTGTGGTCACAAGGCCAATATCATGAAACTGACCGATGGCCTGTTTCTCGAAGTGTTTTATGAAGTAGCCAAAGAATACCCGGAATTAAAAGCCGATGATGTGATTGTAGATGATCTCTGTATGAAACTCGTTAGTCGCCCCGATCTGTTTGATGTGGTGGTGCTCACCAACCTGCAGGGAGATATTGTAAGTGATCTTTGTGCCGGACTGGTAGGCGGCCTGGGTTTTGCCCCTTCGGCCAATATCGGCGACCATATTTCTATTTTTGAAGCGGTACACGGAACGGCACCGGATATTGCCGGTAAGAATATTGCCAACCCCACGGCCCTCTTGCTGAGTGGATTTGGTATGTTACACCACCTGGGTTTGATGGAAGCTGCCATTATGATGGAAAACGCCCTGTTATATACCCTGGAAAGTGGTGTACATACGGGTGATTTTGGAGATCGGTCCACCAAATCATTAAGCACCACCGAATTTGCCGATGCCATCATTGGCAATTTTGGCAAACTGCCCGCCCATAATCCCAAACCGGCTATTGCCAACCAACCGCCTACACCTACCCAGTTCAAACTCACCAAAAACCCGATGCTGGAGAGTGAAGAGCTGCGCGAGGAAGTGATTATTGGGGTGGATATGTTCATAGAAAGCAACCTGCAACCCTTAGCCGTAGCCGAAAAATGTCTGAACCATACCGCCGATCTGTTTAAACTGGTAACCATCAGTAACAGGGGCACACAGGTATGGCCCAAGGGTTCTTCGTATACCAACCTGGTAAACCAATATGCCTGCCGTTTTGAGAGCCTGGCCGATGTGCCGGTAACACAGGTAGATATCCTGGAGCTGTACAAACGATTGATGCAGGATTTCAAAATATGTTCAACCGAATTGCTGAATATGTGGGGCGATAAAAAAGCCTACAGTCTGGCTCAGGGGCAATAATCCACTGGAAAATGAAGTTGGGGATTGACGGGGAACAGCTGTCAATCCCTTTTTTATGTCCGCAAGGCTCCGTAGCTGCTATTTTTAAAGCAGTTTAACCGGTTTTACCGGTGGTTGGTCCTAGTTTTTTTAATCCTGCCCTTCGTAGTCCTTTTTTTGGTAATTTCACGGCTCATTTTAAAAGAGCAATCGAACTATGGCTGAAGCGATCTTAATGCCCCGCCTGAGCGACACCATGACCGAAGGTGTTATTGCCGCCTGGCATAAAAATATTGGAGATACGGTGAAGAAGGGCGACCTGTTGGCAGAAGTAGAAACAGATAAAGCCACCATGGAGCTGGAAAGCTACCAGGATGGTGTTTTGTTACATATTGGCACACCTACCGGTGGTAAGTTACAAGTGAATGATCTGTTAGCCATTTTTGGTAAAGCCGGGGAAGATATTTCTGCTTTACTGGCCCAACATGCCGGTGGAGCCCCTACAGCTGCAGCTCCTGCTGCTGCAGCCAAAACAGAAACACCCGCCGCTGCTTCTGCCACTGCTGCAACTACATTGGATGTTTCTGCCATGGAAGAAGTAGTGTTGATGCCACGTTTGAGTGATACCATGACAGAAGGAGTTATCGCTGGCTGGCAGAAAAATGTAGGAGATACTGTTAAAAAAGGGGAAGTGCTGGCTGATATCGAAACCGATAAAGCCACCATGGAACTGGAAAGTTATAAGGATGGTATTTTATTATACCAGGGAGCCAAGGCCGGTGAGAAAATACTGGTGAACGATCTGCTCTGCATCATTGGCCAACCCGGTCTGGATGTGAATGCGATTGTAACAGCTGTAAAAGCGGGTGGTGCAGCTGCTCCTGCCGCCGCAACAGCAGCCCCGGCGCCAGTCGCTCAGGCAGTACCGGCCCCTGCAGCCGCCGCTCCGGCCGTTGTGAATGATGGAAGAATTTTTGCCTCACCACTCGCTAAAAAAGTGGCTTCTGAAAAAGGGATCGATCTGCGCTATGTAAAAGGCAGTGGCGATAACGGAAGAATTACCAAAACAGATGTAGATGCGTATACACCTGCTGCAGCCAATGCCGCTCCGGCTTCTGCAGCTAAGGCCGCTGCTGTTACAACTGCTGCTCCTGCCGGGGTAGAAAGTTTTGAGGAAGTGCCGGTATCGCAGATGCGCAAAACCATTGCCCGTCGTTTGAGTGAAAGCCTGTTCACGGCGCCGCATTTTTACCTCACCATGAGCATTGATATGGATGCTGCCGTAGCGGCCCGTACCAGGATCAATGAAGTGGCTCCTGTTAAAGTGAGCTTTAATGATATGGTGCTGAAAGCAACGGCATTGGCGCTGAAACAACATCCGAAAGTAAACAGCAGCTGGCTGGGCGATAAGATCCGTTACAATCATCATATCAACATCGGTGTGGCGGTAGCGGTAGAAGATGGATTGCTGGTTCCGGTGGTACGTTTTGCCGATACCAAATCACTGAGCCAGATCGGTGCCGAAGTAAAAACCTTCGCACAGAAAGCAAAAGATAAAAAATTACAGCCAGCCGATTGGGAGGGAAGTACGTTCACCATTTCTAACCTGGGTATGTTTGGTATTGACCAGTTCACGGCCATCATCAACCCACCAGATTCCTGTATTCTTGCCGTTGGCGGAATTTCACAGGTGCCGGTGGTGAAGAACGGACAGGTAGTGCCGGGCAATATCATGAAAGTGACCATGAGCTGCGATCACCGTTCGGTGGATGGTGCAACCGGAGCCGCCTTCCTGCAAACACTGAAAAGTCTGCTGGAAGAGCCGTTGCGTATGTTGGTTTAATGATATTGAATATATTGTATTGACTAAAGCTTCTGCCTTACCGCAGAAGCTTTTTTATTGCATTTACCGGTTATAAAGAGTATTTTGTTTGATACTGCATTTTTTGCAACCAAAACAACCTCTCATGAAAACAACATTGCTTGCTCTTTGCCTGCTGGTATTCATCAGCACTGGCTGTAACAACGCTACCGATAAAACCGGTGCCACAGATTCCGGTGCTGCTGCGAAAACCGCTTATGCCTATACTATCGAAAAACCAGACAACTGGGATATTGGTAGTTCAGAAAATGTGGCGCTGGCTTTGAAATCCTTGAAAGCATTTGAAAATAAAAACCTGGACGAAAGCCTGGGCTATTTTGCAGATACCGTAGCCTGGAAAGCAGATTACATTGATGCCAAGTATCCCAAAGACAGCCTCAAAGTGATGTTCGAAGGTTTCTGGAAACAAAACCAGGCCATGACTATTAAGATGGAAGATTTTGAATCGGTGATCTCCAAAGATAAAAAAGACGAGTATGTTACTTTATGGTACAAACAGATCATGACGGATAACACAGGCAAAACAGATTCTGTAGCCATGATCAATGACTTTAAAATGGTAAATGGAAAAATTGTTGCTTTGTCTGAAGCAATGAGACATTATCCCTCGAAGAAATAGTAAGCAGTTATTTATAATAGAAAAGCCTTTCTATGAAGAAGGGCTTTTCTATTGAAGGTCAGCAGTGAATTATCAGTTGTGAGTGGTGAGTAGGCAATTGTGAATGGGCAATGGTCAATTGGCAATGAGCCCATTCACTGACTATTGACCATTCACCCTCTCTTCCCACTCACTACTCACCACTCACGATCATCAGTTATCATCAAAATCACAACCAATCGGTGCGCCTGGAGCGATCTCTTTGGGTTGCGGCAATACAATATCTTTCGGATTACTGATACGCTCCACAGCGTAGCTGTAATGCGCTTTCAGTCCGGAAGTATTTTTCATTTGTGTTGCATACTGTTTCAGCGATTGTAGCCGGTCGTAACAGATGGCTTTTACCTGGTAGGTTGCACTGCTGCTCTGGCTTAATCCGAGTATCCAGGTTAGTACCATTTGTTGGGTTTGTAACTGAATTTCTCCTTTTAATCCTTTCTGCAAAGGTGCTTTCCATGTTTTGGTTATGATGGCATCCAGCACATCATCCCAGCCCGGTGTGCCAGCCTGCGCTTTGAATTGAACCAGCCGGTTGGCCCTTTCTGCGTTGAAAAGAAAAGCCAGTTCAAAATCGGTCAGTGCTTCTGCAGCCGCTACGGGGTCAAAACTCATTCCCGTTCTTTTTGCAAACAGTTCGCCTACATTGTACAACATGGGCGGACGTGGAGGAATCAACTGCATGATTTTATCGGGCATGGTCAGCAAATCGGGAGATAAACAGTCTACTGCCGCCTGTAAAGCTTTTTCCTGGGTGGCTTTGGACAGGATCTGCGGGGTAGGTTGTTGATCGCCGCGAACACTGTAGCTGTAATTCATACCACCAATCAGTTTACAGATGGCTTCGAGCTGGTAGCGGTGGTAGTTGTATACGGGCACCAGCACATCTTCCAGGCGGGTTAAAGGCGTATTCATCCGTATGGCCTGTTCGGAGAATTGAGTGAGGGCTTTCTGCCGGACCTGTAATACATTTTTCAGTTCTGTTACAGCATCATTGCCATTGTCCCATAAATGTGCTTTGGGATGAAAACCACTGGCAGCACGGGCATCCGCATCGGCAATAAAGAGCAGGCCTTTCTGTGTATTTTCTTCCAGCAAAGTATTCAGCGCCTTGTTCTCATCTGTACCGGGTGCAAAATCTGCGTATCCGTAAGTGATGGCACGTTTGTCCCACTCGCCGATCTCATTCGTATACACCTGGCTGAAATCGATCTCTCCCTTGCTGTTCAACACCACATTCGGATGCGGGTAATCCATCACCGACGCGCGGTTGTTAAAACTGGAAGCATAGTTATGCTGTAAACCCAGTGTATGGCCGATCTCGTGTGCCGATAACTGACGCAAACGCTGCAGAGCAGCTTCTTTCATGGTTTCGGGAACGGGTTTGCCGGTTTCATAGGGTGAGAGTAGTCCGGTAAAAATGAGATAGTCCTGCCGTACCCGCAGTGAGCCGAGTGATACCTGTCCTTTGATGATCTCACCGGTACGGGGATCAGTAACGGTGGCGCCATAACTCCAGCCGCGGGTAGAGCGGTGTACCCAGTTGATCATATTGTACCGGATATCCATCGCATCGGCAGTATCGGGCAATACTTTTACGATGAAGGCATTTTTAAAACCGGCAGCTTCATAGGCCTGGTTCCACCAGCGGGCACCATCGAGCAAAGCAGAACGGATGGGTTCCGGGGTACCGTTGTCTAAATAGTAAACGATCGGTTTTACGGGTTCGCTTACGGCTGCTGTTGGATCTTTTTTCTCCAGCCGGTGGCGGGAGATGAATTGCTGTTCGATATTATCGGTGAACGGACTGCTGTAATCAAAATAAGAGATACCGAAATAACCACTGCGGATATCGTAGCGGCGGGGTTTGTATTTGTTGTCGGGTAACTGCACAAAAGAATGGTGCATTCTTACCGTGATCGCTTCTGCCGAAGGGGTAACCGTAGTTACATAACGGCCCGCATCGCTGCCACCGGTGAAAGTAATAGTGGCTTCAAATTCACTGTTGAGCGGGAAGTTCCGGGTATTGGCGATGTAGATGGCGGAGCGTGGCTCGCTGAAAGTATAGGTTCCCTGGCGCATGAGCCGGATACGGTCGGCCACATTCTGGGCATCGCGTACAAAAAAGGCAGTGGCATCTACCAGTACTTTATCTCCTTCTTCTTCATCCACTGTAAAAGCAGCAATAGTAGACTGTGCGAAGGATTCTTTTACGGCACGTTGTTCATTTTTATCAGCAGCGCCGGCGCGGTAGTTGTAATTGGGTTGTACCAGCAGGAGTTTTTTGCCTACTTTATGAAAGGCAACAATTTTGGTGCCGCCGATCAATCCACGGTCAAGGCCGATATCGTTGGAGCCCAATCCACCGGGTAATGAGTTCACGTACAGGAATTCCTGGTTGAACTTATCCACCAGTAACCAGATCTTACCGCTACCGGCATCCCACCAGAAAGTGAAATAACCATCGTAACGTTTCATGTTTTTTGTTTTCTCGGCAATCTTAGAAGGGGTTTGTGCAGTGGCAGCGATACTGCAGATACAAACCAGTGCGAGTAAAAAAGAGCGCATCGTAAAATAGTTTGATGAGGTAAGGAAGCTTTGTGATAAAGATATTTGAAAAACCAACCGGAATGCCGGTGAAATAAAAAACTCCCGTCAGGAAATAACGGGAGTTCAGTTTTTTGTCTGTGGATGAATTTATCCAAACAGGGTACCGTCTGAAGAAGGTGTTTCTGTTGCAGGTGCAGCAGGCGTTTCTACAGGTGCGGGCGCTACTACGGGTGCAGCAACCGGTGCAGGCACTGGTTTTTTAGCAACTGGTTTTTTCTTGGGTGCCGTTTTTTTGGCGGGCGCTTTTTTGGCTGGTGCTTTTTTGGCTACTTTTTTCGGGGCAGCTTTCTTGGCTGTTTTTTTAGCAGCGGCTTTTTTTACTGCTTTTTTCACAGCTGCTTTTTTCTTGGCAGGTGCCTTTTTAGCAGGCGCTTTCTTGGCTGCTTTTTTCACAGTTTTTTTGGCAGCTGCTTTTTTCTTAGCGGGTGCTTTTTTGGCTGCTTTTTTGGGAGCAACTTTCTTCGCTGCTTTTTTCACTGCTTTTTTAGGGGCGGTTTTTTTGGCGGGTTTCTTAACGGCCTTTTTTTTACTTGCTTTTGCCATGATGGTATGGATTTGTGTTTTGTTAATGATGAGACAGGGAAGTTAAAAAAATATTTCTGTAAAACGCATCATTCCTGATAAGATAAATTTTAGCGGAACCCCTGCCTTTGCAGCCATTGCACCACTTGCGTGGGCCATTGACTCAGCAAAGGATCTTTCGGTGCCATCCCGAACCCATGTCCGCCATGGTCGTAAATGAACATCGATGCTTTTATTGTATGTTTTTTCAGGGCTTCGTAAAATACAATACTGTTCTGTGGAGGCACGCCTTTATCATCATCTGCATGTACCAGGAAAACGGGGGGTGTGGCTGCATTTACCCTTTTCTCTGTTGATAATGCGGTTACCAGTGCCGTATCAGGTGTAAGTCCCAGCAGGTTATTACGGCTGCCGCGGTGGCCAAAAGCGGTATCCATGCTGATAACAGGATATACCAGGATGGCAAAAGAAGGCCGGGTATCAAAGCGCAACAAAGGATCGGCAGCAGCGGGATCTCCCTGTTGGTGAATGGTTGTGGCCATGGAGGCAAGGTGACCGCCGGCCGAAAAACCCATCACACCGGTTTTGGCAGCATCGATACCCCAATCAGCTGCCCTGGAACGGATAATGCGCATGGCAGTGGTAACGTCGTTGTATTGGTCGGGGTAACGGTGTCCTTCCTGTTTGGGATTGTTGAGGCGGTATTTTAACACAAAAGCATCTATCCCATTCTCGTTGAAAAAACGGGCAGGCAAAGTGCCTTCTTTCTCCCAGGCAAGGTTCTGGTAACCACCTCCCGGACAGATCAATACCGCTGTTCTGCCGCTACTGGTATTTTTAGCGGGATAATAATCCAGATAAGGGGCGGTGGTATCGAATCCTTTGATAGTTACTTCAGCGGCAGACGGGTAGAGGAAAATTCGTTGCTGCGATTGGGCAGATAAATGGGCGCACATAAGCAATAGGGCGATGCATAGTTTGGACATGCTGATCTTATTTGGTATCGAGCAAAGTTACTTTTCCATCCATGGTAGAAGCGATCAGTTGTTTACCGCTGATCGGGTTTACCGTATTTACCATCGAGTTATCGATCCTGTTGGTCCATACACGGGTACGGGTAACAGGATCGATGGCATATACTTTACCACTTTTAGTCCCGAAAAATACGAGCCCCTCTTTTTCTACCAGCATAGAAGGTACATGTTCGTATCCAAAACCGCAATCTATTTTCCAGGCTACGGATTGTTTTTCGCGGGCGGTAGGGAAGGCCACCACCCAATCGTTCATGGTTTTGCCATATACATATTTCCCGTCCGCTGAGATCCCGATCGATTCCCGCACGGTGGCTTCATTGCTGCGCCAGAGGGTGGTGCCGGTAAAAAAGTCGATGGCGGTAAGGTAGCGGTCGGGAGCCACTACATACACCACATCTTCATGAATCACCGGTATACAGGCAGCGGGTGAGAAATTACGAACAGCCGAGCCATTGTTCCACTGCCAGGCAGGTTTTCCGGTAAGCGCATCCAGTGCGTAGAGATTCCTGTCCCAGGCACCAAAAATGATCCGGCCTTTATGAAAAACAGGGGTGCTTACCACTGGTCCGTCCAATCCGTTGAACGACCATACTTCTTTACCTGTTTCCAGATCAAGCGAGCGAAAATGATGATCGCTGCCGCCGATATATACTTTGTTCTCGTGAATAAGCGGGCATCCCAATACAGCAGCATCGGTTTTGAACTGCCAGAGTAGTTTGCCCTTATCCGCAGAAAAGCAATACACGCTTCCATCACCCGAGCCCAGCACCACCCGGTTGCCGTTAACGGCCGGAGAGGAATAGATGGCACCACCGGTCTGGTACGACCATTGCTTTTTTCCATCCGACAAACGCAGGGCCTGTACGCTGCCAAGGCTATTACCAAAAACCACTTGTTTACCTGCAACAGCGGGGGTAGAGATCACATTAGCTTCGGAAGAGAATGTCCAGCGGGCTTTTACATTCGGGAAGCTATCATTTACCATGTAAGATGGGCGATAATAAGCATTGGAGGAACTGTATGTGTGCTTTTCCAGTTTTACAGCGGCCCAGGCAGTTTTGGTAGCAATTCCCGGTGTTCTTTCAGCAAAAATCATTGAATCGGTTTTTACATCTACCAGGTTATATCCGCCATAGGCTGCTTTGGCACGCAGGTTAGAGCGGCCCATAACAGCAGGGATCCCTTCAAAATTCAGTTTGCGGTTGCTATGGCCATGGCCACAGAGTGCAGCCAGCGTATTGTGTTGTTTTAAGCGGTCGATGGCTTCGTACCAGTTGTCGAGGTCCTTATCCAGTGGGTAGTGGTTGAGGAAGATCACCGGTTTTTCGGGATCCAGTTTTTTCAGTTCCTTGTCCATCCAGTTTACCGCATCGCGGGGGATATGTCCATCACTCATCCGCACATAGGGTCCGGAAGGACAACCAATAAAACTAATGCCATTGTAATCGAAGATGAATTTATCGTAACCAAATACCTGCCCGAAACTAACGCCGCCGCTTTCGCTCCAGCCGCTGTCGTGGTTGCCGGGAATGATATAGTAGGGAACTTTTAATCCGTCGAAGATCTCTTTCGCCAGTTTGATCTCGGCATTGGTACCCAGTTCAGTAATATCGCCGGTGATGACTACAAAGGCGATATCTGTCATGGCATTGATATCCGCTACGGTTCTGCGGAGGTCTTCCTCTGCTCCACCGTTGGGAGAACCGATATGGGTATCAGAAATAAAGGCAAAACGGAAGGGTTTCCATTGGGAGAAAGACACCTGGATCAGAAGTAGGAAACAGGTAAAAAGGAGGGTTCTTTTCATGGGAGAAAGATAAGAAGGAATTGCGGATTGGCAGATGTGTTCTGGGTAGTGTTGTAATGGCAAGCGGAAGAAAAGCGATACCCGGTAATTGCCCGAGTTTATTTTTAACACAGAGATTGGGAGATGGGGAGCTACACAGAGGAATTTTTCTGTGAAATACAGGTACCTTTAGATCATCATGCAAAGAAGTAAACCACTTCCGGATCGCATCATCTTTTCTTTTGCAGATAGTATCCTTCAGTCAATCGTAATTCTGCTATTCTGCATAGCTATGTTGTTAAGTATGTTCACCAAAGACCCCCGGTTGATATATGCCATGTATTTGCCTATTGCTTTAGGCATCATACAATTACTCAGTGCGGTGGTTCGTATATTCAACTATGCTCCTGTTCGAATAAGAAAACTGTTGTACTTCTATTGGTTGGGTGTGTTGATTGTTTTATTTGTGATATGCATTATAAGTTCTGCTAATTTTGAATACATGCAATACATACTGCTGATACTTTCTGCTGTATTGGGTATGGGCTATTGTTGTTTATCCTGGTATCATTCCTTTTATTTATCTAAAAAAACAAATCATGTCTAATAAGAAAACAATTGTACTGGGAGCGTCAGATAATCCAGAAAGATATAGTTACCTCGCCGTGGAGAAACTGAAAAAATATGGGCATCCGGTAGTGGCTATTGGCCGGAAAGAAGGAAAGATCGGCGACACCAGTATCATAACGGCACATCCGGATGAGAAGGAGGTGGATACGGTAACGCTGTATCTGAATCCCGAATTACAGAAACAGTATTACGATTATATAGTATCGTTACATCCCAAACGTATCGTGTTCAATCCAGGTACTGAGAACCGGGAATTGTATGATCTCGCCAAAGAAAATGGCATCACCCCGCTGGAAGCCTGTACGCTGGTGTTGCTGGGAACCGGGCAGTATTAGCAGCCTGATATTTTGATAGCTATTCAATCTAATGGAATAGCTATATGATCTGCTTTGCGATGATGAAGAATTTTTGCGTAAAGCTGAACGGCTGTATTCTCATTAATCAGTAACTTCCGTTGCGCTGTCTTACAACAGCGTTGCCTGTATATGAGAAAAACGATTCTGCTATGCTTCAGCCTGACTTTTCTGGCGGCTGTTACGACTGTTATCGCCCAACAAAAAAATACAAAGTCTATCCAGCAGCCAATGAAACTCTGGTATAACAAAGCGGCTAACGCTTTTGAAGAAGCATTGGTGCTCGGTAATGGTAAGATGGGGGCAACCGTATATGGTGGTGCAGAAACAGATCTGATTCACCTGAATGATATTACGCTTTGGTCTGGCGAGCCGGTAGATCCTTATATGAACAAGGAAGCATACAAACATTTACCCGCGGTACGCGAAGCGTTGAAGCGGAATGATTATGCAGCTGCTGATACACTGGTTAAAAAAATACAGGGAAAATTTTCAGAATCCTATGCGCCACTGGGTAATCTCTACCTCGATTTTCCTACAAACAATGTTTCTCATTATTACCGCGACCTCGATCTGGATAAAGCCCTTGCTTCGGTTCAGTATGAAACAGATGGAAATAAAATCAAGCGGGAATATTTTGTATCGTATCCCGATAAAGTAATGGTGATCCGTATTACAGGAACAAAGGCCAAGGCTTTGTCATTCACGGTCCGCTTCGATTCCAAACTGCAATACAAAGCTGTTCCGGGCAAACCCTATCTGCATTTCCGTGGCAGTGCGCCGGTGAGGGCTGAGCCTAATTATGTACGTAAGCCTGGTAATCCCATCTTGTTTGTGGAGAACAGGGGTACCCGCTTCTCATCTACGATTATGGCTAAAACAGCGGATGGAAAGATAACGCAGACAGACTCTACTTTAACCATTACCGCCGCAACCGAAGCCACCGTGTATGTTTCACTGGCTACCAGTTTTAATGGGTTTGATAAAAACCCGGTTACACAGGGTTTGCCTGATGGCGAGATAGCTGTGGCGCAACTGCTGGCGGCCAGTAGCCAGAATTATACGCAGTTATTCTCGAAACACCTGACAGATTACCAGCTTTTTTTCAAAAGGGTATCGCTGAAGCTGAGTGAAAAGGATCTGGTGAACCTGCCCACTGATGAACGTTTACGCAGATACAGCAAAGGTGAAGCGGATCCCTATCTCGAAACCCTGTATTTCCAGTTTGGCCGTTACCTGCTCATCAGCAGCTCGCGTACAAAAGGTGTTCCGGCCAACCTGCAGGGATTGTGGAACCCGCATATACAACCGCCATGGAGCAGTAACTATACCATGAATATTAATGCAGAAGAAAATTACTGGCTGGCAGAGAATACCAACCTGTCTGAAATGCACCAGTCGTTTCTCAGCTTTATTGAGAACCTCGAAAAAACAGGACGCATCACGGCCAAAACTTTTTACAATGCTCCGGGTTGGGCCTGTCACCACAATTCTGATATCTGGGCCATGACCAATCCCGTAGGAGATTTTGGCAACGGCAATCCGGAATGGGCCAACTGGAATATGGGTGGCGTATGGGCTTCTACCCATTTGTGGGAGCATTATGTTTTTACGCAGGATAAAAAATTTCTGGCAGAGAAAGCCTATCCGTTAATGAAGGGGGCTGCAGAGTTCTGTCTGGCCATGCTGGTAGAAGACGATAAGGGAAACTATATCACATCACCGTCTACTTCACCCGAGAATTATTACAAAACGCCTTCCGGTTTCAGAGGGGCCACTTTATATGGGGGTACGGCAGATCTAAGTATGATCAGGGAATTGTTTCTTGACCTGGTAGCTGCACAAAACATATTACATACAGATCCCGCTTTTCAGCAACAACTAGAAAAAGCCCTGGTGAAACTATATCCTTACCAGGTAGGTAAAAACGGCAACCTGCAGGAGTGGTACCACGATTGGGAGGATGCGGATCCGAAACACCGGCACCAGAGTCATTTGTTTGGATTATATCCCGGTACACATATCACCACTGATCTGACACCCAAATTTGCCAATGCCGCTAAACGCACACTCGAGATCAAGGGCGATGAAACCACCGGTTGGTCGAAAGGCTGGCGCATTAATTTATGGGCAAGGCTGAAAGATGGTAACCATGCGTACAAAATGTACCGCGAGTTATTGAAATATGTAGAGCCCGATAATGTAAAAGTGAATTACCAGCGGGGTGGCGGTACGTATCCCAATTTATTTGATGCGCATCCACCGTTTCAGATCGATGGAAATTTTGGGGGGGCGGCAGCCGTGGCAGAAATGTTACTGCAATCCACTCCAAACAAAATAGAAATACTACCTGCTTTACCTGCTGCCTGGCCCACAGGTGAGATCAAAGGATTAAAAGCCAGGGGTGGATGGGAAATAGCGATGAAATGGGCAGATGGAAAATTAACCCGCCTGGAAGTGAAAGGCAAGCCCGGCACAATGGTGAACTGGATCTACCAGGGTAAGGAGAGAAGGGAAAAACTGAATGAAGCAGGTGTATTGGTTACAAAACAAGCAGATTAAACACTTTTTGAAAGTTTTAAAACTTTCAAAAAGTGTTTATGACCGTTTATACAAATTGAATGAATGGGAGCGATGGTAAAAATTAGTTTTGACGTTTCTATTTATCTTTTATTCTCTTATGAAAAAATTTTTATTGCTGATAGGCCTGTTTGTTGTCGTGTCTATGCAGGCGCAAACCCTGGTACTCGCTACTTACCAATATGCCACCAATAATCGCCTCGCCAATATACAACCGCTGGCAACCCACCTGAGTAAAGAGCTGGGCGTGCCCGTAGCCGTAAAAAGTTATCCCACCGTTCATGCTTTTATTGATGGTATCCGCAACAATGAAGTGGATATTGCACTGATCAATACATTTGGTTACCTGCTGCTCGAGTCTGCCACAAGCGCTTATGCCATGCAACCCAGTGTGGTGCTGAAAGTAAAAGACGGCGCGCAGGATAATTATAAAACTGCGATTGTAGCACCGACAGGTTTTCCGGTTGATACTTTAGCTCACATATCCACTGTAGCTGGTACAACCAAGCTGATGCTGGTAGCGATAGGTTCTACTTCCGGTAACCTGGTGCCCAGACTGGCCCTAAGTGCTGTGGGATTAAAAGATCCGGAAAAAGACTTTGCTGCTGTGGTGTATGGTGGCAATCATAAGTCTACGATGGATTCTGTGCTGGCTTCCACTACCCCAAATATTGTAGCTGCCATGGGCAGTACTGAATACCTGGCATTACTGAAAGATCCGGTCAGAGCTGCCAAGGTAAAATTGCTCTGGTATTCGCCTGAGATTCCGTTGGGGCCGGTGTTGCTGCATAACCGGCTTTCTACAGCAACCAAAGCAACTATCAATCGTCTCTTACTTGCCTTGCATACCACAGAACCCGCTACGCTGGAATCGGTCAAAAATGGCTGGAGCGAGGCCAAACAGGCGGAATATTATATCCCGCTAAAACCGGGTTATTATGAAACTCTTACCCGCCAGTTGGGCGATCAGCAGACGATGCAAAAAATCTTGAAACTGTTTGCGAATTGAAACTTTTTGCAAAGTTCTCCGCCGTTGTTGTTCGGGCGAACACCTGTAGTCAGGCAACCAATAATGGTGAACTAATCAAGTGCGTTTCCGAATTAAGAATTCGCATCTTAAAAACTAACAAAAACAGCCCTTTCAGGTATAATCAACAATAAGAAATAGTTGAAAAAATCCCGCCAAACAATGACCAATGTCTTTGGTAAAGTTGCTGATTTTCAGTAAACTTTGTATAGAAAATATATATACCCTTAGCAAAGGTTCTTTGCCATCGTGTACACATATTAATCGCTTTCACTTTTAAATCTTTCCGTATGAAAAGCGTTAATCTGGTTGTCACATTTATCCTGCTGACACTCTTGCAAACCGCCTGCGTACCTGTTAAGTATACCAATTACTTTAACAATGCTTATTATGCTTCTGTAGCCGAAAACCAGGGTAAATTAGACAGTGCCGTTTATTTTTATACCCAGGCGTTGAAAACCGAGCCTAAGAATGGCGACATTTATCAAAAGCGGTCCCTCGTTTATAACAAAATGGGCAAACTGATAGAAGCCGGAGCGGATATTGAAACAGCGATCGGTCTCTCAAAAAAAACCTGGAAATATTATTATACCCGGGCTGTGATTCTAGAGCGGCAGTCTTTGTATAACCAGGCTATCGGCGACTATACCATTTTTATTGATAAAACAGATAAAAAAGCTGCCGACTATTACATGGGTTACTGGGGCCGGGGCAAGTGTAACCTGTATGCAGGTAACCAGTTACAAGCTGCAGAAGATTTTTCGCAGTCTATAAAGTTTAATTCCACCGATCTTAACTTATATACCTGGCGCGCCGGCTGTTATTACGATCTGGGACGTTATGCTGATGCCGCAAAGGACTACGAGACCTTTCTCGAAAAAAATCCCCGGAGTTACCGTGAACAGTTTTACCTGGGTGCTTCTTATACCAAAATGGGAGAGAAGGCCAAAGCAACCGGTATCCTGAATAAGCTGGCAGAAAATGATCTTTCTATCGGTACTTATTTTAAAGGGGAACAACAACTCGACTATTTTGATCTTGATCTTCGCAGAAAACGGGTGCAAAAAGAACTGGATGAAATTGCCGTAAACCTGGAAGGACTTAACACTACCTCGAAATCACTCGCAGACATCAACCTGAATACAGCGTTTGAAAAACTACAGGTGGCGTGGGGTTATGCTGCCAGCCTTGACAAAGAGAGTAAGGTATTACTCGATTCAGTGATGAGCCGCTACTATTTTGTGTATCCTAAATTAAAGGTAAAACCTCCGGTTCCTGAGTTTATCAGAAAACTAACTGTACAGGCTACCAGTTTTGTGGAAGACAAGAATTATCCTCTGGCCATAGAATACTATCAACGGGCGTTAACGGTTTGCCCGTACTATCCGCTGGCACGTTTTAACCTGGCCATGTTATATGCTACCATACGCGATTTCAGAAGCGCGATCAGCCAGATGAACAGTTATATGCGCTTTGCACCTGATGCGCCGGATATCCGGGCTGCACAGGACAAGATCTATGAATGGGAGCTGAAGGTGAAAAATTGATCAACTATCCGGTTCAGTCCGGCTGCAAACAGTTCTTTTATGCATAAGGTTGTGGTGTATCTTGTATGGTTTTGGCTGTTATTGCCTGCATCTGTGCTGGCCCAACAGATCAAGCCGGTTTGTGCCTATTGTAACAGAACGGAAGCTCAGCTGGCAGCTTCGGGTCATGCCAGTAATTGTCCGTATTATATTGCTCCCAAAAAAACACCCTCCAAAATAACACCCAGTTATTCAAACAGCATGCAGATGATGGTTACCAGCACTTTGCTGCAGGGCATTTTTTCCGGCTTATTCAGTTCTAACCAGCAGCAGCAACAAAAAGAGCAGCAACAGAAACTGCTGGCAGAGCAACAGAAATTAAAGGCAATGGCAGAGGCGGCGTTACAAAAGAAGATCAAAGACTCGATTGATCATCTTAATTATTTTAAACTGATGTCATCTTACAAGTTATTGCAGGGGGGATCAGCAGGGTTGAATATTAAGAAACTGGATGGAGATATGGAAGCCCTTCGGGCCGGAGCCGGTAGCCAGTTTGATGGAGGTATACAGGTAAATGATACACTTACTGTTTCTGCCGGTACCGGTTTTTTTGGAACAAAAATGGACTCGGTGCAGATCAAGACCCTGATAGATCCAGACAATGATTCTGTTATTGCAGATATCAACAATGCTGAGCTGTTTATCAGGGAGAATGCTAAAGCAGATAGTGTGAGAATAGCCAGGCTGACGGATTCGATTGCGAAAAATACTGTTAAAGCCCCGCTGCCTAAAAATCTGCCCTGTGATAAACTGCAGGCAAGGTTGAATAATTACCTGACCCAACGGGATAAATTTCACAAGACCATACTCACTACGCAAAAAGAGCTGATGGAGTGGAAGCAAAAAAATACCGATGCGTTATGGAATGCAGCTACTTCCGGTTTTGAATTACTGTTCAGTAAGTTTCTGAGCAATATTTCTCTCAAGGGGGTACAGGCCGAAAATATCAGGATCAGGCTGCTGAAGAACGAAGAGGCGCTGCGAGCGAAGGGAGTAGATTTTGATAAGTATATGGGGGTACTGAATCAGCGGGTCTTTACTGCCAATCACCTGGCAAAAGAGGTAGCTGAGTTCAAAGATGCAGTGGAATATGATGCTTTTTTCAGGGATGCGGTTCAGGCAGGGGTGTCAAAGATTGCAGAAACAGATACAGTTTACCAGCAGATACTGCAGGATAGTACTGTAACACAAATGCTGAACGACGGGGGTTTTGCAGAAATAGACGCGGGTCAGTTTGCGGCAGGAAAAGCTATTGAAAAAATACTCGCTTCCCATTTTCTGAAAAATCTGAAAGGGTTTACCAATAAGATCCCTTATGTTACGTATGGCCAGTTTGCTACTGATATGATCTATAATGCGACCGACTGGTGGCTTAGTTACCAGCGTATCAGGCAACTGCGTGAAGTAAGTGGCCAGGAAACCAGGGCTGCCATGGGTTTGCAGATGCATATTGAGGCAACTCTGAATCAATTCAGGGATTGTATTCCGGGTAATTAAGATGTATTATCAACAGTGATTCGATATCTTAATTGTTCAACACTTTTTCTCCGCTGTTGTTGGTCGCCTGACTAACATATCTCCTTATTACCCCGCCCACCCCTCCCTATCCAAACTCCTGAACTGTATCGCTTCCGCCAGATGTTCGGGTTTAATATCTGCACTGCCAGCCAGGTCTGCAATAGTGCGGCTTACTTTTAAGATGCGGTCATAGGCCCGCGCACTAAGGTTTAGGCGTTCCATCGCTTTCTTCAATAAATTCTCACCCACGGTACTGATCACACAGATCTCGCGGAGCTGTTTACTGCTCATTTGGGCATTGGCATAGATACCCGGATGCGCCTGGTACCTTTCCGCCTGGATGTCTCTCGCTTTGATTACCCGCTCCCGGATGGCAGCAGAAGGTTCTGTTGGCTGCTGGCTGCTCAGTTCACTGAAGGCAACGGGGGTTACTTCTACATGCAGATCAATCCGATCAAGTAAGGGACCGGAAACTTTGTTGAGGTATTTCTGTACGGCCCCCGGCGGGCAGGTACAATCTTTTTCAGGATGATTATAAAACCCGCAGGCGCATGGATTCATAGAAGCGATCAGCATAAAATTGGCCGGAAAATCGAGGGCCATTTTGGCGCGCGAAATAGTGACCCTTCTTTCTTCCATCGGTTGGCGCATTACTTCCAGCACCGTGCGTTTAAATTCGGGTAACTCGTCCAGAAATAACACACCATTATGCGCCAGCGAAATTTCGCCGGGCTGTGGGGTACCACCACCACCCACCAATGCCACATCAGAAATAGTATGGTGCGGCGAACGAAAGGGGCGTTTGTTGATGAGTGCACTGTTCTCGGGCAGTTTACCCGCCACACTGTGGATCTTGGTGGTTTCCAGTGCTTCCTGTAAACTCAGTGGCGGCAGTATGGTGGGTAATCGTTTGGCCAGCATGGTTTTTCCGGCACCGGGCGGACCGATCAATATCGCATTATGTCCACCCGCCGCAGCAATTTCCATGGCGCGTTTGATATTTTCCTGTCCCTTTACTTCGCTGAAATCAATATCGAAATCATATTGGTTGCTGAAAAATTCTTCGCGTGTGTTTACGATTACCGGTTGCAGGCTGTTTTCATCTTCAAAAAAACGAACCACATCGGTGAGGTGTTCTACGCCGTAAACTTCGAGGTTGTTTACCATACCCGCCTCCCTTTCGTTGGCTTTGGGAACGATCAGACCGGTAAAACCTTCTTTGCGGGCCTGAATGGCAATGGGTAGGGCTCCTTTGATAGGTTGCACGGTTCCATCAAGACTCAACTCGCCCATGATCACATAGTTCTTCAGGCGTTGGGGTTGGGCCAGTTGTTCGCTGGCACCCAATATACCCAGCGCAATGGGCAAATCAAATGCGGAGCCGCTTTTACGGATATCGGCCGGTGCCAGGTTTACCACGATCTTGGTGCGTGGCATAAAATAGTGATTGGTTTTGATGGCACTTTCGGTTCGTTGCAGACTTTCGCGCACGGCATTATCGGGTAGCCCCACAATGGTATAGTGTTGCCCCATGCTAACATTTACTTCAATGGTGATATTGATGGCTTCTACACCGTATACGGCACTACCAAAGGTTTTTACCAGCATGTGTGGGCTTTCTTTAACCGGCAAGATAAGCCGGTTGACCGAGCTGTAATAGCGTATTTATACCTGATTCTCTATGAATTCAGACGCGGAACTACCTCTGTCTCTATTGCCCTAGTTCCATTGAATAGCAAAATACAGGCAGGGTGTATTACCGATATTACTCAGGTTATGTAGCACATTTGAACCCAGTAATACCACATCGGCCGGGTTGGCTTTCTGGTGATCGGTGCCGATCTGCATTTCCGCATTGCCCTCGAGCATTAAAATGATCTCTTCGTTTTTATGGGTATGCGGATCGTGGCTTTTTAAGCCCTGATTTAATTGAGTAACATGAATGTCGAACCGGTTGAACATTACTGTCTGCCTGTCGAATAACTGGCGAACACCACCTTTGTCGTGGGGTTTGAATACCATGTCTTTCCAGTTCATCACAAATGAAGCACCGGCTTTTTTGCCTCTCGCTGCATCGGGTGCAGCCACAGAACGGTAGCGCATTTCGTAAACTTCTGCTTCTTTGTCACTATTGTTTTCAATGCTTACTTCATCGCCGGGTAGCACCACCACCACCGATCCCCGATCCAGTTGGGTATGCTGGTTGTTGAGGTGAACAGTTACCGGACCGTTTTTGACGATGAAAAAAAGTTCATCGCCATTAGTGTTGGATGGATAACTGATGGTTTTTCTGGGATGGATACTGATGCCTGTTACCTGGTGTTTGGCAAGTATAGCACCGGCGCCGGAGAAAATAGTTCGGGTTGTGCCATTGGCTGTAGACTGAACAGCTGCCTTATTCCAATAAAAAACTGTAGAAGGTAAGGGCTGCGACCAGGCATTCGTGCTGGTAACCAGTAATAGTAAAACAGAAAATAACTTCATAAAAGATCAATTTTTATACACGATGGTATTGGGATGGAATTGTTTCCACGAATGCCAGAATTCCTGGTAAGCCTGTACAGGCTGCAGGCGCTGTCCGGCCATGGGCCCGGATAGGCAGGTGCCGTTGGGTTTCCAGATAGAATGTGTTTGCAGGTCTTCTAATTGCCCGGCTGTGCTGCTTTTGATAAAATTGAAATTCCGGTTGTTCAGTTTTCTGTTCAAAGCATAAAATGTTTTGTAGTTGTCTTCGATGGTGATCAAAAGCGATGCTCCGGGAATAGAATCTTCGATTAGTTTTTGTTTGACCAGTGTATTCCAGTCGTATGCTTTGTCCTGTTTATTGTAACTGATACCGATTACCCATGATTTGAATTGCCAGGAAGCAGAGTCTCTGTGTTCCAGTTTGCCTTTGATGGTTCCTTCGTCATAACCTTTCAGTTCAGCGTATTGCCTGTTGAATAAGGTGTCTGGCTGTAAGATCTCTGATTGTGGATAGAGAGCAAGCCAATCGCGAAGGCTCATTTGTGCAGATGGCAGTTCTGTTAGCTGCTGCCCCTTCCGTTTGCCGGATATGGCCTGCCCGGTAGCCTGCTGCCACCAGCTTTGGGTAGTGGCATCTTCCAGCATGGCGTTGAAATGATCCATTCCTACCAGGCGGAAGGTTTCTTCTTTTCCATTTACAAACGGACTGAATACACGCCCTGTTCTGCAGACGGTACAATATGTAACCAGGATGGTCTGTTGCGAGAGTGTATCTTTTATATGATGATGGTAACCGATAATATCGATCGGATAAGCCCGTGCCTGGTTGTTAATGACTACGCCCAAGATAAGTTTGTCTTTTTGGGTAGTATCTGACACTGCGGGTACAAATAATTTCTGCTGGGGCTGTTTAAACATCTTATCTGCCAGAAACCGGAAATTAAAGAGATAATAAACAAATCCGTATAACAGGATGATCAGAACCAACAAGGTCTTCTGCCAAACGCGGCCTTTGGATAAAGAGTTCAATAAGGGGCCAACGATGATGACAAGGCCTGCAATACGTAACCACCAGATATTATTATGCAGAAAATAAGCGAATGAAATGGATTGGGTTTGCTGGCTGCCGGGGAAGGGCATGATAAAATAAACCTTCAGGATTTCTATGGCAATGAGAAAGAAAAGGCCAAGAATAAGCCAGACAGACTTTTTCATACGCGGGCACTGGTTTACCGGTAAGATACTTATAATTTCTCCAACAGGGCCACCACGCCTTCTTTTTTCAGGATCAGGTATCCCAGCCTGTCGTTACTGATGCCCTGCTTTAACTGGTAACTGAATACCAGCTGGTCATCTTCTACAGCCGTTTCAAAATAATGAAACTGGATATTGCCGTATTTGCGCAGGTCATCGCCTATCTCGTATAAATGGGTAGAGAGCACAAACAGTGCATTCTGCATTTTACGCAGGCCTTCGATCACGGTTATGCTGCATTTAACAGCATCCTGCTGGTTGGTACCCTTGAAGAGTTCATCTATCAGGATCAGCCAGTTTTTGCCATCGCTGATTTTTTCGATGGTATTTTTGATGCGTTGTACTTCATTAAAGAAGAAACTTTCACCTTTAATGATATTATCTACCACCTGTATATTACTCAGTAACCCATCAAATAAACTCAGCTGCATCTGCTGTGCAGGCACTGCCAGTCCCAGGTGTGCAAGGTACACAGCAACGCCCACGGCTTTGATGAAAGTACTTTTACCGGCCATATTTGCACCGGTGAGAAACAGAAAGTTTCTGTCTTTTGTCAGTTCAATATCATACGAAACCGGCGTCTGCAATAACATATGGTGCAGGCCGATGGCTTTAATGAAGGGCTCTTTGCTTTCTGTGATTTCCGGAAAACTGTATTGGTATTCCTGGCAGGCCCGGGCCAGACTCATATAGGCATCTAACCGGCTGTAGATCTCTACCAGTTCGGCGCTCTGGTTTTTGAAATGATCGCGGATAAAACCGCCATAATACAATATCTGCTCCGGGGCAAGTGCTTTTTTGTCTTCCTGCATCAATTCCTGCAATGCCGCTTTGTTCAGCAGCATCTTCATCCGGGTTACCCAGATGGATAATTGACGGCTCAGGATTTGTTCCTGCAATAAATCTACAATCTTCTGCATGCCCTGGATGAAGTCAATGGCATGTTCCACAGTGTATCTGATCAATGAATAGTCTGGGGCATTAAATATTTTATACAGCAGACTATTGACTCTATTCGGGTGCCGGGCAAAAGCATTCAGTTGCGTTTCATAGAACCGCTCGATCACCATAATGTTACCATTGGTTACCTTAATGGGCCATTCTTCCGACACTTTTCCTAACTGCTGAATGGTTTGCTGGGTATCCAGTATATCTGAAATAGTATGCAGGGGATGCGCCAGTATATAGCGCAGGTATTCCCGTCCGCCATTGGTCTGCGTATGGTTCAGGTGGTGAAAAACAGATTGCTCCTCTTCACTGTGAAAGATCGAGAGATCGGCGAGGGTGGTTTTGTCTACCTGCATATGATTGTAAGTTTGGAGTCTGGAGTTAGGAGCCTGAAGTTAGGGATTGTTGAGAAAGCAGCCGACTCCAGACTTCTAACTCCAAACCCTATTATCTCTCAAACTGCATCCGCATTCCTTGTTGTGATTCATCAAACACCCCGTTTCCATAAACAAGGTGTCCGTTTACAAAGGTATGCGTAACAGATGCAGGGAAATGAAAACCTTCGAGGGGGCTCCAGCCGCATTTGTAGAGAATATTTTCCTTGGTTACCGTATTGGGCTGGTGCATGTTTACGAGTACCAGATCGGCATGGTAACCTTCGCGGATATAACCGCGTTCTTTGATCTGGAAGCAGGTGGCTACGGCATGGCTCATTTTTTCCACTACTTTCTCAATACTGATCTTTCCTTCTTTTACATAATGCAGCATCAGTTGCAGCGAATGTTGTACCAGCGGCAGACCGGCATGTGCATGTTCATAGTCTTCCTGTTTCTCTGCCCAGGTATGCGGGGCATGATCGGTGGCAATGATATCCAGCCTGTCATCCAGCAATCCTTCCCACAAAGCTTTGCGGTTATGCGGGGCTTTGATGGCAGGGTTACATTTGATCTGGTTACCCAGTGTTGCATAATCATCGCTGGTAAAATGCAGGTGATGCACACACACTTCGGCTGTAATTCTTTTCTCTGCCAGTGGACGCATATTACTGAACAGCTGTAATTCTTTTTCTGTGCTGATGTGCAGTATGTGCAAGCGGCTGTCGAATTTCTTGGCATACTGGATGGCGCGGAACGAAGATTCAAAACATCCTTCCTCATTACGGATGATGGGATGATCGGATGGTTCCAGTTTGGCCTTGCGGCTTTTCAGTGCCTGCAGGTTGGCTTTGATGATGGCTTCATCCTCACAATGTGTAGCAATCAGCAGTTCGGTTCCCGCAAAGATCTTTTCCAGTACCAGGGGATTATCCACCAGTAAATTACCAGTGGATGAACCCATGAATATTTTTACGCCACAGATCTGCTGTTTCTTTTCATTGGTTCTGAGTACCTCTTCCAGGTTATCGTTCGAAGTGCCCATGAAAAAAGAGTAGTTGGCCAGTGAGGTATTGCGTGCGATCTCATATTTATCTTCCAGTAACGCATGGGTAAAAGCGGGCGGACTGGTATTCGGCATTTCCATAAAAGCTGTAACACCACCGGCAACAGCCGCTTTGGCTTCGGTGTAGATGGTGGCTTTGTGTGTAAGTCCCGGTTCCCGGAAATGCACCTGGTCATCTATCACCCCCGGTAACAGGTACTGACCGGTAGCAATGATCTCACTACTGTTCTCTTTGAGGCTGATGCTGTCTGCCATCTTTTCGATTCTACCGTTCTTGATCAGCAGGTCCGTGTGAACCTGTTTTCCCTCATTCACGATGCAGGCATCTTTCAGGATATATGTTCTCATAGTTGCAATTTATTAAATAAGGGGAAGAAATCGTGAATTGTCAATGGTCAATCGTGAATCGTCAGTAGTGAGTAGGGAGTAGGGAGTAGGGAGTGTTGAGGGATATAAGATGGACAGTGCAGTGGTCAGGGTTAATACTCACGACTGACCACTCACGACTCACGGCTCCCCCCTCAATCCTCAAAATGGATCGAAAAAACGATCATGCGCGAGAGGATCTGGTCGAGGACGCGGGAATATTTTAGGTTGGGATCTACCTGGTGAATATTGGTTAACCCATTGCTGATCTTGATCTCGGGCGAGATAGTAACAAAAGGCAGGTAAAAATTAAAACCCACGCCCAGCTCAAAACCAATATCATTTTTTTTGATCTTGATGATATCATCCACGTTACGGGCAGTAGAGTTACTGGAAAGGTCTGAATCGAATTTGATCCCTCCCAGCAGGTAAGTTCTGAAATTGCCGATACGATCGGAGTTGAATTTTAGCTGAAACGGGAAACTGACCAGTGTGGAGGGTAGTGTCTGGTTCTGAAAAGAAGCTTCGCCCGGTTTGGTTTTGCTGAGAGTGTAGGCAATGTATTTGGATCCGCCAATGATCAGCTGCGGATTAGCGCGTATCTGCCAGTGATCGCTTAACCGCGCCGTGGCCATCAATCCCATGGCAATACCGCCACTGGAGCCGGGTTCGGCAGACATAATGGTATCGTTCTGCAGAAAATTAGGTGCTTTGTTGATATGCAGAAAGGAGTAATTATAACCGAGGGTAAGCCCGAAATAATAGACCAGATCGTCGTGGTTACGACGATAAATCTCCTTTTGTGCAGACACTTGAGAGGCACAGAGAAGAATAACAATGAATGACAGGATTACTTGCTTCCGCAGTAAATAGTGCATATTCCGAAACTGAGTTTTTTCAAATAAGTTTGGGTAAATCCTGCTTCATTCATGATGTTTAAAAAAGTTTGTCCTTCGGGAAAGGCTTGAACACTATCGTTCAGGTATTGGTATGCGTCTTTGTTCTTTGCAAATAATTTTCCGATGGCGGGGGTTACTTTGTTCATGTAAAAATTGAACAATACCGATAAAATACCTGCATCTGCTTTCGAGAATTCCAGTACCACCAGTTTACCGCCGGGCCTTAATACACGGTGCATTTCCTGTAACCCTTTTTCGAGGTTCTGGAAATTACGGACGCCGAAAGCTACGGTGATGGCATCAAAACGATTGTCTTCAAAACGGATCACTTCACTATCGCCTTTCTGCAGTTCTATTTTACCGGACAGCCCCAGTTTTTCAATCTTCTTCCTTCCCAGTTCCAGCATCCCTTCCGAAATATCAATGCCGGTGATCTTTTCGGGGTGCAGCATACTCCAGGTAAGTATGGCTACATCTCCGGTTCCGGTGGCTACATCCAGGATCTGTTTGGGTGCCAGGCTTTTGAGCTGGCTGATCGCTTTTTTCCGCCACCACACATCAATACCCACACTCAGGAAACGGTTCATAAAATCATAGCGGTAAGCAATGCTGTTAAACATATCCGCTACCTGCTCTTTCTTCTCCTGCTGGCTGTGTTGGTAAGGAACTACCTCATCGTGCGCAAATTTCGCCATAGAGAGCGAAGATATTGAATTTCTGCTGCCTGCACCTTTGTGTTCAGGGGTTTGGGCCCGCCAGCGGGTTAATATTTCGCAAAATTTGACCCGGAAGCGGGTTTCTTTTCCGCTGTAGATGATTTTGGCCTCATTATCTTCGTAGTTCTATGAGAGCGCGCATTTATAAATCAACCGGTTCCTGGTATGTGGCCAAAGCGGCAGACGGGAAACTGTATAATGCCCGTATCAAGGGAATTTTCAAGATCGATGAGATCACTTCCACCAATCCCATTGCCGTGGGCGATGAGGTAGAAATGGTGATCGAAGACGTGCAGGAAGAATCGGCCATGATCGACCGGATCTACGACCGTAAGAACTATGTGGCCCGGGTATCGCCGCACAACAAGCGCCAACATCATATCATTGCTTCCAATCTTGACCAAAGCATCCTGTTTGCCACTTTAAAAGAACCCAAAACCTCACAGGGTTTTATAGACCGCTTCCTGATCTCCTGCGAATCCTATCATATCCCCGCCATTATCGTATTCAATAAAGCGGATCTCTATAAGAAAAAAGAAATGGAGAAGTTTGAGCTGTTGAAAGAGATCTATGAAACAATTGGCTATAAAGTTGTGTTGGCCAGTGTACAAACCGGGCAGGGCGTAAATGAAGTAAAATCTTTATTAAAAGATAAGACCACTTTGCTCAGTGGCCATAGCGGCGTGGGTAAATCTACTTTCATCAATGCCGTATTTCCCCGGTTTAACCTGCGCACGCAGGAAGTGAGCGGCTGGAGTGGGAAAGGCCTGCATACCACCACTTTTGCAGAAATGTTTGATCTGGATGGTGGCGGACAGATCATTGATACACCCGGTGTACGTGAGTTTGGGCTGGTAGATATTCCCAAACAGGAACTTTCTCATTTTTTCCCCGAAATGAGGGTATTGATCAATGATTGCCAGTTTAATAACTGCATGCACATTAATGAACCTGGTTGTGCGGTAAAAGCGGCGGTAAATGCGGGGACGGTTTCGGTAGACAGGTACGCGAGTTATTTAACCATTCTCGATACCATTGAAGAGTATTTGTATTAAATCGCTTCAACAGTCGTAATAGCCCAGTAACTGGTAAGTCTTTTTCTCCTTTCCTCTCCTGATCTCCAGTGTAGCTGTTTTGATGAAATATTCGAGATCTATCCTCCTGATTTCTGTTGATTGAAAGCGGATCGTATAACCATGTCCCGAAAAAAGCATGGTGGTCTGTTTGCCCTTTGTTTCGGTTTGCATTTTGTGAAAGAACAGGGTTTGTCCGTTGATCTTTAAAATCGTTGTATCATTCAGATTTGTAAAAAGTACCATCTTATGCTGGCGGAAAGCGAGGGTATCAAATGCGTACCGCTCTGCGCAGTCATATTTTAGCTGTCCGGGTATAACGGCGTCGTCAAAATAACCCAGTATAATTTTCTTCGATTCCGGCTGCAGAAATGAAGGCAGGGGATGGGTAGTATCTTTCAGATGATCGGAAGATACCGGCATACCCATGTGTAACAGAACCAGCAGCGCAGCGATCCATTTCATGCAAAACAGTGGTTGAATGATGAGTGATTATTTTGCTCCGGGGGCATCATTGTTTTCGCTGAACCAGGAGGCGTATTTCACATAGTTATTGGCGATGCGGTCTATTTCGCCATGTACCAGCTCCTGCGAAATATCTTTTACTTTTCTGGCGGGCACCCCGGCATAAATGCTGCCCGCTTCTACCACCGTATCTTCCAGTACCACGGCACCTGCCGCAATGATGGAGTTTTTGTGCACAATACAGCGGTCCATGACGATAGCACCCATGCCAATCAATACATCATCCTGGATGGTACAGCCGTGTACCATGGCGTTATGACCGATGGATACATTATTACCGATGACGGTAGCATTTTTCTGGTAGGTACAATGGATAATGGCACCATCCTGCACATTTACTTTATTGCCCATTCTGATCGAGTTTACATCGCCCCGGATCACGGCATTGAACCATACACTACAATCTTCACCCATGACCACATCGCCAACAATTGTAGCATTGGGTGCCACAAAACAATTTTCGCCGAATTGAGGGTGTTTACCGAGAACAGAAAGTATCAGTGCCATAAGGGTAGAAGTTTAATGCAGTACTAAGTTGACAGTTTTGTGAAATGAAGGTAACTTTATTACAAGAATTAAGCAATTACCCTTTTTAAAATCGGTCAGCAGCCCACCCAAATGAATAACAAACAATTATTTCTCAGTCATATCGCACAAACATCTCCCGCACCCATCGGTATTGAAATGGTAAAAGCGGAGGGGATCTATCTGTGGGATAAGGATGGGAAAAAGTATGTGGACCTGATTGCGGGTTTCAGTGTATGTAATATCGGTCACTCTCATCCCAAAGTGGTCAAAGCGGTGCAGGAGCAGGCGGCACAGTATATGCACCTGATTGTGTATGGTGAGTTTATTGAATCGCCGCAGATCACTTATGCCAAACTGCTGACAGATCTGTTACCGCCCTCATTAAACTGTGTTTACTTCACGAACAGCGGGGCCGAAGCCACCGAGGGAGCTATGAAACTGGCCAAAAGGGTTACGGGCCGGTCAAAGATCATCGCTTTTAACAAAGCTTACCATGGCAGTACACAAGGTGCGTTAAGTGTGATGGGAGATGAGTACTGGCGTAATGCTTTTCGTCCATTGTTGCCGGATGTATATCATTATGATTACAATGATGATGCAGTGCTGTCTGAGATCGACTCACGCACCGCCTGTGTGATGGTAGAAACGGTGCAGGCAGAAAGTGGTATTACCGCTCCTTCCAAAGAATGGTTGCAGGCTATCCGTCAAAAATGTGATGCGCATTGTGTGTTATTGATTCTGGATGAGATCCAGGCCGGTTTTGGCCGTACGGGTTCGCTCTGGGCTTTTGAACAAATGGGCATTGTGCCGGATATTCTCTTGCTGGGCAAGGCCCTGGGTGGAGGCATGCCACTGGGTGCTTTTATAGCCAGCCAGCGTATGATGCATACCCTTACTTACGATCCTGTATTGGGGCATATCACCACATTTGGTGGTCACCCGGTTTCTTGTGCTGCCGGTAAAGCGGCACTGGAAGTATTGCTGGATGGGAATTATATCAAATCCGTGAGTGAAAAAGAAACAGTACTGCTGAAACAGCTCGTTCATCCCGCGATCATCTCCCGGCAGCACTGTGGGTTGTGGATATCATTGCAATTTGCTTCCGAAAAACTGGCGCAGTCTGTGGTTCATCAGTGTGTACGAAATGGATTGATCACAGACTGGTTTGTATTTGCCCCCGACCGTTTACGTATTGCCCCACCCCTGATCATCACAGAAGCAGAACTAACAGAAGTTTGCGCTACCATCCTGAGAAGTATTGATGAGATAATCAAAAATGAACATTGAAATCAGGTATTCTAACAAGCCTCGCCCTTCAATTACTAATTAACCTTACAGGTATCCATCCTGCAAAACCTGCTATATAATTTTTCATACAGAGGAATGATGTTCTTGATATCAAAACGGCAAGCCTGTTTATAAGCGGCTTCTTTCATTTCAGCCAGTTTAGCGTCATCTTTCAAAAGGTCTATAGCATAACGGCTCATACCGGCCACATCTCCTACATCGGCCATGAAACCGGTTTGTCCCTGAATATTGATTTCAGATAAACCGCCTGCGTTGGTACTGATCACTACGGCTCTGGCTGCCATGGCTTCGAGCGCTGCCAGACCGAAACTTTCATATTCAGAAGGCAGCACAAACACATCGCTTACAGCCAGGATATCTTCCATCTGCTCCTGTTTGCCCAGAAAACGGATATCTTCTTCCAGACCGAGCGCGCGGCCCATTTCTTCGGCGGTATGTCTTTCCGGACCGTCGCCCACCATCAATAGTTTGGCTGGCATTTCTTTGCGAACGGCTGCAAAAACATGAATTACATCATCCACTCTTTTTACTTTCCGGAAGTTGGAAGCGTGTATCAGTATTTTTTCGCCGGCAGGCGCGATCACTTTACGAAAAGCATCGATCGGTTTTTTATTAAAACGTGCCACATCTACAAAATTGTGGATCACTTCTATCTCTTTATGAATGGCGAATGATTTGTAGGTTTCGTCTTTCAGGTTCTGCGATACAGCCGTGATAGCATCGCTCTCGTTGATGGAGAAAGTGACTACGGGTTCATAGGTTTTGTCTTTACCAACCAGTGTAATATCAGTACCATGCAGGGTGGTGATCACCGGTACATTACGTCCATTCTTGGTTTTTACGATCTGCTTGGCCATATAGGCGGCAGATGCGTGTGGGATGGCATAGTGTACATGCAGCAGGTCTAGATCATGGTTCATGATTACATCCACCATGGTACTGGCCAGTGCCACTTCGTAAGGCGGATAATCAAACAACGGGTAAGTGGGTACCCTTACTTCATGGTAAAAAATATTCGCATTAAACACATTTAAACGAACTGGCTGTTGATAAGTGATGAAGTGCACTTCGTGTCCCTCATCGGCCAAAGCCTTGCCCAGCTCTGTGGCCAAAACGCCACTACCACCAAAAGTGGGGTAACAAACAATGCCTATACGCATACAAAAATAAATTTCAGGATAGCCGCAGAAACTGCCCCCCGGCCAGCCAATTGTATTGCAAGTAACCATTTTTTCTCCATAACAGCTTTCCGTTTATCCCTCTTGTTCAAATACCACAAATGGTTAACTTTAGCGTTATGAAAAAACTCTCCATAGCCTTACTCTTCTTACCACTGGTAAGTATGGCCCAATCGGGCGATGAGGCCACGATCAAACAGCTCTCAGACGAGATATTACGTAACGGTACCGCTTACGACCTGCTTCGCCAGCTTACCAAAGACATTGGCGGCAGGTTATCCGGCTCGCCCCAGTTTGCCAAAGCGGTGCAGTGGGGTAAGGTTACCATGGAACAGCAGGGAGCGGATAAAGTGTACCTGCAGGAGTGTATGATCCCGCATTGGGTTCGGGGCGGACAGGATCAGGCCAGCCTGATAGAGATCAACAAAAAGAAAGCCAACCGTAAACTGGATGTACTGGCGCTGGGCAATTCGCTCGGCAGTGGAACCGTTACGGGCGAATTACTGGCGGTTGCCAATTTTGATGAGCTGGAGAAAAGAAAGGATGAGGTAAAAGGCAAAATCGTTTACTATAACAACGGCTTCAATCCCACCAATATCAAACCCTTTGTTTCGTATGGCGAAGCAGGAATTTACCGCCGCTGGGGTGCCAGCCGAGCCGCCAAATATGGAGCGGTGGGGGTGATGATCCGCTCATTAACCGAATCTACCGCCAATGATCCGCATACAGGTGGTATGGCATATATCGATTCTTTTCCCAAGATCCCGGCTATTGCCGTGGGACCGAGAGATGCGGATGAGGTATGGGCCATGAGTAAAACCGGTTCTATGAAACTGTCGATGACCACCAACGGGCATTTTCTACCCGATACCATCGGTCATAATGTGATTGGTGAATTAACCGGCACTGAATTTCCAGACCAGATCATTACGGTTGGTGGTCACCTGGATAGCTGGGATGTAAATGAAGGAGCACACGACGATGGCACCGGCATAGTACATACCATAGAAGTGATGCGCGCCATGAAAGCCATCGGCTATAAACCCAAACATACTATCCGCTTTGTTTTGTTTGCCAATGAAGAAAACGGGCTGCGCGGTGGAAGCAAATATGCGGCCGAGGCAAAAGCGAAGGGCGAAAAACATGTGTTTGCACTGGAAAGTGATGCCGGCGGTTTTACGCCAAGAGGGTTCTCTATCCAGGCCAGCAAAGAACAAATGGAGAAACTGCGTAGCTGGATTCCACTGCTTTCTCCTTATGGATCTTTTGAGATAACAGCAGATGGGGGTGGGGCAGATATTGGCCCGCTGAACCGCACATTCGGCATACCTGTAGGAGAACTGCTCCCTGATCCGCAGCGTTATTTCGATATACACCATGCCCGCAGCGATGTATTTGAAAATGTAAACAAGCGCGAATTAATGCTGGGAGCCGTTAACATGGCGGGATTAATCTACCTTGTAGACAAATACGGTTTATAATGAGAAAGATTCTTTGGTCTGTAAGTGCTATCGTACTGGTAGTATTGATCATCTTCTGTTACTGGCGGTTTTATTTTGTACTGGCAGAAGGTACGCAGGCGGGTACGCTGAACATCTTTCAGAAAAAAGGGATCCTTTTCAAAACCTATGAAGGCAAAATTATCCTGAGCGGCTTTAAAGCCAATGTACAGAGCAATGAATTCTCGTTCAGTGTAACCAAAGAAAATGTAGCACAGCAATTACTCCAGGTTTCAGGCAGGGAAGTGAATGTTCATTACCACCAGTATTTCGGCTCCCTGCCCTGGCGGGGCATGCAGAAATTTATTGTTGACAGTATTTATGAAGTGAGGGGATTGCCGGGAGAATCGGTGGTGAAACCGAAGTAGTGAGTGGTGAGTAGTCAATAGGAAGTAAAACACTGACCACTCACTACTGACTACTCGCAATCACCCATGCAATAAAAATATCGCCAGTCTTTTATGAATATCCGGTACCTGTTGTTTCCACTGTTTTATAGAACGGGTGCGGATGGTTTCAGATGGGGCGGTAATATCAACGGCAATGCATAAGCGCGTTTCTTCGCGGCAGCTGTCGAGGATGTCTTTAATAAGGGGATTATTCCGGTAAGGGGTTTCAATAAATAACTGGGTACAGTTCCTTTTCTGCGAATCGGCTTCCAGTTCCCGTATTTTCTTTTTCCTTTCCAGCGAATCTATCGGCAGGTATCCATGAAACTGGAAACACTGTCCGTTCATACCACTGGCCATTAATGCGAGCAGGATGGAGCTGGGTCCTACCAGGGGTTTTACCATTGCGCCGGACTGCTGGGCAGTTTCTACTAAAATTTGTCCTGGATCGGCTACACCCGGGCAACCAGCTTCACTGATGATCCCGATATGTTTACCGGCTTTTAATGCCTGCAGAAACTGTGCTTTAACGGCATCTTCCGCTTTGTGAATGGCGAACCACTGGTAATCATCGATCACCATTTCGCGCCAGAGTTTTTTTAAAAAACGGCGCGCTGTTTTTTCGTTCTCCACAAAAAATACGGAACAATCTTTCACGGCGTCCAGCAGATAAGCGGGAATGGTTTCCAGCGCGTCTTCATGTAATACGGTAGGAATCAGGTATACTTTGCCGGAACTCATAAGATATGCTTAACGTTTAGAGGTATTATTTCTCCGCCTGCTTTAAAGGATAGATGCTTAAGGTAGCCGCAATCACTGAATAGGCCGGCGCCAATACCCAACCCACAACGGGTACCAGGTGCATCATGTAAAAAATCAGTCCGTTACCTACGGCCAGTCCTTTGTGGTTACCTATAAAGAAAATGCTTTCTGCCGGTGTGCGTTTATGTCTTTCCATACTGTAGTCCAGCATGGAAAAACCATAATAATAACATTCTACCAGTACGGCAAGTATGGGCGTTAACCAGCCTATCAAGGGGATTAGACTCAACAATAAAATAGAAAGGGTATATACCGTTTGCCAGAGACTGTTCCTCGCAGCTATTACAATCCCTCTTTTGATATCCTTCAATAATTGTGTAAAGCTGAACGGGAAGTCCTTGCCCTCGATGATTGCTTCTGTTTTCTCGCTCAGGTAAGCGAAAAGCGGGGAGCCCACGATCAGAAATACATATTTGAAGAGGGAGAAATAGAACAGCATCAGGATAAGCCATAAAAGCAGGTTGCCCATGATAAAAAGGAAACCCAGAAAACTGTTGTTTAACCGGTTTAACCAGCTTGACAGCCCGGTACGGTAACTCATCCACTCAAAGAATTCAGTGGAAGTTGAGCTGAAAAAGTACATGCCAATGGCAAACAGGGTAGCATAGATGATACCGGGAATCAGGATCCATTTCCACAGTTTATGCTGCTGTATGAACCGGTGAGCCCGGAAAAATGCCTGTATGCCAATGATCATTTCTTTCAGCAAAGCGGATAGGTTTAGTGTGGTAAAGTTAACACAATCCTTAGTTTTATGGGTATGAATGCTATAACGACCTGGCTTGATGATAAATTGCCCATATCATTCTACCGGCAGAAAAATGTGTGTACGGTGGCCAAAACCTTACTGGGTAAGGTATTGGTTACTGCCAATGAGGGAAGGATCACGGCTGGACGTATTGTAGAGACCGAAGCATATAACGGGATCGTTGATAAAGCCTCACATGCATGGAATGGACGCCGTACAGACCGCACGGAGATCATGTATGCACCGGGTGGTGTATCTTATGTATATCTGTGTTATGGGATCCATCATTTATTCAATGTGGTTACCAACGAGGCAGACATACCCCATGCGGTGCTGATCAGGGCGTTGGAGCCTTTGGCGGGAGTGGAATATATGTTAGAACGTACCCGGAAAATGAAACTTGATTTTTCTTTAACCCGTGGCCCGGGGAATTTGACCAAAGCTATGGGTATCCGAACGGAACATAGTGGTGTTAGTCTGCAGGAAAAGGAACTGTTTATCGCTGCTGATGAATTTATACCTAAGCCATCGCAGATAATGGCAACACCGAGAATTGGCGTAGATTATGCGGGTGAAGATGCAGCTTTGCCATATCGGTTTATTATAAAAGACAGTAACTGGGTTAGTGGCAAACGTTCCTGAAAAGGCAACGATTTTTCACTGTATAAATGTAAATTCTATGATAAAGTATTGTTGTATCTGTTTGGTAACATTAATGCTGGCAACTGTTTCTTTTGCACAACCGCCGGGCAAACTGATCCGGTTCAGCTCGGCTAATGCCATGTTTCCGGATACGGCCCGGGCCAATGGCCATACTTATAACGGGAAATACTATGATGCAGCCACCCATTACAGTGATAGCAGTATTCTCGTGTATATACCCACTCATTTTTCACCACAGAAAATAACCAACCTGATTTTCTGGTTTCATGGCTGGGGTAATAATATTGACTCTGCATTAAAACAGTATGATGTGCTGGAACAACTGGAGGCGTCTGGTAGAAATGCCATTTTTGTTTTTCCGGAAGGGCCTAAAAATGCACCAGACAGTTATGGTGGTAAACTGGAACAGCCAGCTGTATTTCAGGCATTGGTAAAAGAAATCGAAGACAAACTGAAAGAGAACAGGATCATTGAAAAGAAGAAGACATTCAATATCGATCGTTATTCGATTACATTGGCCGGACATAGCGGGGCTTACCGGGTCATCAGCCGGATCCTTAATCAATCGCCCGTGCAGGAAGTGATCCTTTTTGACGCGATGTATGGTGGTAACGAGCAATATCTCCAGTGGCTATCTGTTCCGGAACATCGTTTCATTCATATTTATACCAAAGATGGCGGCACGTTTGATAACAGCCGGCTGATCATGCGCACACTAACAGATTCGCTGCACATCCCTTTTTTCTCGGGTGATGAAGAAAATGTGAGTGATGCCGAATTAAAGAAACATCATAAACTCTTTATTTACAGTAGTAAAAAGCACAACGAAGTGATTACCCATAACCGAAACTGGGAAAGATTTTTGCGGCATATACCTGCTGAGAAATAGTATAAATACGCTACCATAGGCCAATCATTTCTGTTAGTTTAACGCATTAAATCTGTTATATGCGTAAAACAACCCAGACTTACCCAGTAGAAGTAGTAGAACGGATCTTTTATGTACGGGCGCAGAAAATCATGCTTGATTTTGATCTTGCACAGATGTATGGTGTAGAAACGAGGGCTTTAAAACAAGCGGTAAAACGTAACCTGGATCGATTCCCGAAAGATTTCATGTTTCTGCTTAACCAGGTCGAAATCAAAAACATGGTATCACAAAATGTGATACCATCCCGCAGTATATTGGGTGGTGCAAAACCAATGGCTTTTACCGAACAGGGTGTATCGATGCTTTCTACCGTTTTACAGAGTAAAAGAGCTATTAAAGTGAATATTACCATCATGCGTGCCTTTGTACAAATGCGTCAATTAATAGAAGGGAATAAAGAACTGGCAAAAAAGATCGGAGAACTTGAAAAAAAATATGATGGTCAGTTTAAAATGGTATTTGATGCCATCAAAACACTGATCCATCAAAAACAACAACCCCGCGAGCGAATTGGATTTCTCAAAGATAAATTATGATAAAGGGGTATCACAATCTGTGATACCCCTTTATCATAATCACACGCAAATCCGTAAAAAAAAGTAGTTAAAATTTAGGGCAATTTACCGGCCTGTCTGTAGACGGTCTATGTATATAAATCAGTGATAACTCAATTCCACCCCTGTTCTGCGAAGCGGTTTTTAAAGAAGAAGAGTTATAATCGTAGGTAAGCCCTAAACGGAAATCGTCAAATTCCAGACCCAGATAAGGGATGATGGCATCGTTAAAACGAACCCAGCTTCCGAAATAAAAACTGGTAGGTTTGGGTGCATCGGGTGTTGCAGATAACTGAATGGCCCCCCCCAACATGGTAGTGGAGGCGCCTCCCTGAAACATTTGTTGTGCACTTACATGTAAAGTAGTGGTTTCTCCTATCGGGAAATATCCCCCTCCATGAAAAGTGGTTCTGGG
Organism: Sediminibacterium sp. GW821-FHT12F12; assembly: GCF_058806635.1. Classification (NCBI taxonomy): domain Bacteria; kingdom Pseudomonadati; phylum Bacteroidota; class Chitinophagia; order Chitinophagales; family Chitinophagaceae; genus Sediminibacterium; species Sediminibacterium sp. GW821-FHT12F12. Next base: position 171,296 of record NZ_JBXAPW010000002.1, on the reverse strand, counting down.
ATTCAGTACATATTGTGCACCCGTAAAAGTTTGTTTGGGCCGGTTTATATGATACATACTCACTCCGAAATAAAAATTATTACGGTCTGATGTACTTCCATTATACAATACCCCCGCATTAACATCTATATAACCAGACTTCAGTGTAGCTCCATTGAATACTTCTGAGGAAACACCGGTAAATCCTGAACTGGTAAGCTGGTCCTCAAATTTGAGGTCAGCCGTATTGATGAGCATATTGGCATAGGTAACCTGAAAACCAGCACCCAGCGAATGAATACCTTCCTCATCCAGTCCCTTATGATAGGCAGTTGATAAGGCGGCATAATTAAATTTCACTGCTCCGTTGGCACTGTTATCATTATAGCCTACCATACCCAACCCCCAGGTATCATTACTGGCGATCTTATTCTGCATGATATGAAAATCTGCAGAAACGGTAGCTGTTGTAAAAGCGTTATTAATAGTAGGCCATTGGTTACGGTAGTTGCCCGCTACCCTGTAAGACCCGAAAAATTTACCGGTATGGGCCGGATTCAATGTAAGTGGAGAGCTGAAGAACTGTGAGAAATGCGGATCCTGTGCCGAGACATTACCCAGCAAAAAGCAGAAACAGCTAAAAAGAAAACATGTACGTATACCCATCACAGCGCATCGAATTTAACGAATCGGTTGATTTGGCGGGGATTTTATCAGCAATATTATAGCTGTGTTAACGATTTGTTGGCAGAATCTAACGCAGTTTAGAGGGTCAGGATTGCTTTTTAGTACCAAAAGCGAGGTCACCGGCATCACCCAGCCCCGGTACAATATAACCTTTGGCTGTCAATTCATCATCAATATCCCCACACCAGATCATGATATCATTCCCACATTCCCGCTGAATATATTCAATACCCATGGTACAGGCTATGGCCACCACTACATGAATTTCTTTTGGAGTACCCTCATCCTTCATGTACTGTATGGTTTTTACAATAGAAGCACCGGTAGCCAGCATCGGGTCGCAGATGATAATGGTACGGTTATCCAGCGAAGGGCAACTCATATATTCCAGACTGATCTCAAAACTACCATCGCGGTGGTGTTTGCGGTATGCTGAAATAAAGGCATTGTCTGCTTTGTCAAAATAGTTCAGCATCCCGTTATGCATCGGCAAACCTGCCCGCAAAATGGTAGCCAATACAGGCTGCGCTTCCAGTACTTTACTATCGTGCGTGCCTAATGGAGTAGGAATTTCAACGGTTTTGAAAGCCAGTTTTTTACTGATTTCATAAGCGGCCACTTCGCCGATACGCTCCAGGTTGCGGCGGAAACGCATACGGTCTCCCTGTACATTAACATCTCTGAGTTCAGAAACCCAGTTACTTACGAGACTGTGTTGATCGCTTAAATTAACTATCATGGTACCAGGGAATTACGGGGTAATTGATGCCCCAAAACTAAATTCTATCAGCGGGAATGGGAAATTTAAGTTTTAGGCCCAACCAGCCGGGTTTTCTTAACAATCCAGTGCGGGATTTATTGATTATTTTGATGGCTGAAAACATAACCGATGAAAAGAGTTTTACTGGTAGTTACCCTGGTCATTTTTCTTTTTTCATGCAAAGACACCAAAAAAGAGAAAAAATTTGATGCCGAATCTTATGAAAAAGTAAAAGAAACACTGGCCGAAAAGGAAAAAAATAACCCCGCCCGTTTTCTGGTGGTGAATAACCGCGACCGGAAAAACCTGATTGGCCAGACAGTGGTCATTGGCACACTCACCAACCAGGCTACCGTTTGCTGGTACAAAGATGTGGAACTGAAACTCTCTTTCTTCAGCAAAACCGGTGTAAAGCTGGATGAGGGCCTGGAAACGGTTTACGAAAATATCGGCCCCGGTAAAACCATCAAATTCAAAACACGCTATTTTGCACCCAAGGGTACGGACAGTGTTGCGGTATTGGTTACCAAAGCCGTAGGTGATATCTCTATGGCCAAATAAGGATGAGTTTATTCTACGAACGAAAAGGTATCACCATCAAACAAACCCTTATCGCTCAGTTTCAGGTGTGGAATCACCAATAAAGCCATAAAACTCAGTGTCATAAAGGGAGCACCCAGCGATGAGCCCAGCGATTTTGCCATGGCATCTATCTCTGTATAAGCAGCGGCTACCTGGTAACCGTCGTTGGCACTCATTAACCCGGCTACGGGTAAACCCAATACTTTTTCCTGCCTGTTGTTCACACAACTTACACCGCCACGTTCTACAATAACCAGGTTAATCGCTTTGGCCAGGCTTTCATCATCTACCCCTACTGCCACAATATTATGGCTGTCGTGCGCCACAGACGAAGCAATAGCCCCTTCTGTAAATCCAAAATTCCTGATAAAACATTTAGCTATGGGAGCCGAATGGTATCGGTTGATGACCACCATTTTTAAAATATCGTTTTCCGTATCGCTTACCCAGGTGCCGTTATTTTCTTTACCGGGAAGTTCCAGTCGGTTGGTGATCAGTTGTCCATCCAGTGCTTCCATCACCGGAATATTTCCCTTAGCGGATGGATAGGCTGCTTTCGAAACCACCAACTGTTCTGCCGTTACCGGCAAACAATCGAACTGGTTAATGGGGGTACTGGGTACAGAACGAATAAAAGACTGTCCGTTCTCCGCTACCAGTTTACCATCGATATAAGTCTGTTTGATTTTGAAATGCACCAGGTCTTCTGCCACAATAAAATCTGCCGGATCACCTACCCTTAGCAGACCAATATCCAGTTTATAATGTAGTACCGGGTTTACACAGGCGGCACGGACTACATTAAAAATATCATGCCCCTTGGCAATAGCACGGGCACAGAGTTGGTTCAGGTGGCCGTCTACCAGGCTATCGGGGTGTTTATCATCGCTGCAGAACATGATCATACCGGGATGATCTTCCAGCAATTCTATCAGGGCCTCAAAATTTTTCGCCGCACTTCCTTCCCTTATCAGGATCTGCATGCCGTGCGAAAGTTTGTCAACCGCCTCTTCTTTCATAAAACATTCATGGTCGGTAGAAATACCAGCTTCAATATATTTTTTGGCCTGTTCCCCTCTCAATCCGGGCGCATGACCATCTACCGGTTTACCGGCTGCGTGGGCGGCTGCGATCTTTTTCATCACTTCCGGGTCTTTGTATAAAACACCGGGGAAGTTCATCATCTCACTCAGGTATTTGATCTCATCTTTGGCCAGTAGTGTTTTTACATCATCGCTGTTCAATGCCGCACCGGCTGTTTCAAAAATGGTGGCCGGCACACAGCTGGGTGCACCAAAATTGAATTTGAAAGGAACCTGTTTGCCATTATCGATCATGAATGCAACACCCTCCATACCACATACATTGGCAATCTCGTGCGGATCACTGACAGTACCCACCGATCCGTGCACCACGGCCAATCTGGCAAATTCGCTGGGGATCAGCATACTGCTTTCAATGTGTACATGACTATCTACAAAACCCGGTAAGAGGAATGTACCGACTGTCAATCCCTCTTCGCCGATTGGGGTAATGGAACTGATCAGTCCGTTCTCTACTTTTATCTCTGCGGGATAGATGGCTTTTTTCCAGACATCTACCAGTTTACCCGTAACCGTGAATGAACTTTTCTGCATAACCTGGGGTTATCTTAAATGAAATATAAAATCTGAAGCATCTGTTCCTTCACCGGTTTCAGCCGGTATCTTTAGAAACGCTAAACAAAATTACTATATGAAAAAATTATTCGCCGGTTTGTTTTTGATGATGCTGGCCTTACAGGTGCAGGCACAAACCGTAGAAGAAGTACTCGGGAAATATGTAGAAGCTGCGGGCGGCCGCGAAAAACTGGAAGGCATCCGTTACCTCGAAGTGCTGAGCAACGTGAAAATGGGTGTGATGGGTCAGAATATCGAACTGCCGCTGACACTGGTACGCGAAAAGGGAAAACTGTTTCGCCGCCAGGTAGGAGGTGTGATGGGCATGGGCGATAGTTTTACGATGGTTACGGATACCTCGGGCGTGATCTATGTACCCGCCATGCGTGGCTTTGGTGGCAGGGGAGGTGGCGGTTTTGATGGAATGCCACAAGGCAATGAACCCACCATTACCCGGATGCAACCTGCAGAAGTAACTGCCCAGCAATACGAACTGGATTGTGCAGGTGCTTTTGGCGAACTGGTGAACTATGCTGCCAAAGGACATACGGCCGAATTACAGGGAACAGAAAAAGTTAACAAACTACCCTGCTACAAAGTAAAAATGACTTTGAAAACAGGGCAAACAGTTACCTACTTTATTGATGTGCAAACCTCGTTGGTTAAAAAAGTAGAAGCCACTGGTGATATGGCCCTCAACCTGACAGGTTTTGGTCCGATGATGAAAGCGTTCGGCAGCCGTATCGGAAAAGATACCAAAGCAACCCTGCTGGTAAAAGAGTACAAGGATTTCAAAGGGATCCAGTATCCCGTTAAAACCCTGCTCAGTTTTGGCCCGGTAGAAACAGAAGTGGAAAACCTGACAGTGAACATCAATGAAGGATTGGAAGAGAAGTGGTACCATGTAAAGTAGAATAGTCTGGTCAGTTACCTAAGCGTGCCTTTGTGGCTTTGTGTGAGATTTACGCACTAAGCCGCAAAGGCTTTTTACATTACTGAAACCAATTTTTTTGTCAGGGAATAGTAAAGTAACTTACCTGTCCAATTTTACTGTATATGAGAAAATTAATCTTGCTGGTACAGGCAGTGCTATTACTGTCTCTCCCCCTCTTTTCCCAGAAAAAAGACAAAACAAAAACTACCATCCCCGTTGCTGTGAAACAGGATAATACCGATTCTGTTCTGTTCTCCAGACAACGTTACCGTTTGGTAGGCCCATTCCGTGGCGGACGCAGTGGTGCCGTTGCCGGGAGTTACAAAAACAGGAACACTTTCTACTTTGGTAATACCGGTGGTGGTGTATGGAAAACCAATGATGGTGGCAGTAACTGGAAAAACATCACGGATAAATATTTTGGTGGAACCATTGGCGCTGTAGCCATTGCCCCCAGCGATGAAACAGTGGTATATGTAGGCGAAGGCGAAAACACGATGCGCGGAAATGTGGCCGAAGGTCTGGGTGGTATCTGGCGCAGCGATGATGGGGGTAAAAACTGGCGTAACCTGGGGCTCAAAGATGGTCGACATATCATCCGCATTGTGGTGCACCCCAAAGATCCCAATACAGTTTGGGTGGCGGTGATGGGACACCTGTTCGGGCCCAATGAAGAGCGAGGGGTATTCAAAACCACCGATGGCGGCAAAACCTGGAAGAAAACATTATTTGTTAATAACCAGACCGGTTGTTCAGACCTGGTAATGGAACCCGGTAACCCTGCTGTGTTTTATGCAGGTATGTGGCGTGTAATACGCACCCCGCATAGTATGGAAAGTGGCGGAGAAGGCAGCGGTTTGTATAAAAGTGTGGATGGTGGCGAAACCTGGACCAGCATTACGGCTAAAAAAGGATTACCCAAAGGTACCTGGGGTATTGTGGGGGTAGCAGTGGCCCCATCCAATACAGATAAAATTTATACGATCATAGAAAACGCCAATGGTGGCCTGTTCATGAGTGCCGATGGTGGCGAAAGCTGGACATTGACCTGCAATGACAATAATATCCGCCAGCGAGCCTGGTATTACAGTAAAGTGTTTGTAGACCCTAAAAACGAAAACCTCGTTTATTGCCCCAATGTAGAGTTTATGCGTAGCCGCGATGGAGGCAGAACATTCCAGAGTGTGAATACGCCGCATGGCGATCACCATGATCTGTGGATTGATCCGGAAGATGGTAACCGCATGATCGTGGCAGACGATGGCGGTGCACAGGTAAGTTTTGATGGATCCAATAACTGGAGCACTATGAATAACCAGCCTACAGCTCAGTTCTACCGCGTATCTACCGATAATTCATTTCCCTACCGCATTCTGGGCGCACAACAGGATAACTCCACCGTTCGCATCAAGAGCCGTACTTCCGGTGCAGGTATCACGGAAAGAGACTGGGATGTTACCGCTGGTTCAGAAAGCGGTTATGTACAGGCCGACCCTACCAACCCGGATATCGTATACGGCGGCAACTATGGAGGTTATTTATCAAGGCTCGATCACAGAACCGGCGAAAACCGGGCAATCAATGTATGGCCCGATAATCCCATGGGCGCCGGTGCCGATGTGTTGAAATACCGCTTTCAATGGAACTTTCCCTTCTTCTTCTCTCCGCATAATCCCAAACGTTTGTATGCAGGCGGTAACCATTTATTTGTTACAGAGAATGAAGGACAGAGCTGGGAAACCATCAGTCCGGATCTGACCACCAACGATAAATCGCGCCAGGCTTCCAGCGGTGGACCGATTACCAAGGACAATACTTCTGTAGAATACTACTGTACCATTTTTACTGCAGCAGAGTCTGTACTGGAAAAAGATCTTTTGTGGACAGGCAGCGATGATGGATTGGTGCATGTAAGTAAAGATGGCGGTAAAAACTGGGAAAATGTAACCCCGCCCGAAGCAGGTAAATGGATGATGTGGAACTGTATTGAAACAGATCCTTTCCAGAAAGGAACGGCCTATTTTGTGGGAACTAAATATAAGCTGGATGATTTTGCGCCGTATATCTTTAAAACAGCAGATTATGGCAAAACCTGGAAACGCATCACCAATGGTATCGATAATATGCATTTTACGAGGGCTATGCGCGCTGATAAAAAACGTCCGGGACTGTTGTATGCAGGAACGGAATATGGCATGTACATCAGTTACGATGATGGTGCCAACTGGAAAAAATTCCAGCTGAACCTGCCCATCGTTCCGATCACTGATCTTACCATCAAAGAAAACGACCTGATCGTTGCCACACAGGGACGTTCTTTCTGGGTATTGGATGATCTGACGGTGGTACAGCAGAAAGACGCAGAGGTGCTGAACAGAAACCTGCATGTATTTGCTGCCAATGATGCATACCGCACAGAAGGTGGTGGCAGAAGAGGCCGTGGCCAGACAGGTATGCCGCAGAATATGGGTGAGAATCCTGCTACAGGTGTGATTTTCAATTACTACCTGAAAAATGTAACGGACTCCTCTAAAGTGTCCATCACCGTGTTTGATAAACAAAACAAACCCATCAAAACTTTCAGCAAATCTGCAAAAGAGAATACCGACAAAATCGATTACAACAGCGGTATGAACCAGTTTGTATGGGATATGAATTATCCGCCTGCCGAAACAGTAGAAGGACTGATTCTGTGGAATGGAAGAATTGGCAACGTTAAAGCGGCACCGGGTACATACCATGCACGTTTCAGGTATGGTAAGGATTCAGTAGACCTGCCCTTTGTGATCAAAGCAGATCCGAATTACAAAATGACGGAAGCTGATTACGATGCACAGGTAGGATTCCTGTTGCAGGTAAGAGATAAATTCAGCGAAGTACAGCGTGCCATTAAACAGATCCGTTCGCTGCGCAGCCAGATCAATGACTTTACTGCTAAACTGGAAGCAGGGGATGGTATAAAGGATATCAAAAAAATGGGCGACAGCATCAATAAACAAATGACGGCTGTAGAAGAAGCACTGTACCAGACCAAATCAAAAAGTGGTCAGGACGTACTGAACTTCCCGATCCGTTTGAATGATAAACTGGCTGGTTTGTATGGGGTAGCTTCCAGCGGACAAAACCCGCCCAGCAAACAAGCACGCGAAGCTTTTGAAGAACTAGGCGGTCAATCTGACGTACAACTCGCGAAGCTCAAAAAGATCATGGACACCGATCTGAAAGCGTTTAATAAAATGATCAACGATAAACAGTTGCCGGTGATCGGCGTGAAGAACTAGGATCGATTAACGGATTGCGAATTGGCGGATTAGCGGATGGATTTCACCATCAACTGATTCGCCAATTTTTTTGATACTATCGATTTTTTTTAAAAGTAATTGAATGTAGATAAGCATAATCCACTAATCCGTCATCCGCTAATCAGTTAATCCTCCAGCAGATCCGGTCTTCTTTCTTTGGTACGAATCAATGACTGCTCATGCCGCCATTCCTCTACTTTCTTAGGATCGCCCTGCGTCAGGATCTCGGGTACTTTATCGCCGCGAAAATCTGCCGGGCGGGTATAAACAGGCGGAGCTAGTAAATTATCCTGGAAAGAATCAAATAAAGCAGAAGTCTCATCATTCAACACACCGGGGATCAATCTTCCTACGGCATCAACCACTACTGCTGCGGCCAGTTCTCCGCCACTGAGTACATAATCGCCGATAGAGATCTCCATGGTTACATATCGTTGACGGATGCGTTCATCAATACCTTTATAATGTCCGCAGATGATCAGGATATTTTCTTTCATAGATAAACTATTCGCCGTTTTCTGGTTGAAGTTTTTACCGTCCGGCGTCATGAAGATGATCTCGTCATATTTTCCATCCTGCTGCAGTTCATCAATGGCATTGGCCAGGGGCTCGGGCATAATTACCATACCGGCACCACCGCCAAACTGGTAATCATCTACCTGCATATGTTTGTTGATGGCCCATTTGCGGAGATTGTACACGTTTACTGTAAGCAAACCTTTGTCGTTGGCACGTTTCATAATGCTGTGACTGAAAGGGCTTTCCAGCAGATCCGGCACCACTGTCAAAATATCGATCTTCATACTGCAAACATACAGAATACCTGTAGAGGCTGCAATGTATAGGGGAAATGAAAGTACAGGAAGGATCAGAGATCCATGAATCCACCCAGATCACGTCTTTCGCGTTTGGTGGGGCGGCCAATCTTGCTGAGGCGTTTACCTGTTTGAAAAGTAGCCGCTTCAAATTTGATCCGGTCCAGCTCTTCCGCAGGCGTCAGGTCTGTATAGTATTTAATGGCTTCTGCATATTGCACACGGCTGTGCAGCAGGCCGGTTACTTTTACTACCCATTTACGGGTTTCGTTTTTTACCTCATATTCATCGCCCAGGGCCACTATGCGGGAGGCTTTTACAGAAACACCATTCAGTTTTACTTTTCCTTTATCGCAGGCATCGCCCGCCTGGCTCCGTGTTTTGAACAAACGGATGGCCCAGAGGTATTTATCGATGCGGAGTTTGTCTTTTACTTCTGCCATAGTAATGATAAAAGCTTTTGGAAAGTTCTAAAACTTTCCAAAAGCTCTAGTTGTCTTTATTTCATCTCAGCATAAAACTGGTGGAAATACGGAATGGTTTCAATGCCTTTGTAGAAATTGAACACATCATATTTTTCATTCGGACTGTGCAGGTTATCACTATCTAATCCAAAACCCATGAATACAATCTTTAATCCTAATTCTTTTTCAAACAAGGCACAGATAGGGATACTGCCACCACCACGAACCGGGATGGGCTCTTTGCCAAATGTGGCGTGAATAGCTTTGGAGGCTGCTTTATACGCATCCGAATCAATCGGGGTCATATACGGCTCTCCGCCATGATGTTCTTCTGCTTTTACGGTAACACCGGCAGGCGCAATACTTTTAAAATAGTGCAGGATCTTTTCAGTGATCTTAACCGATGACTGGTTAGGGATCAACCGGCAGGAGATCTTGGCAAAAGCTTTGGAAGGAAGAACGGTCTTGGCTCCTTCGCCGGTATAACCACCCCAGATGCCATTTACTTCCAGTGTAGGGCGGATACCGGTTCGCTCATTGGTGGTATAACCTTTTTCACCCCAGAGATGCTGTAAACCCAGATCTGCTTTGTATGCTTCTTCATTAAAGGGAGCCTGCGCCATTTTTTCTCTTTCTGCAGGGGTAGATTCAATCACATCATCATAAAAACCGGGGATGGTGATATGGTTGTTCTCATCATGACAGGAAGCGATCATTTTAGCCAGCATCGTGATCGGATTGGCTACCGCACCACCATATACACCGCTGTGCAGATCACGGTTGGGCCCGGTTACTTCTACTTCAATATAACTCAGTCCCCGTACCCCGATATCGATCGAAGGCGTATCCATACTCAGCATAGAAGTATCGCTGATCAGGATCACATCGGCCTTTAATAATTCTTTATTGGCTTTTACAAACGTGGCCAGGTTCGGACTTCCCACTTCTTCTTCCCCTTCAATAATGAATTTTACATTGCCGGGTAAAGTATGGGTCTTCGTCATCGTTTCCAATGCTTTTACATGCATGTAAAACTGTCCCTTGTCATCGCAGGAACCACGGGCAAATATTTTTCCGTCTCTGATCACCGGCTCAAACGGACCGCTGTTCCACAGTTCCAGCGGATCGGCGGGCTGTACATCGTAGTGCCCGTATACCAAAACAGTGGGTTTGGAAGGATCAATGATCTTTTCTCCATATACCACCGGATGCCCATCGGTTGGGTAAATAGTAACCGTATCTGCTCCGGCTTCCAGTAAACGTTGTTTTACCGCTTCAGCGCAACGGATCATATCGTCTTTGTACTCGCTGCGGGCACTGATGCTGGGTATGCGTAATAATTCCAGTAATTCGTTCAGGAAACGGTCTTTGTGCTGTTCCTGATAATCTTTCCAAACCTTCATGATCGTTGATTTAAGTATGATGAATGCGTTGTTTTTTCAAAAGGGTTAGCGGATGGCAAAGGTAAGCAGCTTTTGGGAATCGGAAACCTGCAGATCAGCCCTGATTGACCATTCACCATTGCCCATTCACACCTGGTGTTTCTGGTTAGAAATGATATTCTCCAGTGTCCAGTCCAGCCGCTCTTTCATCGCTTGCTGGCGAACGGAACAATCTGTTTTGGTGCAGATGGTACAACTGAATGGCAGGCAGCCATCTGTATGCACAAACAATTCAATGGCATCTCCGAACTGCTGTTTAATCAGCGCTGCTAACGCATCAATTTCCAGGTGCGCTTCATGTACATTCAGGTACCAGGGAACGGTCAGGTGGCAATCAATATGCAGTAAAGGGCCATACTTGATTACGCGCAGGTTATGCAGATCCACCCAGTTGGCACGGCGGTTATCGTTCAATACGTTGATAAACCGTTTCAGCAGTTGCATATCGGCTTCGTCCATAATACCTGCCAATGAAGTTCGGATGATGCGGTAACCGTTGTAGATTACCAGCACACTCATACCGAGGGCAATTACTTTATCCAGCCAGTACAGGCGGGTAACCAGCATAATGGCTAATCCGGCAATGATACCGATGGTAGAGTAAGTATCTACCTGCAGGTGTTTGCCACTGGCCTGCAAGGCCAGTGAGGTATTTTTTTTGCCGATGCGGATACAAACAGCGCCTGCTACATAATTAATGACGGCGGTGGCCCCCACGAGGATCAGACCTGTATCCAGTTTCTGTAAAGGACTCTCCTGCAGAAAATTCATCACGGTCTCATAGATGATCATGATACCGGCTGCTACAATCAGTCCGCCTTCTACCGCGGCCGAAACAAATTCTGCTTTACCATGTCCGTAGGGATGATCCAGATCGCGGGGTTTGGCGGCCACATACAAACTGTACAAACCAACAAATCCGGCAATCACATTCACAATACTCTCCAGCGCATCCGAAAGAATGGCCAGCGAGTGCGTGTATTGATACGCGATGATTTTGGTAAGGAACAGCACTACACTCAGGATCGTGATCCAGCGCTGTATCCTGAAATTTTGTTTGGCTGATTGCAGAAAAAATGTTTCTACAAAAGTATTGTTTTAATACGGGAACCGGATCGCTTATCGCAAGGGATGGCTCTTGACACCTTCATGGGTGATGATGACAGGTTTGATGGCACCCTGTTCATCAAAATGAAGTTCATCGATGCAGGTAACACGTGCATTGGCATCTTTTTCGCCCAGCGGACGGCGATGGTAAACCATATACCATTTGTCTGTACCGGGTACCTGTATCACAGAATGGTGTCCGGCACCTGTGGCAATGGCCGGGTCCTGCTGCAAAATTTTTCCGATACGTTTAAACGGGCCCAATGGCGAATCTGCCATGGCATAAGCCACGCTATAGTTAGGGCCGGTCCAGCCACCTTCCGACCACATGAAATAATATTTGCCGTTGCGGATAAACATGAAGGGCCCTTCCACATATCCTTCGGGAGTGATCTCTTTAAACGTACTGCCATCTGCAAAAGGCAGAAAGCCCGTAAGGTTTGCATTCAGTTTACCGATATTACAATGCCGCCATCCTCCATAGATCAGGTAGTCCTGCCCATCTTTGTCCTGAAACACAAACTGGTCAATGGGTTGGGCACCGTTGTAAAACTGGTCAACCAGCGGTTTGCCCAGGTAATCCCGGAATGGTCCGGCCGGATTATCTGCCACAGCCACACCGATGCCTCCTTTCTCCTGGTTGTTTTGAATATCATTGGCCCCGAAGAACAGGAAGTATTGATTTTTTTTATGGATGATGGAAGGTGCCCACATAGCCCTTATGGCCCATTTGATGGCGGTGGTATCGAGTATCCGGCTGTGTTTGGTCCAATTAACAAGATCAGGTGAAGAGAAAGCATCCAGAAACACCTGCTGGTTATAAGGTGCAGAAAAAGTTGGATAGATCCAGTAACGCTTCCCGAATATGGTTCCTTCCGGATCGGCGTACCATCCCGGAAAAACCGGGTTGTTCTTTTTCACCTTCACCGGTTGATCCTGCGCATAGGCTAAGCAGTGCAATAGCAACAGCAAAACAAACAACGGTGATTTTTTCAGCATGGTGTAAGCAGACAGTTTCGAGCCGGTTTAGATTAATTCAATAGTATAGCTGATATCGCAATGTTTGGCCAGCATGGCAGAAATGCCACAATACTTTTCCTGCGATAGATCAACCGCTCTTTTTACTTTATCGAGGTCTTCCGGTTTGGCATCTATACGATAGGTCATCTTGATGAACGTAAATGTTTTGGGATGCTCTTCGGTTTGTTCCGCCTCCGCATCAATCTCAAATTTACTGAAAGACACTTTCATTTTTTTTAGGATATCCACTACGTCCATTCCGCTGCAGCCGTTTAAGGCACCCAGTAACATTTTCTTCGGGTTCATACCGCTACCCGATCCTCCTCCTTCTACAGTGGTATCAATTCTTACAGTTTGTCCGGTATCTGCAGTGGCATCAAAAGCCATGCCTTCTACCCATTTGGTGCTCGTCTTCATGATTCTTTCTTTTATAAAGTCAAAATTCAAAAGAATGTTTTTTTGACTTTTTACTTTTGAATTTTTAATTAAATATTATCCCTGTTCATACCGCTTCTGCACAAAATCCCAGTTCACCACATTCCACCAGTTATTGATATAATCGGGCCGTTTGTTCTGGTATTTGAGGTAGTACGCATGTTCCCATACATCCAATCCGAGCAGGGGGGTGCCCTTCAACTCGCTGATGTCCATTAAAGGATTATCCTGATTAGCGGTAGAGCCCGCTACTAATTTTTTATCAGCCGTTAGTACCAGCCAGGCCCAGCCACTGCCAAAACGGTTTTTGCCGGCATCAGTAAACTGCGTTTTAAAAGCTTCGAACGAACCAAATCCCTGGTCAATGGCGGCTGCCAGTTTGCCTTCAGGTTTGCCGGCTACTCCGGGTTTCATGCATTGCCAGAAAAGTTCGTGGTTATAATGACCACCTCCGTTATTACGCATTTTGGCGGAGTACTTCGAAATGTTGCGCATTAGCTCTTCGAGTCGGGTGCTGTTGGTATCCACTTTCTCGGCTACACAGGCATCTGCCAGGTTCTTGGCATAGGCTGAAGCATGTTTACTGTAATGGATCTCCATGGTCATGGCATCAATGACAGGCTCCAGTGCTTTGTAGTCGTAGGGCAAAGGTTGCTGGGTAAAAGCATTACCGGCAACAGGAGCCCCGTTTGCCTGTACCAAAGAGGGCAGCACGGTGAGGCCAATACCTGCTATACCCGTGGTTTTGATAAAAGAACGACGGCTTTTGTTATGGGTTGACATAAAATATAGGTTTAGGATTTTTTGAAGAAACTAAAATTAACCAAAAATCTCCGCAACTGCTTAAAAGAGCGATAGTAGAATTCCTGGTTGAATAACTGCGAATCGCGCATGGCTTTATAGGTGAGAAAAGCGCCGATCGGGATCAATACAAAAGTGGAGAGCCACATCCCCATCAATGGACTGGTCTGTTCAGATTTCACAAATTTCTCGCCAAACGTGTTGAACAGGTGAAAGATGACAAAGAAAATGATGGCAAAAACCAGTGGTGTGCCCAGGCCTCCTTTGCGGATAATGGATCCCAGGGGTGCGCCGATCAGGAATAAAACAATACAGGCTGCCGATAAAGTCAGTTTCCTGTGCCACTCAATCTCGTGCAGGCGAAGCGATTTTTGCCGCTCTTTATAATCAGCATCCAGTACAGCAATATTGCCCTTCACGCTCTGCAACTGGCTGATGGCGGCATCGGTAATGCTCTGCTTCACAGAATCAGGAATGAACTCATCAAACTTCCTTGCTTTTTTAATGGCATCCGGTTTGATCTTTGCCCAGCCTGTATCCTGGTAACGGGTAAACCGCATATAAGGCGACACTTCCCTGTCTGTTTTCCGTAAATAAAAACTATCCAGGCTCTGTAAAGAATCGATGGCACCGTTCAGCTGCCGCAGACTCAGCATTTTGGGATCGTAAAAAGCACTGTCGCCGGATTTGTTCATCTGGAAACTCTTCAGGTCAAACACTTTTTTATATTCCTGAAATCCCATCCGGGTAAACTCTGTATTAGTGGTTGAGCGTTGTCCTTTTTCTTCGTAGCGCCATCCTTTTTTGAGCACGAATTCCAGGAAACGTTTGTCCTTTGTGATGCGCATCACACCGCTTTCTGCGATCAGCATATTATCCTGCAGCCCATTCTTTTTTTCAAAAATGACTACGTTGTGGATGATGCTGTCGTTTTTTTCTTTCCTGCCCAGTTTAATCACATACCCTTCGATCTTATCATAAAAAATACCTTCTTTGATATCAAAAGCCGGTTTGGATACGATGATATCATATTTTAAAGTAGATAGTTTTAATTGTGTTACCGGAATGATATTATTGGCAAACAGAAAAGCAAGTCCACTGATAAAAATCGTGATGATGAGCAGCGGCCGCATAAAACGCAGCAGAGGAATACCGGCGGCTTTGATGGCCACCAGCTCAAAAGTTTCTCCTAGGTTGCCGAATGTCATGATGGAAGAGAACAGCAGAGCAAGGGGTAAAGCCGTTGGTACCCAGAACAGGGTTACCAGTCCTACCAGTTTTAAGATGGTGAAAAGATCCAACCCCTTTCCCACCAGGTCATCAATATATAACCAGAAGAACTGCATGGTTAATACAAAGAGGGAAATGGCAAAAGCTGCGATAAAAGGACCGATAAAAGAGCGGATAACGAGTATATCGAGTTTTTTAATCACGGGTCCTTGCTTAATATTGTTTTATGAGCCCTGCAAAAGTAATGCTTTCACAAAAGGAACGGGAACTGGTAACAGATGCCGGTTGGATTTTAACAAAGAATCAGGTCATTGGCAAAGTGTACACGCTTTTTGGCAACCTGAGTGAGAATTACCGCCAACAATGGGACGCACACCCGGCTCTGGCAGTAGCCGATCCCGGCTTCTACTCGCCCAAGATCTCGAAGGGTGAACAATACCGGGGCTTACCCTGGGTAATACTGGATCATCCCCGTTATTTTACCGGTACCGATAGTTTTGCCATCCGCAGTTTTTTCTGGTGGGGACATTTCTGCAGCATCACTTTACAATTAGCGGGCAGCTACCAGCAGCAATACGGACCTGCCATCAGGCAATATTTTCGGGAAAACCCTGCAGCTCTTGCCGGCTGGTACATAGGAGTAAGTGCCGACCCCTGGGATCATCATTTTGAAGAAGACAATTACGGGCTGCTGGCAAATGAACTGGAGAAGGATTGGAATGCGTTGCCCTTTCTGAAACTGGCAAAAAAAATCCCACTACAGGAATGGGATGGGATAACTGATTTTTTTGAAGGGAACTTCCACGCGATCCTGCAGATGCTGGATCCGCAAACTGCCTAAGCCCCGCCTAAACGGTGAAACAGGTCTTTGATCTGGTAGCCCCATAACTGGCTCTGGTCCTTGATCTCGTTCTTCTCAGCAAAATCCTTGATCACCAGAATGGTCTGGTTAGAGATCTCTGTTTTTTCGATCCGGAACTCAAAATATTCGTTCTTATCGCTGTGATGCCAGTGAAAACGGATGAATTTGTCTTCCTCCTTGTCTAACACATCCGCCTTATCCGGTACGCCACCACTCCAGGAAAAACTGTACACATTCTCCCACTCATCCACTTTATCTGCAAACCATTCCTGCAAACCGGCAGGCGTAGCTAAAAATTCGAATAAAATTGTTGGTGAACATCTGACCGGAAACTCCAACGTAAATAATTGCTTCTTACTCATTACAATCTCTTTATCCTACAACCAATCGTAGGTGTGCAATAATATTAAATAATCCCTCGCTTCCAAATGTTTTTTTAGCACGAAGACACTGTTCGGGTGTCTAAAACCGGGGCCGATAGAAACTTTTCTCGTAAGTGTTTGTTTTTCAATGTGTTGTGAAAAATATATTTTTTGATAAGTTTTAGAATTTTGTTAAATTGCTCTACAACAGACTATGTGGCGTAGTGTTTCGTTCGCTTAACCTTGTAACCCGGTTTTCTATACCAATACAACCTACTACTAAAACCAGTTTATTATGAGTATGCGCCAACTCAAAATAACGAAGTCTATTACCAACCGTGAGTCTCAGAGTCTCGAGAAATACCTCCAGGAGATCGGCAAAGTGGACCTGATCAGTCCGGAAGAAGAAGTAACCCTGGCCATGCGCATCCGCGAGGGCGACCAGGCGGCTTTAGACAGGCTGGTAAAAGCCAATCTCCGTTTTGTAGTATCGGTAGCCAAACAGTACCAGAATCAGGGACTTACCCTGCCCGATCTGATCAATGAAGGCAATCTGGGACTGATCAAAGCTGCGCTGCGTTTTGATGAAACACGTGGTTTCAAATTCATTTCTTATGCTGTATGGTGGATCCGACAGAGTATCCTGCAGTCACTGGCCGAGCAGAGCCGTATTGTAAGGCTTCCATTGAATAAAGTGGGCCTTACCAACCGCATCAGCAAAGCCTACCAGCAACTGGAGCAGGAGTTTGAACGTGAGCCCACGCCCGAAGAACTGGCCGATTTGCTGGAGATAGGCATTGATGAAGTAACCGCCACTATGAGTGTGGGTTTCCGTCATGTAAGTATGGATACACCTTTGTCTGATGGCGAAGACGGCACCCTGCTGGATCTGATGGAGAACCCCAATGCCGAAAAAACCGATGAAAACCTGGTACACCACGAATCGCTGCGTATGGAGATAGAGCGCAGCCTGCGTACCCTCACCGAAAGGCAGAAAGATGTGGTCTGTTATTTCTTCGGAATAGGTGTAGACCATCCACTGAGCCTGGAAGATATCGGCGAACGGTTCCACCTTACCCGCGAAAGGGTTAGGCAGATCAAAGACAAAGCCATCACAAAGCTCAGAAGTACCAATAGGTCAAAACACCTCAGGTTCTATTTAGGATAACCGTATTTTTCATAAAATCATACCGTAACCCCAGCCTTCAGGCTGGGGATTTTTATGTGCCCTATGCACCGGGCTTCAGCCCAGATGGCTTTCCAGCCATAGTTCGCGTTCTATTTGGGCTAAAGCCCGTTTGATGGTTCTGGGTTTGATCCCCAGCCTGAAGGCTGGGGTTAAATAGAAAATCCTGCATTTCGTAGCTACAATTTATATTTGCAATCCTTACTGAATATGACTTCGGTTATATTCATTTTTATTTGTGACTATCAGAAACCTGTGAATTATGTTTAACTCTCTTAGTGAAAAGCTCGAATCGGCCTTTAAGAACCTCAAAGGCGAAGCGCGGATCAATGACCTCAATATTGCCAATACGGTAAAAGATATCCGCCGTGCGTTGATAGATGCGGATGTGAATTTTAAGATAGCCAAGGAATTTACAGATAAGGTAAAAGACAAAGCTACCGGCGAGAAAGTGATCAATGCCATCAGTCCGGGCCAGTTGATGGTAAAAATTGTGCAGGATGAACTGACCGAACTGATGGGTGGTACCGAAGCACAGTTCAACATCAGCGGTAACCCTGCCATCATTCTGGTAGCGGGTTTGCAGGGTAGCGGTAAAACCACTTTTACGGGTAAGC
Source organism: Sediminibacterium sp. GW821-FHT12F12 (assembly GCF_058806635.1). Taxonomy (NCBI): domain Bacteria; kingdom Pseudomonadati; phylum Bacteroidota; class Chitinophagia; order Chitinophagales; family Chitinophagaceae; genus Sediminibacterium; species Sediminibacterium sp. GW821-FHT12F12. The sequence continues at coordinate 153,053 of NZ_JBXAPW010000002.1, read as the reverse complement.
TGGCCAATTACTTAAAGACCAAAAAAGGCAAATCGGTATTGCTGGTGGCAGCGGATATTTACCGTCCTGCGGCGATAGACCAGTTAACGGTTCTGGCAGAACAGGTAGGTGTGGATGTGTACAGTGAGCGGGAAAACAAAGATGCTGTTGCCATTGCGTTGAATGCCATCAAAGAGGCAAAGGCAAAGAATAAAAATGTGATCATCATCGATACGGCTGGCCGTTTGGCCATTGATGAGGCGATGATGACCGAAGTAGCCAATATTAAATCGGCCGTGAATCCTGCTGAGATCCTGTTTGTAGTGGATTCAATGACCGGACAGGATGCGGTGAATACCGCCAAAGCCTTTAACGACCGACTCGATTTTACCGGAGTGGTGCTGACCAAACTGGATGGCGATACCAGAGGTGGTGCTGCTTTATCGATCAAATACACCGTAAACAAACCGATCAAGTTCGTGAGCAGTGGGGAGAAGATGGATACACTGGATGTATTTTATCCCGATCGTATGGCCCAGCGGATCCTGGGCATGGGCGATATTACCAGTCTGGTAGAAAAAGCACAGGCACAGTATGATGAAGTAGAAGCCAAAAAACTGGAGAAAAAAATCCGTAAAAATCAGTTCGATTTTCAGGATTTTATGGACCAGTTACAGCAGATCAAAAAAATGGGTAACCTGAAAGACCTGATGGGCATGATACCGGGTGTAGGTAAAGCCATGAAAGATATTGATATCAAGGATGATGCTTTTAAAGGCATTGAAGCCATGATCAGTTCTATGACACCCTTTGAGAGGGCCAACCCTGATTCACTCACCCCATCGCGCAGACAAAGAATTGCCAGAGGAAGCGGCAAGGATATGGCCGAAGTGAATGCTTTTATGAAACAGTTTGAGCAGATGAAGCAGATGATGAAGATGATGAACAATATGCCGATGGGCGGACGTTTCCCGGGTATGAAGCGGTAGGGCCGATTTACGGATTGAAAGATCAGTCTGTTGATTCTTTTTATGTGCTTAGCTTTTCCTATTTATCCCGATTCTGTTGTATAAAGGCCTTCAAATCCGCCAATCCGTAAATCAGCCCTGCCGAATAATGATCCCGGGGTACAAGTGTGCGACGCAAGGGAAGCCAAATAGCCCCCCAAAAGCCTGAGAAACAATATAATAGCAATTCCTTTACAGACGGTCTTGGAATAATTGCCCTTAACCCTTACATTTGCTGTCCGATTATTCTTAGTCGGATTAACCAAATTCCTAACGTTAAATTTCTATTTAACATGGCAGTAAAAATTAGACTACAGCGTCACGGTAGCAAAAAACGCCCTTTCTACTTTATAGTAGTGGCCGATGCACGTGCACCAAGAGATGGTAAGTTCATTCAGAAAGTAGGAACTTACAACCCGCTTACAGTACCAGCAACTATCCAGTTAGACCGTCAGAAGGCACTGGAGTGGCTGAACAAAGGTGCTCAACCCACCGATACTGTACGCCGAATCCTCTCTTTCAAGGGAGTATTGTATTTAAAACACCTGTTAAGAGGTGTGAACCTGGGACTGTTTGATCAGGCCGCAGCTATGACTAAATTCCAGGCATGGCATGAAGAGCACGAAGCTAACGTAACCCGTCGTTCAAGCGAACACAAGAACACACAACGCGCTAAGAAAGTGTATGTTCCTGTTGTTAAAAAAGTGGAAGTTAAACAGGAAGAAGCAGCTCCTGCTGACAGCACTCCGGAAGCAGAAGCACCCGCTGAAGCTTAGTAAGTACGACTTACCATATTACAGCAAAAGCCCGTTACGAAAGTTTCGGGCTTTTGTGTGTCTAATACCGCGCCTTTGCGCCTTTGCGGGAAAATTTGCTCGCAAAGGCGCAAAGGCGCGGAGTATTGAGCTAAATTGCATGTCAATGAAAGATTACATTAACATAGGCCGTATTGTAGCTGCTTTTGGTTTGCAGGGAGAAGTGATACTGAAACATGCGCTGGGCAAAAAAACGATCCTGAAAGATATTGAAGCAGTGTTTGTAGAAGAACACAAGGGGTCTTACCTGCCTTATTTTGTAGAATCATCCAAAGCCAAAGACACGGAAGAAACCTATGTAAAACTGGAAGGGATCAATACCCGCGAAGCCGCCAGCCGTTTGAATACCAAACCTGTTTGGTTACTGGATGAGGATTTTCGTAAACTGGCGGGTAAAACCGCCCCTATTTCTCTACTCGGCTTTCAGGTGATCACGGATGAAGATGAAAACCTGGGCCCGATAGAAGAAGTGATAGAGCAACCGCACCAGGTGTTATTACGCATCAGCCTGGATGGTAAAGAAGCGCTGATACCTTTGCACGCTGAATCGCTGGATAAGATCGATCACAAAAAGAAAGAAGTGCATGTGATACTGCCGGACGGATTATTGGACATCTACCGGTAATATCGGGTACAGCAGTATTGCACTCAGCAAACTAAACCATGATACAAAGCCCCGTTTTTGAATACCTCCTCCAGGTAACAGAAGAACATATCGATGATCTTCAGCACGTCAACAATGTGGTTTACGTACAGTTCATGCAGGATGTGGCGGATAAACATTGGCATAGTGTTGCATTGAATGAGTTGGAAAAACAAGTTATATGGGTGGTGCGCAGGCATGAGATCGATTACCTGCACCAGGCCGTACTGGGCGATGAGCTGCTGATCCGGACCTGGACAGGTGAACATACCACGGTTAGCTGGGACAGGCACTACGAGATCATTCGCCCATCAGACCAGAAAAAAATCATTACTGCAAAAAGTGTCTGGGTACTTCTCGATAAAACCACCGGCCGGCCGAGACGAATCGAGGAATCGTTGTTGAAACGATTCTCATAGTCTCCGGTTATTTCAATTAGCGGATTAGCGGATGACGGATTAGCGGATTTTTAGAACTGTATAACAGCTTACTATTAGAAAATCAATCCGCTAATCCGTCATTCGCAAATTATTTCAGCCCGCTCAACTCAAACGCATCCACTTTTTTCAATTGCACCCCCGCATGCTGTAAGGCACGTTCTGCCTGTAAGATATGCCGGTAGTTATGGGCGATGAGGAAGAGGAAAGTGTCTCCCAGTTTCAGTTTGATGAATTTGGCAATCGAGATCGGGATCCGGACCTTGTTCAGGTCTACCTGTTTGGATCTCCGTAATAACTGTAATAACTTCTCCTGCTGTTCAATAAATTCAGCGATCACTGTATAGCTGTCGTTATTGGTTTGTGGCGTATGGTCTTTGGGAGCGGCCATTTTTTTAGCGGGAATTCCATCTGCTTTGGGCAGCATCATCTGGGTAAAATAATTTCCCAGCCAGCCTGCGGTAAAACGTACGGCGGATTGTTGTTTTTCGCGGATGGCTTTGTTGATGGCCTGCTCCATCAGCGGCAGATAATAACGGCCATAACTGTTCAGGTGCATCAGGCACTGGTTGGCGCTCCATTTTTCGGGCGAAGGTTTATAACCAAACTGATGGTGCGGCAGCATCTGCCATTCACTAACGGCTTTGTTCAGAAAAGCATCTGTCTGGTCTATCAGCGAGTCGGTTAAGGTTTGTGATAAATAAACTGGCATTGTTTTTTGTTTTTGTTACCACAAAGCTGGCTCGGATGAGAATAATAAATCTTGGCGTAGACCAAGATTTTTAGAAGTCTGGAGTTAGGAGTTGGGAGTCTGGAGTACATTTTCTTCCAACTCCAAACTCCGTCACACCCTCACCGTTCCCAATAACTTGCTGAAAGTGGTTGCATCAATGCCCAGGTAAGAAGCCAGGTATTTATGCGGGATGAGAGTAAGTACATGCGGACTCCGTTTCAGCAAGGTTCTGAATTTCTGCTCGGCCGAGAAACATTGCAGTTCTATCTGTCTTTCCAGTACGCCGGCCAGGGTATAATTCGTGGCTTTGCGGATCAGCTTTTCAAAATTGTGGTAACGGTCCAGCAACTCCTGAAGCTGGTGGTAAGTAGTACGGATGAATTCGCTTTTTGTCAGGGTCTCTAAATGATATCGGGAGGGCTGCTGCAACAAAAAGGAATCGGCTACACCTGAGAAGGAATAAGGGTAGGTAAAAACAATGGTAGCTTCTTTATCATCTTCTCCGAGATAAAACGCCCGTTGAACGCCCTCGGTTACAAAATACAGGTACTTCTCTGTTTCGCCCGCTGCAGTCAGCAGTTCTTTTCTTTTAGCCGAAAACGGCTGCCAGATCGAAGCAAACGCATTCCACTCCTCTTCCTGTAATGTATGAATAGGCGTAATGAATTTTCTCAGTTCTTCGATGGCAGATGGATTCACGGATTGGCGGATTAACGGATTACTCAATGGACCAAACATTCTATCATTCACTCATTCACTCATTCACTCATTCACTCATTGTTTCTTTATCCAATTTACGGCAGTTTCCAAAACCAGATCTCTTTTTTCTTTCAGGTCTCTGGGGCTTGGCTTAACCGGCACATCCGGTTGTATCGGGTCAAAGTTTTTTTCATCCCCATCAGCGCGGGTAAACATTTTGGTAGAGGCCCGGGCAATGATATGTGTGTTGGGAAGCATGAAATTATACATCTCTCCAAAATCATTTCCCGGCTCACCGGTAGGTTCTCCAAACAAGGTGGCGAGCTGAAAACTTTTGATTCCATCGGATAACATATTGGCACTGGAGAAGGTATTGGGACCAATGAGAACAGCGGTTTTACCGGTAAATGTCAGGTCCCTGCGTAAAGGCTTGCGTAAATCCTTATTTAGGTATGTATACATTTCACCCTCCTTGAGGGAATTGTAAAACCGGTTTTCTGATGGATTACCTGTATTCTCCATCAGCTTCAGAAATGCTTTATAATGAGTACTGCTTTTCCATTTCATGCCGCCGGACAACACATAGGGTTTCGTAGAAAAATAGCTGATGAGCGAATCGCCCAGTGCAGAGTTGCCTCCTCCATTACCACGCAGGTCAATGATCAGCCCTGCCGCATCCGCTTCTTTGATTTTTGTGAAACTGTTTTTGAGGAAATCCGAAAATGGGTTAGTTCTGCTGTTCACCATTTGCCGGTAATTGATATAAGCGATATTGCCGGGCAGCATCGTAAATGTATAGGGTTCCGCAGGCTGGTTTACATTGGCTGCCAGCAGTTTGGTCAGACTATCGGCCTGCTTTTTGGAATATCCCGGTGTGCTGAAATCAATGATCTGTCCGGCTTCCGTTCTGGCTTTGATCCGGTAAGGACTTGTCATCCCATGCAGGAACAATAATTTACGTACATAGGTAGCGATCTGTTGTTTGCGCCAGGTTTCCAGTCCACCATAATACTTCCTGAATTGCTGGTTAAGTTCACTAACCGGTTTCCCATTCACTTCCAGAATCGCTGCATTTACGCCCAGTTGTTGCTCACTGCTCAGATCGCGGTCTACGATCCAACTGGTATCTGTCGCTTTTTGTAAAAGAAAAGGGAAACGAAGAGAATTCGTATACATGCTATCCGTTATGGTGCTGGAAGGCATACCAATATGCCCCTCATCCAAAAGCGCAGCCAGTTTGCCGAAAAGTAAAACGGCTTCTGTTTGAGAGATACTGTCGCCAAGAGCAGATAATAACTGGTTCTCTTTTTTTTCGAGCGCTTCTTTGCTGATGGCGTGATACAGATTCACATGCGATTCTTCCATCACTTTCTGCCAGAAGCGGATATCATCTGCCAATTGTTCTTTGGCAATTTTTTGAAAGGCAAAACCGGGAATAGGTGCTTTGGCGTAAACGATGCCTTGCTGTGATTGGGCGGTATAAAAAAACAGGAGGCCGATGACCAGTACAATTGTTCTCATTTGTATCAGTTGAAGCCGCTAAAATAGGCGGTTTTGCAGGATTTGCCTTTCACATAAAAGGGTGATTTATAAGAGGAGAAAACGCTGATCTTTGGTAACTTTCGCAACGGATGAGCGGTCCCCAACGTTATATTGCCCACTTAGATCTCGACTCTTTTTTTGTGAGTGTGGAGATGTTGCATGATCCTTCGCTGAAAGGTAAAGCGGTGATCGTGGGCGGCTCCAGAGACAGGGGCGTGGTTACCACCTGCAGTTACGAAGCACGTAAGTTTGGTGTGCACAGCGCCATGCCAATGAAAACAGCAATGAAACTTTGTCCACATGCCATTATTGTTCGGGGCACAAGGGGTGAGTACAGCCGTTATTCCCGCTGGGTCACCGATATTATTGCGGCCCGGGCTCCCTTGTATGAGAAAGCGTCGATTGATGAGTTTTATATTGATCTGACTGGCATGGATAAATTCTTCGATCCCTACCAATGGACGATAGACCTGCGGGCAGCCATTATAGAAGAAACGCAACTGCCCATCTCTTTCGGACTGGCCACCAATAAAATGGTTGCCAAAATAGCTACGGATGAAGCCAAACCCAATGGATATCTTTTTGTACAGCCCGGTATGGAAAAAGAATTTCTGGCGCCTTTGCCGGTGAATAAATTCTCCGGGGTAGGTGAGCAAACATTTTTAACGTTAAAATCGATGGGGATATACACGATCCGTGATCTGAGCGAAACACCGATCGCAGTACTGGAGAAGAAACTGGGTAAATATGGGGCCGATCTCTGGCGCAAATCGCAGGGTTTGCATGATGGGGAAGTACATGGCTATCATGAAGCCAAGTCCATCTCCACAGAAAATACTTTTGAAGAAAATATTTCAGATGTAGCTGTATTGCTGAGCGAATTGGTTCGCATGACCGAAAAAGTGGCTTACGAACTTCGGCAGGATGAGAAACTGACCGGCTGTATTGCGGTGAAGATCCGCTATCCCGATTTTGAAACCACTTCCCGCCAGACCAGTATCGATTATACGCTGCGCGATGATGAATTGATACCGGTAGCCATCGACCTTTTTCATAAACTCTATCGTAAAGGACAGCCGGTTCGGCTGCTGGGTGTGCGTCTTAGTGAACTCACTAACCACCCGGTTCAGGCCAGTTTATTTGATGATGCAGAAAAGAAAAATAAGCTCTATAAGGCCATCGATGATGTAAAAAACACGTTTGGCAAAGCCTCCCTCAAAAAAGCAAGAACGATATCTGCCGGTAAAAAACCCGGTAATTAATGGAGGCCTATGGCCCGATCAGAAAACCAGTTTAAAAATAGTCTACTATTTTAATAGGAAATCACTATTTTCGTTTTATAAAATCAAATACTATGGGTTTACGTTTAGGGGATATTGCTCCCAATTTTCAGGCACAAACCAGTGCAGGTAATATCGATTTCTATGAGTATTTAGGTACCGGTTGGGGTGTATTGTTCTCGCATCCGGCCGACTATACACCGGTTTGTACCACCGAACTGGGCAGAACCGCTTCGCTGCAGACTGAGTTTGAAAAACGGAATGTAAAAGTACTGGCGCTGAGTGTGGATTCGGTAGACAGTCATAAAAACTGGATCAAAGACATCAATGAAACCCAGCATGTATATGTCGGTTTTCCCATTATTGCCGATGAAGATAAAAGCATCGCCCATGCTTATGATATGATCCATCCCAATGCGTCAGAAACTTTTACGGTACGCTCCCTGTTCATCATTGGTCCGGATAAAAAAGTGAAACTGATCATTACTTACCCGGCGTCTACCGGAAGAAATTTCGTGGAAGTATTGCGTGTCATTGATTCCCTGCAGTTAACCGCTGGTTACAGCGTGGCCACACCTGCCGACTGGAAAGAGGGAGAAGACGTGATTGTGGCACTGACTGTGAGTACGGATGATGCGATTAAAAAATTTCCGAAAGGAGTGGATGTGATTAAACCTTACCTGCGGTACACGCCGCAGCCCAATAAATAAGCAGGCAATCGTTTATTTATTTTTTGTACTTGTTCCGGCCCCGATGTCTATCGGGGCTTTTTTGTGAACAGACTAGCGGGAGGACAGATGAACAGACGAACAGATGAGCGCAGAACATAGAACAAGCTCATGTAGTGGCATAAAAACAATAGACCTATTAGGAGTAGTAGGAATTTCAAGGGTTCTTACTATCTTTCTGTGAAATAACTGCTATGAGAAGAATATCTTTCCTGGTTCTGTCTATGCTGGTGATGAACCTCCTCTATGCCCAGCGAACCATATTACATTGCGGGCAACTCATTGATGTGAAAAATTTACAGGTATTGAAAGAAATGTCGGTGATCATTGAAGCCAATAAGATCACTGATGTGCAGAAGGGATATGTCACCGGCGCTGCGGGAGATAAACTGGTTGACCTGAAAAATAAAACCGTGATGCCCGGTCTGATTGATATGCATGTACACATGGAAAGCGAAACCAACCCCGGCAACTACCTGAACGGGTTTACCTGGAATGGGCCTGATTATGCTTTTCAGTCGGTGGTATTTGCCGAGCGAACATTGATGGCCGGTTTCACCGCTGTTCGCGATCTGGGTGGCAGCGGCGCCAATATTTCATTGCGGAATGCCATCAATAAAGAATGGGTAAAAGGCCCGCGGATCTACACCGCCGGTAAGTCGATTGCCACCACGGGCGGGCATGCAGACCCCACCAATAATTACCGCAAAGACCTGATGGGCGATCCTGGTCCGAGAGAAGGTGTGGTGAATGGCGTTGACGACTGCGCCAAAGCAGTAAGGCAGCGATACAAAGAAGGATCGGACCTGATCAAAATAACTGCTACCGGTGGTGTATTAAGTATGGCCAAAGATGGCAGTGGTGCCCAGTTTACAGAGGAAGAAGTAAGAGCGATTGTATCTACCGCCAAAGACTATGGGTTTAAAGTGGCCGCACATGCACACGGAGCAGAAGGAATGAAACGTGCGGTTTTGGGTGGGGTAAACTCCATCGAACACGGTACTTATATGAGCGAAGAAGTGATGGAACTGATGAAACAGAAAGGTACTTATCTCGTGCCTACCATCATTGCCGGTAAATCATCAGCCGACTCTGCCAGGAAACCCGGTTATTATCCCGATATCGTTCGCGCCAAGGCATTGGTAGTAGGTAACTATATACAGGCCACATTTGCCAAAGCCTATAAAGCCGGCGTTAAGATCGCTTTCGGAACCGATGCAGGCGTATACGCACATGGAAAAAACTGGATGGAATTTGCCTACATGACCGAAGCCGGTATGCCCATACTCGAAGCCATCCGTGCTGCCACCGTAAATGCTGCCGATCTATTGGGTGATGACCGGATCGGCTCCATCGAAAAAGACAAATTCGCCGATATCATCGCCATAGATGGTGATCCGGTGAAAGATGTGAAAGCCATGGGCAGGGTGAAGTTTGTGATGAAGAACGGGACGGTGTATAAGAACGAATGAGTGAATGAGTGGATGAGTGAATGACTGAATGGCTTTCATATTCGCTCATTCACTCATCCACTCATCCACTCATCCACTCATTCACTCATTGATTCATCAGCCCTTCCACTTCCTCAACTGCTGCAAAACGGCACGGAGATCTTTGGGGAGGGGTGCTTCGAGCTCGAAGGTTTCCCTGCCTAAGGTAAACTTCAGTCGGTAAGAATGCAGGGCCAGACGGGAAAGGATGGGTTTTTCTTCTTCGGCTATTTTGGCCAGTTTAAAATTCTTTTTGAGCGAGGATAATAATACAGGTTTGGCATCGCCATAGATCTCATCACAAACGATGGAATGACCGATATGCTGCATATGTACACGGATCTGGTGAGTGCGGCCTGTATGGATCCGGAACTGTACCCAGGAATACAAACGGAAAGATTCGAGCACTTCATAATCCGTGAGGGAAACTTTCCCCTTGGCATGTGTCATCATCTTCGTGGTCTTGCCCGGATGCTCCATAATGGGTGCATCAATACTGCCTGACGTATTCATCATCTGCCCATACACCAATCCCACATAATATTTTTCCATCTCTCTGCCCTCAAACAATTGGGAGAGTTCCTTGTGTGCTTCTTCGTTTTTGGCAAACACGATAACGCCGCTGGTATCGCGGTCGAGGCGGTGTACGGTGTAGATCGATCCCAGTTTCTGTTTCAGGAGATCCTTTACAGAAATTTCCTGTCCTAATCTATCCGGTATGCTCAATAAACCCGAAGGTTTGTTGATAGCGATGAACTGTTCGTTCTCAAATATAATATCGAGGTGCATGGTAATACGATTATTCCTTATCCAGACGGGGAGGGAGCGGTTATTTGGTTTCTTTGTTTTTTCGCAGGAAAGACTGGTTCATGAATTTCAGTAACCGCACTTCTTTCTCCTGCAGAAAACGGAATTTGCCGCGTTCTACATTTTTCTTGGTGAGGTTGGCGAACATCACACGGTCGAGGCCTTTCACATCATAACCCAGGTGTTCGAATATGCGGCGTACAATACGGTTCCGGCCGCTGTGGATCTCTATGCCGATCACGTGTTTGTCTTTGGGATCAGTATAACCCGCTGCATCTGCTTTTACAAAACCATCCTCCAGCGTAACTCCTTCCAGGATGGATTCGAGGTCTTTTTTGGTAACGGGTTTATCAAGCGTTACTTCATAGATTTTTTTGATCTCGAAAGAAGGATGTGTCAGTTTCTGGGCCAGTTCGCCATCGTTGGTTAATAGTAGTACACCAGTAGTGTTTCTGTCTAATCTACCTACAGGGTACACTCTTTCTTCCGTCGCATTTTTGACCAGGTCCATCACCGTTTTTCTTCCTTCCGGATCATTGGCCGTGGTGATAAAGTCTTTGGGTTTGTTCAGCAGTATGTAAACAGAATTTCGCTGCAGAAAAACCTGCTTCCCTTTTACTACGATCTTTTCAGTACCGTTTACTTTATAGCCGGGTTCAAATACCTTGTCTCCGTTTACGGTTACTTTACCTTCTTTCACCAGTTCAGCCGCTTCCCTTCTGCCGCAAACGCCTGAATGGGCAATGAATTTATTCAGGGGCATGGATTCGGTCAAGGGTTTGTTTTCCGGTTTCGGAAAATCTGCATTGAGAGCCCTGTTATCGGGTTTCTTTTTGCGGGTGCTTTTTTTGGCAGCTGCATCTGCAGGAGCAGCAGAGGTATCTCTTCTGTTAGGTTGTTTTTTGGGTGCGCGTACTTCGTATTTTTTGGTAGGGGCACCGGGTTTGCCTTTATCCTGCGGTCTGAATTTGGCTTTTGCCGGTTGGGGTTCTTCTTCTTTCACCACACCCCGCATTTTCTCGATCTTCTTTTTCCGCATTTCTTCACCTGCGGCGCGGGCGGCCTGTTTGATTTTTTTCTTTTCCTGGCGGAAAGCTTCTTTAATGGCGCTGCCCCTGGTTTTATTGGCAAACTTGTCGAAGTTGTCTGTTCTTTTTTTCATGTAGTGGTATTTATGCTGTTTTTCAACAGGAATGGCAAAGGTAGCGTATTGGGAATAAATGAACAGATGAACAGAAGAACAAGGAACAGACGAACTATAAAATAGTAGGTCATAGAATACACTTTCCGGTCAATATTCCTTGTTCATCTGTTCATCTGTTCGTCTGTTCATCTGTTCGTCTGTTCATCTGTTCGTCTGTTCGATGTTCCCTATTTTCCTTTATTCGCCAACTGACCACATGCGGCATCAATGTCTTTCCCTCTGCTGCGGCGTAAGCGGGCATTTACTTTGTTGGCTTCCAGGATACCCATGAAGTTCTGGATCCCTTCTTCATCGGGTTTGGTGAAACGGAAAGCGTCAATGGGGTTGTATTCGATGATGTTCACCAGATCGGCCGGTACCTGTCTGTAAATCCTGGTCAGCTCTTCGGCATCTTTATCAGAATCGTTCAGGTTCTTGAAGAGGATATATTCGAGCGTGATCTCGTTGCCGGTTTGTTTGTAGAAATAATTCAAGGCTTCTATCAGCACTTTGATATTGTTGCTCTCATTAATGGGCATGATCTCATTGCGCTTGGCATCGTTGGCTGCATGCAGCGATAGCGCCAGTTTGAAACGTACCTGGTCATCGCCCAGCATCCGGATCTGTTTGGCTACTCCGGCGGTGGAAACGGTGATCCTTTTCGGACTCATGAACAAACCATCTTCTGCCGAGATCCTTTCAATGGCTTTGAGCACGTTGCTATAGTTCATCAGCGGCTCGCCCATGCCCATGAACACGATATTGGTCAGCTTTTTGCCAAATGTGGCTTCGCTTTGTTTGTTGATGAGTACTACCTGGTCGTAGATCTCGTCGTAGGTAAGGTTCCGTTTGCGGTTCATATAACCGGTAGCACAGAACTTACAGCTCAGGCTGCAACCGATCTGGGAAGATACGCAGGCGGTTTTACGCTCTTCTGTGGGAATCAATACCCCTTCTATCAGGTGTTTATCAAATGTTTTAAAACGACTTTTAACAGTACCATCATCGCTGAACTGGGTGGCATCCACTTTCAGGGCGGGCAGGGTAAAATCAGCAGCCAGTTTGCTGCGCAGTTCCTTGCTCAGGTTCGTCATCTCATCAAAGCTAAACGCATGCTTCTGCCATAACCATTCCCATACCTGTTTTACCCGGAACTTCTTATCACCAATGCTGGTAAAATAGTTTTCAAGGTCAGACAGGCTCTGGTGACGTATATTGGGTAATTCACTGTTCATCCGGCAAAGATACCGCCTGCGCCCCTGAAGGGGTAATTTTTGTACTACAAACTCTATATTGCGCCTGTTTTACTGATTCAGTCTAATAGTAACGATACGATATATGAAAACATGTTATGTAATTGATGCCGTAAGAACACCTGTGGGCAGGTATGGCGGTAAACTGAGTTCGATCCGTCCGGATGACCTGCTGGCCCATGCCATCACAGCCCTTTTGCAGCGTAACCCGGATATCGATCCCTCTAAAATCGAAGATGTAATTGCCGGCGCAGCCAACCAGGCCGGAGAAGATAACCGCGATGTGGCCCGGATGGCCGCTTTACTGGCCGGCTTACCGGTGAATGTGGGGGGCAATACCGTGAACAGGTTGTGTGCCAGTGGTTTACAGGCAGTTATGGATGCCGCCCGCGCCATCATGTGTAATGAAGGAATGTTTTATATCGCCTGCGGCGTAGAAAGCATGACCCGTGCCCCCTTTGTAACTGCTAAAAGCGATGGGGCCTGGAACCGGAAAGTAGAAACTTACGATACCACCATCGGCTGGCGTTTTACCAATAAAAAACTGGCGGAGATGTACCATCCTTACAGTATGGGCGAAACGGCAGAGAATGTGGCGCGTGAATGGAATATCAGCCGGGAGGAGCAGGACCTGTTCGCCCTCTCTTCGCAACAGAAATATTTTGCGGCCAAAGAAGCCGGTAAATGGGATGCGGAAATAGCGGCCATTGAAATGATTAACGACCGGCTGATTACCTGGTTTAATGAAGACGAACATCCGCGCCAAACCTCTCTGGAAAAACTGGCCGGACTAAAACCCGCTTTTGCCAAAGACGGCAGCGTAACGGCCGGCAATTCTTCCGGTATCAATGATGGAGCCGCCGCCCTGTTACTGGCAAGTGAAGAAGCCGTGAAATTATTTAACCTGCAACCCATGGCCCGGGTAGTGAGTATGGCAGTGGCAGGGGTTGATCCCGCCATTATGGGTATGGGACCTGTGCCCGCTTCGCAGAAAGCTTTGCAGCGTGCAGGGTTGGCCGCTGCTGATCTGGGACTGGTAGAACTGAACGAGGCGTTTGCTTCGCAGAGCCTGGCCTGTATCAAAGAATTAGGTCTCGATACCGCAAAAGTGAATGTGAATGGGGGAGCCATCGCTATCGGTCATCCGCTGGGTTGCAGCGGGGTACGTATATCTACTACTTTATTGCATGAGATGAGCCGGCAGCACACAAAATACGGACTGGCCACCATGTGTGTAGGCGTAGGGCAGGGAGCGGCTGTTATTTATGAAGGCGTATAGCCGGTTGTTTTATTTTACACTTGTAAGCATATTTTAAGGTGTGGTAAATGGTTTGTTGCCTAAATATTATTATTTTGGATGCACTAAAAATGACTGTATGAAAAAAATGTTGTTGTTTTTCTTCTTTTCTGTGGGTATGGTAGTAATGGCGCAGGCGCAACAGGCACCGGCTGCTAAAGATTCCACATTGCAGCATTATGTAGGTAAGTATAAATTTCCTGATGGAAGTGTTGTAGCCGAAGTTACAGTTGCTCTGGTAGATGGAGCGCTGGAGATGTCTTCCTCTGCAGGAACTTCTGCACTTGAAAAACAAGAAGGAGAAGACCTGTACACGATTGTACAGTTCCAGGGCACGGCCAAATTTGTAAGAGATACCAACAAAAAAGTAATTGGCGTAAGCATTAATGCCATGGGTTACCAGTTAGAGGGAACCAAATCAGATGCGATCGCTTTTAACAGAAAAAACTACCTGAACCAACGGATTTCACCACTGCTGGTTCGATAAACGCACCGATTGCTTGCGGTATATACAAAGAGGCTGGGATAGTATCCTGGCCTTTTTATTGGTAGTAGGTTTTGTCGAGATGAAATAGCCCGTCTGCCTGCTTCCAGTACCAGAATTTCTTTTTGAAGATCACATAGGTACCTCTTACCGACGTGCTTGCCAGGTTTTCGGGCACATATAACACCCGGGGTGGTAAAAGCTGAAAGCGGTAGATCAGGTTTTTTTTCTGGCCGGGTGTAAACGAGCGTGCTATCCTGCGGTAATCAATCTTAGCACCGATCTCGGGGGGAAGCTTACTGCGGGAGGTAATGATATTACCCGAAGCATCGATCACCGTCAAAGGTTCAGAAAAAGCGGTTACCTCACGCGGTGCCGGAACCGGCGCTACAGGTTTGGGCTCCTCCGGTATGATCACAGTAACAGGCTGATCCGGTTTATTATTCTTTGACCCCTGTATTACAGGCGTTTTGGACGCCGGTGTTTGCATTTTCCTGCTGCAGGAAACCAACACCACGGCCAAGAGAAGTGAAAAACACAAAATTCTTTTCATACTACCCGTTTACCTGGGTAATGAAAATACTGTGCCAAAGATGCGGAAACGGGGGTTTGTCGGCAGAGAGCCACTTACCTGCCAACCCTGACAAAGCTGTTGTTACAGGAACGCAAAATCTGCCAATGCGGTCTGTGTCATGCTTTGCTGTTCGCTTTTGCGCAGGTCTTTTACCAGGCAGGTGCCATTGGCCAGTTCCTCGCTGCCGAGGATGACTACAAAGGGAATTTGTTTTTTTTCTGCGTATTTGAACTGTTTGTCAAATTTGGTATTCTCATGAAACAGCTCGCTGGCGATGCCTTTGCTGCGCAATTGCTGCATCAGGCCAAATGCCTGTTTGCTTTCTGCCTCGCCGAGGTTAAAAAACAGTACGCGTGTGCCGGCCTGTACTTCTTCGGGGAAACATTTCAGTTCTTCCATCACATCGTAAATCCTGTCTACGCCAAAACTGATGCCCACACCGGGCACATTGGGTACGCCGAATAAACCGGTAAGGTCATCATACCTTCCCCCACCGCCAATACTGCCCATCTGCACATTCAGGGCTTTTACTTCGAAAATGATACCGGTGTAGTAATTCAATCCACGGGCGAGGGTGAAATCAGTGGTGAGAGGTGAGAGGTGAGTGGTGAGCGGGTAGTTTAATACGTACTCGATCTCTTCGATACCTTTCAAACCGGTTTCGTTGTTGCCGATGAGTTGTTTGAGAGCGGTTATTTTTTCTGCATTGCCACCCGTTATTGAAAGGTATTGTTCAATGGTGTTGATCTGAGCGTCGGTTAAATTTTTGGTTGCCAGTTCTGCTTTTACTTTTTCTAATCCGATCTTATCCAGCTTATCAATGGCCACGGTGATATCTACCATTTTATCGGCACCACCGCAGCGTTCTGCCAGTGCTGCCAATATTTTCCGGCTGTTGATCTTGATCTCTACCGCAATGCCCAGTTTTTCAAAAACAGTGGCATAAATGCCCGCCAGTTCAACTTCATTTAATAGCGATTTACTGCCCACCACATCTGCATCGCACTGGTAAAACTCGCGGTAGCGGCCTTTCTGCGGTCTGTCGGCACGCCATACGGGCTGCACCTGGTAGCGTTTAAACGGAAGGGTGAGTTGTCCGTAGTTCATGGCCACATACCTCGCAAAAGGGATCGTGAGATCATAGCGTAAGGCCCTTTCTGTAATTCCCTTGGTATTTTTTCCTGCTAATACTTTTTCAAAATCTTCTTTAGCCTGCCGGTGTTTATCGGGGTTATCCAAACCGTTGTTGAGGATCTTGAAAATGAGTTTATCACCTTCTTCGCCATATTTACCCATCAGTGTATCCAGATTCTCCATGGCAGGTGTTTCCAGCGGTTGAAAGCCATAACACTCAAATACATGGCGGATGGTCTGGAAAATATAATTGCGTTTGTGTACAATAGCTGCGCTGAAATCTCTGGTTCCTTGTGGTAAGCCGGGTTTGCTCATGGGTAGGTATTCGTTAATGAAGTTCTGTAAAGTGGTAAATAACTGAGAAATACTTTTTTTATCCTGCTGTTGGCTGTGCGCTGTATTGATCGATCAGTTTGTCGCAGGCCCGGCTCAGCAGATCAAATACCAGCCGGTAATCTTTTTCGGTGCCATACCAGGGGTCGGGTACTTCGCGGTTCTCGCCGGGATAAAGCAGATCGAGGATCATTGTCACTTTCCTGTCATTTTTTTCTATCTGCCAATAGTCTGCACAGATCCTTTTTACCGCCGCATAATTTTCCTGATCCATTACAAACAGGCGATCGTAAACAAGCAGATCTTCTTTCACCAGTTTTCTGCAGCATTGTCCGCTGATATCGATCCCATGTTCCCGGGCCACTTTCTGCGATAACACATGAGGTTGTTCTCCAATATGATATCCGTTGGTGCCCGCGCTGTCTACTGTCCAATCATAACCCGCTTCCCGGGCTTTTTGTTGTAAGATGCCTTCTGCCAATGGACTCCTGCAGATATTTCCCAGGCAAACCATCAAAATTCTCATGAGCGCAAAGATAGTGTTCCGCTGCCATTCAGCTACCTGGTGAAAGGGCTAAAGCGGCTAACATTCATTAGCATCAAATACAGGTGTTTATGGAATTGCTGCGGAACCCGCATCCCATAAGCAGTAACCGGTGAATTGTTTCAAATTGTCGGCCACAATTGTTGGACACAAATAAAATTATTGCCTAAATTGCCCATCCCTGTTTTAATTGATTGTTAAATGGAGAATGATTTCAGAGCTAAACAGAAGAAAAGTTATAATTTAATGCGGATGTCATATGACCTCACCATCGCCATTTTATTGCTCGGAATGGCGGTGATGATGTTGTTTGCAGATAAGCTGAATATTGAACAATTGCTGGATAAAGACAACGAATTTTTCAGGTACTTTTTTGGGAGTCTTTGTCTTTTATATGGTGGTTTTCGTTTATACAGAGGGATCAAGCGTAATTAATAAGATGAGAAACAGTGTGTTATACGGTGTTTTAGTGGGTCTGTCTTTGTTCTTTGTTTCTTGTAACAGATCGGGTAAAAAAGCGGATCCGCGGGATACACCTACGAAGGGTATGATCAGGATCAGTGTGGATGAAAGCTTTAAGCCTGTTATAGAAGAACAGCTGAAAGTGCATCATTCCTCTTTCCCTGATACCCGGATCGAAGTTTCGTATAAATCAGAAGCAGCCTGTTTCCGGGACCTGCAGTCTGATAGTACGCGGATGATCATTGTTGCCAAAGGACTGAGCGATGCGGAGGCAGAGATCTTCGAGAACAGTCTTTCGTACAAACCCCAATACGGGATTCTCGCTTACGATGCTGTGACCGCGATCGTGAACAGGGCTGCGAAAGACAGTGTGTTCACCATTGCACAGTTGAAAGATATTCTCAGCGGCAGGAACAATATCACCGCAGTGATGGATGGGAAAAATGCGACGAGTACCATCCGTTACCTGCAGGACAGTGTACTGCGGGGTGAGCCATTGGGTAAAAATGTGGTAGCGGCAAAAAACAGTGAGGAAGTGATAGAAGTGGTATCCAATAATCCGAATGTAATAGGTTTTGTAGGGCTGAGTTGGGTGGGCGATAGTTACGATCCCAAACAACTGGCACAGCTGAGGAAAATCAGGACGGCGCTGGTAGAATGTGTTAAATGTGAAGAGAAAGACCTGTTTGCCAAGCCTTCGCAGGCATCATTGGCATATGGTCAGTACCCGCTGGCACGCCCCTTGTATTATATACTGAAGGAAAATTCTGCCGGACTGGGAACGGGCTTCATGAATTTCATGAGTCTGGAAAGAGGACAGCTGATTTTCCGGAGATCATTCCTTGTACCGGCTAAGATGGGGTTTAACCAGCGGTTAGGAAAAATCAAAGATGCAGATTGACACTATAATTATAAAAAAAGCAAAATGAAGAAGACCGTTTCTCTGATGTTTACAGCAATGCTTGCTGCACAGTGTTTGATGGCGCAGATTCCAGCTGGCATCAAGTTCCTGAATTATGAAAAGAACAAGAGTGCCAAAGAAGCATTTCAGAAAGCTTATGATGCCAATCCGAAAGACCCCCAGGCTATTTATTGGTTAGGACAGGCGATGCTGGCAACAGATGGCGGTGATCCAACCCCGGAGCAGATACAGGCTACTAAGGCACTGTACCAAAAGGGATTACAGGAAGTAGGCAGCGATGCCTGGTTGCTGGTGGGAATGGGACATATCGGGATCCTGGAAAAAGAAGACATCAATGCTGTAAAGCAGAAATTTGAGCAGGCTATTACAGCTACTACTGAAACAAAAGGTAAAAACAAAGGCAAACCCAACCCTGCTATTCTGAATGCTATTGGCCGTGCCAACGCGGAAGTGAGCAGCGACAAAGGAGACCATAGTTATGCCATTGAGAAACTGAAACAGGCTGCTGCGATTGATCTGACCGATCCGGATATCCTGATTAATATGGGGATCAATTACCTGAAACTGGGTGGAGAAAATGGTGGAGATGCCGTAAAGGCCTACCAGGAAGCCTTAACAAGAGATCCGAAAAATGCACGTGCTTTTTTCCGTATCGGTAAGATCTACCAGAGCCAGAATAACAAAGAACTGTTCGAGCAGAATTTTAACAGTGCTATCGAAGCAGATCCGACCTTTCCTCCTGTTTATTTCACCTATTATGATTACTACGCTACCCGCGATGTAAACCGTGCCAAAGAATACCTCGATAAATACATTGCCAATGCGGATAAAGATCCGGTACTAGACCTGGTGATGGCAGATTACCTTTTCCGTTCAGGAAAAAATGCTGAGTCTTTGGCGAAGGTGAAAGAACTGGAAGCGGCCGTTGGGTCTAAAGTATTGCCTAAACTGGATATCCTGTATGCCCTGAACTTTGACAGAACCGGTGATTCTGTACAGGCGAAAGAAGCTTTGACCAAGTATTTCGCCAATGCACCGGTTCAAAAGATTGCTCCAGGCGATTATGAACTGGCGGTAAAGGTCTTCTCTAAATTCCCCGGCAGTGAAACACAGGCGGTAGGGTACCTGGAAAGAGCGATGAGTGTTGATACCTCAAAAGTGAATAAACTGGCTTATATGGGTCAAGCGGCTGACCTGTTTGGGAAGGCTAAAATGTACGATAAGCAGATCGATTGGTTACAAAGACAGGCTGCCATGAAGGGTGGTACCATGAGTGAGTTTGATTATTACAGATTAACCAATACCGCTTTTACTGCGAAGAACTATCCCCTTACCATAGAATTGTCCAAGAAATACATGAATGATTATCCGGGAAAACCCCAGCCGTACCGTTTCTTCAAGTTGGCGGCGATTGCTTCTGATCCTGATACAACCGGGGTAGCGGCGAAACACCTGATGTATCTGGATTCTATTTATACAACGATTGATAAGGAAAAGTATAAGATAGATATTTTCCGTAACCTGTATTATATCCTTTTTTCTACCACCAAAGAGATGGTGTCACTTAAAAATGACCCTGATTTCAAAATAACCAGTGATGGTAAAAAAACAGCTAAGGTAGACGAATACCTGGGTGTTGCACAAAAAGTGGTGGGTGTTTTAGACCAGATGATGGCTTTGTATCCTGATCCAGCTGATGATAATAACAAATATGCCGCACCGATTAAAGCGGATATTATGAAAAGAATAGAATATTACTCAAATCCCCCTGTTCAGGGTAAAAAAGGCTCAGGCGGAGCCGCAACCGCTGGTAAAGGCTAAGAAAAATTGAAGAAAAACTCCCCATAATCGGGGAGTTTTTCTTTTATATGCCACACAAGTGTATTTTTGCACCACTTTAATTTTTTCACATGAGCTGGCTTTCTTTGTTACTGGATGCAAGTGCATCCAATTCTGCGGCTAACTATTTCCCTATCGGCGTTCAGTTGATCTTTGCGGCCGGTTTTGTGGCCACGATGATCGGTGTATCGGCCTGGGTGGGGCCCAAGCGTAAAACCGCCGACAAACTGGAGAACTTTGCCAGCGGTATCGAAACCCATGGAAATGCCCGCCAGCCCATGGCTATCAAGTATTTCCTGGTGGCTATCCTGTTTGTGCTGTTTGATGTGGAAGTGATCTTTTTCTATCCCTACGCGGTCAATTTCCGCGAACTGGGATGGGCCGGTTTCAGTGCTGTACTCATGTTTGTCGCTTTTTTCATGATAGGATTCATTTATATCATCAAAAAAGGCGCGCTGACCTGGGAAGACTAGGGTAATTAATACTTGACAATTAAAAATTAAAAATTGGATGGCCCGAACATAAGTAAAGGCCGGAAGGTTATAATTGATAGGAGTTGATTATTAATTGTTAATTGCTAATTCATAATTTTTGATATGCGTCCGGTACGTTTTAATATTCATCCGAAAGAGGCCCTGATCAGTGAGGCGGTTGCGGTGGCAGAAGCACCCCAGGGTTATTCAGGGGAAGGTTTTTTTACCACCAAGCTGAGCGATGTGGTAGGATTGGCCCGGAAAAACTCCATGTGGCCCCTGCCTTTTGCTACTTCCTGCTGTGGTATCGAATTTATGGCTACCATGGGCTCTCATTACGATCTGGCCCGTTTTGGTTCTGAAAGGGTAGGGTTCTCCCCCCGCCAGTGCGATCTGCTGATGGTGATGGGCACTATTGCCAAAAAAATGGGTCCTGTATTACGCCAGGTATACCTGCAAATGGCCGAACCCCGCTGGGTAATTGCCGTGGGTGCCTGCGCTTCGAGTGGTGGTATTTTTGACAGCTATAGTGTGTTACAGGGCATCGACCAGATTATTCCGGTGGATGTATATGTTCCTGGTTGCCCACCCCGCCCCGAAGCCATCCTGGATGGTTTTATGAAAATACAGGAGCTGGTAGGGCAGGAAAGTATCCGCAGAAGAAACAGCGAGCAGTATAAGGCGCTGATGAACGGATATGGTATCGAATAACAAAACTGGATAACTGTTGATAGAAAGCAGTTGTCTGTAAAAATAAATCATGGCTGCAAGCCCAAAATCTGCAGCTGAATCAGATAGAAATGGCCTTAACCAACGAAAGAATTCAACAACGACTAACGGAGAAATTTGGAGACACCGTTTTCCATTTCGAAGAGTCGTATGGCATGCTCAGTTTTGAAGCTGCCAAGGAGAATAACCTGAAAGTGCTCCAGTTCATGAATGATGATGAAGAGCTGGGTTTCCGCTTTCTGACAGACCTCTGTGCAGTGAATTATCCCGACCAGCCCGGCCGCGAACTGGCGGTGGTGTACCACCTGCATAACCTGACTGAGAATGTACGTGTACGTTTCAAAGTATTTACTGATATCAATACCCCCGATGTTTTCACGGCTTCCAAACTCTTTAACAGTGCCAACTGGATGGAGCGGGAAACCTTTGATTTCTATGGGGTGAATTTTGTAGGACATCCGAACCTGAAAAGGATCCTGAACGTGGAAGAGATGGATTACTTCCCTATGCGGAAAGAGTTTCCGCTGGAAGACCAGACCAGGGTGGATAAGGATGATGAAATGTTTGGACGGGGGTAGGGATCGTGAGTGGTGAGACGTGAATCGTGAGTACTCCTTTCGCTCACGTCTGACGATTGACGACTCACGAAAGCTGCAAAGCGAACCTACCGTACAAGTGAGTGACCCCGCCAAAGTCGGGACAGGCACAACGAAGTTGATTAAAGATATATAGCTGATTATATAATGACAGAGCATCATCACCATATCAAACTGCCGGAAGGCTCGATAGAAAAGCAGACCACCACATTGAATGTGGGGCCTACGCACCCTGCTACACACGGTGTGTTCCAGAATATTATGGAGCTGGATGGAGAGCGGATCGTGTCTACCGAATCTACCGTGGGGTATATCCACCGTGCTTTTGAAAAGATTGCCGAGCGCAGGCCTTTGTACCAGATCACTCCTCTTACAGACCGGTTAAATTATTGCAGCAGTCCCATTAACAATATGGGCTGGCATCTTACCTGCGAGAAACTGCTGGATGTGAAAACACCAAAAAGGGTGGATTATCTCCGGGTGATCATCATGGAGCTGGCGCGTATTGCGGATCACCTGATCTGTAATTCGATTGTAGGTGTGGATACCGGTGCCTATACCGGCTTCCTGTATGTGATGCAGTATCGTGAATTAATTTATGAGATATATGAAGAAGTATGCGGGTCCCGCCTTACTACTAATATTGGGCGTATTGGCGGTTTTGAAAGGAATTTCTCAAATACAGCGTTTACGAAACTCGAGAAATTCTTAAAGGAATATCCTGCGGTGCTAAAAGAACTCGAAAACCTGTTCAGTCGCAACCGCATATTCATGGAGCGTACCATTGGTACAGGAGCCATCAGTGCAGAACGTGCGTTGAATTACGGGTTTACCGGGCCTAATCTGCGGGCAGCTGGGGTTGACTATGATGTGCGTGTGCATGCACCGTACAGCAGTTATGAAGATTTTGATTTCAGCATACCTGTTGGTAAAACAGGCGATAACTACGACCGTTTCCTGGTGCGTAACGAAGAAATGTGGCAGAGCTTAAGCATTATACAGCAGGCTTACCAGAAAATACAGGAGTTCAAGGGTGCAGAAGCAGAAGTGTTCCATGCGAATGTGCCGGAATATTATCTCCCTAAAAAAGAAGATGTGTATACCAGTATGGAAGCATTGATCTGGCATTTCAAAATCATCATGGGTGAGGTAGAAATGCCGAAAGGAGAAGTGTACCATGCAGTAGAAGGGGGTAATGGCGAATTAGGTTTTTATCTGATCAGCGATGGCGGTCGTACACCATTCCGCCTGCATTTCCGCAGACCCTGTTTCATTTATTACCAGGCTTATCCGGAACTGGTAACCGGGGGTATGCTGAGTGATGCGATTGTGACGATGAGTAGTTTGAACCTGATTGCAGGAGAGATGGACGCGTAGGAATTAATAATTAAAAATTAAAAAGTAAAAATTAAAAGCGGAAACAGTGTTTTGACTTTTGAATTTTGACTTTTGCCTTTGAAGTATATGGTTAAGTTTAATGAAACACAACTGGCCGAAGTACAGCGCCTCGTGGCACGTTATCCGGAAGGGAAGCAGAAGAGTGCCCTGTTGCCGGTATTACATCTGGCACAGGATAGCTTTGGCGGCTGGTTAAGCAGCGAAACGATGGATTATGTGGCCGAACTGCTGAACATTACGCCTATTGAAGTATATGAAGTAGCTACTTTCTACAGCATGTACAACCTGAAACCGGTGGGTAAATATATGTTCGAGGTTTGCCAAACGGGTCCTTGTATGCTGCGTGGCAGCGATGATATAGTAGCCTATATCGGTGAGAAACTGGGTATTAAACCGGGCGAGACAACAGCAGATGGGATGTTCACTTTAAAAACCGTAGAGTGCCTCGGTGCCTGTGGTTATGCGCCGATGATGCAACTGGGTAAACATTACCGCGAGCATTTAACAAAAGAAAAAGTGGATGCGATCATTGCAGAATGCAGAGAAACAGCAGCTAAGAATAATTAATTAAAAAGTAAAAATTAAAAAGTAAAATTAAGAGTTGCTTTTTAACTTTTAACTTTTGACTTTTGACTTTTCAATATGGGTGTAAAATTATTACTGGAAAAAGCACATGTGCAGGGCATCCGCTCTTACGAAGTATACCGCCGCGAAGGAGGGTACCGGAGTGTAGAGAAAGCACTCAAGACCATGGGTCCTGAAGCCATTGTGGAAGAAGTGAAGAAGAGCGGTTTGCGTGGCAGGGGTGGTGCCGGTTTCCCGGCCGGTATGAAGTGGAGTTTTATTGCCAAACCCGAAGGCGTGCCGCGTCACCTGGTATGTAATGCCGATGAGAGTGAGCCGGGTACTTTTAAAGACAGGTATTTAATGGAATTTATTCCACACCTGCTTATCGAAGGGTTGATTGTTTCTTCTTATGCATTGGGCAGTAATGATACCTATATCTATATCCGTGGTGAATATGCCTGGATCGTTGATATCCTGGAACAGGCTATCGGCGAAGCCAAAGCCAACGGCTTTTTAGGAAAAAATATTTTAGGAACCGGTTTTGACTGTGAGATCCATGTGCAGCGTGGTGCGGGTGCCTATATCTGTGGAGAAGAAACTGCTCTCATCGAATCACTCGAAGGGAAGCGCGGTAATCCGCGTATCAAACCTCCCTTCCCTGCCATACAGGGTGTGTGGATGAGGCCCACAGTGGTAAACAATGTAGAAACACTGGCAGCTGTTGTTCCCATCATCAATATGGGTGGAGAAGAATATGCGAAGATTGGCGTAGGTAAATCAACCGGCACCAAACTGATCTCTGCCTGTGGTAATATCAACAAACCTGGCGTCTACGAAATTGATATGACCATCTCTGTAGAAGAATTTATTTACAGCGATGAATATTGTGGTGGTATTGCCAATGGCAAAAGATTGAAAGCCTGTATACCGGGTGGTTCATCTGTACCTATTTTGCCTGCTAACCTGTTACTGAAAACAGCCAAGGGCGAAACCCGTTACATGAACTACGAAAGTTTGAGTGATGGTGGTTTTGCTACCGGTACCATGATGGGATCGGGTGGTTTTATTGTGTTGGATGAAGACCAGTGTGTAGTGAAGAATACCTATACATTTGCCCGTTTCTATCGTCATGAAAGTTGCGGACAGTGTTCTCCCTGCCGCGAAGGAACCGGCTGGATGGAAAAATTATTACTGCGTCTGGAAAAAGGACAAGGCAAATCAAGTGATATTGATCTGTTGTGGGATATACAGCGCAAGATAGAAGGGAATACGATTTGTCCGTTGGGCGATGCAGCGGCCTGGCCCGTTGCAGCAGCCATCAGGCATTTCAGGGATGAGTTTGAGTGGCATGTTACACATCCGGAAGAAGCGCAGAAAAGGAATTATGGATTGGCGCATTATGCGGACCCGATCCACGTGCCGGTTGGCTAATTAATTCAAAATTTAAAAGTCAAAATTCAAAAATATGGATAGTGAATTTGACAATTTTGAATTGAATGAGGATGTAAAACCTTACAATATCCGGCATAGATGTTTTTTTTTCGAAAGAAATCATCTCGTTTGTCGGAGTTTGTAAGTATGATAGAATATATAGCTCTTTATTTGATCAATTATTGAGAAGCGGTACTTCAATCGGTGCAAATGTTGTAGAGGCCAAAGCTGGCAGTTCTGCGAAAGATTGGAAGAACTACCTCGTAATTGCATTAAAGTCGGCTAATGAAACCAAATACTGGTTGTGTCTTATCAGGGATACAATGAGTGTAGATAAAGAGAAGATTCGTGAATTGGTAAAAGAAGCAGATGAAATAGCAAAAATCATCGCTTCTATAATAGTAAAAGCCAGGTAGTGATTTTGGCTTTTGAATTTTGACTTTTGAATTTTGACTTATGTCGGAGCAACCCTTATTTAAAGTAACCATCGACAACATCACCATCGAAGTGCCGGCCGGGACCACCATCCTGAATGCGGCACGTAAGATTGGTGGAGAAGTGGCGCCGCCTGCGATGTGCTATTACAGCAAACTGCAGGGCAGCGGTGGTAAATGCCGTACCTGTCTGGTAGAAGTGAGTAAAGGTTCTGAAAAAGATCCCCGCCCCATGCCCAAACTGGTAGCATCCTGCCGTACCACGGTGATGGACGGGATGGAGGTAAAAAATATTACCAGTCCGAAAGTACTGGACGCCCGTGCCGGTGTGGTGGAGTTTCTGCTCATCAATCACCCACTCGACTGCCCCATATGCGACCAGGCCGGTGAATGTCACCTGCAGGATCTGAGCTATGAGCATGGCGCAGAAGGAACCCGCTTCGAGTTCCAGAAACGCGTATTCAAGAAACATGACCTGGGTCCTTATATACAGCTGCACATGACACGTTGCATTCTCTGCTACCGTTGTGTGTTTGTTGCTGATCAGCTTACCAAAAAAAGGGAACATGGTGTATTGGACAGGGGAGATCATGCAGAAATTGCTACGTTTATTGAGAAAAACCTGCAGAACGATTTCATTGGTAATGTGATTGATGTATGTCCGGTAGGTGCGTTAACCGATAAAACTTTCCGTTTCAAAAATCGTGTCTGGTTCCTGAAACCGATGGATGCACATCGTGATTGCCCCACCTGTTCCGGAAAAGTAACTTTATGGAACCGTGGCGATGAAGTGTTCCGTGTTACTGCCCGCAAAGACGAGTGGGGTGAAGTAGAAAATACAGAAGACGGTAAAACTGCGTGGATCTGCAATACCTGCCGCTTTGATAAAAAGAAAACCAGTGACTGGGTGATTGAAGGGCCGAGGAATATCAACCGCCATTCTGTGATCTCACAAGGGCATTATGCCGGAAAAGTGGGTATGACAAAACCAAACGAGACATTCAGTGCGGTGCATGGCGGCAGACAACCAAAACTATTGATGGATATACATACTGTGAGTGAAGTGAACAAACCGAACATTGAACTGAGTTTGATCGATGGTCCGGCGCATTCTACAGATTTTAATAAGAAGAAAGACTAATAGCTATATATCTCATGACACTACTTGCTATTGACTGGTTATTACTGATCGAAAAACTGATCCTGATCGCAATCATCGTGTTTGCGAGTCTGGGCATTGCCTTATATACCACATTCGCAGAACGGAAAGTGGCAGCGATACTGCAGGACAGGCCCGGCCCGAACCGTGCGGGTCCGTTTGGCTTATTGCAACCCTTTGCTGATGGATTGAAACTGATCATGAAAGAAGAGATCATTCCGAATACAGCTAATAAATTTTTGTTTGTACTCGGACCGGGTCTGGCTATGACGGCTGCACTGATGACCTGTGCGGTGATTCCCTGGAGTGGTCATGTAGAACTGTTTGACAGGAAGATCGATCTGCAGATAGCCGATATCAATATCGGGATCCTGTATGTGTTTGGTGTAGTGAGTATGGGTGTGTATGGGATCATGATCGGTGGTTGGGCATCGAATAATAAATTTTCGTTGATGGCCGCTTTGCGCGGTGCATCGCAGGCTATCAGTTATGAGCTGGCGATGGGTCTGGCGCTGATTGCGGTACTGATGCTCTCTGGCTCCTTAAGCCTGAAAACAATTGTAGAACAGCAGATGGATGCCGGCCAGTTATGGAATATTGCTTACCAGCCGCTGGGGTTCCTGATCTTTTTTATCTGTGCATTGGCAGAGTGTAACCGCACACCTTTTGACCTGCCGGAAGCGGAGAATGAACTGAACTTTGGTTATCACCAGGAATACTCATCTATGAAACTTGGGTTTTACCTGTTTTCTGAATATGTGAATATGATTATGAGCAGTGCGGTGATGGCTTCTCTGTACTTTGGCGGATATGATATTCCGTTCCTCGACGAGAGTACGCTGGCACCGAATCTGGCCGCCATACTGGGTGTGGTAGCGTTACTGGCCAAGATCGTGTTATTCATCTTCCTGTTCATGTGGATCCGCTGGACCATCCCACGTTTCCGTTATGACCAGCTGATGAATTTGGGTTGGAAGAAAATGATACCATTGGCATTGATCAACATGTTGATCACAGGTGCCGTGATATTGTGGTTGCAGGGGAAATGATTCCGGATTAGTGGATGACGGATTTGCGGATTTACCATCCGTTAATCAATCCGCCATCCGATATCCGTTAATTCGCTAATCGCCGTAGGCGTAAAACGTAAAAATATTTTTGCCGGTCCATTCCGGTAGAAAAGAAAGATACACATGCAAGCATTAACCAACAGATCCAAAGAGGTAAGCCGCAAGCCCATGAGTTTGATGGAGCGGTTGTACCTGCCGGCTATTTTTAAGGGAATGGCGATCACTTTCAGCCATATGTTTAAAAAACAGCCCACAATACGTTACCCGGAACAAAAGCGTCCGTTCAGTCCTGTTTTCCGTGGACTGCATGTGCTGAACCGTGATGAGGAAGGCCGCGAAAGATGTACTGCCTGTGGTTTGTGTGCTGTAGCCTGTCCGGCAGAAGCCATTACCATGGAAGGCGCAGAACGTTTACCCGGCGAAGAGAATAAATACCGCGAAGAAAAATACGCAGCCCGTTACGAGATCAATATGCTGCGTTGTATTTTCTGTGGTTTATGTGAAGAAGCCTGTCCGAAGGATGCGATTTACCTGAGTGAAACTTTTGCGCCGGCCAATTTTACGCGTAAAGGATTTATCTACGGCAAAAACGATCTGCTGATCCCGGATCCGAAAACAGATCCGGTTGGATATGAAAAAGCGAGAGGTAAGAACGAACCCACAACAGCGGGAGCAGCTTCATCGAATTAGTGATTAATAATGAATAGTTAGAGATGGAAAATTCATCAATAATTATTAATTGTTAATTTTTAATTGTTAATTAAACATATGAGTACGACCGAAATATTATTCTTTTTCCTCAGCGCGCTTGCCGTATTCAGTGCCATTATGGTGCTGGTGAGCAAGAACCCGGTACATAGTGTGCTGTGGCTGATTGCTGTGTTTTTTGCCATCTCCGGACATTACGTATTAATGAATGCGCAGTTCCTCGCTATTGTGAACCTGATTGTGTATGCGGGAGCCATTATGGTATTGTTCCTGTTTGTGATCATGCTGATGAACCTGAATGCAGAAACGGAACCGCAGAAACATATCTGGATGAAACTGGCCGGTGTAATCTCGGGCGGTTGCTTGTTGCTGATGCTGATCTCGCTGGTACGTCAGGCTATTGAGATGAATGGACGTAAAGTGATGATGGCTGACGGAAATATCGGATTGATCAAGAACCTTGGTAAGGCCCTGTTCACCGATTATGTGGTGCCCTTTGAAATCACCAGTGTGTTGTTCCTGAGTGCCATGGTAGGGGCGGTGGTAATAGGTAAGAAAAATTAGTAAGGCTAACACGTAAGGCATAAGGCCTGACGAAGAAGCTGTATATATCAATTGTAAACATTGTATAACGTCGCAAGCGTTGTACATCAAGCGAAAAAAATGCCGATACAGTATTATATCTATCTCTGTTTAACCTTGTTCAGCATCGGGATCATTGGTGTGCTGACAAGACGGAATGCCATCATTGTATTTATGTGTGTAGAGCTTATGTTAAATGCAGTGAACCTGTTGCTGGTAGCGTTTTCCAAAATGCACCATGCAGCGGCAGTAGCGGGTGATGCCAATACAACAGTGGGCATAGAAGGACAGTTATTTGTATTCTTTATTATGGTAGTGGCAGCGGCCGAGGTAAGTGTGGGACTGGCAATTATTGTAATGATGTACCGGAATACGCATTCGGTGGATATTAATTTTTTGAACAGATTGAAAAACTAAAGAACGGAATACGCAGAACGCATAATGCAGAAGGCAAAACGCTTACTGTGTGCAGCGCTAAGTATGGAACGTTCAGCCTGAGTATATGAGCAAACTTGTTTATTTAGTACCATTGTTTCCCCTGCTGGGTTTCCTGGTTAACGGACTGGGCAGGAAGTCGATGTCAAAATCCCTGATCAGTATTGTTGGCAGCGGATCCATACTGGCATCCTTTGTGGTAAGCCTGCTGATCTTTTTTGATGTAAAAGCCAATGGCGGAAGCGTGGTTACCTTGTTCAACTTCATTAGCGTAGAAAGTTTTACCATTCCCTTTGCTTTTCAGGTAGACCAGCTTTCTGCTTTATTCCTGCTGATCATTACCGGTATCGGTTTTCTGATACATCTGTATTCTTCTGCTTATATGCACGAGGAAGAGCCGCAGCATTTCGGCCGTTATTTTGCGTACCTGAACCTGTTTGTGTTCTCCATGTTACTGCTGGTGCTCGGCGCCAATTATGTGATCATGTTCATTGGTTGGGAAGGAGTAGGTCTTTGCTCTTATTTGCTGATTGGTTTCTGGTTTAAAAACAACAATTATAACTACGCCGCTAAAAAAGCGTTTGTGATGAACCGGATCGGTGATCTGGGATTCCTGCTGGCAGTTTTCTGGATCCTGGTAAAACTGGGTACGGCTTCTTACGGCGATGTGTTTGCCAACGTATCCAAACTCAGCTCTTTTGATATTACAGCGATCACCATGCTCTTATTTGTAGGAGCGATGGGTAAAAGTGCACAGATTCCTTTGTACACCTGGTTGCCGGATGCGATGGCGGGTCCTACGCCTGTATCTGCCCTGATCCATGCCGCTACCATGGTTACTGCCGGTATTTACATGATTGCCCGGAGTAATATCTTATACACCATGGCCCCTGCTACCCAAACCGTAGTGGCAGTAATTGGTCTGGCCACAGCCATTTTTGCGGCTACGATTGCTTTAAAACAAAACGACATTAAAAAAGTACTGGCTTATTCCACCGTTAGCCAGTTGGGTTATATGTTCCTTGGATTGGGAGTAGGTGCTTATACCGGTGCAGTATTTCACGTAATGACACATGCTTTTTTTAAAGCCCTTTTGTTCCTTGCCGCAGGATCTGTGATACATGCCATGCATCATGAGCAGGATATCCGCAAAATGGGCGGTTTGAAAAAACATTTGCCGATCACGCATATTACCTTTTTACTGGGCTGCCTGGCCATTGCCGGCATCCCGCCTTTCTCAGGCTTCTTCTCAAAAGATGAAATTCTGACTGCAGCGTTCGCACATAATCCGCTGTACTATTTTGTAGGTGTGGGCGGTGCTTTACTAACTGCTTTCTATATGTTCCGCTTGTATACCTTAACCTTCCTCGGACAGTTCAGGGGTACACAGGAACAGGAACATCATCTGCATGAAAGTCCCTGGCAGATGACCTTCCCGCTGATTACACTGGCGGTATTGTCGGTGATAGGCGGATGGATCGGAATACCTGAAGTATTTGCAGCCCATGCGCATAGCCTGGAACATTTTCTGGCACCCATCTTTGCCGAATCAGCGAAGCTGGCCGAACACCATCACCTCGAAGCTTCACAGGAATACCTGATGATGGGTGCTTCTACGGCAGCCATTATTATCGTGATCCTGTTTGCCGTGAACAGTTATAAAAAATACAAGGCATCCACCACTGAAGAATCTGCGGGTATAAGTAAAGTTCTCGAGAACAAATGGTATATCGATGAATTATATGATGCAGTAGTGGTAAATCCATTACATGTATTGGCCGGTTTTTTCAAGAACATCATTGAAAAAAGCGGAATTGATGGTCTGGTGAACGGCGTAGGTAAACTGGTGGGCTATGGCTCGCGCCAGTTGCGCCTGGTGCAGAGTGGTCAGGTAGGAAATTATATACTGATCATGGTATTGGCCATGGTGGTATTCTTCCTCGTCTGGTTTAATGATGCTACGATTATCCGTTTTTTCAGTAAGATATTTTAAACAGCTTGTTGCGATAAAGAAAGTATATGATCCCTGTTTCACTCATATTGATCCCATTGATTACCG
Organism: Sediminibacterium sp. GW821-FHT12F12; assembly: GCF_058806635.1. Lineage (NCBI taxonomy): Bacteria > Pseudomonadati > Bacteroidota > Chitinophagia > Chitinophagales > Chitinophagaceae > Sediminibacterium > Sediminibacterium sp. GW821-FHT12F12. The sequence continues at coordinate 121,227 of NZ_JBXAPW010000002.1, read as the reverse complement.
GCCTGCTTGCGTTCTTTCTGAAAGGAACGAACGCTGCCAAAAACTGGGCACTGCTGTCTTCTTTGGTTACGCTGGCCGTTGCGGTTGCCGGTATTTTTTTCCTGCCTGCGCAGCATCTTTCCTATGATGCAGCCTGGTTACCAGCCCTGGGCAGCCGGTTCAGCCTGGTTACCGATGGCATGGGTAAGATGCTGGTATTGCTGACCACGGTTAGTTTCCCGGTCATCCTGATCGCTACGGCTAAGAATGAGTATAAGCAACCTGCCAGCTTTTATGCCCTGCTGCTGTTATCGCAAACCGGATTACTCGGTGTTTTCCTGGCTGCTGATGCATTGGTATTTTATTTCTTCTGGGAGCTGGCATTGATCCCTGTTTACTTCCTCTGTTCTTTCTGGGGAGGGGAAAAAAGGATCGCGGTTACATTCAAGTTCTTTGTGTATACGTTTATCGGATCTTTATTGATGCTGGCAGGTATCCTGTACCTCTATTTCCAATCAGCCGATCAGTCGTTTGCTTTACAGTCTTTTTATCATATCAAGTTAACAGCCACGCAGGAGAATGTGATCTTCTGGTTATTCTTTATCGCTTTCGCGATCAAGATGCCGGTATTTCCCTTCCATACCTGGCAGCCGGATGCCTATGAGCAATCGCCTACAGCAGTTACGATGATCATGAGTGGCATCATGGTAAAAATGGGAATCTTTGCGTTGATCCGCTGGTTATTACCCGTGTTTCCGCACGCTTCCCAGCAGTTTGCGCATCTCATTATTATTTTTTCTGTGATGGGCATGCTGTATGCATCACTGATCGCTATCAGGCAGGATGATATCAAACGATTGATCGCTTACTCCTCAATTGCGCATATCGGACTCATGTGTGCCGCTGTGTTTGCGCACAATGCAACGGGCATGGAAGGGGTAATGGTACAGATGTTCAACCATGGTATCAATGTGATCGGTTTGTGGATCGTAGCAGATGCCATTGAACAACAGCTCGGTACCCGTAAGTTCAGTGATCTGGGTGGACTGGCACAAAAAGCACCGGTACTGGCCATTCTGCTGGTGGTAATGGCATTTGCCAATATTGCACTGCCGCTTACCAACGCTTTTATCGGAGAGTTCCTCATGTTCAACGGCTTGTTCCAGCATAATGTATGGATCATGGCGGTGGCAGGTATCAGTATCATTCTGGCAGCTGTGTACACGTTGAATATGGTACAGAAAGTATTGTATGGTAATACAACCGTTATTACAGAAAACGCAACTGAGATCAGTGGTAATGTGCAATGGATGCTGGTGGTACTGGCTGTTATGATTATAGCGCTGGGTGTTTACCCGCAGCCTTTGATCGATCTTACAAAAGATACTGTTCAGGCCATACTGGCTAATCGTTAATAATGAAATCAATCTGCAGCTGATACTGCGGGTTCAAGATAAGTTTTATGAATGCAATCATAGTTTCTGCTTTACTGGGTGTGGTGATGATGTTCAGTGGCATCATTTTCAAGAACCGTGCTGTTCATTCGGCTATCGCTGTGGTAGGTCTGTTGGTATTACTGACGGCTAACCTGCTGAACAGTTATGGGATCTGGGTCATCCGTTTTGATACTTTCCAGCTCTTCAACTTTGAGCAGTTCGGGATGTACTTCACTTCTATTGCCATTGCCGCTACGCTCGTGTATGTTTTGCTGAGTGGGAAAGCCATCGAAAAAACGAGCCAGTATTCGGCAGAATATTATGCGTTGATCTTTTTTGTTTTGTGTGGTGTATCTATTCTTTCCGGCTTCAACAGCCTGCTAATGCTGTTCCTGGGAATTGAAATCCTTACTATTCCGCTGTATATTTTAACCGGTGCCGATAAGCGTAACCTCAAAAGCAATGAAGCCTCCCTCAAATATTTCCTGATGGGTTGTTTCTCTACCGGTATCATGCTCATGGGTATTACCCTGATCTATGGCGCTACTGGAAGTTTTATTATGGGAGAAAGTAAATCACTTGCTTCCAGCGCACTGATCCCCAAAACCTCTTTTCTCGAAATTGCAGGTATGATCCTGTTATTTGTGTCGATGTGTTTTAAGGTTTCTGCTGCCCCTTTCCATTTCTGGACACCCGATGTATACGATGGAGCCCCCAGCGTATTCACTTCCTTTATGGCCACCATTGTGAAAGCCGCTGGTTTTATCGCGTTTATCCGCTTGTTCGATCAGCATACTGAACTCTTAGGCCCTACCTGGAAATTATTACTGGCTTTTGTGATTATCGCAACCTTACTGGTGGGTAATATCACCGCTGTGTTTCAGCAGAGCGTAAAACGGATGCTGTCTTATTCCAGTATTGCACAGGCCGGTTTCATGTTGTTTGCTCTGTACAGCGCCAATGATCTTGCGAGAGAAGGAATCCTGCTGTATGCCGTTGCCTATAGCCTGGCTACCATCGGGATCTTTGCCGTGCTGATCAAAATGAAAGATTATACGTTTGAAGGCTTTAACGGACTGGCCCGGACCCAACCGGTACTGGCATTCTCCACGGCTATCTGTCTGCTGTCGCTGGCAGGTATTCCTTTAACCGCGGGCTTTTTTGCCAAATACTATATGCTGGCATCGGTGGTAAAAGCCGGAGGGGCTTTATGGCTGGTGATTGTAGCGGTATTATTTGCCGCGGTAAGTGCTTACTACTATTTCCGTGTGATCCAGTCTATGTACTTTAAAGACGGCGAACCGGAAACAGAAGAGATAACCGGTGGTTTCAAACTGGGGCTGCTCCTGGTGGCAGTACTGGTGATCCTTTTCGGGATTTTCCCTTCACTGGTGCTTAACTGGTTCTATTTTTAACCGTTCCTCACATTTCTTCATCGGGTAGGGGGCGGTTCGCCAATCTCAATTATCTTTATGAGGTTGTATTGTTGACGTAACCTGAACTGCATGACTACCCTGGATTCCTTTACACTGGCCTGGCGCACTGTTCGCAGTAATAAACTGCGTACGGGTATTACCGTGGCTATTATTGCCTTCGGGATCATGGCGTTGATCGGTATCATTACCGCTATTGAAGCTATGAACCAGAGTCTGAAAGAGAGCTTCTCTTCCATGGGAGCCAATGCCTTCAGTATCCGTTACAAAGATTCAAGGGTAAGAATGGGCGGTGGCAGGAACAATGGTGTTACCAAAACCAAGAGAGGCCTCCGCGAAAAAAAATCGAAACTCGATAAACCTATCCGGAAAGAGGAAGCCGAATATTTCAAAAAGAACTTTGTTTATCCGGGAGCGCAGGTAAGTATTTACCGTCGGGGTCCGGGAGCGCAGGAAGTGCATTATGGCGATAAAAAAACCAATCCGCAGATCACACTGATGGGTGGTGATGAAAACTATCTTCCGGTAAACGGCTATTCGATTGAGTTGGGGCGTAATCTGAACAGCCTCGATGTAGAGAGCGGTCGAAGTGTTTGTTTGCTGGGAAGCAATGTAGCTACAAAATTATTCGGCGATAGACCCGAGAAATGCATCGATAAAATCATCCGTGTAGGCAGCCTGCCTTACCGGGTTATTGGTCTTTTAAAAAGCAAAGGTTCCAGCGCTATGATGCGCCAGGATGATGTGGTACTTACGTCTTACACCAATATCCGCCGTTTCGAAAATGCCAATCCTTCTTATCTCGTAGGTGTGATGGTGGGCAATGTGAATGAGCTGGAAGTGGCCTCAGATGAAGCAACTTCCGTATTCCGTAATGTACGCCGCCTGGAGCCGGCAGAAGATATTAATTTTGTGATCGAGCGCAGCGATAAGTTTGCCGAAATGTTCATCGGATTCCTCAGCAGTATCACCGGTTCTGCAGGAGCCATTGGATTGATTACCCTGATCGGTGCGGCCATTGGTCTGATGAATATTATGCTGGTTGCTGTAAATGAGCGAACCAAAGAAGTGGGACTGATCAAAGCCATTGGTGGTAAAAGCAAAAATGTACGCCAGCAATTTCTTTTCGAAAGTCTGATCATCAGCCTGTTGGGGGCACTCTTCGGTATTATCCTCGGTGTACTGGTAGGGAATCTCTTTTCTATCGTATTAAAGACCGGTTTTGTGATCCCCTGGATGTGGGTCATTATCGGCATTGTCATCTGCTCCGTAGTAGGCCTCGCCGCCGGCATCTATCCCGCCATGAAAGCAGCCAAACTGAATCCGATTGTAGCACTGCGTTACGAGTAATCATCGTGAGACGTGAGTGGTGAGTAGTCAGTGGGGAGTTGGGGGTCAGCTTCTCCACCACTATCATTATCGTCATTAACATTCACCATTCACAATTGACAATTCACCAGATCGTGAGACGTGAGCGGTGAGTAGTCAGTAGAGAGTTGGTGTAGGATTGTTTATGACTTCGTGATTTTCACTCATTAAACGGATACTGAATTCTAATTTGATTCGCGTGAACTGTGAGACGTGAGTAGGTAGTCGCTCTGAACTTATCTATCATCAATATTATCAATACTCACCACTGACAATTCACCATTGCCCATTCACAACTCATGATTGCCATCCCCCCTCATCCCCGCTTAAAAAACAACTTCAGCTTCTCATTGATATAATACTTGATATCTTCTTCCGACCTGTTTCTGCGTAACCATTCGCTGGTAGGTCTGTATTGCTGCATGAACTGTTGTAGTTCGGCGTCTTTTAAACCACTGTATTGTGTAACTACGGAGGCAGGGAACCGGTAGTTGATATAGGCTTCCTTTTCATTGGATTCAAAAAAGGCAAAAGCCTTTCGTTTGTTCTTCTCATGCCTGGAAAAACGATCCAGGTTCAATGCAATACCGGCGCCTGAATTGGCTTTGGAAACCGTTGGAATGGTATAGTCTACGATGTCCTGTAAAAATTCTTTTCTTCTTTCTATACTGTCAAGCTGATAGCGGCTTAAACCCCTTGCGGTTACAGTTACATTACCCAGACTATGGGCCAGTGGTGAGAGGAATAAAGACAGGGTATCCTGCAACAGAAACTGTTTGTTGTAGTGAATGGTATCAAAATAATATCCTACTGCCGCAAAAGAGAGCACCTGGTTTTCCTGTAATTCGATCTTAAAACGACCGCTGGCACTGGTCATTACGGTGGTTTGGGTATTCAGGTTGGTAATACTCGCTAATACAATGGGTTCGCGGGTGATACTGTCTCTCAGGTAACCCCAGCGTTCATTCTTTTTCTGTGCCTGGGCTGCTATTCCGCTTAAGAGAAACAGGATCCATATATAACGTTTCATAAAACAACATTTGTACAAAGGTACAGCATCGGTATTGCTGAATAGCGCACATAAAAAAGTCCCGCCAACCGGCGGGACTTTTTTAGCTGATAAAAGCGGATTTATTTAGGATCCAGTGCTTTTTTGATTTTTTCAGACAGGTCCTGTAAATGAATCTTGCTCATCCGGTCGCTGGCGGTACCTGCAGCAGCAGCTACCTGTGAACGTAACTGAACCAGTTGCGCTCTGGCAATGCTGTACACATCGCTGCGGTTGTTAAAGCCGGTAGCATACGGATTAACCCTGCCACTACCACCAGGGAAAGTGATGGTAGCTGTTATAGAGATCGCAGGAGGATTGAGCAGGTTATCCAGTTTGTCTACATAACTTTTCTGTAGCATTCTGCGGTAACCATCAATGGCTTTATTGGATTTCAGTTCGCTGAACAGGTCGTTCTGCAGTTCAGAGATCATTTCAAGCGCGCTGTAGGCCTTATCAGCACCAAAACGTTCCACAGAATACTGCATGCGGTTCATCCTGTCGCCCGAAAGCAGTCCGGCTAAAGCCGCTTCCTGTGCAGATGCGATCGGGTCAACACTTCCGGGAGGGTTGATTTTATCCCAGATTTTTTTGTCGATCAGCCATTTGGGTGTCTGGAACAGTTGCCTGTTCAGGAAGCCCAATGCATCGCGCTGCATGGATTTAGGCGTTACTTCATATACGGGTTCATCCTGCTCGGCAGTTTTGAAGGTTTCGTATACACCGCCGATATTGCGGGATACATGTCCTACGTACCTGCGGAACTGGCCGAGTAACTGCCCATACATGGTTTCGATATTCTCATTCAGATCGCCTTCTTCTTTGGTCCACTCAGGCAGTTTAACGAGGATACGCTGCAGGTTTTTAACACCATAGTCGCTGGCAACTACTGCATTATCACTCAGGTCTTCGCTCTGGCTTCTTGGATCGGCCTGGTTACCTGATTCGTAGGTGCCGAACCAGGTACGAGGATTGGCTTTCAGTGTTTCAGTGATCAGCTTGTTGCTGTTCTTCTTCAGTTCTTCTTCGTTGTTACCGGCAATATACCCGTAACCCCACTGCATGGCCCACTGATCGTATTCGCCGATACGTGGATAAAGACCGGCTTTGCTGATATTATCTTCCGGCTGTGCCACGTAGTTGAAACGGGCATAGTCCATGATAGAAGCGGTATGGCCATTGGCTTCTACCCATGCTTTATCGCGCAGTTTGGCTACCGGTGTTTTGCTGCTGCTGCCCATGTTATGACGCAGGCCCAGTGTATGGCCTACTTCATGAGAAGAAACAAAACGGATCAGATCGCCCATCAGGTCATCATCAAATTTCATGCTGCGTGCCCTTGGATCTACCGCAGCGGTTTGTACCATGTACCAGTCGTGTACCAGTTTCATTACGTTGTGGTACCATCCGATATGGCTTTCGAGGATCTCACCGCTTCTGGGATCGTGTACATTCGGTCCGTAGGCATTCTCTGTGCTGGAAGCGAAGTAACGGATCACCGAATAACGGGCATCTTCCATGCTCATGGTAGTATCGTTCTCGGGCCATTCTTTACCCATGATGGCATTTTTGAAACCGGCTTTCTCAAAGGCTTTCTGCCAGTCGTTCACACCCAGGATCAGGTGTTTTCTCCATTGTTTGGGGGTGGCGGGATCGATGTAGTAAATAATTGGTTTTTTGGGTTCTACCAGTTCACCTCTTTTCCATTTTTCTACATCTTCGTCTTTGGGCTCCAGTCTCCAGCGAACCGCAAATTCTTTGTTCGCTACTTTCTGCTGGTCATCGCTGAATAACACATAATCATCTGTGAAAAAACCTACACGTTTATCGGCGATACGGGGTGTCATGGGTTTTTCGGGCAGTAAAAGCATAGAAGTGTTCAGTTCCATGGTTACGGCGCCGGCTGCATTGGCAGCAGGAACGCTGGTAGCACCGGGAACACTAACGGCACCAAAGCCACCACCGGCCGGGTTGGCTGTGTAGGTTTTGGTGGTGCGGATCTCGATGTTGATCGGGTAAGCGCCTATTTTCTGGATAAAAGACCTGTCTGCGGCAAGTTGTGCCAGACCGAGGCTTCTTTTTACACCGCTGTTGATGCTTACCACCTGGTTATCACCTTTGAAAAAATCAGTTACTTCGATCACCACGCCGGCACTGTCTCGGGAGAATGCGGCAATCGGAAATGCCGCTGTGATGGCATTCAGGTTAGAATTGTTGACAGCTTTGTAGATATCGTCTTTAGGGTCAGCGGCATTAACCAGTGTGATAACACGGAGGAATACATTGTTGCTGGGCCCTTTTTCAAATACCAGTGATTGCTGGTTAGCTACTTCACCACCGTAAACACCACGTCCGCCTCCATTGGCAGGTACTTTGATATAACGGGTAACGGCCAGGATCTCGCGGCCCAGCATGGCATTGGTGATCTCGAAATAATAGCGGTCATCTACCTTGTGTACGGTAAACATGCCTTTTTTAGACACAGCTTTATCTGTGATCACATCACGGTAAGGACGGGGGCCCGGTCTAACGGCACCCTGACCGAAACCTGCGCCCTGCGCGGTTCTGGCTCCGCCCCCATTGAAGACGGAATCTCTCTGTTGGGCAGTGACCAGGGTTCCGGCCAGCAATGCCACAACTAACAGTTGTTGTTTCATAAGCAGTAAGAAATAGTTTTAGAATAATCCTTAAAGATAGGAGTCTCTGCGAAATCCAGTACAAATTAGAACCACTCATATATGAATGGTGAAACCCGGTTTTTTGTCGGTAAAAATCTTGTTTTTCAATGAGTTTAAGCAGTATCTTACGGCTCCTTGAAAAACCACCTGAAAAGGCATTTAATTGACGAAATCTTTATTTGCGGCTTTCGATAAAATACCTAATTTGTACTCCCTTTTTATACTGATTCAAAGAATGTTTTGTTAATTCAAAACAATTTTCAGTAGAATTGCGGAAACATTTTTTTTAAATCAACTGTAATTTTTAAAAAACCAAAAATCAATTGAATCATGGCTGAAACAAAACCAACTGCAGGTGCTGCTGTAAAAAGCCCATCTTCTGCACAAACTAAGAAGAGCAGTAACTCAATTTCATGGCTGGCGCCATTGTTATGTGTGATCATCGGTTTCATTATCTGGCGCTTTGTGTTGGGTTCTCCGAGTAACTTTACAAATCCAGATCCCGCTGGTGGTTTTTGGCCTAATCACAAAGGACCTAAGGGCACATGGCCTAAGATGTATGAGGGTGGTATCATCGTACCGATCCTGATCGCCTGTTTCTTAACCGTACTGACTTTCGTGATCGAAAGGTTCCTGACTGTTTCTAAAGCAGCTGGTTCCGGAAGTATTGCAGAATTCGTTCGTACCGTACAGTTCCACCTTGCTAACAAAGAAGTGGACAAAGCGATTGCTGCCTGCGACAAACAGAAAGGTTCTGTAGGTAATGTAATGAAGTCTGGTCTGCACAAATACAAAGAAATGATCACCAATACTGAACTGACTACAGAGCAGAAAGTATTGAATATCCAGAAGGAAGTAGAAGAAGCAACCGCTTTGGAACTGCCTATGCTGGAGAAAAACCTGGTGTTCTTGTCTACTATCGCATCTGTAGCTACCCTGTTGGGTCTGTTGGGTACGGTAATGGGTATGATCAAATCATTCTCTGCCCTCGGTGATGAAGGTGGTGGTGATGCGGCACGTGAACTGTCAAAAGGTATCTCTGAGGCCCTGTTTAACACAGCCCTGGGTATCGGTACTTCCGCAGTAGCGATCATCATGTACAACGTGTTTACTACCCGTATCGACGGTATCACGTATGGTATTGACGAATCCGGTTTCACTTTAACACAGAGCTTTGCTGCCAACTACAAATAATCTGGTAGATTTTTTGTGGAATTGACAAAGTTTTGAATCATTAATGTGAAATATTAAATAATAAACAATGGGTAGAGCCAAATTACCTCGTAAGAGTACCAGCATCGATATGACGGCGATGTGTGACGTGGCCTTTCTGTTGTTGTCATTCTTTATCTTAACAACGAAGTTCAAGCCTTCCGAGGCCATCGCTGTTACGATTCCCAAATCAGTGGCTGCCAAAGTGGCCCCGACCAAGGATATTGTTCAGGTAATTATTGACAAGGACGGAAAAGTGTTTCTGGAAATGGATGACGAAGAAGTAAAGGAAACCATCGCCAATACGCTGAATACCACCAAGAATATGGGATTGGATGTGAAAGCATTCAAAAAGTCGCCTTTCTTCGGTGCGCCATTCGGCAACCTCAAATCTTTCCTGGCCCTGCCGGAAGACCAGCGTAAGGGTAACCTGCTGCCGGGTATTCCAGTAAAGGATAGCGCCAACAACGAGCTGACAGAATGGATGACACTGGTTCGGGATGCCTACCAGGGTAAAAAGCCTAACCTTCTCTTGAAAGGAGATAACCTGGCCAAGTTCCCTGCTTTTAAAAGCGTGATTACCGCTTTCAAAAAGAATGACTTCCTGAAATTCCAGATGGTTACCAGTCCGGAAGGTGTTCCTGTAGGAACCGAACTCTGGAAAAAAGCCCAGGCGGGAGAGAAGAGAGAAGAGTAAATTAATTTCAAACGAAAACTAAATTCTACCGACATGGCAGAAATGGATACCTCGAGTGGCGGTGGCCATAAAAAAGGCCCCGGGGTCAAGAAAGGGAAGAAGCTGTCGACCCGGGTTGACCTGACGCCCATGGTGGACCTGGGCTTCCTGCTCATCACCTTTTTTATCTTCACCACAACCATGAGCCAGGCTACAGCGATGAAGCTGATCCTGCCCAAGGACGCAGATAAACCGGAAGATCAGAATAAGGCTAAACAGTCGGGTGTAATTACCATCCTCCTCGGAAAAGACAATAACGTCTTCTACTATGAAGGAGAACTGGATAATTCTGCATCTAACTTTAAGTCATCTAATTTTCATGATATCCGTGAAGTGCTGATCAATAAAAAGAACAGCGTAAGAGACCTCAAGGATTTTGTAGTGATACTGAAACCTTCTGATGAGTGTACTTACAAAAACGTGGTGGATATTTTAGATGAAATGACGATTAATGTGTGTACGCGGTATGCACTGGTTGATATCACCGACATTGAGTCGCAGTTGGTGACGAAATCAGAAGCAATGGCAGCGGCAGCACCGGCTAATTAATCAGAAAATTTCATCAACAGAACCTAATTACAAAAGAATCTTATCATGGAGATAAACAAAATTTTATCCGCTGATATTCTTGATATCCTTTTTGACGGAAGGAATAAGGACTATGGTGCTTATGAACTCCGTAAAACGTATAACAAGCGTATCAAATTCTCTATGGGCGGCATGGTAGTGATCTGTCTGCTTTTACTGGGAGGATCGCTGATAGCGAATTCAACCAAGAAAAAAGAAGCCCAGATCATTGTTGCCGATATGTCGCTGGAGAATGTTAACAAGGAAGAGAAAAAGCCGGAGCCACCCCCTCCGCCACCTCCGCCAAAGCAGGAGCCTCCCAAAGTGGAGATCACCAAATTCACCCCTCCCAAAATTGTGAAGGATGAAGAAGTGAAGCCTGATGAGGAAATCAAGGAAGTGGAAAAACTGGAAGATACCAAGATCGGTACCATTAACCAGGAAGGTGCCAAAGATGAAGGTGTGGTAGCCCCTCCTGTTGAAAAAGGAACCGGTGTGGTAGAAGCCCCTAAAGTAGAAGAAGACTACGATAAAGTATTTACCGTTGTACAGATCCCCGCGGAATTCCCCGGTGGTTTGCCACAGTGGACCAAATACCTGGAGCGTAACCTGAACAGGGATCTGCCTGTTGAGAATGGTGCCCCTCCGGGAAAATACACTGTAATCGTATCCTTTATCGTATCTAAAGACGGAAGCATCAGTGATGTAGCTGCGGAGAATGATCCCGGTTACGGCACCAAAGCCGAAGCAATGCGCGTAATCACCAAAGGTCCTAAATGGAAACCAGCGGTGCAGAACGGACGTAACGTTATCTACCGTCACAAACAAAGTATCACTTTCGTTGTATCAGAAGAATAAGCTGTTACACGTTAACGTAAATGAGAAAGCCCTGCAAGTTTTGCGGGGCTTTTTTCAATGAGTGAATGATAGAATGAGTGAATGAGTGAATGTTTTGATTCTGTTTCATATTCTATCATTTACGCATTGAAAAAGCTTTCTCATCTTTTATGGAATTCCCTCATAATTTTCTCGCCATTTTCGCATGTGGATTTTTGTTCGGCCGGGAATCATAGTAGAAACCTACTACTATGGAAAAGTTACAGATTCTCTCCGCAGATTTACTGGACATCCTCTTTGATGGAAGGAATAAAAGTTATGGCGCGTATGAATTGCGCAAAACCTACGACAGGCGGATCTTATATGCCTTGTCGGGAACTGTTTTTGTATCACTGCTGTTTGTGGTTGGCTCACTGCTGGCTAATGCAAAGAAACCGCCTTCAACGGTGGAGTTGGTAACTACTATTGAGCTGGAGAATTTTAAGAAAGACGAACCCAAGCCCGAATTACCCAAACCCATTCCCAAACAAGAACCGCCGAAAGTAGAAATGGCCAAAGTAACGCCACCGAAAATTGTGGCAGACGACCAGGTAAAAGAAGACGATGAAGTAAAACCTGTTGACGACCTGGAGAATACCCGCATCGGAACCATTAACCAGGAAGGGGCTAAAGAAGACGATGTAGTAGCGCCACCGGTAGAGAAGACGGGCATTGGTGTGGAGGCCCCTAAAAAGGAAAAGGACATTGATGAACCATTTACCACCGTACAGATAGAAGCCCAGTTTCCGGGTGGTATAGAGGGCTGGAGACGGTTCCTGGAAAGAAACCTGAACAGAGACATAGCGGCTGACAATGGCGCCCCCGCGGCGGATTATTCGGTGATCGTATCTTTTATTGTGAACAAAGACGGCATTATCAGTGATGTGCGTGCCGAAAATGATCCCGGTTATGGCACCAAAGCAGAAGCCATCCGCGTTATCCAGAAAAGTACCCGCTGGATCCCCGCTATCCAGAATGGACGTAATGTGATTTACCGGCAGAAACAGAAGATCACGTTCAGGGTCAGCAATGAGTGAATGAGTGGATGAGTGAATGAGTGAATGAAATTGTGAGTGGTGAGTAGTGAGTAGGGAGTTTTGTGAATGGGCAATGGCGAATAGGGCAACATATAATTTCATTGACAATTGACCATTCACTACTGACGATTCACGCCTCACGATTCACGCCTCACGATTCCCCCCATTGTTCTATTTTTGCCCTGAAAGCAAATACTATGAGCGGACAATTGAGGGGATGGGATGATACGATCGTGGCCCTGGCTACACCGCCGGGTATTGGCGCTATTGGGGTGATACGGGTAAGCGGGAAAGATACTTTTCCGGTGATGAATGCCTTGTTCCCCTCCAAAGACCTGACCCGGCAGGCCAGTCATACCATTCAGGTGGGTTTGCTGAAAAAAGACGGGGTATTGCTGGATGAAGTGGTATTGTCGTTGTTCAGAGGCCCCAGATCGTATACGGGCGAAGATGTGATTGAGATCAGTTGTCATGGTTCTCCGTTTATACAGGAAAATATTATCAGGGCCATTACCGGCAAAGGGGTGCGGATGGCCAAACCGGGCGAATTTACCCAGCGTGCTTTCTTGAACGGCAAACTGGATCTTACCCAGGCCGAAGCCGTGGCCGATCTGATTGCTAGTAATACAGAAGCGAGCCGCCGGGCCGCTTTGCATACTATGCGGGGTGGTTTTTCTTCCGACCTGCAGCAGTTGCGCGAACAGCTGATCCGTTTTTCGGCCATGATAGAACTGGAACTGGATTTTTCGCAGGAAGATGTGGAGTTTGCCGACCGTAGTGCTTTGGAGCAACTGGTTAATCAGCTGGCTGTATCTACCCATCAGCTCATCAGTTCTTTTCAGCTCGGTAATGTGATCAAAAACGGGGTGCAGGTAGCTATTATCGGAAAACCCAATGCCGGTAAATCTACCTTGCTGAATACCTTGTTGAACGAGAACCGGGCCATTGTAAGTGAGATAGCAGGTACCACGCGGGATACCATTGAAGAAATACTCAATATCAAAGGCATTCTTTTCCGTTTGATAGACACGGCAGGGATACGCGAGCATACACAGGATGTAATTGAAAGTATTGGCGTAGAGAAGAGCTACGAGAAAATGCGTGCCGCCAATATCGTGGTGTACCTGTTTGATGTGAACGAGATCAACGCTGCTACCCTGCAGGAAACAGTAACGGCTTTTGAAAAAGAAAATATCCAGTACCTGCTGGTAGGCAATAAAGTAGATGGCAGGGAACAGCAGGTGATGGAACAGTTTGCGGCTTTCCCCGATATCGTTTTTATCTCGGCCAAAGCGCAAACGCATATCAGCGAATTAAAAGAAGCGCTGGTACACAAAGCCATTGATGGAGATATTTATGCAGAGTCTACCATTGTAACCAATGCCCGCCATTATGAAGCCCTGCAGAAACTGGGACAGGCCCTGGCCGATGTACAACGCGGACTGGAAGACAAAGTGCCCGGCGATCTGCTGGCCATCGATATCCGCCAGTGCCTGCATTATCTTGGTACCATTACCGGCCAGATCACGAATGAGGATCAACTGGATTATATTTTTTCGAAGTTTTGTATCGGAAAGTGACGTATTTGACTTTACTTGATTTTAACACTATAAATCAACACTTTAAGTAGAATTGTTTTGACTCTATTTGTTACCATTTGATTCTTTTTTGCATATATTTGTTACCATAATTGGTTAATGGTAACAAAAACACCCTCTTTGGTAACAAATTTGGTGACTTGATGGCGGTTCCTGACATCTCTAGTCATTTGCTGACATCTGTGGACGTTTCCTGACGACCATTGAGTATGTCAAATGAGTAGTAACATCACCATTACAAGGAAGTGCGAGTATTGTAAGTCTCCCTTTGAGGCAAGGACGCTATATACGCGCTACTGCTCAAAAACTTGTAATAGTAGAGACTACAAGAATAAGATACGTGAAAACAGAATTGCTGTTGCAACACTCAAGAAGAGTCCAATTCAGGTTGTCCAAGATCAGCTGAATTTGGGTGACATCCCAAATAAACCTTACATGAGCACAACAGAAGCTGCCTCCTATCTTGGTGTTAGCAAGAGAACTATTGAACGTCTTATATCTAGTGGTCAAATAAAAGTGGTGAAGCTGCTTAGACGTGTATTGATAACAAAGCAAACCTTAGATAACCTATAGTATGAAAGTAAGCATCATTAAGAAAAAGCGTAAAGAGACAGGAAAAATTGAACTAAACCTGAGCTACTATGAAAAAGGAGTACGCAGGTTTAAGAGTCTTGGTATAATTCTATTTGACCCTGAATTTCAAAAATTAACCAATGAACAAAAGCGGCATAACAGAGAAAAGCTTCTTGAGGCAGAGATGATCTGTGCTGTAGAGAATGAGAAAGTTCGACAAGGGAAATTTGGAATTGAAACAATTCAAAAACAACGTTCTAGCTTTTTAGCATTTGTAGAAAGAGTTGCGCAAGAACGTAACACTTCTAAGGGCAATGAAGGCAACTGGTATAGCATGATTAAGCATTTGAAGAAGTTTCTTCAGCGGGATATCACTTTTGAAGAAGTTGATGTGAAACTTTTGAATGACTTTAAATTGTATCTAGATAAAGTTGTACAAAACACGGGTAAGCCACTTTCATCAAATTCTAAGGTTGCCTATTACAACAAACTACGTGCAGCATTAAAACAAGCAGTAAGAGAAGATATTATCAGAAAAAGTCCTGCCATGTATACTGTGGGATTCAAGTCAGAAGATGTGCAACGTCAATTTTTAACTGCTGAAGAATTGAAGAATGTAGCCAAAGCAGAATGTGAAATACCAATTGTAAAAAGTGCTTTTTTATTTTCATGTTTGACTGGTCTTCGTTGGAGTGATGTCATGAAATTGAAATGGTCTGAAGTATTTCATGATGAATCCAATGGCTTTTACATCAGGTTTCGGCAACAGAAAACAAAAGGTACAGAGACTCAATTTTTAAGTTCAGAGGCAGTTGATTTGGTTGGAGAAAGAGGTATGCCAAATGATTTGGTATTCAAGGGATTAAAGTATAGTAGTTGGAACAATCAAAAACTTGCTCAATGGATGATGAGGGCTGGTGTTACTAAAACAATTACGTTTCACTGTGCAAGACATACGTTTGCTGTTTTGCAATTAGACGGAGGAACAGATATCTACACGTTAAGCAAACTACTTGGACATAAAGACATAAAAACCACCTTAGTATATTCTAAGATTTTAGATAAAAACAAGTTGGCGGCATCAACTATCATTAAACTAGGTCTTCATGATTAATACAGAGCAAATATTCAAGGAATTCTCAGCTTTCATTGAAAAGTTAGAAATAGAAGAACGTCAATTCATTGATGATGAAACATCAGGATCAAACAAGTTTGTGACAGCCGCATTGAATGGATTGCATACGGAAGATGCTATTGAAGTGGTAGTTGATTGCTTATTTCAACGTGGCTTTACCAACTTTAAACAACAAGCAAAACGTATTCTAAAAGAAGATGGTGTACAAAAGTTATCCAGCACTATGACGTATATGGCAGGTGAACTAAGTACCATCTTTAAGAAAAGGAATACGAAATCTGTTTTATTGGATTCAATTTCTTTTAGTGATATGCAATCACAAATGAATTCGCAAGATTATTTAGTATGGAAGAGCGCTGTAAAGGAAGGTGTTGCTACTCCTGCTCTATTGACAGCTTTCAATTCTGCTGTAGAAAAAGTAATCAGCAACTTTCCTAATAGATCAAAGGAATTGATGCGTGAATTTTCAACAGAGCTTAACAAAACTGAATTTATTGTAGACAAAGTGTTCATGCGAGAATTTGGATTAGACCTGTATAATGCTCTAATAGACTCAGGAGAGATGAAAGGTAAATTTGAAGATTTTCAAGTGGTTTGTAAGGGAGCAATTCCAACAGAGAAAATCCAATTCAAACAAAACTCTTCATTGACAACATTTATCAACGCACTAAGAGGTCTATCTGTGTTATCTACTAAAAAGCACTATTGGACGTACTTGGCTAATGATGCATGTGAATTATTCAATGGTAATTGTGATGCGGAATCTCTCAGAAAGAATAAAAATCAAAACAAGAACAGTAAAGTGCTAATTGCATTTGAAAACATTCGCCATAAGTCACAATAAGCGAAACACATATTCTGTACTGTAGGAAGTTATGGCGTTATGGCGTCATAACTTTTTTGTTTTTATACCGCCATAAAACATTGCAATTTTGACACTGCAAATAAGTTTTTTATATGGCAGAAGTTGAAATTTCAGAAAGATTAGAGCGTATTGAAATGCTCTTAGAAAGAAGCGTTACCTCCACGCAAAAGGAGCTTATGACAATAGAAGAAGCATCAATTTACTTGGGCTTCAAAGTGAGTTATCTCTATAGATTAACATCTGGCAACAAGATTCCATTTTACAAACCTGGTCACAAGGTGTTCTTTAAGAAATCAGACCTTGATGAGTGGGTTTTTAGACACAGAGAATCTACCCATGAAGAGATTGAGAAACGTGCACTCAATTATCTAGTTAACCAGCGTTAATCTCATTTCACTTTTCACTTTTGACAATTCTACAGTAAATCATTTGATGTGCTGTTCCCACAAGGGAATTTATAATAAAACCAAATATTATGGAAACA
Source organism: Sediminibacterium sp. GW821-FHT12F12 (assembly GCF_058806635.1). Taxonomy (NCBI): domain Bacteria; kingdom Pseudomonadati; phylum Bacteroidota; class Chitinophagia; order Chitinophagales; family Chitinophagaceae; genus Sediminibacterium; species Sediminibacterium sp. GW821-FHT12F12. The sequence goes on along the minus strand of NZ_JBXAPW010000002.1, from coordinate 104,202 downwards.
ACATTATTTACCAATCCAATTGTATCTGACTTGATTAATGCTAAGTCATTTGCAGAATTTGAGCAGATTCTTAAAAAGGATCCAACTCAATTAGAGTCTTTACTCTTTGATCTAATGCCACAGTTAATTAATTCTGGTGTTGAGACGTTCAATAACCTCAGTGAACGCATGCCTTTTATATACTCAAGTATGGCTGCTTTGAGTTCACTTATGACTGATGTACAAACACGCTATGCGGATAAGCCAATTTATCCTATGCTATACTTTGCTTTGGTAGGACCAGCGGGTAGTAATAAAGGAATTGTGAAATATGCTTCAAAAATGCTAAGACCCATTCATCAGGAAATTAAACAGCAATCTGAAGAGGCCTTTAAAAAATATAAAGCTGAACACAGACACTGGTTAAAAGCAGTTAAAGAACATGCTGGCATACCAGAACCTCAAAGACCACCTTACAGTATTCCAATTGTTTCTGCAGATATTACCAAGTCAAAATTGATTCAACAAATTGCAGACAATGTTGGACTTCCTACTTTCATTATTACGGATGAAATTGACACACTTGTTGGTGCTGCAAGAAGTCAGTACGGTACAGGAATATCTGCTATGCTCAGATCTGCCTATCACCATGACCCCATTAGTCAGCAGTTGAAAAGTGATAATCAGCACTATGACATTGAAGAACCTAAAGTTGCCTTGTGTATTGCTGGTACTCCATCTCAAATGTTAGGCTTTATTGATAATGTAGAGAATGGTTTGTACAGCAGATTTACAATTCTATTGACTGATGATTCAATTACATGGAACTCTGTAGCTCCTTGTCCTACATGCCCTAATAGAGAAGACACTTTTAATAGGATTGGGAGAGGTTGTTTACAGTTGTTTTCATATCTTAATAGAGCACCAATTGAAGTTGAGTTTACTCAATGGCAATGGGATCTAATCAATAGTTTTGGCGAGGAAAAGCTTGGTATTTACGCCACTCTACAAAGTGAATACCTTGGGTCAGTGGTCAAACGGCATTCTTTAATGATTGTGAAACTTGCCATGGTGATTACTGTTTTAAAAGCTTTTGAAACCAACAACACTTCCAATAAACTGTATTGTGACAAAGAAGCATTTGTGGCAGCAATGATTTTAATATGGCAGAGTTTGTACTGTTCAATTGAATTTTTTGAGCAATTCAACACAGGCAAGAAAACACCACTAGCTAAAAGCAATACACTACTAATATCAAAACTACCAACTGAGTTTTCTAGGTATGAAGCCTTGAGTATTGCAGCAGCGGAGAAAATTTCAGAGAGAACCTTAGACAGAGCCTTAGAACAACTTGTAAGTGCTGGCTTATTAATTAAAAATGGTCACGGAAAATATAAAAAGACAGATCTTGCTGTACGTGCTAACGTGGCAAATTGACAAATTGACAAATTGCCATTCTGCCAAGCAGAAGGAAAAATAAAGGGGGCTTTTCACCCCCTTTTTTATTCTATGAACCATCTAAAATCTGAGTGATCATCTACCAATGCTTCGCCTATACCTTCAGCTAGTTCAAAAGCATTTAACCCTCTTTGAAGAAACAAGTCAATGTAACTGCTTTTGTTAGCGCCTGTAAATAGGTTGTACATTTTCCAAAGGTCAATTTCCCCATTGGCATTTCTTGCAAAACTCTCATCTAGAAAATAATCTTTAGCAACCGTGTTAACCTGAGTGTCATTAAATATCAGAGCAGGAATATTGCGTTTTTTCTCTTTTGGGAGAAACTGATACAACCTGCACTTACCAAGGATTTGAGCAAATTGCTGTTCATTAATGGAAAGATGGGTTAAGCGATCCATTGCGTCAATATGCTCCTCCATTTTGTAATTCCTAATGATTTGAATCATTCTGTTTTTCAAGTCATTTACAGTGCCAACACGCAAATCATCAACAAAGCCATCTGAAGAGACGCACATGTTGCAACACACCATGTTTTTGAAACCAATGAAGAATTTGAAGTGCTCAAGTGACTTCTTATTATATAAGTTCTCTTGGTTGTAAGCTCTAACTCCACCTATAGTAAGACAGAGCTCATTCCCTCCAATATCCTTAGTAAAACCCTGAAGCTCTATAGCAAAAGCCATTCGCTCATAATAGATGGTTTTTTCATGATCCATAAGCTCATTAGCAGATTTGTGAATTGCATCAGGTGTTCTTCCCTTGATTGTGTGCGAAACCCTAATTTCAAGCTGTAAGAAGGTATTCCTGCCAAATACACACTCAATTGCTTCCATTGCAGATTCAATGAATTCCTGATGAGAAATAGTTCTCTCATTGTCTTTGGCAAATACTGGTATTGTACAATCTGATTTTAAATGCTGAAGCTTTACATCTATAGTATTGGCTTCAATAATTGGCGTCCTGTTCAGCCTAAGTGGTGAACTTGTGTACGTTGAAAAAGGTAATATTTCAACAGTTTCTGTGGGATGATAAATTTGTAATTCCATGATTTAATAGTTAAAAATGAAAAAGGAGCACAGTGTTTCTGTACTCCTTTGATTGTTTTAGCTCAATAAGCCCTCATTAGCAAAAGATAAGTACTTAAACTCTGGACTAATAATGAGATGATCTAGTAGAGTCATGTCCAAGCACTCTAACGCTTGCACTATTTTTTTTGTCAATTTAATATCAGCATCAGATGGTTGTAAGTTTCCTGAAGGATGGTTATGTGATACCAGAATACCTGTCGCCATGAGCTTAATTCCTACACTTAGTAGGATTTTCATGTCTACAACAGTTCCAGAGACTCCGCCTACAAACAGGTTTGAAGTTCCTATTACTTTGTTGCACCGATTCAAGTAGATTACAACGAATTGCTCCTGAAGTCCCAACTTCTCAGAGATGAATAACTGCTTGAAAATTGTAATTGCTTCATCAGCGGATTTGATAACAGGTCTGTCATTTAACGTGTCTGTATATCTGTAAATAACATCCACTTCTCCAAGGTTAGTTATGTTGTTCTTCATGTTGACCATTGAGTTGTTCTTGAAGAATTTTATATTCAGGTATCTGTCCTTTAATTACTGCAGCTCTATGATTTAATTCAGTAGAATATGATCTAACAGATGGCTGGTGTTTGTACAAATGATTGAGCTCTTCAAGAGATTTACAGGCACGTATCATTTTATAGATTTCCTCCTGAGAATATCCTTCACCTTCTTTACACCATTTAGCAATTACATCACCAATTGATTGATCTATTTTGAATGTCACTTTATTACTGAATAGTTGCGTTCTATCTTTTGTGCAGTTGACGTTATGATTAATGTCTAACTCAAACACAAGCGTAAAGTCATACTCTAATCCATCACGTTGAACCCCTTTCATTCCAACTTTCTCAGGAATATTTTTCCCATTCTTTTCTGAAAGTATATAATCTTGTTTGCTGCGTACTGTTGCAATGACATGCTTTCCAGAATTCAAGATCTTCTGTACAAGCGCGTTGTGGCGTGGTGTCAACTTACTCCAGTTAGTGAAGCTATTACCCACCATCTGTGAGTGAATATCCAAGATGCCTCCATCACCTTCCCATTCATGCGAAAGTGAATCAATTATAATCACATCCATGCCCGCACGTTCGCACTCATCAATTGCTTCTATGTAGCGTTCTGGTGTAAATGGCGCACTCAATGTTAGCACGTTGTAATTTCCAAGATGCGAATACAAATCTGCAGAGTGATTTTCAGTATCAATTACTGCAATCTTGTTCCAGTCTTTGCACAATCCATAAGCAAGTAGCAAAGCTGAGTAGGTCTTTCCTGACCCTGAGGGACCTTGCAACGCCATTCTGATGCGTGCTTGCGATCTGTTTGATTTTCTTAACTCCATGATGTTTAAATTTTAAATGTTTAATTCTTTCATAGGGGGGGGTAAGGTGTTGGAGTTAGTTAGGGGGGCAATTAAGGGAGGGATTCCTTGCGCAATTGAATAAAAAAGAATATTTTTGACCAAATTGGACAAGTCATTTTCTGAAATATGCTAGGAACTAAATTGAAGGAATTAAGAAAAACTAAAGGTCTTTATCAACGCCAATTAGCAGCAGCTTTGGATGTAGATACAGCATTTATTAGTAAGATAGAAAATGAGGAAAAGCGAATTTCTGTGGATCATATTTTGAAGCTTTCAAAAGTCCTAGATGCAGATTACGCTGAATTGCTTTCCCTTTGGTTAGCTGATAAATTACGTGAAGCAGTACCTGATAGGAAAACTGCAAAGAAAGCAGCAGAGAACTTGAATATTGTCCTTTCTAATACAAAGTACGCATGATCAATCAGAATCCTGAACAAATAGCGCGTGATAATATTGACAGGCAATTAAATGCTTGTGGATGGATCATTCAAGATAAGAAAAGACTCAACCTAGCTCAAGGTATTGGAGTTGCTGTAAGAGAATATTCAACAGAAGTTGGACCTGCAGACTATGTGCTTTTTGTCAATCAAAAACCTGTTGGAGTTATTGAAGCTAAAAGAGAGGAAGAAGGTGTAAAATTCTCTGTACATGAAAGTCAAGTAGAAGAATATGCAAATGCAAAACTGAAGTTGATTGATAATTTACCATTACCATTTTTATATCTGAGTACTGGTGCAATTACAAAGTTTACAGATACAAGAGATCCAAATCCTCGTTACAGAGAAGTGTTTACTTTTCATAGACCTGAAACTTTGGCTAAGTGGATTAGAAAAGAATCATCACTTAGAGCTAGAATGTCAGACAATTTTCCTGAATTAGATCCTACTGGTTTAAGAGAATGTCAAATTGATGCAATCACCAATTTAGAAACTTCTTTCAAAAAGAATAGACCAAAGGCTCTTGTACAAATGGCGACTGGTTCAGGTAAAACATTTACTGCTATCACATCTGTGTACAGACTTTTGAAGCATGTAAAAGCTGAACGTATTTTATTTCTAGTAGACACCAAAAACCTTGGTGAGCAGGCAGAAGGAGAATTTAGAAAGTACATACCTCAAGATGATAATAGACTTTTCCCTGAACTATATGGAGTGAGCAGGTTGACAAGTTCATTCATACCTGAAGACAGTCAAGTATACATAAGCACGATTCAAAGGTTATATAGTATTTTGAAAGGTGTAGAACTGGATGAAAGTGCTGAAGAAGAGAATCCTAATGAACAACGCTCCTATGCAAAAGAAGCTTTACCTGTTGTGTACAGTGAGAAGTTGCCTATTGAGTTTTTTGATTACATCGTAATTGATGAATGCCATAGAAGCATCTACAATTTATGGAAGCAAGTGCTAGATTACTTTGATGCCTTTCAAGTTGGGTTAACTGCAACACCTGATAACAGAACCTTTGGTTACTTCAACCAGAACATCGTTTCTGATTACGGTTATGAGAAAGCAGTTGTAGATGGCGTATTAGTACCCTACAATGTTTACAGCATTGAAACTCAAATCACCAAGGATGGCGCTGCTATTAAAATGGGTGAAATGGTAGATAAACGTGAAAGGTTGACGCGTAAAAAGTTTTGGGAGTCAGTTGATGAGGATGTTGAATATACAGGTAAACAACTGGATAAAGATATAGTCAATCCAAGCACTATAAGAACTATCATCAAAGAGGTTAAACAGCAACTCCCTACCATGTTTCCAGACAGAGTTGATACCAATGGAAACTTTGAAGTGCCTAAGATGCTGATTTTTGCAAAGACAGATAGTCATGCAGAAGATATCATTGATATTGTTAGAGAAGAGTTTGATGAGCGCAGTGACTTCTGTAAAAAGATTACCTATCAGAGTAAGGAAGATCCTAAAACTATTCTCTCTCAATTCAGAAATGACTACTACCCACGTATAGCAGTTACGGTTGACATGATTGCAACAGGTACAGATATTAGACCACTTGAGGTGCTGCTATTTATGCGTGATGTGAAAAGTAGAAGTTACTATGAGCAAATGAAAGGTAGAGGAACCAGAACTTGTTCATTAGAAGAATTAAAATCAAAAGGAACACCCTCCGCAAAATATGCTAAAGATCATTTTGTAATCATTGATGCTATTGGGGTTGAACAGTCTCAGAAAACAGATAGTAGACCTCTTGAGAAAGCACCATCTGTTTCTTTAAAGGAGATCCTCCAGCGCATTGCAGTTGGTGACAGAAGTGAGGAAATGATGTCTACCCTTGCCAACAGGTTATTGCGCTTGGATAAGCAAATCAATGAATTTGAAAAACAGACTTTTGAAGAGAAAGCACAAGGAAAAGGAATTTCAGAGGTAGTTAGACAACTACTTTACGCACATGATCCTGATACAAAGGAAAGTATTGAGCAGATAATAAGATCTGAACAACCTGGAATTGCACCAAAAGAATTAGAAGATCAAGTTAAACATAAGCATCAGGCTATTCTTGAACATGCTATTAGCGTGTTTCACAATCCTGATTTAAGGGATTTTATTGTTGACGTGCGCAAGAAGTATGATCAGATAATTGATACGCTTAACATAGACACGGTTGTCAATAGTGCCTGGGTAAAAGATCAGCAAGCAGAAGCAGAAAAACTCATTGCAGATTTCAAACTTTGGATTGAAGAAAACAAAGATGAAATCACAGCATTACAGATTTTCTATGATCAACCTTTTAGAAGAAGAGATCTGACTTTTAAAATGTTGAAAGAGTTGAGCGAGCAAATTATAAGAACCAAACCTACACTTGCACCATTGCGCATTTGGAAGGCTTATGAACAGTTAGAAACAGTGACAGGACAACCAAAGAATGAACTAATTGCATTAGTTTCTTTGATCAGGAGAGTTGCAGGAATAGATAGTGCACTTACCACTTTCGACAAAACTGTAGATAAGAACTTTGCTGACTGGGTATGGAAGAAACAACAAGGTGCAACCATTAAGTTTACCAAAGAACAAATGGAATGGCTTTATCTAATGAAAGACCACATTGCTACAAGCGTGCATTTGGAAGTGGATGATTTAGATTATACGCCTTTTGATTCATTAGGTGGTAGAGGAAAATTGAATCAGCTATTTGGTGTAGAGATGGAAAAAATTATTGAAGAATTAAATGAAGCATTAGTAGCATGAGCATCAATATAAATTTTGCAAAACATTTTGAAATTATAAGACTAATAGATGTATTTGATTATGTCATTGGTGGAGATTGGGGAAAAGACCCTAATTTAAATTTACCTGAGTTTGGACATGCTTTGTGCATTAGGGGGTCTGAATTCAAAAATTGGCAATCAGATAAAGGAAAAACAGCAAGTTTAAGAAGTGTTAAACTAAATAATATACGTTCTAGGAAGTTACAAGAAGGAGATATTCTGATAGAAATTTCAGGAGGCGGACCTGAGCAACCTGTAGGAAGAACAGTTTTAATTGATCAACAAGTAATTTTTCATCAACCTGAAGTACCAAAAATCTGCACTAATTTTTTAAGATTAGCAAGACCCACAAAACACATTTCATCACACTACATTCAGTTTTATCTTAAATTCTTTTATCACACAGGTGAAGTAGTTAAATACCAAGGAGGAAGTAATAATTTGAGAAATCTAAAATTCGATGATTATACTTCAATTGATTTTCCACTCCCTCCATTTTCAGAACAAAAGCGCATTGTTGATAAAATAGAAGAGCTTTTTAGTGAGTTAGACAAAGGTATTGAAACGCTGAAAACAGCACAGCAACAACTGAAAGTTTACAGACAAGCAGTGTTGAAATATGCGTTTGAAGGGAAACTCACCAATCCTGATGTTAAAGAAGGTGAATTGCCTGAGGGTTGGGTGGAAAAAAAAATAGATGAGGTTGCATCTGTTGGTACAGGAGCAACACCTCTTAAAGGAAATAAAGAGTATTATTCTGGAGGTAAAATACCATGGGTGACAAGTGGTGCTTTAAATGATGAGTTTGTAAGAAAAGCCTCTGACCTTGTTACTGAAAAAGCAATCAAAGAGACTAATTTAAGTGTTTACCCTATACAAACTCTACTTGTTGCTATGTATGGCGAAGGCAAAACAAGAGGTAAATGTTCTGAATTATTGATTGAGGCATGCACAAACCAAGCTGTTGCAGCTATCTATTTTGAAAGACATGACATAAGAATAAAACCTTACCTAAAATATTTTTTACTCAAGAATTATAATGATGTAAGAAAGTTAGCAGCAGGAGGAGTTCAACCTAATTTGAATCTTGGAATAATAAAAAACACAAAATTTCCAATGCCTTTATCATGGGAAGAGCAAAATAAGATAGTCCAAGAAATAGAATTACGTCTTTCAGTGTGTGATAAAATAGAAGAAAGAATTGTTCAAGGATTGCAACAAGCAGAAGCGCTTAGACAAAGTATTTTAAAGAAAGCGTTTGAAGGCAAGTTAGTTCCTCAAGACCCTAATGATGAGCCAACCAGTGTTTTATTAGAACGCATTAAAGCAGAGCGTGCAGCAGCACAACCAGTGAAGAAAACAAAAACTAAGAAAGTAAAAGCATAACATGAGTACAGAAGCAAATAACACATCAAGTATTATAAGTAAAGTATGGAGTTTCTCAACTGTACTTAGAGATGATGGGGTAGGATATGGCGATTACCTTGAGCAACTGACTTACCTACTCTTTTTAAAGATGGCAGATGAGTTCAGTAAGCCTCCATACAATAGACCGTTAAACGTTCCTGCAGGCTATGACTGGCAAGCATTAACAGACAAAAGAGGTGCGGAACTAGAAATCCACTACACCAACACGCTCAGAGAATTAGCGAATTCAAAGGGATTCCTTGGTCAGATATTCACTAAGAGTCAGAATAAGATTCAAGACCCTGCAAAACTCTTTAAGCTCATTGATATGATTGACAAAGAGCAATGGAGTACAATGGGTGCGGACATTAAAGGAAAGATCTACGAGGGGCTTCTAGAGAAGAATGCAGAAGATACCAAGAGTGGCGCAGGTCAATACTTTACTCCTAGAGCATTAATTAGAGCTATGGTAGAGTGTATTCGCCCTGAACCCATGAAAACCATTGCAGACCCTGCTTGTGGTACAGGAGGCTTCTTCTTAGCTGCTTATGATTTCATTGCTAACCCTGCTAACTACTCACTAGACAAAGAGCAGAAGCAATTCCTAAAAATGAAAACATTTTATGGGAATGAAATTGTAGCAAGTACAAGGAGAATGGCACTTATGAATTTGTTCTTGCACAACATTGGTGACTTTGATTCAGACAGCCACATTTCGCCTGCTGATGCCTTGATTTCAGATCCTGGCTATAGAGTAGACTACGTGCTAGCTAATCCACCTTTTGGTAAGAAGAGTAGCATGACCTTTACCAATGAAGAGGGTGAGCAAGATTCAGAAGAGCTAACTTACAACAGACAAGACTTCTACGTTACTACAAGCAACAAGCAGCTGAACTTCATGCAACACATCAGAACGATGCTGAAGACTGATGGTAAAGCGGCTGTAGTATTGCCAGACAATGTTTTGTTTGAAGGCGGTGTTGGAGAAACAGTAAGAAAGAAACTGCTTGAAGGTTCAAACCTACATACCATATTACGTTTACCAACAGGAATCTTTTACAAGCAAGGTGTTAAGGCTAACGTATTGTTCTATGATAGTAAGCCTGCATCAAAGGAGCCATGGACTAAAGAGGTTTGGTTTTATGACTTTAGAACAAACATCCATTTTACATTAAAGAAGAATCCTTTGAAGCTAGAGGATTTACAAGACTTTATCTCTTGCTACAATCCTGAAAACATCAACAAGAGAAAAGAGACCTATCATCCTGAAACCAATCCTGAAGGACGATGGAGAAAATTCACTTATGATGAAATCATTGAGCGTGATAAAACAAGCTTGGACATCACTTGGATAAAAGACAAGAGTTTAACTGATTTGGACAACCTACCTGATCCAGATGTGTTGGCAGAAGAGATCATTGAGAATCTTCAGTCAGGCATTGAGAGTTTTAAGGAGATAATGTTGGGGTTAAAGTAATAGTTAATGGACACAGCAGTAAGAATAATACCAAATCACAAAGGAGATTTAATTCATGAGTATATTGACTACAAGGGGTTTGGATATGTTACTCTTGTTTCCAATGAAGTTGCAAATGAGGATAGGTTCAATTCTCTTTATAAACAACGTAAGTTAGTTTTAAATGACAGTTTGGAGTCACTTCAAGACCTTATATCTAAAAATGTTGAAGATAATATTGTACCTGGAAGGCTTGTTGTAAAAGAGTTTAGAGAAAAAGAAATTCCTAAAAAGTATCAAGAAAGGCTAAATAAGAAAATGGTGTATGAGGATTCATTGAAACCATATATCAAAGATTTTGATTTTGTTGGGCTTGAATCTTTAAACTCAAGTACCTTCCCAGAAACTTTTAAAAATTATCCTAAAAATCAAGGTCAAAGAATCATACGTTTTATTGACTATGACTTCACTGGAGAAGAACAAGACATAATTTTAAAGTTAGATAAAATAGAATTACCAAAATTTACACCAATAACTCTGGATACAATTCAAGCAACAAATATCAAAGACAAATCTTCTATTAAAGAGAATAAAGAAGACATTTTAGATCAAAAATTGAATAGTTCAACTAAAAAAGTTGACATTGAAAAAGGTCAACCAATAAACACAACCCCAAAAATTAGAGTAAAAAGTAATGATGATAACTTAAAAGCTAGAAAAACAGGAAAGTTTGAAAAGTCTTTAGGTGCAATTCTATTTCCTATACTAGTAATTGCCTACATAGGTTATATCATTATTGAAAATGACAGAATAGCAAGAATGGAAGGAAGTAGCTTGTGGGAACAATTGTTGTTATTATTTGCTGCTATTGGCATCTACGCAATCTATAAAGCTTTTAAAAAATAAGTATCGCATGGGAATAAAACTATCTAGAATTACAAAAGTAAATCCACGTGAAGTTTGGAGGCATGAAGCTCTAGATTTCACACAATGGTTAGCAAAGGAAGAGAATATAGCTGTATTGTGCGATGAGCTTGAAATCAATCTTGAGAACATAAAACCTGAAGCAGCTGCAGGTAGATATAATGTTGATATTGTAGCAGATGATATTGATACCAAGCGTAAGGTTATTATTGAAAATCAATTAGAGCCCACTGACCACAAGCATTTAGGGCAAATACTAACGTATGCATCTGCTTATGATGCAAGCGTGATTATTTGGGTTGTAACTGATTACACAGAAGAACATAGGCAAGCAATTGACTGGTTCAATAGAAACATCAGTGAAAACATATCTTTCTTCCTAGTACAAATTGAAGTGTACAAGATTGGTGATTCTGACCCTGCTCCCAAGTTCAACATTATTTGTGAACCTAACAATTGGGGTAAGACTGTAAAAAGTTCAGGAACAGGTGATGCAGTGAGCGCAACTAAGTTACTTCAGATGGAATTTTGGGAAGGGCTTAAGTCATATGCATCTGAAAAAGGAACAAGAGTTAGCTTTAACCACACACCACAACCAAAACATTGGTTCAATATTTCAATAGGCACTAGTCGCTGTCACATTGCTTTAACGATTAATACACAGAAAGGCTATGTAGGCTGTGAAGTATACATAAGAAATGACAAAGCTTTATTTGATACTTTCTACAAGAACAAAGATCAAATAGAATCTGTAATTGGCTCAGAGCTTGAATGGATGGAACTACCAGATGCAACTGCTTCTAGGATATTACTTACCAAGAAAGGTAACCCTAAAGACAGAAAGCAATGGGATGAATACTATGTGTGGTGTGTCAGTACAGTAGAGAAGTTTACACAAGCATTTAAAGCTTATTTATAGGTAATTAAAACCTTAATATCATTAAAATATGAGCGTGTACTTTGAAAAAATACTGGAGCTAAAGAAGCGTGCTGAACAACTAAACTACAATGACAAGAAGGAGCTTGATGATTTGCAAAGGAAATCAAAAATGTGTGTCGAGCATTTGTTCCCCCTGAAGCCTACATACAAAACAGAAGTTGATACAATTAATTTTTATCCTTCATTTTGGGTTGATGGCATGGGTTCAAAAGTATATACAGATGCATGGGAAAATGGCAAACAAGAACTGATAAATTATTTAGATACAAGAATAGAGGAAGCAAAGTTGAATATTGAGCACACCAATTCAATTCCAAAAGAGAGAGTCAAAGAGCTTGAAGGACAAGTTTCAAGACTAGTAGGCAAACATAGACTATGGAAAATGATTGACCTAAGTATATTTGTTACAGTTGCAATTGCTGTCATTGGAGGAACGTTTGCATTGGGTTATTATTTAGGAAACAATCACTTTGACAAGGAAAAACTGGAGCTGTATAATGAAAATCAACGTTTAAAAGTCATTCAAGATAGTCTGTCAAAGTTGAACTCAAAACATTTGCTTGAAAAATCTAAGGGTGGGAAGTGATTCCAAGACTTTGAAAATTATAGCTATCTAATACATTGTTACAGGCATGAAATTGAGAAATTACAATTTTTTAAATAATGAGACAAGGTGTTCAAGCAGTTGCTCTTTTTTACTCTTTTTGATTCGTTTTGAGCAAAATTTGTTACCTATTTGTTACCAAAATTATATAACTAACTGATATTCAATATTACTTCATATTTTGTATCGGGAAGTGACGAGCGCTAGCGAGTCATCCCGCCAATGGCGGGATAGCCCTTCATTATTAATTCACGTTCTGTGCAGTTTACCTTATAAATCAAGGAATTATAGTTGCCTTTCTTTGCCTTTTCCTGCCTTTAGTGGCCATTTACTTGTGACTATTTCGGTTACTACTGTGAATTGTAACAGATTTGGGAAGTAGGGGACAGATTATGGGTAACAATGATACAGTACGATACGCAAAGTGATACAAAATGGTTGTGTGACGGCTATTATTACTACGAATATCCACTTTAAAGAAATATTCGAGTAAAGTATATTATTTTTTATAATTTGGAAGACTGATTTCTAATATATGAAGCAAAACACAAAGGGGGCTTGGATAATACATCATAGTAAAAAGCTACAAAAGGTAGAAAACACGGGCGTATTTGACGAAATACATGCAACCGGAAAAAGCGGTATTTTGTTATCTGCACTTGCAGAAAGTGAAAATAATAGTACAATTGAAAATGCGAAGGTCAAAGTCATCGCTAAAGCGGCGAATATTAACCCGTTAGAGTTGCCATCAATAATACAAAGATTGAAAGCCAACAATCTTGTAGACAATGATTCTAAAGGAAATGTATCGGTCTTGGGTTTGACTTCTTCAGCAGTATTGAAACATACAGCCGATATGTTTGACAATCAAACTACAAATAAATTTGAACAAATTTCTCTTGAAATTGCAGAAACAGTATCACAAGCCCCGAAAGATGGAAATAGTCTTAAAGAGTTTATTGCAGATACATATAAAGTAGATAATACATCTCTTGGAGATTTTTTTCTGCAGGTTGAAGAAATTGGCTTTATAGATTACGAATCTGCAAATGAGGCGGATGAAAAAATATATTTTAATGGCAATCTATTTAAGCGTGATAATTTAAAGAAAGCAAATGCTGTTCTCAGTTCTTTTTCATCAGAAGAAAGCAACAAGGTTGCAGAATTAGATAATTACTTAAATGCCAGAGGGTGTATTTCGTTAGATGAAGCTACAAGAATATGTGGTGAAAAATTAATGCAAAAGCTACAAAGTATAGGAATGTATGAATGCAATGAAGTAGCCAATAATACTGAAAGTAAAGTCTTTGTCACAAAAGCTACCGCCTTTGGAAAATTCGGTAACCCTTTTGAAGATGATGCATTAGATTTAGCAAAAGCATTCGTTGCATCATTGAGTTATGGCATGATATATAGTCAAAATAGTAGAGGAAGAATATCAGCTTTAAAACTTTTAATGAACAAGTTAATTGATGGTTACTCAGTAGGACCCGCAACTGCAATTGGTCAGGACTATCGAATACTTGAAATGAAAGGAGTCGTAAAAATAATACCTGCGGAGCGGGGTATGTGTTATATGCGTCTTTTAAAGAAAGATATTGGGATGTTGGCTCTGAATGTTTTAGAAACGGGTGAGAGTGCGAGTGAGAATAATCTAATAACATTTCCAACTTCTGTTGTTACAACATTTAAAGGGCCAGAAATAAAGCGAGAGGAAACTCGAAAGAAGAAGCAAAATCGTGAAAGTAAGATTCAAATAATTGAAGCATTAAGAACATTGAGATCATAAAATCATAATATATGAAAGGGGAAATAATGGAAGAACGAGTAAAGCAATATTTTATAAGTAAAGGTTTTTATGTTGTCAGAGGTATAAAGTTTGTTTATGATTCTTTTGATATAACAGATGTAGATCTATGGTTATATAATAAAACATCAGATATCACCCGCGAAAGGATAATTGTGGATATTAAAAATAAAAAAACACCTCAAGCTATTGAGCGTATTTTTTGGACTCGTGGACTTTTAACTGCATTGAGAGTAAATGCTTGTATTGTTGCAACGACAGAAAAAAGAGAAAGTATTAGGAATTTTGGAAAGCAAAATGGCGTGACGGTGCTAGATGGAAATTTTTTAAATAATCTTCCAGTAACACTAGAAAGATTGACCGATGAAGAATTAGTACAACTATTATATACAAGCGAAACAGATCCGCTTGCTGTTCAATGGGTTAAAAGATATGAAAATTATAAAATTAATTTGCTAGCAATTGATTTTAGTAATTTGAATCGATTATTAAATGATCTTAAAGAATTATTTGAGCAAAGCATTGTAAATCCAATTAGAAAGGAGGGAGTAACACGTTTAATCTATTCCTGCATATCTTATATTTTGATATCGCTTGATTTTCTATTAAAAGATTTATTGACCCTTGACGATGTTGACAAAAAAGTAAGAATAAGCGAAGGTTTAAAATTCGGAAATCTCGGTCGCGCCGGAATAGAAAGAACTCTAGATGTAGCGATAAAAATTTCAAAGCAATCAATGAATGTCAGGTCTAGTTTTCTAAAATTATATGAATCTTTATCTGTAGATATTCTAGCAGAGTTTTTTTCGAGACAAAGTAATGGGGATAAATTATTTAGCCAGTCGATTCAATTAGATGGATTAGCTTATTCAAAAACCTATACTCCACCAAGTTCAATTGATGTTGAATTACGCGGATTGGTTTCACTTTTTTTAGACTACCATGGTATTGAAAGGAATCAGTTTTTTAATTCTTTTTGAGGACAAGTATCTGAAGTCAGGGGACGCTTCCCTTCAAAACCGAAAGGTTCTTTAAAAGGAAGAGTGTAGGTTCGACTCCTACCAGATGCACAAAATTGAACGAATGAAAGCAAGTCCAGCAAAAAAGGAGTTTAAAGAGAGATTAGGACAAGCAAATCATTTTTTAATTACTGCTTTGGTTGGTATTGACGGAATACAATCAGGCATAATTAGGGAAAAGCCTGAATCGTTTCATACATCATGGAACCCAAAGGATTCAAAAAAATCTGCAGATAGAACAAGGGTATTTTTGTTGAAATCCTTTTTGGGTTGGGCTGTTGAATCGTTAGAAATGTATTTAACAGAACTGAACCGAAAGCCGAAACTATTGGAATCTGAAACTTTTACCAGTTTGTTTTCGAAAGCAGGCCAATCAATTTATCAGAAAACGATATTAATAGCAGACGAGATTAAAGTTGATCCTATTTTAATAGGGCTAATGGAAGTATTGATTACTTGGAGAAACTATACATTTCACTATGACATCGACAATGAAATTAGAGAATCCAGCATGAATTGTCTTATTGCTAGTAATGAAAATGTAAAGGCTAGATTTTCCGGACTTGAAATAACTCAGCTTAAAAGCACTTGGGAAAGTGGAGGAGACTTTACTTTTAAGGAAACTGCTTCATTAATAAAAGCAACTCAAGACTTTGTTGGTGAAGTAGATAATTATGTGCTATTAAACTTAGACGTCGAACGTTTTTTTCTAGAAACAATTGCAAAACATTTTAAAAATACTGAAATGAGTTATAAGAGGTATAAATCATTCAACGAACTGAAGAGACAAAAATATGTAAAAGTACTTCTACAGAATATTTCAGCGGAATCAGAAATAGACGATACATTGCTTAAATCCATCACAACTAAGCTTAAATAAAAAATTACTTATTGCATAGAATCATTTAATTAAATTATATGAGATGCTCCTGAATTTCCTGTTAAATCATGAACTATACTTTTTTCAAAAGTTATTACTTAGATAATGAATAATGAAATCACCGAACTTGAAGAAGCTAAATAGATTTACAACGTTGCCTGTTTTGCTAGATTTATTGCAAAGAAAGAAGCTGACCTTATTGGATCCCAAACTATGGGACGATAAAAATGATTCTGAAATAATTTTGGAATATAAAAAACGCAAGAAAATTAAAAATTTATTTGCTGTTTGCCTGTCTTATGGTGATGAAACAGTGCATCATTGGAAAACATTTTCCAATGGAACAAGTGGATGCGTTATTGAGTTTGATGCGCAAAAACTTATTAAAATAATAGATCAAGTTCCGAACTTAAAACACAATAAGGTTACTTACAAGAGGCTATCGGAAATTGAAGATAAAGCCTTAGTAATGAGTGTAGATGAAATTCCATTTACTAAAAGATGGCCTTATCGCTGCGAGGAAGAGTATCGTATAATTGTTGAAAATGACAATAACGATACTTTTTTTGAGATTGATATCCCTCTAGATATTATTACAAAAATAACAATAAGCCAACAAATGCCAGAACCGATATACAAGACAATTAAAAGTTATTTAAAAGACCTTCGAGGTGACCCAAGCAGTAAGATTAATAGATCAACTCTTTATGAAAATAAAAGATGGATTGACAGATTTAAAAAATCGTAGTTATTATTAATATCGGTTTATATGGTTCATCTATGCTGATTAAGTTCATAGGCTGCATCGACTAGTTTTTCAAGTTGTTTGCAGAAATATAAAGTAACGTCTCTATTCTCTGGATCAATGTATAAACTGTTAGAGGTTACAAAACAAACTTCTAACATGTTTGCTAAGTTCTGCCTTACTTCAACAGGTCTTTTTGTTTTTTCATTTGTATTGTCTTATTTACATTCGAGAGGTTACCATTTTGCGAGAGTTCTGCCACACTCATACGATTTAATAGTGATTCTATTGATTTTGGCTATAGTATTTCCGCTTTTATTCTTGATTAGAGAGATTATACTAATATGTATGGCAATAGTTGCAATTGACATCTATGAATGGAAGTTCACCCCAAAAATGATTAATGAGAAAGTGTCTAAAGAAATTCAAGAATTAATTACAGGTTGATTTTATGAACTCTCTCTTGAAAATCTTATTCACAGCCTTTTTTGATAGATTTTTAAGTAAGAATAAGATGTTTTCCTTCTCCGAAGAGTCTCCCAAACGGGGGCTCTTCGCTTAGTATTACCACTCTCGCACGTTAACCCCAAACACCTGCCCCCCACAAACCTAACCGCGCCTCTGCGAGTAAATTTTCATGCCAAGGCGCAAAGGCGCAGTTATAAGAGCTGTTGCTATTATTCTGCCGGAACCTGTGACTTCCTTTTTTCCTTCTCCCAAGAATCTCCCGAAAGGGGACTCTTCGCTTAGTATTACCACTCTCTAACGTTACCCCCAAACACCTGCCACCCACCAACCCAACCGCGCCTTCGCGCCTCTGCGAGCCTATTTACCGCCAAAGCGCAGTAGTTACGCTTATCGCTGTTATCCTGACTGAGGGGCCTTTTGTTTCATCTAAACATCACTCCAGCCCAGGCAAAGTGGCCTGCAGCTGGTTTATACGAGGCCATAGTTCTGTTTAAGGAAGAAATAGCGCTGTTTCAGTGAGCTGTTTTTCACTTTGAGTGAGCTGTTGCTCTATTTCAGTGAGCTATGGCTCAGTGTAACAGTCCTGCAGTGCTGTGGCGGAGAGCGATTGGTATTTCCCGGTGAGATAGGGCAGTTTCGGGGATCTGGAAATAGATCCGATAAGTAGATCATCAAGATCTTTCATTTCACAGGCAAATATGTATAATGTAATTATAATATATATAATTATTCGCTGATTAGCACAGTTATTGAATATTATTAAGAAAAAATTAAAGAAACGCTTAACAAAATGATAACAGTATGGCTTTTTTCCTAATTTAGATACAATCAATAACCATAAGGTTATAGTAACCAAAACACTAGCTATGAGAAAAAAACTACTGGCAGTACTATGTATGTGCGCCATTGTTGTTGTGGGCTATTCACAAACAACCGTATCGGGTAAAATTACCGATGCCGCAACCGGCATTCCGTTGGCAGGCGTAACCGTAAAAGGGAAAGGCACTGCTGTTGCATCCGTTTCGGATGCAGATGGTAAGTACAGCATTAAGCTGGCCACAAGCGTTAGAACACTGATTTTTTCATTTGTAGGCTACACCGATTTTGAAGCTGCTGTAAGAGCAGGTAACCTGGATGTATCGCTTACCAATGCGGTTTCCAACCTGACAGAAGTAATTGTTACCGGTTTTGGTGGTTCTCAGATCAAGAGAGAATTGACCGGTAACATTGCCCGCGTGAGAGGTAAGGATATTGAGTACCTGCCCACACCCAGTGTAGATGCTGCGTTGCAGGGTAAAGCAGCCGGTGTGTTTGTAAACAGCCAATCCGGAAAACTAGGTCAGGCAGTAACAGTACGTGTGAGAGGTAACTCTTCTATCAGTGCCAACAGCCAGCCTTTATATGTATTGGATGGTATTCCAATGACTGCTAACAGCCAGAGTTCTTATGGTGGTGCTACTAACCCCTTAACCGATCTGAACCCGAATGATATTGAGTCGATCGAAGTATTGAAAGATGCTTCTGCCGGTGCCATCTTCGGTTCCAGAGCAGCCAATGGGGTGGTACTGATTACTACCAAAAGAGGTAAAGCCGGAAAAACTTCTGTAACATTTAACTACCAGACTGGTTCTTCAGAAGCTTCTAAGCGTATTAAAATGCTGAACTCACAGGAATATGCTACGCTGATTCTCGAAGGCGCTAAATACCGTGATGATTTAGATGGTACTCCCTTAAATGACCCAAGTAGCTGGACCACTTATGTTAAAAATGACGTAATGGATTACTACAGCTATGGTGGCTGGAGTAAAGATCCTACCAAAACATACGACTGGCAGGACCAGGTATTTCAGAAAGGACCTTACAGACAGGCCGATCTGCAGATCAAAGGCGGATCAGAGAGAACAAAATTCTTCTCTTCCTTCCAGCAGTTAGATCAGACAGGTACCATGATCGGTAATAAGATCTCAAGAACCACTGGCCGTCTGAACATTGACCAGAAAGCGAATGACTGGTTAGATCTGGGTGTTTCGCTGAGTTTATCCAGAACCTTTAACCAGCGTCTGCCGGATGATAATGCCTTCTCCAATCCTTTACAGGCGATCGCATTAATGCCGATGACTCCTTTTACAGATCCTAATACAGGTCTGCCTGCAGGTACACCTCCCGGAGATGTGAATATTCCGATTTACTACAATCCTGTTATTACAGTAAACTATGCTTCTTATGCGCAGGATGTGTACAGAACTTTCGGTAACGCTTACCTGAAAGCCAACCTGATGAAAGGCCTGAACTTCCAGACTGAATTTGGTGTAGATTACCTGAGTCAGAATGAAGAAGGTTATTTCCAGTCGCAAACCGTGCGTAACCAATCACGTGCTTCCTCCGGTTTGGGTAGTAACAGGGGTGCATTTGTAACCAACTACAATACACAGTCATATTTCAGTTATAACACAGTGATCAAGCAGAAACATAATATTTCTGCCACGCTGGGTATGCAATACCAGCAATCGCAGGCTAAGTATAACTATATCGAGGGTACTTCCTTCCCCTCCAACTCTTACCAGAAAATTGCGAGTGCCGCTACCAAATCAGACGGTAGTACTTCTCAGTCAGATTTCAGGTTCCTCTCTTATTTTGTAAGAGCAAATTATACCTACAACGAAAAATACATTCTGGCTTTAAGCAGCCGTATCGACCAGTCTTCCCGCTTCGGTAAAAACTCCAGATCAGGTTTCTTCCCAGCAGCTTCTGCCGGATGGATCCTGACCAACGAAAGATTCCTCGAGAACAGCAAAGCCGTTAGTTTCCTGAAACTGCGCGCCAGTTATGGAGTGGTTGGTAATGCTGAGATCGGAAACTTCCCGCAACTGGGTTTATTCTCGGGTGATGCAGGTTATGCCGGTGCTGCCGGTCAGCGTCCTTCTCAGTTGAGAAATGATAACCTGAAATGGGAAACCACTAAACAGTTCGATATCGGTCTTGATTTCGGATTCCTGAAAAACCGTATTACCGGTGAAATCGATTATTACAATAAACAAACGGATGGTTTGTTGCTGAACGTAAATATCCCGGCTACCACTGGTTTTACCAGCATGGTTAGAAACGTAGGTAAACTGGAGAACAAAGGTTTTGAATTGGTACTTAACACACAAAACCTGGTAGGTGCCTTCAAATGGAGCACCACTTTTAACATTGCCCGCAATATCGGTAAGGTAAAAGATATCCAGGGTCAGATCATTGAAGGAGGTGTGAGCAGCATGAACCGCGTACAGGAAGGATATGGTGTGGGTGTTTTCTTCACGCCTGAGTTTGCCGGCGTAGATCCTGCCAATGGTAATGCATTGTTCTACCTGAATACCAAAAAAGCAGATGGCAGTCTCGACAGGGCTACCACCAGCAACTACAACCTTGCACAGAGAATCGTAGCAGGTGATCCCAATCCAAAATACATTTTTGGCTTCACCAATACATTCTCTTATAAAGGATTTGATGCAAGTGTATTCTTTAATGGTGTTTCCGGTAACCAGAACAATATTTATGGTATGGGACGTTACTCTTCTGCCAGCATGCTGTATGAAGATAATAATACCGCAGACCAGCTGGGAAGATGGCAGAAACCAGGTGATGTAACCAATATCCCGCAGGTACGTTTGTACAGGGTGAATGGATCACAGGCCAGCAGCCGTTATATTGTGGATGGATCTTATATCCGTTTAAGAAGCGCCTCTATTGGTTATACTTTCGGTTCCAAACAACTGAGCAAGTTTAAGATCGAGCGGATGCGTATCTATGTTTCCGGACAGAACCTCTTAACCATTACCAAGTATCCTTACTGGGATCCTGAGGTTAATGCCGATTCATTTGACTCAAACATTGCGAAAGGAAACGACTTTTATACGCCACCACAACCAAGAACTTTCCTGGTGGGTGTGAACGTAAGTTTTTAATTAATCAATAATAACTATTATGAAAATATTAATCCATAACATAAGTAATTACTATAAGGCATTTCTGCTGATGAGTATTATTACACTGGCAGGTTGCGAAAAGAAACTGGATATTTCTCCTTACCAGAGTATTGCAGATGACAAAGCTTTATTAAATGAAAGCGATGTACAGGTTACACTGGTAGGTTGTTATGATGGTATACAGAGTGCAGCTGCCTATGGCGGTGATATCCTGGTACTGAATGATCTGATCGGTAACTCGGCAGATATCAACTTTACCGGAACCTTTGCAGGTTTATCGGATGCGTATCAAACCCAGATGACTGCCGACAATTCATTTGCCCGCGATACCTGGATTGCAGCTTATAATACCATTAACCGTTGTAACAATGTATTATCAGCGGTAGACAAAGTAACTTCTTCCACAGCCAAGAAGAACTCTGTAGAGGGGCAAGCGCTTTTCTTACGCGCTTCTATGTTTTTTGAGTTGGTTAAGTTATATGCAAAAGCGGTGGGAGATGGTGATTACAGTGCCAATCCCGGCGTGCCTTTGATTCTTACACCAACCGGTAACGTAACGGATGCAGATTATCCGGCCAGGGCTACGGTGAAAGCCGTATATGATAAAGTGATCGCTGATCTGGTGAAAGCGGAATCTTTATTGCCAACCACCAACGGTAACTATGCAACCAAATGGGCCGCTGCGGCTCAGCTTTCCCGCGTGTACCTGATGCTGAAGGATTATGCTGCAGCAAGAGATGCAGCTGACCGGGTAATTGCGAGCAGTGGTAAAACCCTGAATCCTGATTTTACCAAATTATGGTTCACTTTCATCAATAACGGAGGCGCTACACCTGCTGAATATTTATTTTCTATGAAAGTAACTTCTCAGGATGGTACCAACTCGCAGAATACTTATTTCGGAAGAACCATCGGTACTATTCCCGGTACAGCCGGAAGAAGTGATTGTAAGATCAAAGCTGCTCATATTGCTCAGTATGAAAACGGAGATGTACGTAAAGGCTTTTTTGTATTGAATGGCGGTAACTATTATACACAAAAACACCTGGATCGTTTTGGAGACGTAGCCGTTATCAGGCTGGCCGAAATGTACCTGACCCGTGCAGAAGCCAACCAGCGACTGGGAACAATCGTTGGTGCCACGCCTTTGGCAGATCTGAACAGGATCCGTAACAGAGCTGGACTTCCTTCGCTCCTCGTAGCAACACTGGCTGATATCACCAAAGAAAGAGCACTGGAGCTGGCTTTTGAAGGACAAAAACTGATCGAGGCCAAAAGACTGCAGACACCTGTTGGCACACTTGCCTGGAATGATCCTAAGTTGATTCTTCCTATTCCAAGAAGAGAAGTTGATGTAAACAAGAACCTGGTTCAGAACCAGGGTTATTAAGAATAACCTATAATCGTAAAAACGCCGGTTTAACAGACCGGCGTTTTTTATGTAGTATATTCTAGACGGGGATCAGCTGAAATGTCATAGTTTGATCCGTTCTTCTGTAGCAGCACCGGTAGCGGCATCAATCCCATTCAGTTGCACATAGTCTATATGTGGTTTGAACAAGGATCCTCCGTTAACAGCAATAAAAATACGGTTAATAATGATCTGTTTATCATTCACTGTGGTATATACATGATATTGTTTGTCTTCTCCTTCTTTCAGATATAATTTCAATTTCCTGTAAGCAGCCAGGTGGCATTCATAACTGTTATCATCCAGTGCTGTTGTTTTGATCCCATACGCATATTTCCGCTGTATATCCGTTAGCTCTTCTGTCTGCCCTTTTTTGGCATAACTGATCCAGTAAGCATGAATCGGTTGTTTTTTATCAAGTACTCCATTTTCCATATTCAGTTCATAAATAATCGTATTGGTATTGGGCGGACGTTGCAGGTAAAATAATTGTTTGGGGTTATGTGGCGGTGTAGGATATTCAATACCCTGTGACCATACAAAGGTTCCTGTTGTTAATAACAGTCCTGTGAATAAAAAAGATCGGTATAACCTGCTCATACAATGGATGGGTTTATACGATACACGAAGCCGGATACTATTCTCTGCAGCAATATAATTCAGTTTCTGCAATTCTGTATTAGTGTAGGGGGTGGGGCATACTGTTATCAGTAGGCGGTCCATCCACCATCAGCCACTAGTACAGCTCCATTAATGAAACTGGCCTCATCCGATGCAAGAAACAAAGCGGTCTTCGCTACTTCCAACGGATCAGCGGCTCTGGGATTCAGCGCCATACCGGGCAAAATCCGCTCTGTTACCAATGGCGAAAGATGACTCATATCAATGGTAGCACCAATGCTGGTGTTCATGGCACCGGGTGCAATGGCATTACAACGGATCCCTGATTTCGCATACACATACCCTGTGTTTTTGGTTAATCCGATCAGGGCATGTTTACTGGTAGTGTAGGCGGCACCCGCTCTGGCTCCCTGCAAACCACCTATCGAAGCAATATTAATAATCACTCCTGATTTTTTGGCGAGCATGAACTGTAGTACTGACCGCATGGCTTTGAACGGGCCATCGAGGTTGATGCGCATCACCCGATCCCAAACCTGATCCGTTACATCGGCTGTGAGATCAAAATTATCCATCACACCGGCATTGTTTACGAGGATATCTACGGAGCCGTAGGTAGAAACAGCCGTCTGAACCATCGTTTCAACATCCCCGGCTTTGGCCATATCGGTTACCACAGTAGTATAGGTTGCCTGCTGTGCGGTTAAAGCAGTACTGAGTTCTCCCAGTGTTTTTTCATTGATATCAGCAGCAACAACTTTTGCACCTGCCTGTGCAAACAGGATCGCAATGGCTTTACCCAAACCAGCTCCTGCACCGGTTATGATGGCTACTTTATTTTCGAGACTTTTCATAATGGGTCTTTCTTCGAAATTACTTGGTTCTGAAAAGGGAAAAAATGACAAGCATCAGTAAATAGAATTGTTCATGTATCGGATAGACAAATCTGCAATAGTGCTAAGTGTATGATATACAGCTGGTAAACAGAAAACTTTGTCACGGAAGCGTAAATTTAATATAAATAAAAGTATTTAATTACTTTTATTAGAATCGCCCTATATCTTTGCAGGATCAAATCACTTTTAAAATCATCTTTATGCCAACCACCATAACAGAGAACATTCTGAATGTTACCTTACTCGAACCCAAACAAAAACATCCTACCATTTTTGTACGCTTTGATGCACTGGAAGAAGGCGAAAGTCTGACCCTGCACAATGACCATGACCCCAAGCCTCTATACTACCAGTTGCTGGGAGAGCGGGGGAATATTTTTACCTGGGAGTACCTGGAAGAAGGGCCTGAATGGTGGAAAGTGAGAATATCCAAAAAACAGTCGGGCGAGCAGGATGAAACACTCGGACAGATCGCTGCCAAAGACCTTCGTAAGGCGCAGGTATTTAAAAAATATGGACTGGATTTCTGCTGTGGTGGAAAAAAGACGGTGAAAGAAGCCTGTGCAGAAAAAGGCCTGGATGTAACCAAAGTAGAAAAAGAATTGCAGCAGGCAGATACCCTTCCTTCTTCGCGCCCGGTTCCTTATGGTGACTGGAGTCTTGATTTTCTCTCGGATTATATTGTGAATACACACCATACCTATGTACGTAAAACCTTACCCGATATCAGGGCATATGCCGAGAAAGTGATGAAAGTGCATGGCAAACAACATCCCGAGCTGGTTCGGATACATGAGCTGGTGGAAGAGATTTATGCAGAATTGTCTGCACACCTGGTAAAAGAAGAAAAAGTATTATTCCCTTATGTAAAGGAACTGGTTGTAGCCAAAAACAGGTCGCAGTTATTGCAGGCGGCCCATCTGGGGTCGGTGCAGAATCCGATCAATATGATGGAGATGGAACATGAAGTGGTGGGAGAGAACCTGGAAGAGATTCGTAGATTATCCAATAATTATGTCCTGCCGGAAGATGCCTGTGCCAGTTATAGCTTACTTTACAGAATGCTGGACGAGTTTGAAGAAGACCTGCACCTGCATATTCACCTCGAAAACAATATCCTTTTTCCGAAAGCACTTGACCTTGAAAAACAGTTAAACTGATGAAAGACACAACACCTATCAAACGTCATCCCGCAATGGTTTCCTTTTCCAAAGACCATCATTTTGGATTGTTGCTGGTATGGAAAATCAGGCAGGGATTGACAAAATCAATCGAAGCCGGTAGAATCGGCAAATATGTTTTGTATTTTTTTTCAGAAGACCTGCTGAAACATTTTGAAGATGAAGAAAAATTGCTTTTCTCCCGCCTGCGGGCCGATGATCTGTTGCGCATACAGGCCGAAGAGGATCATGCTGTCATCTATCAATTGATCAAAGATATCCGGAAACATACGGAAGATGCCGGTTTGCTTACGCAACTGGCAGACAGGTTGGAGAAACATATCCGTTTTGAAGAGCGGGAGTTGTTTAATCATCTCCAGTCAGTGATCGGAACCGATGAACTGGCCCTTATCGAAAAAAGAATCGGTAACGATAGTAAAGAGATAGATGAGAAATGGGATGATGTGTTCTGGATCTAAAACTGATAACAATGGCTATCCCTCAGGCAAATAGCAGGCAGAAAAGAGTAGTGATCGTAGGGGCAGGTTTTGCCGGGTTAACATTGGCCAAAAAACTTTCCGGAAAAAACTTCCAGGTGGTATTGCTGGATAAAAACAATTATCATCAGTTTCAGCCGCTTTTGTACCAGGTAGCCAGTTGTGGATTGGAGCCCAGCAGTATCAGCTTCCCTCTCCGGAAAATATTTCAACGAAAGCAACATATCGTCATCAGGGTTACGGATGTATTATCGGTTTCTGCTGAAACCAAAACGGTACATACGGGAGTAGGTGACATTGTCTATGATTACCTGGTAATGGCGCAGGGAGCCGTTACAAATTACTTCAATAATGAACGCCTGGAATTGCATGCCTACTCCATGAAATCGGTTTCGGAAGCTTTGCTGTTACGGAACACATTATTGCAAAACTACGAACAGGCACTCAGTGCTGTAGTAATGGAAGAGCGGCTGGCATTGTTAAACGTAGTGATCGTGGGAGGAGGTCCTACAGGTGTTGAACTGGCAGGTGCTATTGCTGAAATGAAATGGAAAATTCTTCCGAAAGATTATCCCGAACTCAATTTCCGGAATATGCATATCTACCTGCTGGAAGCGGCACCCCGCTTATTAAACGGGATGAGTGTGGTTTCTGGCAATACGGTTCTGGAATATCTTACAGGCCTGGGTGTAGAAGTGCAGGCAAACGTATCGGTAACGGATTATGATGGAGAAACGGTATCGTTGAGTAATGGTAACACCATCCATAGTCGTTGCCTGATCTGGGCCGCTGGTGTAAAAGGAAAACCGATACCAGGTATACCTAAGGAAGCTGTAACAGCCAATGACAGACTGTTGGTGAATAGTTTCAACCAGGTAAATGGATTAACGGATGTATATGCATTGGGTGATATAGCCCTGATGCAACTGGATGATTTACCCAGGGGCCATCCGCAGGTGGCACCGGTAGCCATTCAGCAGGCGGCACTATTGGCTAAGAACCTGGAACATCTAGTAACAGGGAAAACGATAATCCCTTTTAACTATCAGGATCAGGGAAGTATGGCAACGGTAGGAAGAAACCTGGCACTGGTGGAAATCGGAAAAATCAAACTCAAAGGTTTTATTGCCTGGTTGGTATGGATGCTGGTGCATCTTATGTCTATCATCGGGATCAAAAACCGTTTGTTCATACTGATCAATTGGGTCTGGCAATATATAACGTATGATCAGTCTTTACGACTCATCATCAAACCCGCACGCAAAATTAAAAATAATGACAATGAAACGAATCCCGTTCCTGTTGGTACTAAGCCTCTTACTGGCCTGTAATACCGGCGAAAATACTGTTTCTTCCGGTACGGCTTCTATAATAGATAGCACACAGAATTTACCAGCAACTGCTGTAACCGGTTTGTCATTAAATAAAGGTGTTAAATGGAAGGCAGATGCCAAAACACTGGCTAATGTTACTTTGCTAAAGACGGCTGTAGCAGATGCTGTAAAGCAAAATCCTGTTGATTACAGTCTGACCGCTGCAGCCTTGCAGAAAGGACTTGATAAGATGGTTGCTGAATGTAGTATGAAAGGTCCTGAACATGATGCACTTCATCAATGGTTGCTGCCATTGGTACAAAAAGTGAATGCATTCAAAAAAGCTTCCGGTGAAAATGCGGCTGTACTGCTGCGCGAAATAGAAACACAGATTCATCTCTTTGATCAATACTTTGCCTGATATGCAGATAAACGCCAATACCAAAATAGCCGCACTGATTAAAGCCCATCCAGGTGCACTGGAAGCAATCATTGCACTTTCACCCAGATTCACCAAACTGCGGAATCCGGTTCTGCGTAAAGTGATGGCTGGCCGAACGAGTATAGCAATGGCATCCGGTTTGGGTGGTTGTACAGTAGAGGACTTTTTCACACAATTGGCGCCACTGGGGTTCACAATAGACCGGTTAACAGCTGCTGAGGCAGCACCTGAAACTGAAATTCCTGACTTTCTAAAAAACCTGGAAACCTCCCGTCTGGTAGAACTGGATGTGCGGCCGGTGTTAGAGAGTGGAAAGGACCCATTGACTATCATCATCGACAAAGTGAGTGGGCTGAAAGAGCAGCAGGTATTAAAACTGGTTAACAGTTTTGATCCTACTCCCTTGAAAAATTTACTCGGCAAGAAAGGATTTGAATCATTTACTGAAATTGTGAATGCCGAACTGGTGAATACTTATTTTTATAAAGCAACACAACAAGCATTTGTTGCAGAAACAGTAAAACCATCCACCAGCGCCGGATGGAATGAGATCCTGCAACGCTTTTCCGGCAAACTGGTTACGGTTGATGTACGGCAACTTCAAATGCCATTACCCATGCATACTATTCTGGAAGCATTGGAAACCCTGCCGGTAGAAAAAGCGCTGTTTGTTTATCACAAACGCATTCCTGTATTTTTACTACCCGAACTCCAGGAAAGAAACCTCAGCTACCGGGTAAAAGAGATCAGTGAAACAGAGGTTCACCTCCTTATATACAAAGACTGACATGTTTGCCAACCATAACAATAGCGGAACTGCCACTACCACTTCTTACCGGGTGGTGTTACCGTTTTATTTTTATGCAGCCATCGCTTTTCTGGTAGCTACCGTATTGCTGTTTCTGTCAACAGGAGATTTGCAGGGTCATTATTTTCATCCCCATACATTAGCCATCACGCATACCATGGCACTGGGCTGGGGTACCATGATTATATTGGGAGCGAGCCACCAACTGGTACCCGTTCTGATAGAAGGTCCTTTGTACAGTAACTGGCTGGCCTATGTTTCTTTTCTGTTAGCGGCTACCGGCATTCCCTTACTGGTATATGGTTTTTATGTGTTTGATGTAGGCTGGCTCATACAAACAGGGGCATTGTTGCTGATAGGCGCTATCATTTCCTTTCTGATCAACCTCGGCACCAGTATGGTGCAGAGCAAAAAAGAAAACATACATGCTTTATCAGTCTTTACGGCCAGTCTCTGGTTATTGGCCACAGCGGTGGTTGGCTTGTTATTGTTATGTAATTTTTCTCAACCTCTTTTACCGGCCGGTTCACTGAGTTATCTCTCGTTGCATGCGCATATGGGCATCGTGGGCTGGTTCCTGCTGCTGGTAACGGGAGTAGGCTCACGCCTGATACCCATGTTCCTGATCTCCAAATACACACATGCCAAAACATTGTGGCGGATCTTTATGCTGATCAATACGGGCTTACTGGCTTTTGTTTTTCTTTTTCTGTACACAAACAGCCGGTGGCTATTTGTGTGGCCATTACTGGCCATTGCTGCGGCTATTGTACTGTTTGCTCATTTCTGTTTCAGGGCTTACCAGGAACGGATCCGGAAAAAAGTGGATGAGCCCATGCAGCTCTCTTTGTTATCCGTTCTGTTAATTCTATTACCTATCCTGTTGCTGATACTGATTGTTATATGGTTGATGCTTTCTCCTGCTGTTAACAGCCGGCTGGTGATCGCGTACGGGTTTATTGTATTTTTCGGTTGGATAACGGCCATTATACTGGGCATGACCTTTAAAACCCTGCCTTTTATTGTCTGGAACAGGGTGTACCATGATCTGGCCGGCAAAGGGAAAACACCTAACCCGAAGGATCTTTTTACACAGACGGTGTTTAACTGGATGGGTATGTCTTATGTTGCCGGGTTTGTTGTATTTACGGTCGGCCTATTTTTGCAGCAGGTAGGGATTTTACAAACCGGATCCGTATTGCTGCTCATCACAGCCGTTTTATATAACTGGAACGTGATGAAATTACTGTTACATAAAGCCACTATTGTATGAATGTGATCACCAATAATACACTGAAAAGCACGGTTGCGCTGGCAACCTTGCAAGATGTGGTGGACCCGGAGATCGGTTTGAATGTAGTGGATTTGGGCCTCATCTATCAACTCGATTTTGATGAGCATGCCGGTAAGCTCTATTGTAGCATGACATTAACCACACAATTTTGTCCCATGGGCGATTCAATCACTGGCGCTGTGAAAGAACGCCTGAAACTGGCTTTTCCCGGTTATGAGGTAACCTGCGAATTAACCTTTGATCCGCCCTGGAGCCATGCCATGATCTCACCGGAAGGAAAAGAATTTTTAAATGAAAAATAAATGCTGAGTCTTACCTGCAAAACAGCCATTAAAGCGGTTATCTATCTCGCATCCCGTTTTGAACGGGATGAAAAGAGCAGCATCAAAGAGATTGCCTCGTACATTGAGGCCAGTGAACATACCGTTGGAAAAATGCTGCAGGTGCTGGTAAAAGAAAAAGTGATCAATAGTGCCAAAGGACCTACCGGCGGCTTTTATATAACGGCGAAGCAAAAGAACCAGCCTGTGATCAATATTATTGATGCCATAGATGGAAAAGAAGTGTTTGACCAGTGTGGTCTGGGATTGAGCCAATGTTCGGCCACCCATCCCTGTCCGATACACAATGACTATAAAGTGATCCGTGACGGATTTAAAACAATGTGTCAGCGTAAAAAAATCAGCGACCTTTGTGAAACCGTAAATGAGGGGTTGGCTTATCTTGTTGGTTAATACAGCCCGATGTAGATCTTTTTCGTCTATCTGATATGTTGAACTCCAACTTATCGGGAAAACCGTCACTCGCTATCCTATAGTCTTACCTGTTGCAAATAAAGATCACCCCGTCTTTTATCTCAGCCGCAAACTCGCGGATCGTTTTATTGCTGAACATGTCTTTGAGCTGTTTGCGGATAGGTTTGAACTGCAGGTGCATGGGACAGGGCTGCGTTTCGGAACATTGTTTCAGTCCGAGTACGCATTTCTCCAGCATTTCTTCTTCACCCATGGCCTGTATGATGCAACTGATGGGCAGGCTTTTTGCTTTTTCGGTTAGGTAAAATCCACCGTTGGGTCCGCGCACCGAACTGATGATATGGTTATCTCTGCTCAGTAACTGCAGAATTTTTGCCGTAAATGAACGGGGCGAATCGATAGCAACTGCGATCTCATCAATGCCCAGTTTAGCTACTTCGGAACCTTTCTGTGCGATGTAGATAGTGGCTCTTAAGGCGTATTCTGTTGCTTTTGTAAACATAGGATTATATGTTGGCCATCTTTTTACAGGCTGGAACTGTGTTTAAAGTGATCAGGATTGAACCATTCTGCATAAGAATTATTGGTCTCGTACAATTTCATATACGATAAACAGCTGTGGACGGGTACCCTGTTTTTGAGTTTTTTGGCGATAAAAATCAACAGGTTTTCAGCCGATGGCTCTACTTCCCAGCTAACCAGGTTCTCCTGGCCCGCAAAGGAAGGATGCACTGCCAGAAAATCATGGGATAAAACCAGTTTGTGATCCAGCTGGTTGATCACTTCCGACACTACCAACTGTTTGATATCCTTAAAATCCACTTCAAATCCAGGTGCTGGTATGTATTCGGTACCGGT
Organism: Sediminibacterium sp. GW821-FHT12F12; assembly: GCF_058806635.1. Taxonomy (NCBI): domain Bacteria; kingdom Pseudomonadati; phylum Bacteroidota; class Chitinophagia; order Chitinophagales; family Chitinophagaceae; genus Sediminibacterium; species Sediminibacterium sp. GW821-FHT12F12. The sequence goes on along the minus strand of NZ_JBXAPW010000002.1, from coordinate 72,821 downwards.
ATGGGCACCTGTAATGGCCAGGTGTAATTCATAAGAATGACCATGTACATGTTTGCAGGGACCCTCATACCCATGAATGGCATGGGCCATCTCGAAATGGAAGATTTTGGTAAGCTGGATCATGAAAAACCATTAGCGGGTGCCTAAATGGCAGTTCCTGGTAAATAAATAAGGGCAAAACTATCCTTTATTATTATATTTGCGCCATAAATTTCGATTTATGGAGAGAAATGCAGCTGGCTTCCGGAGGCGATTCCGGCCATCACTGATTTATTCCCGATGGCTTTCGGCTAAGGTGTTACAACGTTTTCTCTTTATATTGCAATCCTGTACGATCTGGCGATGTACATTTTACATCAGTCTTTTGAAAATGCAGGTACTAAAAACAGGCCAGCCGAGTCAGCACAGGCCAGCATAATAAACCGGAATCCGTAGGATCCTGATGAGATCACCGGATAAACTAACACCCCCAGACACTGAACTATGATACAACAAAGTTTACAGGAAAAGTTACAGGGTTTTACCATACCCACTGAGTTGAAAAAAGCGGGAATGTACCCTTATTTCAGACCTATTGAGGAGAATCACGATACAGAAGTGGTGATTGACGGAAGAAGGATCTTGATGTTTGGTTCGAATAGTTATATGGGTTTAACCAATCATCCCAAAGTAACAGAAGCGGCTAAAAAAGCGATTGATATTTATGGTAGCTGTTGTTCAGGTTCCCGTTTTCTGAACGGAACCTCTAATCTGCATATAGAACTGGAAGAAAAACTGGCTGATTTTGTAGGCAAGGAAGCGGCTTTGATGTTTACCACCGGTTTCCAGGCCAATCTGGGTGCGGTGGCTACTTTTACCGGCAGAACGGGTGTAATCATCATGGATGAACTGGATCATGCTTCAATTATTGAAGGCAGCCGTTTGTCTTTTTCGCGTGTGCTGAAATTTGCGCACAACGATATGAACGATCTGGAAAGGGTACTGCAAAGTATCCAGTCTGAGAAAATAAAACTGATTGTGGTAGATGGTATTTTCAGTATGGAAGGAGATATCTGTAACCTGCCCGAAATTACCCGCCTGGCCAACCAGTACGAAGCCATGGTGATGGTAGATGATGCACACGCCATTGGTGTGATCGGCGACAGGGGAAGAGGTACTGCCAATCATTTTGGTTTAACCAGTGATGTGGATATGATCATGGGAACTTTCAGTAAATCGCTGGCATCGGTGGGTGGTTTTATCGCTACTACCAAAGAAGCGATCAATTACCTCAAGCACCACGCAAGACCGATGATCTTCAGTGCCAGTGTACCGCCTTCTGCCGTAGCCGCCGCCATGGCAGCCCTTGATATCATCAAGGCAGAACCGGAAAGGCAGGAAGCGCTCTGGGACAATACCAACTACATGGCTTCTGCCCTCCAGGACCTGGGCTTTGATATCAATACCTCTAAAACACCCATCATCCCTGTTTATATCCGTGATAATGAACTTACCTTCCGCTTTAACCAGCGTTTGTACGAAGAAGGTATATTTGTAAATCCGGTGGTATCTCCGGCCGTAAAAAGTGATGCATCACTGATACGTTTGTCGATCATGGCAACCCATACCCGCAGTCAGCTGGATGAGGCCCTTGAAAAAATCGAGAAAGTAGCCAATGAACTCCACGTACTTGAAATGAAACATTCCTGATGTGTGGAGTATGAAGCCGGGATTTTTACCCTTTATCATGCTTAAAACACATTCATGCAAATCACTGTAAAAGAGGTAGCTACTAAAAAAGAGTTAAACGATTTTATTGCATTCCCTCTACGTTTGTACAAAGGCAATCCTTTTTTTGTACCGCCGCTGCATTTTGATGAGAAGGCAACACTGCGCAAGGACAAGAACCCGGCTTTTGATTACTGCGAAGCCCGTTACTGGCTGGCATACAAGGATGGAAAAATTGTAGGCAGGATTGCAGGTATCATTAACCATGCTTATATAGAGAAATGGAAGAACCGCTATATGCGTTTTGGCTGGATCGATTTTGAAGAAGATCCTGCTATTGCTGCAGCATTGATAGGTGAGGTTGAAAAATGGGCTAAGGAAAAAGATATGAAAGCGGTGCATGGCCCGATGGGTTTCACCGACCTGGACCATGAAGGGATGCTGGTAGAAGGGTTTGACCGTCTGGGTACATTGGCTACCATTTATAACCATCCGTATTATCCGGTTTTCATGGAGCAGCTGGGTTATACCAAAGATGCGGATTGGATAGAGTACCTGGTAAAAGTACCCGAAACCATATCGGATAAAATGGAGAAGATGGCCGGGGTGGTAGAGCGGCGCCTGGGATTACAGGTATTGAAAGCCAAAAGTGCCAAAGAGATCCTGCCATACGCCCCAGCTATTTTTGAACTGATCAACGAAGCCTATGCTGAGTTGTATGGGGTGGTACCGCTTACCGAAAAACAGATCCGGTATTATACCAAACAGTATTTCTCTTTTATCCGTCCGGATTTTGTGCCGCTGATTCTTGATAAGGAAGGTAAACTGGTGGCTTTTGGCGTTACCATGCCGTCTTTATCTGCTGCATTGAAGAAAGCGAAGGGCAGCCTGCTGCCTTTCGGGTTTGTGCATATCCTCAAAGCGTTGAAGAAAAATGATCTGGCCGATCTGTACCTGGTAGCGATCCGCAAAGACCTGCAGGGTAAGGGGGTAAATGCATTGCTGATGCATGAGCTCAACAAAGCCTATATCAAGAACGGCATCCGTTACGCAGAAACCAATCCGGAACTGGAGCTGAATACCAAAGTGCAATCTATCTGGGAGCATTTTGATGCGGAACAGCATAAAAGAAGACGTGCTTTCATCAAACATTTATAATCCCTGAATTTTCCGGATGCAAAAAAATATACTGATCACAGGTGCCAGTGGGTTTATTGGTAGTTTCCTGGTAGAAGAAGCCATCCGGAGAGGGTACCGCGTATTTGCAGGCATCCGTTCATCCAGCAGCCGTAAATACCTGACTGATCCAGCTATTCATTTTCTGGAGCTGGACATGTCTGATACAGCATCTATGACCCAAATATTAACCGATGCAGCCAACACCCATGGTGCATTTGATTATGTGGTGCATGCGGCTGGGATTACCAAGTCTTTACATCTCTCTGAATATTATGAAGTGAATGTAGCCAGTACCGAAAGACTGGTAACCGTTCTGCAGCAGGCAAAACTGTTGAAGGAGAAATTTGTTTTTGTGAGTAGCCTGGCTTCGTATGGGCCGGGTACAGGCAAAAACCCTATTACGGCTCTGTCAACGCCCAACCCGATAACAGCCTATGGCCGCAGTAAACGGGAAGCCGAAGATCTGTTATACAAACAAACAGATCTTCCATTCCTGATCATCAATCCCACGGCGGTGTATGGCCCGAGGGACAAGGATTTCCTGTTTGTATTGCAAACCGTGCAGCAAAAGCTCGAACTATATGTAGGTAGCCGGGAACAGTTGCTCAGCTTTGTGCATGTGATGGATCTGGTGAAAGCGATTTTTCTCGCAACAGAATCGCCCCTGGTACAGCAGAATTTCCTGGTATCGGACCTGGCTAATTATTCTACCGCTGAAATGAACAGGATCATCAAACAGCAGCTGGGGGTTTCTACGTTTGCACTTACAGTACCCGGCTGGATTGCGGTTACGGCAGCAGTGATGTCGGAAGCGGTGGGTAACCTGCGTGGTAAAGTACCTTTGCTGAACAGGGAGCGGTTAAAAGAATTCAGGGCCAGCAACTGGGCTGCGGCCTGTTCTGAACTGGAGCAATTGGGTTACCAGCCTGATTTTGATCTGGAGAAGGGATTGGCAGACACTATTGGCTGGTATAGAAGAGCGGGTTTATTGAAGTAGTATCTAAGAAGTGACTATGTATAACGTCTTGTGCTATTGGATAATTCAAAATTTGTTTGGTTAATAAAATAAAAGCTGCTACTTCAGGGTGTTGGATGAAAAATTTCTAATCAGTCCGCCTTTGGCGGACGGGCCTCTTTTTGTTCGGTGCCGAGCGAAGGCGAGGGCAGACAAAATGATGCGTAGCATCCCGCTGCAAAGCGGGAGCAGAAGAAAAAGCAGTCCCGCCACCGGCGGGATAACAGGGACGGGGCCCAGCGGCCGTGAGCGACAAAAATCCTGACTATCAGGGTGATTTTTAATAGGAGCACAATACGTTATATATAATATAACAGCCGGAGCAACGAAAGTTGAACCGGCTGTTATCATTGTTAGAGGATGGCTTATTCTCCCCTGTCGTATTTGCTCACCACTTCCAGATTACCGGTAGGGTCGGATTTAAGGGTGATCAGCTTTTTGGTTCCTTCCAGGATAACATGGTATTCAACGTTGCTGTCGCTTGATTTTTCTATTACGCTGTGTATCTTATAATCGGGATAACTTTTCTTCACCCGGTTCAGTACCAGCGGCGAAAGATTCTCTTCTCCATAATACTTAAATGATAGCGTCACACTTCCTTCCTGGTCGTACATAACCCGGTAACTCACGTCTTTTTTAGTGAAATACACAAGGTAGCCGTTGGTTTGTACCGACCAGGAGATGCTTTGCGCATCGGGGTAGGTTTTGCTGAATACTTTCAGAACAGTTTCGTTTACATCTGCTGCAAAACTGCTTATGGTCAGTGCCAGTAAGCCCAGCAGGAAAGATAGTTTTTTCATAATGGTGTTGTTTTAAATGAAACGTAAATGATACACCAAACATAGGCTGATCGGCGAGGCAAGTCAACTGAAACTATACCTGTGGTACTGTTCGCAAACAGTTAAACAGGGCTGTTTCTGTACCCGTTCCCCGAAGCATGTAAACGGCCTGCTGAAGCAGTTGGAATGGCGGATAAATCCGTGCCGGCGGTTGCAAAAACAAAAAGCAATTTTTTGTTAAATGGGAGAACTGGTTTTTGATGTGGTTCAGAAAGCATATTCCAGGCCTGCCCTTTTAACCATGGCTTTTCTACGGGGTTGATTTCCGTAACTTCTTATGGTGAGGAAAACAGGTCGGCGATGGGGATAGGAAAAATAGATATTGATTAATAATTACTAATAAATTTTAACTTTTGCTTATTTAATATTGATTGTAAATGAATATAATAGGGAAATATTCCTGCACATTCCTTCTCTCAGACTGCCAAAATCGGCCTATAATTAGCTTTTTGTAGTTCGTCGACTACATAATCGTTTCATTAAACATAGATTAAATAATGATTAAAGTGTAGAATAATAACTACAAATTCTATATCATTGTTAACTGTATTTAACAGTTTTCGACGAAAACTGTGTACAAAGAGGGTCATATGACTGTGTTTCCGGGTGCTTATTGCCTGTACTCAAACTGATTTGTTTCAGATTGATTTTGTTACAGGTTTTCTGCTATAAGCCTTGTGTGTATTGGATTTCATGTGTTCTTGCTGCCTTTTTTTGAAGAAAATTTTACGCCAAAACCGCTACTTATGAGAAAAGTTCTACTCAGAACGATCTGCTTCCTTAGTGTTGTTGCTGTATTATTAAGCGCGATATCTACCACGGCAACGCCTCTAACCGGAGATCTTCCGATCGCTCATCTGCCTCTTACGGCTATAAAAGATGCCACATTCAGAAAACCGGTTTCTAATACCGGAAGGATTGTAGCTGCCAATAAAGCCAGCTTTAAGAAGGTAGCAGAACCTCAAGTGCCATTTAATCCGGTTTGCGGAGTTAATACTGTTTCTTTTACTACTCCGGGATTTTCGGCTTTTACTGTACCTGCAGGTGTAACTAAAGTAACGATAACTGCTGTAGGTGCAGCCGGAGGTAATTATAGTGAGGATGGCGGTACAACTGTTACCAACGCGGGTGGTTTGGGTGCAAAAGTAAAAGGGTCGTTTGCTGTTACTGCCGGTGATAATATTGTTGTGTTAGTAGGAGGGAAGGGTAATGATAATACAGATTTTAATTATGCACCTGTAACAGTAGCTGGTGGCGGAGGTGGTGGTACTTTTGTTGCGAAAGATAATTTTACCGCTGCTTTGCCTTTGTTGGCAGCTGGTGGAGGTGGGGGAGCAGGTACACCCGCTATTGGCGATCAAAGTCTGAAAAATGCTAATATCCCGAATGTATTTGGTGCATTAGTGAATTATGCCAACAATGGGATACAATCAGATAATCCCTTAGACCTATGGCCAGCCAGTGGAGATGGCGGTGTAGCGGGAAGTGCCGGTTCTGGTGGAGATGCTGCCGGTGGCGGTGCGGGTTGGTTATTGAGTGGAGATAATGATGTTTCTGCATCGATGATTCTATATGGTTATCAAGTGAATACTGGAGGAATAGCACCTCGGTTTGGCGGAAACAGCGGAGAATATGCATTTGGCGGACAAGGTGGAATTGGTGGTGGTGGAAGCTCTGCCGTAGGCGGCGGCGGTGGTGGTGGCTTTTCCGGCGGTGGCGGCGGTGGTGTAAAAGGGGATTTCATTGCAGAGCTAAATGGTGCTGCCGGTGTTTCTGCAGGATTAAACGGTGGCGGCGGTGGTTCATATAATGGAGGTTTGGACGGAACTCAGGAAAACACCCCAGGAGTAGGTACAGAAAACGGTTATGTAATCATAGAATATACTTATGTAGCCCCGATTGTAACTGGAGGTAAAACGATTTTCTGTGCTGGCGAAACAAGTACTTATTCTAACGGCTGTGCTGTACCTGGGATTACATATACATGGTACAGTAGTAATCCTGGAGTTGCTACAGTAAGTAATACAGGTACTGTTACAGCAATTGCAGCAGGAACTACTACAATTACCCTCACAGATAATTATGGAAGTTTTTCCAGTGTAAACATTACGGTTAATGCAACACCGGTGGTAGCTGCTATTTCCGGTGCTACCTCTCTTGCTGTTGGCGCTACTTCTGCACTCACCAGTACAACTGGCGGCGGGATATGGAGTAGTAATAATACTGCTATAGCTACTGTAAATGCTTCTACGGGCCTGGTATCCGGTATATCTATAGGAACAGCTACCATCAGTTATATTGTAACCAATGGTTCAGGCTGTTCAACAACTGTAACGGCTGATGTAACTGTAAACAGTGGAGTTTCTCCTTTAACACCAGGTACAATAGGTAGCCCTCAAACGATCTGTAGTGGTTTGGTAGCTGGTTCTCTTAGTTCTGCCTCTGAAGCCAGTGGTGGTACCGGTACTATTACTTATCAATGGCAATCCAGTACAGATAACAGCAACTTTACCAATATCCCGGGCGCCACTTCAGCTACCTATGCGCCGGGTGCATTAACAACTACAACTTATTACCGGAGAGGGGCTTCTACTGCAACAGATCCGGTACAATATACTTCTTCCGTTACAGTGCAGGTAAATGCCTTACCTAACGTAACGGTTACCCCGTCAACAACCAGCATCACATCGGGTAATAATGTTACATTAACTGCTGGTGGTGCCAATACCTATAGTTGGTCTCCCGCTACTGCTTTATCTGCTACCACAGGATCTGTAGTAGTGGCTAATCCTACTTCAACGATTACTTATACAGTAACCGGCGTGGATAATAATGGTTGTAGTAAAACTGCAACTGCAGTGGTAACTGTTACTGCACCGCTTGTACCGGCTAAAGCCCTGAATTTTGATGGTGTAGATGATTATGTTTCTTCGCCTGGTTTAACAACCGCCACCACAACCAAAACCTTCAGTGCCTGGGTTAAACTAAATAATGTATCCCAGGGTGGTGGTGCAGTGGTTAGTTTGGAAACTGCTACAGGCAGCGTTTTCGATGCTATTGTTTACAATGAATCAGGACAGGGTTGGGGTTTTGGAAGTGATGGCTGGAGCCGAACTGCCTGGTCTGGTGTACTGGAAACCAATACCAATACCTGGATTCATTTAGCGGCTACCTATTCAGCTAATGACTACAGACTATATAGAAACGGTGTACTTATTCTGCAAACCAATACGTTCGGATTAACATCTTTCCCTTCTAATTCAAGGATATTGATTGGAAAAAGACATACGGGTGGCGCTAACGCTTACCTGAATGCCTCCATCGATGAAGTATCGGTTTGGAACCGTGTTTTATGCCAGGCCGAAATTCAGAACAACATGAATTGCGAACTGAATCCAGCCGGTCAAAATGGCCTTGTTGCTTTATACCATCTTAACCAGGGCAATGTAAATGCAAACAACGCTGGCATTAATACAGCCACCGATGCAGGAGTTAATACACTTACTGGTTCCCTAAACAACTTTACCTTAAACGGGCTTACTTCTAACTGGACGGACGGTACAGTTGCAGGTACATGTGCTGTTTTTAATTCTCCAACCGCTCCAGTTACCGGAAATACTTCTGTATGTATCGGTTCAACAACTACCTTATCAAATGCGAATAGCGGAACCTGGAGTAGTAGCAACTCTCTGATTGCTTCGGTAAATGCGTCCGGTGTTGTAACCGGTGTGGCGCAGGGTACAGCCAATATTATTTTCACTACTACTTGTGGAGGTGTTTCTCAGGTTTCAGTTACCGTAAACTCATTGCCAGTTGTAACTGCCAATCATGCAGGTTTCGGTTGTGTAAATGATAAAATAGAATTATTCTCAAGTCCGGGTGCAAGCTATTCCTGGACTGGCCCTAATGGCTTTACGTCCAATCAACAGAATCCTGTTATTCTAAACAGTACCCTGGCCAACGCCGGTACCTATACGGTTACGGTTACCAATGCTTCGGGTTGTTCTGCCAGTGCCTCTACCACAGTTGCGGTAAAGGCTTTACCGGTTATTACAGCTTTGAGCAATAGCCCTGTTTGCGAAGGTGCTACTTTAACGCTTAATGCGAATGGAGGTGTTGATTATTTCTGGACTGGACCTAATGGATTTGTTGCCAATAATACACAGAACCCATCTATTGCAAATGTTACATTAGCTGCTGCCGGAACCTATACGGTGAAAGGTGCAGGTGCCAATGGTTGTAATAGTGAAACCACGGTTACCGTTACAGTAAATCCTGTACCTGTAATCTACAATGTAACCAGCAGCGGTGATATATGCACAACTGGTCCGGGCTGGGTAGTTAATTTGTCTGGTTCTGAGGCAGGTGTACGATATGAACTATGGAAAAATGGTAATGCTACAGGTATTACACTGATGGGCACTGGTAATCCACTGGTTCTTGGACCATTACAGGTATCCGGTACATTTACAGTGGTTGCAACCAATACAGTTACTAACTGTAGTAGCACTATGAGCGGGTCAACAACAGTCAACCTGACTTCTCCTGTTACACCAACCTTCACACAGGTAGCTGCGATTTGCTCAGGCGCAAGTTTAGCAGCATTGCCTACTACTTCAAATAATGGTATTGTTGGCACATGGTCACCTGCATTAAATAATACAGCGACCACTACTTATACATTTACACCGGATGCTGGTCAGTGTGCGACTACTGCTACGATGACCATTACGGTAAATACTTTACCATCAGCTACTATTACTGCCGGAAGTGCAACTACTTTCTGCCCAGGTGGATCTGTAACCTTAACAGCTTCTGCCGGCAGCAGCTACTTATGGAGCAATGGAGCAACCACACAATCTATAACAGTTAGTACATCTGGTTCTTATACAGTAACCGTTACAAATGCTTCTAATTGTTCTGCCACATCAGCTGCAACTGTTGTAACTGCTCAGGATAATGTAGCACCAGTAACACCAACGCTGGCAACTATTACAGCTGAGTGTTCAGCTACAGTTCCTGTTGCAACTACAACAGATAATTGTGCTGGTACTATCACTGGTACAACCAGTGATCCTTTAACCTACAATACTCAGGGTACTTATACCATACATTGGACATTTAATGATGGTAATGGCAATAGCACAACTGCCAACCAGACGGTGACTATTTTAGATGTAACGCCCCCATCAATTGTATGTCCTGCTAATATCAGTGTATCAGCAACCAGTCCTTCAGGAGCAGTGGTAACATTTGCAGCACCTGTTGGAACAGATAATTGTGCTGGTGCAACCACTTCACAAGTTTCAGGTTTACCGAGCGGAGCTATATTTCCGATAGGAACAACCACACAAACCTATACAGTAACCGATGCAGCAGGTAATACGGTTAGTTGTTCCTTTACGGTAACAGTAACCTGTGTGCCTCCTGTGGTAACTATCAGTGCGGATGGACCAACTACTTTCTGTGCTGGTGGATCCGTAATATTAACGGCTTCCGCAGGTGACAGTTACCTATGGAGTAATGGGGCCACTACCCAAACAATTTCAGTTTCAACTGCAGGTTCATATAGTGTAACTGTTTCTAACGGAGCCTGTGCTGCAACATCAGCAGCTACTGCTGTTGTGGTTAATCCGCTGCCAGTCATTTCTATCAACAGTAATGGCTCATTGAAGTGCGAAGGCGGTAGCTTTACATTTGGCGTAAGCCTTGCCGGTCAGAGTTATGCCTGGACGGGGCCTAATGGATTTACTTCTAATTTACAAATCAATACCATAAGCAATCTAACCGCAGCAAATGCTGGATTGTATTCTGTTGTAGTTACCAATGTAAATGGCTGTTCAAGCAATGGTGCGGAGAATTTGATAGTGAATTCTTTACCATTGGCTACTATTACAGCTGGCGGTCCAACCACTTTCTGTCCCGGCGGATCAGTTACATTATCAGCCTCTGCAGCCAGTAGTTATTTATGGAGCAATGGAGCAACAACGCAATCCATTACAGTTAGCAGTTCCGGTTCTTATACAGTAACCGTTACAAATGCTTCTAATTGTTCTGCCACATCAGCTGCAACTGTTGTTACTGTTCAGGATATTGTAGCACCTGTAGCACCGGTACTTGCACCAATCACTGCAGAGTGTTCAGCAACGGTACCAGTTCCTGTGGCAATAGATAATTGTGCCGGAACCGTAACCGGAACAACCAGCGATCCTTTAACATATACAACACAGGGCACTTATACGATCCATTGGACTTTCAATGATGGTAATGGCAATAGCACAACTGCCAATCAGACGGTGACTATATTAGATGTAACACCTCCGTCAATTGTATGTCCTGCTAATATCAGTGTATCAGCAACCAGTCCTTCGGGAGCAGTGGTAACATTTGCAGCACCTGTTGGAACAGATAATTGTGCTGGTGCAACCACTTCACAAGTTGCAGGTTTACCGAGCGGAGCTATATTCCCGATCGGAACAACCACACAAACCTATACAGTAACCGATGCAGCAGGTAATACGGTTAGTTGTTCATTTACGGTAACAGTAACCTGTGTGCCTCCTGTGGCTACTATCAGTGCGGATGGACCAACTACTTTCTGCCCAGGTGGATCTGTAACCTTAACAGCTTCTGCCGGCAGCAGCTACTTATGGAGCAACGGAGCTACCACACAATCTATCGTAGTGAGCGAAACCGGTGCATATAGTGTAACCGTTTCTAATGGAGCCTGTGCTGCCAGTTCCGCTGCAACAGTAGTAACTGTCCAGGATATTGTAGCACCTGTAGCACCGGTACTTGCACCAATCACTGCAGAGTGTTCAGCAACGGTACCAGTTCCTGTGGCAATAGATAATTGTGCCGGAACAGTAACCGGAACAACCAGCGATCCTTTAACATATACAACACAGGGTACTTATACGATCCATTGGACTTTCAATGATGGTAATGGTAATAGCACAACTGCCAACCAGACGGTGACTATATTAGATGTAACACCTCCATCAATTGTATGTCCTGCTAATATTACTGTAACTGCAACCAGTCCTTCAGGAGCAGTGGTAACATTTGCAGCACCTGTTGGAACAGATAATTGTGCAGGTGCAACCACTTCACAAGTTGCAGGTTTACCGAGCGGAGCTATATTCCCGATCGGAACAACCACACAAACCTATACAGTAACCGATGCAGCAGGTAATACGGTTAGTTGTTCATTTGATGTAACCGTTAACTGTGTAACTCCTGTGTTCACGCAGTGTGCTACTAACCAAACAGTAAACACTGATGCAGGTCTATGTACTGCAGTGGTAAACTATACCGCTTCAGCTAATGGTATACCGGCTGCCAGTCTGAGTTATACATTCAGCGGTGCCACAACGGGCACCGGAGCAGGAACCGGTAGCGGTGCTATCTTTAATAAAGGTGTAACCACCGTTACTATCAGTGCCACTAATATTTGTGGTACAGTTACCTGCAGCTTCACTGTTGAAGTTGTAGATAATGAGACCCCGGTTATTGTGAATACACCGGCAAATATCAATCAGTCAAATGATCCTGGTCAGTGCGGAGCAGTTATTAACTGGACTGCACCAACAGCAACAGATAACTGCCCTGGCGTAACCTTAGTGTCCAGTCACCAGCCTGGTACTGTATTCCCTGTAGGAACTACTGTTGTTACTTATACAGCTACCGATGCCAGTGGTCATATTGTTACTACACAATTCAACGTAACGGTAACGGATAATGAAAATCCAATCATTACCATCCCTGCTGATATTACCCATTCTGCTGACGCCGGACAGTGCTCGTATACATTTGGTACGGATAATAATGGCGGAAACAGCCAGTCTCCTAACGGATCTGGTTCTGGCGGTGGTTCAGGTTCTTCCGGTATTTTGTTGGGAACAGCCACCGCTACTGATAACTGTGGAACCACACTGGTAACCGGTATCAGAAGTGATGCGCAGCCATTAAATGCACCATTCCCTGTAGGGATCACTACTATTCAGTGGACAGTAACCGATGCGCACGGTCATACAGCAGGTGGCATACAAACTGTAACTATCACTGATGATGAGTTTCCTGTGATCAATGGAACGCCAGGTACACAAACCGTGGCTAACGCTCCTGGAACCTGCGGTGCAGTTGTTAACTGGACCGAGCCTGTAGCGGCTGATAACTGCCCTGGTGTAACGCTGGTAGCAGACCATCAGTCTGGTGAAGTATTCCCTATTGGAACTACCACCGTTCATTACACAGCAACAGATGCGCACGGACATACTACTACCAGCAGCTTTGATGTAGTAGTAGCCGATACGGAAAAACCAACAGTGCAATGTCCTTCAGATATTACCGTTAGCGGAAATGCTGGTCTGAATGGAGCCATTGTAACATATACTATAGTAAGTGCCGATAATTGCGGTACACCTTCTGTAACTACATCAGTTGCCTCCGGTAGCTACTTCCCGATGGGAACAACACCGGTTACTATCACTGTAACAGATGCCGCTGGCAACCAGGTAACATGTTCATTTACTGTAACAGTACTCAATAATCCACCTGTTGCACAACCAGATGTGGCTACTACACAGGAGGATACTCCGGTAAGTGGATCAGTACTGACTAACGACAGTGATGCTGATGGTAACGCAGTAACGGTGACTGGGTATACTGTAAACAGTGTTTCCTATACTGCCGGATCTACTGCCACATTAGTGGAAGGTGAACTGGTAATTAATACTGATGGTAGCTTCACCTTTACACCGGCAGCAAATTATCATGGACCAGTACCGGTTGTTAATTATAGCATTGTTGATATCAATGGAGCAACAGCCAGTTCTACGCTGTCAATACAGGTAACTCCGGTGAACGACCAGCCAATAGGCGTGAATGATGCAGCTACAGTGAATGAAGATGCCGTGTTGAACGGATCTGTAAGAGGTAACGATACTGAAAGTGGTGATGGCGGTAATGCCTGGACTGTGGTAACCACCACTACTCATGGTGTACTGACGCTGAACACTGATGGAACGTATACATATACACCTGCTCCGGATTTCCATGGAACAGATACGTTCACTTATCAGGTATGTGACGCAGACGGCGATTGTTCAAGTGCTACAGTAACAATCACTGTTAATTCTGTGAACGACCAGCCAATAGGCGTGAATGATGCAGCTACAGTGAATGAAGATGCCGTGTTGAACGGATCTGTAAGAGGTAACGATACTGAAAGTGGTGATGGCGGTAATGCCTGGAGCGTGGTAACCACCACTACTCATGGTGTACTGACGCTGAACACTGATGGAACGTATACATATACACCTGCTCCGGATTTCCATGGAACAGATGTGTTTACTTACCAGGTATGTGACGCAGATGGTGATTGTTCAAGTGCTACAGTAACAATCACTGTTAATTCTGTGAACGACCAGCCAATAGGCGTGAATGATGCAGCTACAGTGAATGAAGATGCCGTGTTGAACGGATCTGTAAGAGGCAACGATACTGAAAGTGGTGATGGCGGTAATGCCTGGAGCGTGGTAACCACCACTACTCATGGTGTACTGACCCTGAACACTGATGGAACGTATACATATACACCTGCTCCGAATTTCCATGGAACAGATACGTTCACTTATCAGGTATGTGATGCAGACGGCGATTGTTCAACTGCCACGGTAACCATTAGCGTTAACTCGGTGGATGATGCTGGTATAATCCTGGTGAAAGACATTACAGTTTACCTCGATGCCACAGGTAATGTAAGCATTACACCTGGCCAGGTAGACGATGGTTCTTACGATCCTGATGGAATCGCCAGTATCACTATTGATCAATCTAACTTTACCTGTGCAAATGTTGGAGCCAATAATGTAACTATGACAGTTACTGACGTAAATGGTAATATTTCTACTGCTGTAGCTATTGTTACAGTAATGGACAATATTGCACCGGTGATCAGCTGTCCTGCGCCGGTTACTGTAACCTGTGCTTCAGCTGTTCCTGTTCCTAATCCCGGGTCAGTGGTTGTATCTGATAACTGTTCAGCGGTTGTTAGCTGGACTGGTGATGTGATCAGTAACCAACAGGGATTAAATAAATACACAATTACCAGAACATATAAAGCAACAGATCCTTCCGGTAACACAGCTAACTGCACACAACAGATTATAGTGCAGGATCTTATAGCTCCAGTATTAACAGGTGTAATACCGGGTTCAGCAGGACTTCAATGCATAGCTGAAGTGCCAGGAGCCCCAGACGCGGCTGTTATTGCTTCACAATTCACGGATAACTGTTCAGGTACTGTTACAGCTGTCTTATCAAACACTAGTACTACCGGTGATAATGCAAATGGATGGACAGTTACTTATGCTTACACTATATCCGATGCCAGTGGTAATACAACCATAGCGAGGGTTATTTATACCGGTAAGGACACGCAGGCTCCTGTTCCTGTTATAGCACAGTTGCCCACTGTAACGGGTGAATGTGCTGCTACCGTAACGGTTCCCGTAGCAATGGATAATTGCGGTGGAACTATACTGGGAACAACAGCCAGTGCGCTGCACTATACAGCACAGGGAACTTACTTTATAGAATGGACATTCAATGATGGCAATGGTAATGTGAGCACACAATCACAGACTGTAATTGTGAAAGATGTGACGCCTCCCGTTGTAAGTTGCCCAGCTGATATTACTGTTAATGCCAGTGTAATTGTAAGTGGTCAGGGCGGTGCTTATGTTACTTATGCTGCAACAGCCAGCGATAACTGTGGTACACCTGTTGTTTCTTACAGTATAACTCCGGGAAGTTTCTTCCCAACTGGTTCTACGCCGGTAACAGTAACAGCTGTTGATGCAAAAGGAAATACCAGTACCTGTACGTTTACCGTAACGGTAGGTTGTGTAAATCCGGTAATCAGCGTTAGATCTGTTCCTGTCAATAATACATTTACAGGTGGTATTCCTACGAATCTATTCCTGGGATATGGTGCACAAAGTACTGTTTTACAGGTAACAGCACCGGCAGGCAGCACTTACGTATGGAGTGGAAATAGCGTCAACCTGCTGAGCAGTACCACTTCGGCTAACCCTGTATTTACACCAACTAACGGAGGCAGTTACACATTTGTGGTTACTGTTACCAATACAGCCGGTTGTGCAACAACTGCTTCTATTACCATCTGTGTTACAGATATCAGGGTTCCGGGATCAAACCTGTCATCGGATGATGATGATGACCATGGTGACAGAGATGATCATGATGACGATGACGACGATGATCATCAGAGAATGTGTAACCACAGTGCACACAGTTCATCTAACTGTTCGCATAAGGGACATAATCATACCTGTGATCATAAATCACATAGTAAATACAACTGTGCACACAGGGGAACCAATGACAGGGATGATGATGATCAAAAAGACTGTGATCATAAATCACATTCTTATAAAGATTGTTCACACAAAGGGCATAACCATGCATCATGCAACCACAAAGCACATAGAGCTTCTGATTGTGAGCATGAAAGAAATCATGGCAGCAACCAAAAAGTTTGTAACCATCAGTCGCATAGTGCTTCCGATTGTTCACATGAAGGCCATCATCATGGTTCCTGCAGTCATACTTCTCATAGTTCATCTAACTGTTCTCATGGAGATGATGATGATGATGATGATGATGAGCATGATGGTAATGCATCTGGCAATTACAAGGTATTCCTCTGTCATGTACCACCGGGTAATCCAGGTAAAACCATCACGCTATCTATCAGTATCAATGCAGTAGCGGCACACCTCAGCCTGCATCCAGGTGATAGATTAGGCAGTTGTGATCAACAACCATGTTCCGGATATACAGATAATGTGAAACCTGTTATAAATTGCCCTGAAAATATTGTTGTGTCTTGCGGTGCATCTACTTTACCTGCTGCAACCGGAAAAGCTACTGCCACTGATAATTCAGGAACGGTAACGGTAACTTACAGTGATGTAATTAATGGAAATCTGATTACCCGTACCTGGAAAGCAACAGATGGTACTGGTAATGTCAGTACAGGTACACAAACTATCTCGATAGTAGATAATGTACAACCGGTGATCACAGATCCTGCGGATATTACAGTAAACTGTGGAGCTTCTACATTGCCAGCTGCTACAGGTACAGCTACTGCTACCGATAATTGCAGTGCAACAATAATTACATACACTGATGCAACTAATGGTAACATAATTACCCGTACCTGGAAAGCAACTGATGCGGCCGGTAATTACAAAACAGCTATACAGCTTATTACTGTTGGTACGCCATTTACAACCAGTATCACATCTGTACCAACTTCCAGTACTTATACCGGTGGTGTAGCTACCAATCTGTATCTGGGCTATGGCGCACAAAGCACTAAACTGCAGGTAGGTTCTTTGCCATCAGCCGGAGCGCCTTATACTTATGTGTGGACTGGAAGTTATATAAATCGCTTAAGCAGTAGCAGTGCTGCAGCACCTGTATTTACGCCAGCTACTTTCGGCTACTATACCTTCACCGTTACAGTAACCAATAAATATGGTTGTAAATCTATCGCCAGTATCAATATCTGTGTAACAGATATCCGTGTGCCTGGTTGTGGTGGAAGTAAAGTGTATATGACGCATACTACTACAGGTAAATATGGTAGAACACAAACCATCGAAGTGCCGATTAACCAGGTGTCTTCACATCTGTATAGTAGCTCTTGCGGCAGTAATGGCCAGGACAGGTTAGGAAGCGCAGATCAGTCGCCATGTAATACCACTGTTCAGAACTCGGTAGTTGCCAATACGGCTACCGCTACCAAAGAAAGCGGTATTGAAACAGCTACCACTGAGGAAGAACTGAAAGTAACCGTACTGCCTAATCCAAGTACTACTTATTTCACATTAAAACTGGAAAGTAAGTATACAACTCCGGTTAACCTCCGTGTAATGGATGGAAGTGGAAGAGTAGTAGATGCCAGATCGAAACTGGGAGCTAACAGCACCTTACAGATCGGGCATAACTACAGCAGCGGGACTTATTATGCGGAAATGATACAGGGTACACAGCGCAAAGTGGTACAGCTGATCAAAGGAAGAGGATAATAATCTATATAGAAGATGAGCAGGGCTGTTTGACAAACAGTCCTGCTCATCTTTTTGACCATCGTTTCAAAAACAATATGCACGCAATCGTATGACCCCATATAGAATCAAACTTTTCGTTTCTTTTCTGGTTTGCCTGTACCTTCATCAGGCTGCCCTGGCTCAGTTTGAAACCAAGACCATAAAAAAAGGCTCTGCCATTATTGATATGGGATCTGCCAGTCCAACAGTGGCCAATTCTCTCAAACCTTATGGACTGGTTTATATGATGCTGACCGATAGGGATGTGCCTGTTTACCAGGTAATTAGTCAGAGTAAAGCAAAAGACGGAATTGATTTTTCACATAATGGTAAAAGTTATAGTGGAGGAACATTTATTATCCCCAGTGAATTTTTCCGTGCATCGGTAACCAGAATGATCAATGCGTGGGCGGCACAAGGGGTATTGGTAGATTATGTAGCGGAAGATTTTACTTTGAATAATGTTATCACTTATAATTTCGGACCTAAGTGGGTGATGGATCGTAAAAACGGATCGATAGCAGTGGGCTTTTTAAACGCAGCGGGTATTCCCTCTTCTGCTTTTTCATTTAAAGATCCGTCTGAATTGGATGCGTGTGATGATATTTTCGTATTACCTCATGCTGATCCCAGCTGGGAAGTACATAGGAATCTTTTTTTCTGGAACAGGGATTATAAAGGAAATATCTGGGCAGGTTGTAATGCCGTTAGTTTATTGGAAAACATTATCAAGGATACTACTATTAGTTCCGTAGCTACACGGATACAGTTGAATTTTTTATCTAACAATGGATTGCTTCCTTACTATGATCACCAGCGGGCTACTCCTCCTTTTGCACATATTAATCCAAGTAATAATGTTTCACAGTATATAGGTGTTACCGATAATGCGCAGCAAAATGGTGCTGAAACAGTATATCTTCCTAAAACAGGAGGTGGCTGGAATGCCAGTACTAAAATAATTACCTACGCCCCCAATCATCCGGATATACCTGGAATCTCACCAGGTCCGGCTGTGACTAATATTTACGGGCGTGCCTTTAATGATGCCACCAGAGGGTATGTAGCGTATCAGGCATCGCACAATATCAATGGTACTACTTCAAATGCCATAGCTGCACAAAGAATCTTCCTTAATTTTAGTTTTTTCTCCTTACGTGAAAAAGCCAAAGCCAGCGTAAGCAACAGCGTTAGCGGTGTGCCTGCTGAAATGAAGGCTGGTACTACTTATACAGGGTTTGATGGAACTGCTACCGGAACGGGCGGTCCTTTTACCTATCAATGGCTGGTTTCAATAGGAGGGAGTTTTTCTGCTGCTAATAGTGCTACAACTTCTTACACCCCGGATAATACTATTACAAAAGCTACCACAGGTGTGATTTCCTGTATAGCCACAGATGCATGTGGCAGAAAGAGTATCTCTTCTATACCCATAACTATTTTGCCTGGTACCCCTCCCTTAACGGCTAATACGATTAAT
Source organism: Sediminibacterium sp. GW821-FHT12F12 (assembly GCF_058806635.1). NCBI lineage: Bacteria > Pseudomonadati > Bacteroidota > Chitinophagia > Chitinophagales > Chitinophagaceae > Sediminibacterium > Sediminibacterium sp. GW821-FHT12F12. The sequence goes on along the minus strand of NZ_JBXAPW010000002.1, from coordinate 53,456 downwards.
AAAGAAGTGTCGGGCGACTGTCCTGTGAATTCTACTACTTTTAATGTATTTGATAGCAATATCGATGCTAACGCTGGAAGCCGTACTTTAACTGCCGTATCAGGTTTCGCCAATGGAACTGTCACTTTTACTTCAGCCGGAACCGTTACGTATACATCCAACGCAAATTTTAAGGGCACAGATAATGCTACTTATACCATCAGCAACGGTTCTGCCAACACTAATGGCACAATCGCGTTAACGATAGGAACGGCCAGTCTGGCACCTGCTCTTACGAATGATGCGGTAAGTGTTGCCGGTGATAATGTTACTGTTGTAAACGTGTTGGGTAATGATAAAAACAATGCAGCAGCAACTGATGGCAGTAAATTATATGTCCGATCTATTTCCTCGAAACCATCGAAGGGGAATGTTTATATAAATACAGATGGTACCCTTTCTTATCTCTCCAGTAAAGATACCAGTATTGCTAAAGGAACAGATACCTTTAAATACCTGGCCTGTAATGATGTAAACTATTGCGCTGAGGCAACAGTAACTGCCACTATCACGCAGAATACAATTACACAGGTTTCTGCAGGGGGTGATTATAAGCCGGGTATAGATGTAGCGCCCGGGGCATTAACTTCACTTACAGTAACTGCTATTGCAGACAGTTATATGGCAACTGCCACCAGCTCTGCTAATTTTGGTACGCTAACCAGTGTGATAATTAATCCGATTGTTAATACTAATGGTAAAACAGCCCTCTTTAAGTTCGACCTTTCTTCTATTAATTCAACTACGACCATCAATTCAGCCACATTTTCACTAACTGTCGGAGCCAATGCAAGTCTGACAGCATTAAATAACCCATTTCCCGCAACTTTATACAGACTTAATAAATCTTGGACAGAAGCGGGTGTAACCGGAATCAAGTATGATGGTGTATCTAACTGGGATGCACCCATTGCAAGAGGTCTGGGAACAGACTATATAAGTGCTGGCACAAACCCACAGTTAACTTCCATTTTAACGGGTACACTTTCTGCTGGAACAGTAGTGACCACAAGCGTAACTGATATTGTACAGAATTGGATAACTACTCCAGCTAATAACTATGGAATGATGCTGATGCCCTTTACCAGAACAATTGGTAACGTGGATCTGGTATTTCTATCCAGAGAAAGCAGTTCCGGCAAACCTACTCTTACAGTTTCGTATCCATCCACTCCGGGAGTAACCTATAGTTCTGCCGCCATACCCACCAACAGGAAACCTTTTGCATATGCGGATACTGCCAGCACAAAATCCAATGCTTCGGTTACGATAAACGCTTTAAATAACGACGCAAACTATTACGGAACCTTAACTGCAAGAAATACAACGGTTACCGCAGTTACCACTCCGGCCAATGGAACAGCTGTAATTACTGCTGGAAATGTTGTATACACACCCAATGGAAGTTTTCTAGGTACTGATACACTTACTTACACGATTACGGACGCTACCAACAGCCAAACGGCCACAGCTACCATCCGTATCAATGTTTCCAGGGTTGCTCCTACCATTATAAGAGATAATGCTTCAACTTTATCCGGTACGCAGGTGACGATTAATGTAGGTGCCAATGACGCGGATCCCCAGGGCACTATGGATGTGCCGGTAATTACTGCTATGCCTAAGAACGGAACGGCCATTGTTAATGGGAATAATATCATTTATACACCTTCCAAAAAATATGTAGGTAATGATACACTTATTTATCAACGATCCAATATAAGTAACAATGTCTGCGTTCCGGTACTAAGCGATACGGCTTTGGTTGTAATTACCATGACCAATCAATCACCTACTGCCGCTAATGATACAGTTACAACCTATAGCTGTGTGCCTGTTACAATTAATAGCAGGTCTAATGATACTGATCCGGAAGGAACAGTATTAACGCCATCGCTGGTAAGTAATCCTTCTAATGGTACGGTTACACTAAATGCAGCTGGCTCATACGTGTATACGCCCAATACCTCTTTTTCCGGTACAGACCAGTTTACATATCGCGTAAAAGACGGATCAGTTGATTCATTGGTGAGTAATACAGCAACCGTTGTTATCACGGTAAGCGCGGCTGCTAACCCAAATGCAACGCCTTTTGCTGTGGCTGATACAGATAAGACCCTTATTAATCAGGAAGTAAATACAGATGTAATGGTGAATGATTCTGACCCGAATAATGACCCATTAACTATTAGTATCTCTGCGGCAGGACTTCAAAAACCTACGAACGGTGTTATCACTTTACTGGCAAATAACATGATCAGGTATGTGCCTAACAAGGATTTTACCGGTACAGATAGCTATGAGTATCAGATTACAGATAACCACCCAGGTTGTGCAGGGTCGTCAAGCCTTACGGCAAAAGCACTTGTTACCATCAAAGTAACACCACTGCCAATACTGGTAGGAGGTAATGTTTGGGACGATGCGGATGGTAGTGCCGCCGGCACATTTAATAATATTAAGAATGGTGCTGAGTCGGGTACTAATGCGGATGGCGCATTATATATTTACCTGGTTGACAGTACGAATACGATTATTGATCAAACATCTGTAGATGCATCCGGTAAATACCTGTTGGTTAATGCACCGGCAAACACGAATAATCTGCGGATTATTCTAAGTGCTCAGTCAGCACTTGTTGTTGGGGATACTTTATCTGTAGCTTCACTACCTGGTGGATTTGTAAAAACATCTCCTTCAATCAAGACCTTCTCTACGGGCAGTACCTCTATTGCTAACAGTGATTTTGGTATAGGGCTTTTACCCGTAGCCAATAATTACGCATTTACCACCCAACTCAATCCAGGTGCATTGGTAAGCATTGATGCTACCAAGATTACCGGTACGGATGAAGATGGAACAATAGTTAGTATTCACTACACCTCCTTCCCAACCAATATCTCTACTATCGAGATTGGTGGAACTTCTTATACGTCCTCCAGTTGGCCAACTAATGGTGTTAGTGTAGCACTTAATACGGCTGTTAAAATATTTCCAGCTGCGGGTTCAGTAACGGCGGTATTAAGTTTCAGGGTGATTGATAATTCAGGAAGCGAATCCGTTTTACCTGCGGCAACCATCCAGGTACCGTTTTATGTTCCCCTGGTGGCAGGTACTATTTCCGGGAACGCCAGTTTTTGTGGAACGGGTATTCCATCCACTTTCACATCTACTGTAGATGCCAGTGGTGGACAAGCTGCCATCGCCTACCAATGGCAGATGTCATCTGTAGTCGGCTTCGGTACACTTACGGATATTTCCGGCGCAACTTCTGCCACTTATACGCCCTCTTCAGCCATCACTGCCACCACTTATTTCAGGAGAAAAGCCAGCACCTCGGGTGATGCTGCCCTCTTCAGTAATGTGTTAACAGTAACCATCAATCCCTTACCCGCTTCGCCAACAGGATCGCCTGCTGTAAGTCTGGTTGCAGCAAACGTGGCCATCAGTGCTACAGCCAATGGAGCTACGGGCGATGAAACTGTAGATTGGTATGCTGAACCAACCGGCGGAACGGCTTTGATCAATGGTGTTTCGGGTAGTCTTACTACAGTATATACCACACCTACCCTTAATAACACAACAGCTTATTATGCTGTAGCCAGAAATGTGAATACCGGTTGTGTGGCTGTTTCGCGTACAATTGTATCTGCTACCATATCCGGTACACTCTATCCCGGGGTGATCGGATCAGATCAGAGTGGCTGCGGAACATTTACGCCTACCGGACTTAGTTCTGTGAATGATGCCAGTGGTTTAGCAGGCATTACGTATCAGTGGCAGTCATCTACCACATCAGCTACAGCAGGTTTTTCCAACATAGCCGGAGCAACAGCAGCAACGTATTCGCCGGGTGCTGTGGCTACTACTACCTATTACAGAAGGGTGGCTACTTCAGGAACTTCTTTTAACAGCAATACTGTAACCATTATTTCTAATGCCATACCCTCCGTTGCAACCGGTGTTTCGCTTAACGGAGCCAGAACAGGGGCGGGATCGGTTACGCTGACAGGTACCGTACCTGCCGGAGTAATCTATGATTGGTACAGCAATGCAACAGCAACCATATTATTGTTAGCGGGCTCTAATAGTTATACTACTCCGAGTATTTCGCAAACAACTACTTATTACCCCGTTGCAAGAAATATTACCACGGGTTGTACTTCTGCTACCGCAAGTGCTGTGGCTACTATTAATCCTGTTCTGAGTGGGGGTGTTATCAATTCCGTTACTACCAGTATATGTGGAAGTGGTATACCGGGAGCACTCAATTCCACCACAGCTGCAACGGGCGGTACCGGCACCTATATTTATCAATGGCAATCATCAGCTACATCCAGTGTATCGGGCTTTACTGATATAGCAGGTGCTAATGCAGCTACGTATACACCATCTTCTTCTATTTCAGTAACAACGTATTACAGACGGGCTGTAAGCACAGCTACCGATGCCGTTGTATATAGTAACGTACTTGCAGTAACAGTGGTAAGCCTGCCCAACGTTAAAATCTCTCCAAGTAGTGCTACTATTTCTAACGGGAATAGTCAGACGCTGACAGCCAGCGGAGCTGATACCTATGTATGGACACCTTCCACCAACCTTTCGGCAACAACTATTGGTACTATCAGCGCATCACCAACAGTTACCACTGCCTATACGGTTACGGGAACCAATGCCGCTACCAGTTGTGTAAATACAGCCACCATCACTGTTACAGTTGTTCCAGCCCTCAGTTCGGGAACCATTGCTGCAGACCAGGCTATCTGTAGCGGTACCATCCCTGCTGCTTTCACTTCAACCGCAGCTGCTACAGGAGGTGTAGGCACTTATATTTATCAATGGCAATCATCTACCACATCTGCTACAACAGGGTTTGCCAATATAACCGGTGCCAATACTGCCACCTATGCACCAGGTACGGCACATACTGTTACTACTTATTACCGAAGGGGTGTTAGCACATCTTCTGATGCTGTGGTGTATAGTAATGTGGCAACGGTAACCGTATCTGCACTCCCAACAGTGTCTGTTTCACCGGCCTCAGCAACGATTGTTACCGGCACCAGTCAGGTACTTACAGCCAGTGGAGCCAACAATTATGTATGGTCTCCTGCAACAGGCTTGTCTTCAACAAACCTGGCTACTGTTACAGCTTCGCCCGTAACTACCACCGTTTATACTGTTACAGGAACAAATACGATCACCAGCTGCGTTAATACGGCTACTGTTACAGTTACCGTTACTGTTCCTCCCGGAACTTTTGTAGCTGGTTCCATTGCCGCTGATCAGGTTATTTGCGCGGGTGCAACACCTGCTGCTTTTACGTCTACAATAGCAGCAAGTGGTGGTACAGGTACCATCAGTTATCAGTGGCAGAAAAGTACAGATAATACTAACTTTACAGATATCGCTGGAGCTACCGCTGCTACGTATGCTTCCGGAGCCATATCAACACTAACTTATTTCAGAAGGGCAGCCAGTACTACGGTTAATCCTGCCATCTATACGTCTTCAGTAAAAGTTACGCCATTAACACCTCCGGTAATCAGTGGCGGAATCAATGGCGTTTGCGCCGCTTCAAAAGACAGTTTGAGAACCTATTCTGTAACGCCTGCAACGGGTGCTACCGGTTATGTATGGACCTTACCCAACGGCTGGACAGGCACTTCTACTACCAACAGTATTACAGCTAAAGTAGGTACACTGGGTGGAACCATCAGTGTTACACCTTATAATGGATCCTGTGCAGGTAATACAGTCAACTTTACAGTGTACGTGATTGATTTTGTGAAAGTGGATATATCCGGTTTACCTGTTACTGCCCTCGGAAATAATAACAGCCCCATTGCGGTAACCATCAAATTGTTCGATGCCAATGGGGTCGCTATTCCATGCAGTGGTGGACCTGCAACGCTATCGGTGTGTAACCCCAGCGGCGGCACCTTTACAACAGTAATTGATAATAATGACGGGACCTATTCTTCCAAGTTAACCGCTTATGCCAATAACGTAGATGTTTGTGGTACCATTGGCGGTGTACCTATTCAGAAAACTCTCAAGCTCACTTTTACAGGACCGCAAGGGGGCATCAAAGGCAACGGGCCGATCCTTGCTACGGAAATACCTAAGCTTACATTCACCATGACGGAGGGAAGATCGCCATTTACGGTTGTGTACAAATCTGCTAAAAGTAGTAAGAACGATACATTAACCAATTACGTGAGTGGTACAGTAACAAATGTTGCCCTGATCCCCAGTACTACTTTATACACGCTGGTATCCATTACAGATGCCAATGGCGAAAAACGGGTGAATAATTTTAACCGTGATACTGCTACTATCATTGTTCTTGCCCCCAAAGTGATTATTACCCTGAAGGCTGATCCTGCCAGACAGGAGAAAGACAGCAGCTGGGCTACCCGTATTGTGGTGAATACCAAAAATATCGGTGATCTTGACCTGACTAATTCACAAGCCCGGCTTAACCTCCGTGATGTATTCCCCAGTCCGGTAACCTATGTACTGGATAGTGTGCATGTATCCGGTGCCACAGTTGTGCCCAACAGGAACTATGATGGTGTAAACAGCCAGGATCTTTTTGCAAAACGCAACAATACAAAGAAGATTGTTTATCCGCTGCAAAGAGCAGATACAGATCTTTCTGGTATATCAGGGATAGCAACTATAGCCAGTCCGGATGGTTCGGCAGGAATGGAATTCTGGCGAACCCCGGAAAATGAGTATGCTTCTGCTACGAATGAAGAAATTACGGTCATCGATGATGGGCATAGTGTGTATATGTTTGGTCCATTATCAACATTACCGGTAAATGCATCCGCTGATATCATTCTGTGGCTGCATGTAAAACCCAATGGTTATGCCGAGCCTTTTGTTATGCAGGCCATTGCATTGGGCACAGGTAAAACAGCAGAGGGCACAGCATTGGCTACCAGTTTGTCTAACGACAACACAGATGTGTCAGCTCACCCTGAAGTAACCAAACAGGGAGAACCGCTTGCTACAGTGATTAACCTCTTCCCGAGTGCGGTAATTGGTGTATCACTGGCCGCTGGAACGCCAGTGGCACAAGGCAATGGAACCTATCATGTAACATTGTCGTATAAATTAAAGAACTATGGTAATCTGAATCTGAATAACCTGAAGTTATTTCAGAACCTGGGACGAATGATTGGTTCTCCGGCCGTCTTTTCCATTGTTTCTCCTGTGGTAACTACAGGAACCTTATTGCCTAATCCCGGGTTTAATGCCCAAACAGACAGTAATCTGCTGGCTGCTAACAGTGTGTTGGGTTACAAACAGGAAGCTACCGTACAATTCACCATCAATATCACACCTAATCAATTAAATGCCATTTATCAGTTGCAGGCAACGGTGACTGCCTTCAATAATGAGTTGAATACAACCATTACTGATCTGTCAACAGACGGGTTAGATCCTGATCCTGATGGAAATGCACAGCCCACAGAAAAGATCATCACCGAAATTCTGATCAATAGGGCATTGCCAACATTAGTGCCTGGCAATATTGGTATTAAAACAGGGCCTGCTACCACCGTATTGGCCAAAGGGTATTGCGGTTCTGCGAGCGGGGTAGAGATTATTCCGACCAGCCTGAATACTGGTGGTCTGGATCCTTATCAGTACCAGTGGCAAAGATCTTCCAACAATACGAGCTTTACTGATATTCCCGGAGCAGAAGATAGTATTTATACCACCGGTACAGTTACGGGCAGCGTTTACCTGCGTAGGGGAACTATTTCCGGCAGTCAGGTAAAATACAGTAATGCAGTATATGTACAGATCTATGCATTACCTGTCAAACCCGTGATTACCGGCACGGGAACACAGGTGGTAGGAAAAGGGAATATTACACTTACTTCTTCACCTGCTGATGCGTATAGCTGGTCTACCGCTGCTGTAACACGGAATATACTGGTTACGGATTCTGGTAGTTATAAAGTAACCATTACCGATGCCAACGGTTGTACCGCTGTTTCTGATAATTATACCATAGCCGCACTCAATCCGTATAAAGTAGCTGATATTACAAAAACACTTTCCAAAGCGCCGGTAGTACAGGAAGATGGCAGTTTTCTGCTCTCTTTCAATATTGTGGCAACTAACCTGAGAAGCGAGTTGCTGGATACAGTTAAAATCAAAGACGACCTGTCCAAGGTTTTCCCTGCCAGTTCTTCTTTCAGTATAGTAGATATCAAAGCCAGTGGCAGACTGATTGCCAATGGTGGGTTTGATGGAAAGGCGCAGATTGATTTGCTGAATGACGTAAGTAAACTGGATGGATTAAAAGCGGATTCGGTCCAGATAACTATTAAATTTTTCCCGAATGGATTTGCCGGCAGTTTAAATAACGTAGCCACATTAACCGCGAGATCACCTTATGGCCTTTTCTCTGTGAGTTCGAATGATCCGATTGCTAACGGCAACCCGGCGATCAGGATGGCTACTAAATTTGATATACCGCTGATCGATATCTTCATTCCTTCCGGGTTCTCTCCCAATAAGGATGGAACCAACGACCTGTTTGTAATTACAAGACCTTTTAACACCACGATCAGTCTGGATATTTTTAACCGTTGGGGTAACCAGGTTTATAAATCCACAGACTATAAAAATACCTGGGACGGAAAAGGTAACCAGCCTAACCGTATCATGGGAGATGATTTGCCTGATGGCACTTATTATTATATGGTACTGGCAACAGACCGTTCAACAGGTAGTGTAAGAAAATTTGCAGGATTTGTCACATTGAAACGATAAGCTCCCTGATAGGGAACTAACCTAGTAATGAAAATGAAACCGAGTCACATGCGCGAAAGGCTGACGAAAATAAAATGGGGATGGGTGATTTGTTTGTTGGCAGTTTCCGGAACGGCTAAAGCGCAACAGCATCCCATGTATTCGCAATACATGTTCAATATGCTGAATATTAATCCAGCGTATGCCGGTAGCCGTGGGGTAGGAACCGCTACTGCTTTATACAGAAATCAATGGGTAGGTATTGATGGAGCCCCCAGAACCACTTCGGTTGGTTTTGACATGCCCATCAAAGAGAAAAAAATCGGACTGGGTTTTCAACTATACGATGACCAGCTGGGTATAGAACGCACAACCGGTTTTAATGTTTCTTATGCTTTTCGGATACAATTAACAGAATCCGGTACCTTAAGTCTTGGATTGCAGGCCGGTTTGCTGAATTACCAGGCAAACTTCAGTCGTGTAAGAACTTTTCAGCCGAATGATCCTGCTTTTAACCAGAACCTCAGTGGTTTTCTGCCGGCTGCAGCAGCGGGAATTTATTACAACTCGGATAGATTTTATATAGGACTATCTACGCCTGCCTTGTTAAAAACAAAAATCAGTTATGATAACACTGCAGAAATCGCTTCTGTTTCAGGTCGCGATCTGCATGTATATCTCGCAACAGGGTTTGTGGTAAGCCTGAACCAGGATCTGGCGTTGAAACCTTCTGTTCTGGTAAAAGCAGTGAGTGGTGCCCCCATTGAGTACGATCTGAATACCAATCTCTGGATCCAGAATACCATTGCATTAGGGTTCTCCTACCGAACCGGAGACGCTGTAGTGGGTATGGCCGAATTGCAGTTAAACAGGCAACTCCGATTGGGGTATGCGTATGATAAAACCTTTTCCAGCCTTAATGCACTGAACACCGGTACACATGAATTGATGCTGCGGTATGAATTTGGTTCTACTAAAGGTAAAGTTGCTTCACCAAGGTATTTCTGATAAAAAACAGTAATGAAAAAATCGCTTTTATATATCGTTGTTCTGCTAACCGCACTGCAATCAACAGTAACGGCACAATCTGCCAGTACCAGAAGAGCCGTTATTTATTTTCGTAATGCAGAAAAAGAATTTAATGATCAACGGTACATGTACGCTATTCCTTTTTACAAAACCAGCCTGAAAAATCCGGGTAAAAACGATTCGCTTGCTCATCTGCATATAGCCGAATCTTACTGGTATGTACGCAATTACGATTCTGCACTGTACTATTACCGGGCGTTTGAAAATAAATTCGCGCCACTTTTTTCCACACGCCAACGGATAGCGGAGTTATTGGCTAATCAAAAACAATACAAAGAAGCAGAAAAGATCTACCGCCAATTACTGCGTGAGTTGCCTGCCAGAAATACCAACCTGTTAACTGAAAGAACAAAAGGCTTTGCAGATCCAACATCTTTTCTCCGGGATTCATTGGATTATACAATCCGGCTGTTAAAACTGAATACCACCCAGCAGGATTTCAGTCCGCAATACTACCAGCGTGGGATGGTTTTTGTTTCCAACCGTTACTCTTCCAAAACTGCAGAAAAAGAATTCGGCTGGGACGGGCTTCCCTTTGCCAGCATCTATTGGGTAAAAGATACCACTGACCTGTATGTAGTTGATACGGTAGGCGGGTACTCTTCCAGAACCTACAATGCCTCTATTAAAGCCAATGACGATTATACTTCGTTAACCAGTAATGATAATGATATTATTGTGGTAAGCGGCCTCCGTACAGGTTATAATGGCACTATACACCGGCTGGATAAATTCAGCAGTGAGCTCAATAGCAAATACAATTACGGCCCCCTCTGTTTTAACAAAGCAGGTAACACAGTTTATTTCACACGTAATAACCTTGTATCAGATAAAGGCAGGTATAATCTGGAGATTTGCGTAGCCACCCTCGAGAACGGTACCTGGGGAAAGATCAGGGTAATGCCATTTGTGCAGAAAGAATTCGATTTTTTTCATCCTGCTCTCAGTAATGATGAAAGCCGGTTGTATTTCTGCAGTAATAAACCCGGCGGACAAGGCGGCAGCGATATCTACTATGTGCCCCTGGGTAATGAGTATGATATGTCTATAGCAATCGGCCTGGACAATAAGATTAATACCGCCGGTAATGAACTTTTCCCTACCATGCAGGGCGATACTTTGTTCTTCAGTACAGATGGTTTGGCGGGTCTGGGTGGATTGGATATCTACAAAACCTATGCACAAAGAGGTTTCTGGAAAGAACCGGTTAATCTGGGTTACCCGGTCAATTCTGCCTACGACGATTTCGGTATCATCTATAATAATGTTCATAACAAAGGATTCTTTACCAGTAACCGCCTGGGCTCGGATGATATTTACGTATTTGAAAACCGGTTATTTCAGGTACAACTCGAAGGCACGGTACTCAGCAAAACAACCCAGCGCCGCCTGGACAGTGTAACTGTCATTATCCGTTCAGCAGACAATGAACGGCCCACAACAGATTCTTTGATCACAGATATTACCGGCAATTACCGGTTTCCTGTAAGACCGGGGCGCGCGTATACTTTACATTTTACAAGGAATGGATATATACAGGATTCATTGCAGGTAAAAAATGCAGGAACCGATACCAGACTCAGTCTGCAACCCATGTTATTGATACCTATTGTTGCTGCATTACCTCCTGTAGAAACTGATCGCGATAAGGATACTATTCCCGATACAAAAGATAAGTGCCCCGATGTAAAAGGCCCCCGAAGTAATTTTGGTTGCCCCGATATTCAGGCGGAAATTGATGCATTGGCCAAAATGATCTTCTTTAAAACAGCCAGCGCAGAACTCACAACTGCTGCCTTGAAACCTTTGAATGTGGTTACTGCCTATCTTTCTAAGTATCCAAACCTGACATTATATATTGAAGGACATACGGATAACAGGGCGCCTGCAGCTTATAACAAAGACCTGTCGCAACGCAGGGCCAAAACCGTAAAAGACTTTTTTGTGAAGAAAGGATTTAGTGCAAATAGGTTTACAACAGCGGGATTTGGTTTGGAAAGACCGATTGCGGATAATACAACAGAAGAGGGAAGGGCCATGAACCGGCGGGTTGCTATCCAGGCTACTTTTCAGTAACAGCATTGAATAAAACATTTGATATGAAAATTCAGAAATATTTGTTTTCTTTTTGGAGCCTCTTGCTTTTCGCTTCAGTTACTTCTGCTCAGACTTTCAAAACTGGCGATAAAGTGGAAGCCCTGATCGGCAATACGTGGAAACAAGTGTCTGTAATCAAGGCCTTGGCAGGTAAATCCAATACTTACGAAGTGAGGGTTAACCGGACGATCAACGGGAAATCAATGGTTACTACTGTTGTCCTGGACAAAAGCAAACTGCGGTTACCACAAAACACAACTATAAACAATCCCGTAATGCCTGTTACAAAACCGGTTTCTTCCAACCTGCATCTTGGTAGATATGAATTGTATTCAGGCATTCCCAGTATGTATCTTGGTCACCTGATACTGCTGGCCGATGGCAGGTACAAAGTAGCTTTTGATAGCGATGAAGATAATTACGATGAATCAGGCAGATACACTTTTAACGAAAATACCAACACCATCGAATGGCAGAGTGGTATGTTCAAGAACAATAACTGGGGCGGAAAGCTGGTAAAAAAAGAAAGCGCCGGTTACCGTATCGAATTCAATAAAGCTGCATTTGCCGACAGCAGCAACTAGGTATAGCGGTATACAGTTATCGAACAGATGAACAGATGAACAAGGAACGGATGAACATAGAACCCAGAACATTACTCCCTCATCCCATCTCCGTTAAAGCTTTTACCAGCACATCCAGCTCTGCAGTGGTAGTATATATATTAGGGGTGATACGGCAACCATGTACATTAGCACCATCAATTGCCACGGTATAAATTTTATATTTTTGTAAGAGCGTAACCGCCATATCAGCGGGTTTCATTCCTTTAATACCCACATTGGCGATAGCACAGGAGCGGGCAGGATCTGCCGGTGTATGCATCACTATATGAGGCAGGTTGCGCACTTTACTGCTCCAGTATTGCTGCAGGTAACGCAGCCGGCTTTCTTTTCTTTCCGGGCCCAGTTTCTGGTAAAAATCCACTGCATCGCTGATAGCGAGGTCGGTATGCACCGGGTGTGTGCCCAGGTGGTTCAACCTGCCAATATCATCCGGTTTTCTGCCACTCTCGGCCAACAACGGCCAGATAGAAGGGATATGCTCTTTCTTGATATAGAGTATACCCACGCCTAATGGCACACAAAGCCATTTATGTAAGCTGGCCCCATAATAATCGCAATGCAAGTCAGGTATATTGAAACGGATATGGGCAATGGCATGGGCACCGTCTACCATTACCTGAACGCCTTTGCTGTGTGCCATATCACAGATCTTCCGAACGGGTAAGATCTGCCCGGTAATATTTACCATATGGCAGATCATGAGCAGTTTGGTTTTAGGGGTGATGGCATTGGCATACAGGTTCACAATCTCTTCGTCAGAAGCCGGGTGATGCGGAAGTGACAATACTTTGTTTACCACCCCATGGCGCTGGGCTACCTGTTTGAACATGTCCAGCATGGCGCCATAATCCTGCTCGGCCATAATGGCTTCATCGCCGGCCTGCCAGGGAAAACCACTGATAACCAGGTCCAGCGATTCTGTGGTGTTTCTCGTCAGTATCAATTCCTCTGTACTGCAGCCTGTTACGGCGGCTACTTTAGCGGCCATTTTTTTCTTGTTATCAAACTGAACCGTACGCATGTAATACGATCCCTGGTAATTTACTTCGCGGATATGATTGATATAACTTTCAAGGATCTCCCCCGGAAGTATATTGTAATAGCCATTTTCCAGGTTAATATAATCGGGTTTCAGCCGGTAGTTTCCACGGATGCCCAGCCAGAAATCATCATCGGCAGCCAGTTGACTGTTGGTTTTTTTCTCAGCCAGCTGTAACCACTTATCCAAAGCACTGGCCGAAAACGGAACACTGGCACCGGCCAAAGCCAGTCCTTTCAGGAAAGCTCTTTTTTTCATAGCAGTAAATTCTATTGTTAATGAAAATACAAATAAAAGATGAATACTTGCCTTCTGGTGCCCGGAACGGACCTTGCCAAATAAATGACCGGGAAAAATACTGTAATCACCTAAAATATGAATCAGTTAACCGGAACAGTAGGAAATTCATGGCTGGTTTAACAGTCAGTAAATGGCAGTTCCATTTGTATATAAAATGAAAGATCATGAAACGGACAATGGTATTTCTTGTATTCGCCTTCTGTATGGTTGCTGGCAGTATAACCGCTAAAGCAACACCTGTATGGGATAATAAAGCAGGGCTGTATACATCTCATTTCGAAAATGTATTGGGCACTTCCCTCCAGATAAAAGTAAAAACGCAATCTGAAAAGCAGGCAGCGGCTGCTGAAGCGGCGGCTTTACACGAGATAGCAAGATTGTCGGCTATCCTGAGCGGCTATGATGCCCAAAGTGAATTCAGCCGCTGGATGCAAACTTCCGGAAAACCGGTAACCGTTTCGCAGGAACTGTTTGAAGTACTCAGTCTCTTTGACCAATGGCGTTCCAAAACCGGCGGCGCACTCGATGCGTCTGCACAGGTAATCAGTAAACTATGGAAAGAGGCGGCTGCTAAACAAACGCTTCCTTCAAATGAGCGTATCCGCCAGGCAGTACAAGAGGTACAGACTTCGCATTGGCAGCTGGATGCAGCCCATCAAACAGCTACCCATACCAGTAACGCACCTTTGATGCTGAATTCTTTTGCCAAGAGTTATATCATCCATCGTGCAACAGAGGCCGCCCAAGGAGTGAAAGAGGTAGAAGCTGTACTGGTAAATATCGGCGGTGATATGGTGGTGGAAGGAGATCTCACCGAGACCATACGCATCAGTAATCCCAAAGCCGATGCAGAGAACGATATTCCTTTACAGACTTTATTGGTGAACAACCGGGCCGTTGCCACCAGTGGTAATTACCGCCGGGGCGAGTATATCAATGGCCAATGGTATTCACATATTGTGGATCCCCGCACCGGTATGCCTGTTGGCGAAGTGATCAGTGCCACCGTTGTTTCGCCCAATGCAACTGATGCAGGTGCGTTGGCTACTGCTTTCAATGTGCTTACACCCGATGAGAGTGCTGCACTCGCTGCTACCGTTCCGGGCACCGAATTTTTGCTGGTTACGAAAGCGGGTCAGCAGATCAAAAGCAAGGGATGGGATGCCTTAACGGTTCCGGAAGTGATACCCATCAGTACTAAGCCAGCCGCTAACCAGTGGGACGATAATTTTGAATTAGTCATTAACATAGAACTGGCGCAATTACCCGGCTTTGCCCGCAGACCCTTTGCGGCTGTATGGGTGGTGGATGAAGACAATAAACCCGTAAGAACAATTGCCGTATGGTACAACAAAGACCGCTGGCTGCACGAGCTGCGGGCCTGGTTCAGTACCAACAAAGCTAATTTTACAGGAGACGCCGGCAGCATGAGCACGATCTCCAGCGCTACCCGTTCGGCAGGTAAATATGCATTGAAATGGGATGGAAAAGATGACAAAGGCAATTATGTAAAACCCGGCAAATACACCATCAATATAGAAGTGGTTCGCGAACATGGTACATACCAGCTGATGAGTGGAGAGATCAATTGTGCCAAAAAAGCACAACAGGTTTCCTTAACCGGTAATGCAGAAGTGGCCGGCGCTTCATTGGAATACAGGAAAAAAACCGTGAATTGAGTTAACCATGGATAGTAGTACCCAAGAAAAAACCACTCCCCGGTCAACCGCATCTAAAAGAAAACTGGCGGGTATCTCCCGTTGGTTACACATCTATCTCTCGATGGTAAGTTTTGCCATCGTATTGTTCTTTTCTGTTACCGGTATCACGCTCAACCATGCGGATACCATGCAGGGCGAAACAAAAACAACACAGGTCAAAGGAAAATTGAATGTGGCCTGGGTACAGTCGCCGGATACCAACAAAGTAGAAAAATTATTGGTCGCGGAATATTTCCGAAACCAGCATGCGGTAAAAGGGGCGGTGAACGATCTGCGGATAGAAGAAACCCAGATTAGTATCGCCTATAAAGGGCCGGGCTATGAAGCCGTGGCTTTCATTAACCGAAGTAGCGGCGAATATGAACTGACTGTTGCACAAACGGGATTTGTAGGTTTTATAAACGACCTCCATAAAGGACGGGATACCGGTAAAACATGGGCCTGGGTTATTGATATTGCTGCGGGGCTCATGGTACTGATCTCGCTTACCGGACTCATCCTACTTCTGTTTATCAAACGAAAAAGGGTGAACGGACTGATCTTACTGGCAGCCGGCACAATAATAGTGTATCTCCTATATCGTATCTGGGGACAATAAATCCGGTTACCGAGATCCTTTTATCTAGCTGGAACTATATTCCAGTTTTTACCAAATACTCTTTGTAAACTGGCGCTGGTTCTTGCCTGCGGATTGGTACGGATCGCAATTTCCTGCTCTTCAATTTTTTTAAATAACTCATTCGTGAGCATCACCGTGAGTATATTGTCGAGGTCAATATTTAATCCGGCCCGGTTACCTAAAACCATTTTCACAGGTGCCACCAGCCTGTCCCATTCCTGCACAATCTTGTATTCACCCAGGGCAGTATGCATAATCGGTGTAACGGTTCTGCGTAAACTATCACCAACGGTGCGTCGTAAATAATCGGTAGCTGATGTGTTTCCTCCTTTTACAATCCCGATTGCATCCCTGATAGACATTCGTTTAATGCCCCCAACAAAAACAGGCCCTGATTTAATGACCGCATCGGTAGCGGCATTATCGAGTGTATTGGTGAAACGATTCAGTTCCGAAGCCAGGCCGAGCCGGTCTAGTGTCTGAACAATTTTCTGTACTTCGCCGGGTAATATGGCAGCCAGTAAAACATCTTTACCAAAAGAACCTTTCTGGCTTAAGTTGGTGGTACCGGTATTGGTGCCGATAACCAATGCTTCTCTGATGGCATTGGCCGCATCAGCTTCGGAAAGATAATTACCAAGTGATTGTAAAGTGCTACAGCCACTCAGTGCCAGGGAGCTGATGCAAAGGCAAACGATTATTATTTTTTTCATAAGACTGATTCAGGAAATGATAAATGGTTGTGTTCCACAGGCAATGATACTCTGTTTGCAGGTACCCGTCAACCAAAACAGGGAGAATATGGGAATGATACAACAATTCTCCCTCCGCGTATAATGGTTTGCCTGGTAAAGAGAAGACCTTTAGCAGGTTGCATCTCATTCACAAACAAATCAAAAATCATGAAACCTGATATCGGGATCTCGGAAAAAAACCTGGCACATTCAGTGGCTATCTTATCAACTGTCTTGTCTGATGAAATGATGTTGTATGTAAAAACCCGTAAGTTTCACTGGAATGTTGCCGGTGACAGTTTTATGGAACTGCATAAACTCTTTGAAACCCAGTATGGCGAGCTGGAAACAACGATTGATGCAGTAGCAGAGCGTATTAACAAACTCGGCAGTAAAACAATCGGCACCATGAATGAATTCAGCAAACATTCAAACATTAAGGAAATGCCGGGTAAATACCCCTCTTCCAAAGAAATGCTGAAAGAGCTGCTGAAAGACAATGAAACCATTGTACAACTGCTCAGAAAGGGAATCGATAACTGCAGTAATTCATTCAAAGATGCAGGTACAGCTGATTTTCTTACCGGGCTGATGGAGCAGCATGAAACCAATGCCTGGATCCTGCGCAGGTATTTTGCCTGATCGGTGTGGGCTTTGATTAGTAGTTGTACTTTTGCTGTAAGATGATCACACGATCATTTTTGTATGGTAATGAGTCATCCTGCTAAAATATTTTCTGTACAACAGATCCGACGGGCAGATCAATATACGATCCTGCACCAACCTGTTTTGTCTATTGACCTGATGGAGCGGGCCGCAACGGCCTGCTATAACTGGATCAGGGACCGTTATACTGTTCAGGATTCTTTTATCATCTTCTGCGGAACGGGAAACAATGGCGGTGATGGTTTGGCTATTGCCCGCTTACTCTTAACAGCAGGTTACCGGGTACAGGCATATATGGCAGGTGCTGAAACAAATGCTACCGAAGATTTCCTGACAAATAAAAAGCGATTGTCTGAACAGGACATTTCTCTGGTCAGACAACTGCATTCTGTGCATGATTTTCCTATAATACCTGCCGGAACCATTCTCATTGATGCTTTGTTCGGAACAGGTTTATCCCGGGCAGCCGAAGGACTGCTGGCCGATCTGATCCACTATATCAATGCAGCGGCAACAACAGTGATCGCTATCGACATACCCTCTGGTTTACTGGCCGATCAACATTCCGATCTATCTTCAGCTATTATTCGGGCAAACTATACACTCAGTTTTCAGTTTCCGAAACTGGCTTTTTTCTTTCCTGAAAATGGTGGGTATGTGGGCGAGTGGGTCGTGCTCGATATCGGCCTTAGCAAAAACTTTATCGAAGAGGAACCTTCTTCCACTTTTTTCATTACCGAAGACTTTATTAAAACCCTGTTACATCCGCGTCCAAAATTTTCGCATAAAGGAAGTTTTGGCCACGCATTACTCGTAACAGGTAGTTATGGGAAAATGGGAGCGGCGATACTGGCTACCGATGCCTGCCTGCGCAGTGGCGTGGGTTTGTTAACGGTGCATACACCTGTTTGCGGGTATGAAATATTGCAGACCACGCATCCTGAAGCGATGGCAGTTGTAGATAGCGGAGAACAGTATGTTAGAGATGAGATACAAACGGATGCTTTTAATGCGGTAGGTATTGGTCCGGGTTTGGGAACACATCCGGACACGCAACTTGCAGTAAGATATTTACTTACCAACTGTAAACGACCTATTGTGATAGATGCAGATGCATTAAATAGTATTAGCAGGCAGAACGAAGGAGAGAAAACCATTCCTGCCCATGCCATCCTAACACCACACCTGAAAGAGTTTGCAAGATTAGTTGGCGAAACTGCCAATGATTTCAGCAGACATGAACAGCAATTGGCTTTCTCTCAAAAATACAAGGTATACCTGGTGTTGAAGGGAGCGCATACCTGCATCACCACACCGGAGGGAGAAACTTATTTTAATACCAGCGGTAACCCTGGTATGGCCAAGGGTGGGAGTGGAGATGTGTTAACCGGAATGCTTACCAGCCTGCTGGCACAGGGGTATTCGCAGAAAGAAACCTGTTTGTTGGGAGTATTCCTGCATGGACAGGCCGGCGATCTGGCCAAACAGTATCTGGGCGAAACGTCGATGCTGGCCGGCGATTTGATCCGGTATCTGCCACAGGCATTTATTTCACTGCAAGAAAACTAAACCCATGTTTACCCGTTTATTCATTGTTTGTTTAATGCTCTTTTGTATGCATATCAGCCATAGTCATGCACAAACAACTCCCGAAGGAAATGAATTGCTGAAAAAGATCCAGGCAAGACTGTCCGCTGAAACCGGCGAGTTTGCACTGGCTTTCATGAACCTGCAGACAAAAGAACAAATTCTCTGGAACGACCACAGCAGTTTTCATGCGGCCAGTACCATGAAGACACCGGTAATGGTAGAAGTATTTAAACAGGTAGCAGCCGGAAAACTTTCGTTAACGGATTCGCTGGTGGTAAAGAATGAATTCAAAAGTATTGTTGATGGATCTTTGTACACGTTGGATCCTGCAGATGATAGTGAGTTCGGATTATACAAACTGCTAGGAACCAAAGTTACGCTCTATGATCTCGTATATCAGATGATCATTCTCAGCAGTAATCTTGCTACCAATATGGTGATTGAACTCGTGGATGGGAAAAAGGTAACACAGACCATGCGTGAGCTGGGCGCTAACGATATGCAGGTGTTAAGGGGTGTGGAAGATGGGAAAGCTTTTGAAAAGGGATTGAATAATTCCGTTACGGCTTATGATCTGATGATCCTGTATCAGGCCTTGGCAGCGGGAACAATTGTAAATCCAAAAGCCTGCGAAGACATGATCCGCATTTTACTGGATCAGCGATACAATGATATCATACCCGCCTATCTGCCCAAAGATCTCAAAGTGGCCCATAAAACCGGCTCTATCACAGGTGTACATCATGATTCAGGTATTATTTTTCTGCCGGATGGAAGGAAATATGTACTGGTGATCCTGTCACGAAAACTGGCAGATGCAGATAAAGCCACAGAAGCCATGGCAAGGGTATCGGAAATGATTTACCGGTACATGGCAGCCCTAAAATAGAGAGATCTTACAGACAGATCCTTTAACTATAAAGAACCGCCTTCCACCAGTCTCGAGCCCAGAATGATTTCTTCGGGTGGCAGCGGTCTCTCCATACATTGGAGCATACGTGCAAAAGCCAGTTCTCCCAGCTGTTTACCGCTGGTTTCTACATAGGTGATCTCAGGGTAAAAGAGTTTGGGTATATAACCGTTACTGATCGCGATCACGGCAATAGCTGCAGGAGGTCTCAGGTTATTTTCCTGCAAGGCTTTCATTACACCAATCAGAATTTCATCACTCATACAGAAAATGGTATCCGGTCTGTTGGTTTTATCAGCCAGAAAACGGTTGGTCTGAACCCTGGCTTCTTCGCTGCTGCAGGTATGAACCGTTTGCAGGGTGATTGTATTATTGTTTTCTGTCAGCGTTTGGGTAAAGGCCTGCATTCTTTTCTGGGTGATGAGTAATTGCCGGTCGCCAAACAATGCCAACACCTTTTTTTTCTTTTTGTGGAGGATGGCTTCAGCGGCCATTTCGCCGGCGGCACTATCGGCCAGGCATACCGCCTGTATGGGCTGGTCCGGTGGAATCTTATCGAAGAAAATCACCTGGGTTTCCAGTTCCCGCAATTTGTCGAAACCGGCCAGGTCTTTGGTTTGAGGTGTAATACAGGCAAATAGTCCGCTGATCCGGTTCTGGCGAAAGAGTTTCAGGTTCTCCTGCTCTATCTCCGGATCGTTACCGCTCTGCAGTATAATAATAGAGTATCCGTTTTTCCGGCCGTCTTCTTCAATGGCGGCTATAAAAGATTCGTAAAAATAGTTGGAGATGGAGGGAACCAAGATGCCGAATAGTTTACTGTTACGGGTACGCAACTGTACAGCACTGGCATTGGGCTCATAATCAAGTGTTTGGGCCAGATCCATCACTTTCTGTCGGGTTGCCGCCGAAATATCCGGGTGCTTTTTCAGGGCCCGGGATACCGTAGACACACTGATACCCAGCGTTTCTGCAATTTTTTTTAAGGTTGGATTGGTCATTTTTAATTCTTGCGTGATAACAAGGTAAAAAAATTTCCACATCAAAGGATTTCGCAAACGTTTGCGGTTCGCAAGAAAATCAATTCCGCTGATGTAATCCCCTGATCCCCCTACATTTAGACTGGTTTTGAACCGGTTACCCCTAGAATAATATTATCATTGATGCATCGTTTATACGGGTACCCCGGTCTATCATAGCCAATAGATTTATTCCGGTTTGTTGTAATGGTTTCCGGAAAAAATCAAAAAAAAATTAACAAATAATTTTTTTAGAAATAAAAATGTGTATTTTGTACACGCTTAATAACCAATAAACTGCCATTTATGAATTTTTCGAAGCTTGTCAGACCCATACTCATGGGTTTATTTGCTTGCTTGTTCGTCATCTCCGCACAAGCCCAAAACAAAACCATTTCAGGTAAAGTAACTGACGCAAAGGATGGATCTCCTTTGGTAGGTGCTTCTGTAGTTGTAAAAGGAACGAAAACGGGTACCCAAACAGGTACAGACGGTACTTTTAAGATTACAGTTCCATCGTCAGCCACCACTTTGGTGATCTCTTCCATCGGTTTTGGAAACCAGGAAGTGAATATCCAGAGCAGAACCTCTGTGGATGTTACCTTATCAGCTACCAACGACCAGCTCAACGAAGTTGTGGTGATCGGTTATGGTACTGCCAAGAAAAAAGACCTGACCGGTTCTGTTGTATCGGTGCAGGCAAAAAACTTTAACCAGGGTGTGATCAACGCTCCTGACCAATTGCTGCAGAATAAAGTAGCCGGTCTGGAAGTTACCAACATCAATGGTCAGCCTGGTGCTGCTTCTACTATCCAGATCAGGGGTACCTCTTCTATCCGTTCCAACAACAACCCGTTATATGTTGTAGACGGAGTTCCTTTGGATGGTGGTACTGCCCGTCCAAACCTGGGTAATGCTTTTGGTAGCAACCCTAACTCAAACCCACTGTTGTACATTGATCCAAACAGTATCGCACAGATCGATGTATTAAAAGATGCGTCTTCTGCAGCTATCTACGGTTCTCGTGGTGCTAATGGTGTGATCGTGATCACTACCAAAAAAGCAACTGCCGGTGCCATGAAGGTAGATGTAGGTATCAACTATGGTTCTAACATCGGTTTCATGAAGAAATTCGAAATTCTGGATGCAACTGAATACAGAGCCGCGTTGAAAAAATACAACCAGCCGGCTTCTTACGATGGCGGCCAATCGGTTGATGCCATGAAAGACCTGACACAGAGCACCTTCTCTCAGAATTACTCATTGGCCTTAAGTGGTGGAAATGAGCAGGGACGTGTACGTGCTTCTATCCTCGCATCCAATAACAAAGGCTTTTTGAAAAAATCAGCCCTCGACAAATATCTCGCTACTATCGGCGGTACCTACAAGTTCCTCGATAAACGACTGACCCTCGATTTCGGTCTGATTGCCGGTAACTATGCCGAAACCCTGACCAGCGTATCTAATACTGCCGGTTCTACAGGTAATATTATTTCTTCAGCACTTAGCTGGAACCCCACACAACCTTTATCTGATCCGGCTGGTTTGGCTAATTTCCCAACCAATGGTTCCGGTAACCCAAGAGCTTTCCAGGATGCATATTCTGACCTGAGTAGCGTATTTACCATCCTGGGTAATATCTCCGCTACTTACAAAATCAATGAACATTTCGATTACAAACTGTTATTTGGTATCAATAGCGGTACCGGTACAAGGGAAATGAACATTGAAGGATGGTTACAGGGTATCCCAGGCGTA
Organism: Sediminibacterium sp. GW821-FHT12F12; assembly: GCF_058806635.1. Taxonomy (NCBI): domain Bacteria; kingdom Pseudomonadati; phylum Bacteroidota; class Chitinophagia; order Chitinophagales; family Chitinophagaceae; genus Sediminibacterium; species Sediminibacterium sp. GW821-FHT12F12. The sequence goes on along the minus strand of NZ_JBXAPW010000002.1, from coordinate 30,471 downwards.
TCCGGACAGGGTTTTGCTGGTATTGCCAACGCAAAACTGAATAGCCAGACTATCACACATACTTTGAACTACCGTACAGACATCAGCAAGAGTTTCTCTATTGATGCCTTGGCCGGTTACGAATATTTTAAAACCAATTTCTCCGGAAATGGCGTTACTGCCAGCGGTTTTAATACTAACCTGAATCAGGCAACCAGGATCAATATTCCTTACACCAAGATCATGGCCAATGCCAAAACACAAAACCCTTTCTTCTCTTATGCCAATCCACAGGCTGAATTGCAGTCATATTTCGGAAGGGCTACACTGAACTATCAGGACAAGTTATTGTTAACTGTTACAATGAGAGCAGATGGTTCCAGTAAGTTTGGTGCTAACAACCGTTACGGTTATTTCCCTTCAGCCGGTCTGAAATGGGTAGCCAGCAACGAAGCGTTCATGAAAAACAATTCTGTGTTTGCTAACCTGGCATTCCGTGCTTCTTATGGTATCACTGGTAACCAGGAATATCCTGCCGGTTCATCCAAAGAGCAGTTCGCTTTGAACTCTTATAACAATGCACCACAGGTAGTAAACGGTAACCCTGATCTGAAATGGGAAAAAACCAAATCTTTAAACTTCGGTGCTGAATTTACACTGGCGGGTGGTAAGATTTACGGTTCAATGGATTACTATACCAGAAAAACTTCTGATATCCTGTTCCAGACAACTGCTATCCAGCCGGCTCCATCTTCTATCTCTTTCGTAAATCTGAAAGATGCGAATATCATCAACTCAGGTTTTGAATTGGCATTAGGTGCTACCGTGGTTGATAAGCCCAACTTTACATGGGATGTGAACTTCAACTATGCTTATAACAAAAACAACGTTAAGAACTTTAAAGATCCTAACACTGGTTTAGATCTGCAGGTTCAGACTGGTTTCATCAGCGGTCAGGGTGTATCCGGTACACTGGCGCAGGTGATCACCAACAATAACCCCATCAACGTATTCTATCTGAAACAATTCAATGGATATGATGCAAGTGGTAACCAGCAGATCGGCGCTAATCCAGGTCTGGCAGGCGATCCAAACCCACATAACCTGTTTGGTCTGGGATCAAGTGTCCGCATCAAGCAATTGACCTTTACGGTGAACTTTGGTGGTGCCAGCGGATTCCTGATCTACAACAATACCGCTACAGCTGTAACCAATATCGCCGGTATTGCACAGGGTAGAAATATTGACAGGGCTGCTTACAACTCTCCTGAAGGTATTGCCAGTGGCGTAGGTGCTTCTACCAGGTTCCTCGAAAAAGGTGATTACCTGAAACTGAGAAACCTGACTGCCCGTTACAACTTTGGTAATAAAGGTAAATACATCAAGAACCTGTCTGCATTCATTACCGGAAGCAACCTGTTCGTGATTACTAAATTCACAGGATTTGATCCAGAGGTGAACATCGACAAGAGTAACAACTCATACCCTTCAAGGTCTATCGAGTATGTGCCTTATCCAACACCAAGAGCCATTTCTTTCGGATTTAATTTTACTTTATAATCATCCCACACAACAACAAAAATGAGAAGTATGAAACCATATAATATGATTAAAAAAATTACAGTTCCTTTCGTTGCAGTTCTTGCAATGGCCGGCTGTACCAAACTGGAAGAAAACCTGGGAAGTACGCTTACCAGTGGCCAGGTATCTACAGCACTGGGAAGTGAGGGCGTAAGTCTCCTGCTTTCTGCTGCTTATGCCGATCTGGGTGGTCCATTAACCAGCCAGGACCTCGTATTCTCCCTGATGGAAAATACAACCGATGAATCACTGGTTCCTACCCGTGGTGGCGACTGGGATGATAACGGTGTATGGCGTGTATTGCACAGCCATACCTGGAATGCAGACCATGGTCAGATTACCAGCGTATTCAATGCATTGAACAAGATCAACTTTGATGCCACTAACGTATTGGGCTACGGACCAAGCGCTGCACAGGCTGCTGAAGCTAAGTTTATCAGAGCACTTTCTCTGTATTACCTGCTTGACCTGTACGGACAGTTCCCTATCAGGAACCCGGGTGATAACCTGCTGTTAGCGCCTACCGTTTTATCAGGTGCAGCTGCAGCTGATTTTATCATTGCTGAACTGAATGCTGCTTTGCCTAATTTACCTGCCAGCAACGGAAGTGCGAAAGCTAACCCTGATGCTGCCAGAACCTTGCTGATGAAATGTTACCTGCAGAAAGGTGTATGGGCCAATAGGGCTGCACCAACTTTTGCAGCTGCAGATCTGGCCCAGGTGATCACATTGGGAAATGCTATCATCAACAGTGGTAAATACAGTTTTGCTACCAACTATTTTGATAACTTCAGTCCTACCAACGACAATTCCAAAGAAGCCATCTTCCGTTATGACAACACTTCTGGTGTTGGTGCCAATAACTCTGGTTTACAGGCCCGTTGGAATATGACCTTACACTACAATTCATATACTCCCAACAACCCTAATGCCGGTTGGAACGGATTCTCTACCATTGGTGATTTCTATGCTTCCTTCAACACCACCGGAGCACCAACTGCTTACGGTCCTTCAGATACACTGTTCGACGGAAGGATTGGTGGACGTAACTACAACAATTCCAAAACCATTTCCGGTATCAATCCTGGTTTCCTCGTAAACCAGCAGTATAACGAAAAAGGAGAAGCTTCTAAAGACAGAAAAGGTGCGCCATTGGCTTACGTGAAAGATATCGCAGCTAACATGATCGAAACAGGTTCTAACCTGGAAGTTACCGGTATCCGTGTAGTGAAATATGTACCTGACTATGCTTATTATGGTGGACCAGCAGGTAATGACCTGATGATCTTCCGTTATGCTGATGTGGTATTGATGGTGGCCGAAGCACAGATCCGTAATGGTAATGCTGCTGCCGGTTTAACACTGGTAAATACACTGCGTGCCGCCAGAGGTGCAGCGCCACTCGCTACCATGACTTTGGCCAATCCTAACCTGGTGAACGATCCACTTACCCTGATTGCAGAAAGAGGACGTGAACTGTATTGGGAGAGTGTAAGAAGAACAGATCTTCAACGTTTCGGTTTATACCTGAAACCATGGCAGTATAAAACTGTTAATGACGCGAAGAACCTGATTTTCCCGATTCCGAATTCAGCCTTGGCTGCCAATCCAAACCTGAAGCAGAACCCTGGTTACTAATCAATTCTGATAAGTTTACGATAATAGAAAAAGGCTCCTTATGGGGCCTTTTTCTATTGGATACCTTGTGCACACCAAACACCGTCTGCAAGGGATCTTCCATTGCTCCATTATAACCTGCTGTTAAGAGATTATGGATTAACTTGAGTCGCTTTTTCTTTATTTTTATCATTTATCTGAGAATCATTTTTTCAATTGTTTTCTAATGAAGCATACCCATTTTTTGCCGGTTGTTTTGTTGACGCTGATACTGGTTTCCTGTGCCAAAAAGAAAGAACAGACACTGTTTGAATTGATGGATAATACAGGGATCAACTTCAGGAATGATGTAGCTGATGGTAAAAAGGAGAACAGCTTTCTTTTCCGTAATTTTTATAATGGGGGAGGCGTTGCATTAGGAGATATCAATAACGACGGACTGGCCGATGTTTTCCTCACATCTAATATGGGGGAGAACAAAATGTACCTGAATAAAGGTGAGTTTCATTTCGAAGATATCACACAGAAAGCCGGCTTCAAACAGGACAGTATGTGGAGCACCGGTGTGGTGTTTGTAGATATCAACAACGATGGCTGGCTGGATATATATGTATGTAATTCGGGGCATATGTCTACCGGACATCGTTTGAACAAATTATACATCAATAACCACGATCTTACCTTTACCGAGTCAGCTGCTGCCTATGGATTGAATCACAAAGGATATTCTACACAGGTATCTTTCTTCGACTATGATCTGGATGGTGACCTGGATTGTTTTATGATCGATAATAGTCCGATACCGGTAAACCAGCTGGGTTATAACAATAACCGCGACCTGCCCGATAACAAATGGAACGTGGCCGAATTCTTAAAAGGAGGTGGTAACCATCTGTACAGAAACGATAATAACCACTTTACAGACGTAACCAGCGTATCGGGTATTCACAGCAGCCTGATCAGTTTTGGCTTAGGCGTATCGGTAGGAGATATTAACAACGATGGATATCCTGATATTTATGTTTCGAACGATTCTTATGAACGCGATTACCTGTATGTGAACCAGCGTAACGGCAGCTTTAAGGATGAGTTTGAAGAACGTTTTGATCATACCAGTTTTTCTTCGATGGGTTCTGACCTCGCAGATATCAATAACGATGGTTTGCCCGATATCTTTAACACAGACATGTTACCCGATGATGACTATCGCCTGAAAACCACCGGGGCATTCGATAATATCGATCTCTTTAATACCAAACTCAAAACAGGCTTTTATTACCAGTATGTAAAAAACTGTCTGCAGATCAATAACAAAAAAGGAAAGTTTATTGAGTCGGGTAATTACAGCGGTGTTTCTGCTTCAGACTGGAGCTGGGGTGCATTGATGTTTGATATGGATAATGATGGATACAATGATATCTATGTCTGTAATGGCGTGAACCGGGATGTAACCGATCTTGACTTTATTGAATTCTTTGCCAATGATGTTATCCAGAAAATGGTGCTCACCGGACAGAAACAGGATGTGGACGAAGTGCTGAAACATATTCCGCAGAATCCGCTGGTGAACAAAGCGTATCATAACCAGAAAGATCTACGTTTCAAGGATATGGCGCTGGCATGGGGTTTTGAAAAACCTACATTCTCCAACGGCGCCGCTTATGGCGACCTGGATAATGATGGTGATCTTGACCTGGTAGTTAACAATGAAAATCAGCCCTCTTTTGTGTACCGGAATAACAGCCGGCAGATCAACAAGCACCATTATATCAGTGTACAATTACAGGGTAAGGAAAAAAATACCTTTGCGATCGGAACCAAAATAGATCTGTATAGGGGTAATGAGATCATTACCCGCGAACAGGTTCCCAGCAGAGGTTTTCAATCATCCATGGATTATAAACTGGTGATCGGACTGGGAACCAACGCCCTGATTGATTCGATGATCATTACCTGGCCAGATCTGACTGTTTCACGCTTGGATAAACCGGCTGTTGATACATTACATCTGCTGAAACAGACAGCCATGAAATCACAGCCGCGTGCGCCGCAGAAACCTGTGATAAAAGCGATGCTGGATTCTGTCAGTACCGCATTTGAACAACATATAGAAGACGACAATATTGATTTTTATTACGAGCGCAACCTTCCTAAAATGATCTCGCGCGAAGGACCGAAAGCGGCTACGGCAGATGTGAATGGAGATGGGTTGGAAGATCTGTATATCGGTGGAACAGCCGGACACTGGGGTAAACTATACATCCAGAATAAAAATGGCGGTTTTGTAAAATCGTTACAGCCGGTTTTTGAACAGTTCAAGGATTTTGAAGATGTGGCCGTGCATTTTTTTGACGCAGACAAAGACAATGATGCCGACCTGCTGGTTTGTCCGGGTGGCAATAACAATAAACCCGATAGCAGGCAGATGCAGTTGCGTTTATACAAGAACGACGGAAAAGGAAATTTCAGTATTGATGTAACCGCCTTCCCCAATACAGGGATGAATATCGGTGTAGCGATTGCGGAAGATTTTAACCAGGATGGATTTCCCGATCTGTTTGTAGGTGGCCGCAGCAATCCGCGCAATTACGGAGTAGATCCTTCCAGTTATCTTTTTATAAATGATGGTAAGGGGCACTTTACAGATATAGCGCCAGCAAAAAATCCGGATATTGCCAATATCGGAATGGTTACCGGTGCTGTTTGGGCAGACCTCACCGGTGATGCCAAAAAAGAACTCATCATTACGGGTGAATGGATGGCTACCCGGATCTTCCGTTTCAACAAAGATCATTTTGAAGAGATCAAAACCAATCTGCAGGAACTGCTGGGCTGGTGGCAAACCGTTTCGGTGGCTGATCTGAATGGAGATGGCAAAAATGATCTGGTAATAGGCAATATCGGTGAGAATTTTTATCTCCATCCCGATAAGGAACACCCGGTTAAATTATGGCTGAATGATTTTGACCAGAACCAGGCGAGAGACCGGGTACTTACGAGTGTGATCAACGGAAAAGATATGCCGGTATTTATGAAACATGAAATGGAAGACCAGGTTCCCTCACTCAAGAAAAAGAACCTGAAACACCGCGACTATGCCAATAAACCCATACAGGAACTCTTCCCGGCCGAGATCATCAAAACCTGCAAAATCAAAGAATTCAATTACTGTGCTTCGATAATAGCGATCAATGAAGGAGATGGAAAATTCAGGATTCAGAAAATGCCTGCTATGGTGCAGTTATCTTCTGTGAATGCCGTGCAGATCACTGACCTCGATAACAATGGCCAGCCCGACCTGGTCTTGGGTGGAAATGAATATGGCCTGTTACCGCAGTTTGAAAGATTAGATGCCGGGCGCGGTGCCGTGATGATGAACCTGGGTGCGGGCAATTTCCGTTTGCTCGATGCACAGGAGTCTGGTGTGGAAGTGAACGGACAGGTACGCGATATCAAAGAGATCAGAACGGCTGCTGGTAAACAACTCTTATTCCTGCGTAATAATATGAGCCCGGTATTATTTAAACCGGCTGTATCAATAAATGCTGCCACTGTCTTACCCAAAACAAAGAAATAAATGTGTATGATGGATCGGGTTAAACAATCCCTGTTATTGGTTTTAGTGGTGCTGGCTTCCTGCCGAGAGCAGAAGGTTCAGTTACCACCTATGTTTGAGATTCTGGACAGCAGTAAAACAGGTTTGTTATTTGCCAATAAACTGAAACCTACGCAGGAGTTCAACATGTTCAAATACATGTATTTCTATAACGGAGCAGGTGCTGCTGCCGGTGATTTTAACAATGATGGATGGATAGATCTCTTCCTGAGCGCCAACCAGGGCGATAATAAATTATACCTGAATAAAAAGGGGTTGCAATTTACAGATGTTACCGCAGACGCAACTATTCCGCAGGATGGGGCCTGGTCAACCGGTGTATCTGTAGTAGATATCAATCATGATGGATTATTGGATATTTATGTTTGTCGTGTAGGCGAATTTGAAACCCTGCATGGCCGCAACCAGTTGCTCGTAAACCAGGGCATCGGGAAAAATGGGATCCCTACCTTCAAAGATGAAGCCAAAAGTTATGGCCTTGATTTCTCCGGCTTTACCACACAGGCCGTATTTGTAGATTACGACCTGGATGGAGACCTGGATTGTTTTCTGCTCAATCATTCCGTGCATCGCAATGGGTCCTTCTCGCCAAGAAAAGATTTTATCGGCACCTATCATCCGCTTTCCGGCGACAGGCTTTTTCGTAATGATGGAATGATCTTTACCGATATTACCAAAGCTTCGCAGATCAATAGTTCTGCCATCAGTTATGGACTGGGTATCGCCGTTGCAGACCTGAACCTGGATGGTTACCCCGATCTGTATATGGGAAATGATTTTCATGAAAATGATTATTTCTACATCAACCAGAAAAACGGAACCTTCAAAGAAGAGATCACGGAACATATGATGCATACCAGCCAGTATTCGATGGGCGTGGATATAGCAGATGTAAACAACGATGGTTACCCGGAAGTAGTATCGATGGATATGCTTCCTTCAGATCCCTATATTTTAAAACGTTCCTTGGGAGAAGATGAGTATGATATTTTCCAGTATAAGATCAATGCCGGTTACCAGCACCAGTACACACGTAATAACCTGCAGCTGAACCGCCGCAACGGTATGTTCAGTGAAGTAGGGCTGTATGCCGGCATTTATGCCACCGACTGGAGCTGGGCCGCTTTGTGGATGGATTTTGATAATGATGGTTTAAAAGACCTCTTCATTTCCAACGGCATCCCCAAAAGGATGAACGACATGGACTATGTGAACTTTGTATCCAACGATGAGATCCAGCGTAAGATCTCCAGCAATAAAATGGAGGAGAAAGATATGGCGCTGGTGAATACCTTTCCCGAAATCAAGATTCCTAATAAACTGTACAGGAATACCGGTAACCTCCGCTTTAGTGATATAGGAGAGCAGATCAGCAACGATAAACCCACATTCTCCAACGGCGCCGTATATGCCGACTTTGACAATGATGGCGATCTGGATATTGTGGTCAACAATATCGACGAAGCGGCCATGTTGTATAAGAATACGAGCAATGATAAAAAAGAGAAAGCCTTTGTATCGGTTACGCTGAAGGGCCCTGAAAAAAACACACAAGCCATTGGTGCCAAACTGGTACTGTTTGCCAATGGAGGCATCCGTACGTATGAGAAATATCCTGTACACGGTTTCCAATCCAGTATGGAAACGCCGCTGCATATCGGGATAGACCAGACAACAATTGATTCTGCTTTTCTGATCTGGCCGGATAATACCTTTCAACCCGTTCAGCTCAACAGTAAACAATCCCAACTAAGTTTCCGGTATCAGAAAGGATTACCGGCATTTGATTATCAAAAAATCAGGGGGCATTGGCCTGAGCCAACCAGGCCCATGAAAGATATTACGGCAGCCACAACGCTTTCTTATACACATAACGAGAATGTATTTGCCGAGTTTGACCGCGAACCACTGATGCCGCATATGGTTTCTACCGAAGGTCCGGCATTGGCCGTAGGAGATCTGAACCGGGACGGACGCGAAGATGTATTCATCGGTGCCGCCAGAGATAAACAAAATGCCCTCTTTCTGCAAACAGCAACGGGTACCTTCACCAGAAGTATACAACCTGCCCTGGTTGCAGATAGCGCAGCAGAAGATATAGATGCTTTGTGGACAGATGTAAACAAAGACGGATTTGCAGACCTGGTGGTAGTGAGTGGTGGTAACGAATTTTTTGGTCCCGACCCACATCAGCAGCCAAGGCTCTACCTCAATAACGGGAAAGGCGGATTGGGTAAACAGGAACATGCTTTTGACAATATTTTTGCGAACGCCTCATCGGTTAGTGCCAGCGATTTTAACGGAGATGGCGCACCCGATCTGTTTATCGCCGCAAGGTCCGTTCCGGGCGAGTATGGCAAAATACCCCGTTCCTATTTATTGCAGAATGATGGTAAAGGACATTTCACAGATGTAACAGCAACACGTGCCAAAGAGCTGATGGAACCGGGAATGATTACAGAGGCCAGCTGGTTTGATATAGATAAAGATGGAGACCAGGACCTGCTGATCACTACCGAATGGAATGGGATCTATGCTTTCATGAACAACAAGGGGAATTTTACAAAATCAACCCTCACAGAAAAAAAAGGCTGGTGGAACTTTGTATTGCCCGTAGATATTGATAACGATGGTGATATAGATCTCATTGCGGGTAACCTCGGCCTCAACAGCCGTTTGCAGGCCACGGAGAAAGAACCGGTAAAATTATACTATAACGATTTTGATGCCAATGGCCGCAAAGAGCAGGTGCTTACTTATTTTCTGAATGGCCGCGAACTGTCTTTTGCCAATAAGGATGAATTGCAGAAACAGATTCCCATGCTGAAAAAGAAATTCCTGTACGCCGAAGATTTTGCCAAAGCGGATCTGGAAAAGATCTTCACCAAAGAAAAGCTAAGCGCATCCGAAATATTACAGGCCGATTATTTTTCCAATGCCCTACTCATCAACAATGGCAAAATGAAATTCACGGCGCAGGCTTTACCCTGGCAGGCACAGCTGAGCTCCTTACGCGATGCGGTAGTGATCGATGCCAATAAGGATAACCTGCCGGATATTCTGCTCGTTGGCAATTATTACAAGAACAATATCCAGATGGGCAGATACGATGCCGATTTCGGCACTATCCTGTTAAATAAGGGCAAAGGAAACTTCACTGCCGAAAATATCAATGGCTTACAGATAAAGGGAGAGGCAAGACATATCAAAAAGATCCGGATCAACGGGAAAGAGGCGTTTGTGGTGGCCAGGAATAATGATGCTGCGGTAGTGATCGCGTTTGCGGATGAAAAATGAAGGGGCGTCAATCGTCAATCGTCAGTCGTCAGTCGTCAAAAGTCAAAAGTCAAAAGTCAAAAGTAGTCTGCGTTGTGCAAGTTACCGATATTGGAAACTTACATATCAAAATAACCATCACTCACTACTCACTACTCACCCCTCACCACTCACGATTCACGACTGACGATTCACCATTGCCCATTCACTAGTACACCGGCATACACAATTTCGTAACCCACTTACTGCTATCAGGCTGCAGGATCCGGTCGGTAACGAGCATGGTAAAATTCATGGCCATGGATGTTTTCCGGTAGTCCTGGAAATATTGCTGCATATTTTTAGAGGCCTGGTTGATAGTGCTGTCTCCACCCGCCACTTCAGTAATCATAAAACTACCTTTCACCATATATTTCATAGAGAAGACGGCGGTTTCGGGAAGGTGTTTGTTTACAGGTACAGCCGCCATTAACTGGTAACGGCCTTCGTCCATACGGGTAGCATTATAGATGGGGCTTCCGCTGGGTTCAGTTCCATTCTGTTTGATATAGGTCTTGATCTTATCGATCAGTTGATAAATTTCTTTTACCGATGGGTTTGCAGGCAGCATCTGTTTGGAACTGACATAGAGGGTATCCCTTAAACGGTTACGCTCAATATGGATGCCGTAAATATTATAGGGTTCAGACAGAAAATCTTTCATACGACCCAGGATCTCATTCATGTCCTTTTTGATCTGTTTGGCTTCCAGGTAATCAGTTATACGGATAAAAGGGTTTCGGCTGGTGATGAATTCAGCTTTCCATTGCAGGCTGGTAGAATCTACCGCCAGGGAAATGATCATCAGTTTGGAAAGCAGACGCCGCTTTTCTTTACTGATAACAATATCCACTGATTTATAAAATTGGCCCGTTGGCTCAAAGGAATAGCCGTTATGGGTAAAAACAGGTCCAGCCTGGCGGTCTCCGTTTGTGCCATAGTTCCACCAGAGCGGCCATTTGGTCTCGTCTATCAGAAAGCGCTCGGTACCCACATCCGTTGTTTTAACAGCTACGGAACAGTCTATGATGATTTTGCCGGGAATAAACAGGTAAAGGGATGAAGTAAAAAGGGCCAGAACCACTAAGAGAATAAGCAACAGTTTCTTCATATACAGCAGTATAATTTATAGCACTGCAAAATAAGGGAATCTGCGCCAGAAACCGCCGATTGGTAAGCTTTCCTGCTATTAACGATTTCCTAAAATTAAACAATACCGCCGGTCATATTCTCTTTTTGACTGCGATCATAAAAGGGCTAATTTGCTGTGTTATTTCAGCTGATTGTTAATGATGCAAAAGCCTATGTTCGATCGTTCCTTTGCTGTATTCATCTGTACCGGGGTTTGTCTCTGTATGCTGGCTTCCTGCTCCCGTTCAGAGCAGGCATCGGCCAAAAACAGCCTGTTTGAATTACTGCCGGCTTCACAAACCGGGATTTCTTTTGCCAATATGGTAAATGATACCAAGGAAATGAATATCCTGAACTACCATAATTTTTACAATGGGGGCGGGGTAGCTATTGGTGATATCAATAACGACGGGAAACCCGATGTTTTTTTCACCTCCAACCAGGGCGCGAATACTTTATACCTGAATAAAGGAAACTTTTCTTTCGAGGATATTACGGCTAAAGCGAAAATCACCAGTCAGCACAAATGGCATACCGGTGTATCCATGGTAGATATCAATGCAGATGGCTGGCTGGATATTTATGTATGTAATGCCGGTATCCTGCAGGGAGATGACCGTTCCAATGAATTATACATCAACCAGAAAAACGGAACCTTTACAGAAGAAGCCAAAGCCTACGGGCTGGATGACAAAGGCGCTTCTACCCAGGCTATCTTTTTTGATTATGATCATGATGGCGATCTGGATTGTTTTGTGCTGAATAACAGCCCCAAATCGATTGACAACTTTGGATACAAAAGTGATATCCGATATATCCGCGATGCGGTTGATGGAGATCATTTATACAGAAATGATAGCGGCAAATTTACCGATGTTAGTGAGCAGGCCGGGATATATGGTTCAGAGATCGCCTTCGGACTGGGTGTTACCGTTGGTGATCTGAACAATGATGGCTGGGAAGACCTGTATGTGGCCAATGATTTTTTTGAGCATGATTATCTCTATATCAACCAGCGGAACGGTACTTTTAAAGAGGAGAGTACGAAAGCCATGGGGCATATGAGCAATGGCGCCATGGGTACCGATATGGCCGATATCAACAACGATGGTTACCTGGATCTGTTTACCGCAGAAATGTTGCCCGAAAATGATTTCCGGTTAAAGACCACTATTAAATTCGATGGCTACGATGTGCAGAATGCGAGGAATAAACTGGATCTCCATCACCAGTTCACTGCCAATACCCTGCAACTGAATAACCAGGATGGAACCTTCAGTGAAATAGCACAACTGGCAGGGGTAGATGCAACAGGATGGAGTTGGGGAACCCTCAGTTTTGATTTCGACAATGATGGATGGAAAGATATTTTTGTTTGCAACGGTATCCGCAGAGACCTGACCAACCAGGATTTCCTCGCTTATTTTAACAGCCAGGAAAACCTGAACCGCATCCGCCAGGGTGGATTTGATTTTCTGGACCTGCTGAACAGGATGCCTTCGGTTCCCATTCCCAATTTCGCTTTTCTGAACCAGCAGAACCTGCAGTTCAAAGATGCATCGGCCCAGTTGGGTTTTACGAAGCCAACTTTCAGCAGCGGCGCCGCTTATGCCGATCTGGATGGAGATGGCGATTTGGACCTCGTGATCAATAACCACAATGATGAAGCAACTGTTTACCGGAACCATGCTGGCGATCAACAAAAAAATCATTACCTCAAAATCAAATTAAACGGTACGGCACCCAATACATTGGGGTATGGCGCAAGAGTAACTGTTTTTGCCGGTGGGCAGGAACAGGTGCTGGAGCAGCAACCCACCCGCGGTTTTCAAAGCGGTGTAGAACCGGTATTGTTATTTGGTCTCGGTAAGTTTACAAAAATCGATAGCCTGCTGGTTAGCTGGCCCAACCGCAAAATACAGGTGATCAGAGAGCCAACCATAGATACCCTGCTGGTACTCGATCAGCAAAAAGCCCTGCTATCAACACCATCGCCCAACATAGTACCGGCACTTTACGAAAATATTTCGGCTACCAACCTGTTGGGAAACACTTTGCACAAGGAAAACGATTTTGTGGATTTTGATGTGGAGAGACTGATCCCAAAATTACTGTCAACAGAAGGGCCGGGTATAGCAGTGGCAGATGTGAATGGCGATGGACTGGAAGATTTTTTTGCAGGTTCGGCCGCGGGCGATGCGGATAAACTGTTTATCCAGCGCAAAGACGGAAAGTTTGAAAACCGCACACAGAAAATATTCACGGCCGATAGTTATTACGAAACAACGGCTGCCGTTTTCTTTGATGCAGATGGAGATGGCGACGCCGACCTGGTAGCCGCATCCGGCGGAAACGAAGCCAAGCTTGGATCTCCATATCTCTATACCCGTTTGTACCTCAATAACGGCAAAGGTGAGTTCAGTTCTTCTGCCAAAGGATGGCCGGCTGTTTCGATGAATGCATCCTGTGTAAGCGTGGGCGATTTTGATGCAGATGGAAAACCTGATCTGTTCATAGGTGCGAGAAGTATACCGGGTAGTTATGGCGTATCACCTGCGAGTGTATTGCTGCATAACGAGGGTAACGGAAATTATACCGATGTTACTGCAACCATGGCACCTGAACTGCAGCAGGCAGGTATGGTAACCGATGCTGTTTGGGCAGATCTCAGTGGCAAGGGGAAAAAAGAATTGATACTGGCCGGCGAGTGGATGCCACTCACCATCTATGCCTATGAGAATAAACAACTCAAAAAGAAAACAACCATCCCCCATTCTTCCGGTTGGTGGAATTGTATAACGGTGGCAGATATAGACGGTAATGGCACGCAGGATATTGTGGCGGGTAATATGGGCATGAACAGTAATATCAAAGCCGACCCGCAACATCCCGCTAAATTATTTGTAGATGATTTTGATAAAAACGGGCAAACAGAATGTATCCCCGTTTATTATAAGCCCGATGGCAAAGCCTATCCCTATTACCTGAAAGATGAACTGGAATCGCAGTTGCCGGTATTGAAAAAGAAATTTCTACGCTACGAAGCCTATGCAGGTAAACCGATAGAAGAGATCCTGAGTAAGGAACAGCTTACACATGCTACGGTACTAACGGCAGAGCAGTCGCAATCTGCTATTTTTCTGAATGCGGGTGCAGGAACATTCACCATGCAGGTTTTACCCGTAATGGCACAATTATCGCCTGTATTCGGCATCACGGTTACAGATCTGAATGGCGATGGAAAAAAAGATCTGTTCCTGGCAGGTAATTTCTATGGACTCAAACCACAGACAGGCCGTTTTGATGCCAGTTATGGAACCACGCTACTGAATAATGGACAACATCAGTTTACGTACATAAAACCCAAACAGAGCGGTCTATTCATCAATGGCGAAGCCAGGGCAACGGTTGTGGTGAATGCGGCCAATGGCGGTAGTTATGTGCTGGTAGGTATGAACAATGACAAGTTATACCTGTTTCGCAAAAAGTAATAAAAGAACTGCGCATACCTCATTCAATACGGAAGAGAACATGGGTTACACTTTTGGATAAACTTTATTTTTACTACAAATCCTTCGATATGAAAAAGCTGACATTTCTCTTACTCACCATCATCAGCCTGTCTGCCACTGCACAGAAAATAGATGCCTGGAAAATAACTGCCGATCAGATCAATCCCTCAGCTTACTACGGCATCACGGTGGCAAACGGAATGATCGGTATCGTTTCTTCGCCCGAGCCCTTTAAGATCAAAGATGTGGTATTGGCCGGCGCATACGACCTCTACGGCCGTGGAAGGGTTAGTAATTTTCTCCGCAGTTTTAACCTGCTGAATATGCAGCTCGATATTGATGGCAGAAGAATTGGCAGCGCCGATGTTGCTAATATGAAGCAGGAACTGGATATGAAACACGCCAGTTTTACGACTTCTTTCGATTATGGTGATAAAGCCACAGTTTCTTATACGTACTACTCTCTCCGCCAACTTCCCTTCACCGTATTGATGGATGTAAACATCACGGCTAAAAAAGATATTACCATCAACAGCGGCAGTGTTATGGAAGCACCGGATGCGTTGAAAGACGTACAGAATTATTATAACGAGATAGACAGGCCACATGTGGTGATCAGTCTGCTGACATCTTCCGCCAAAAGTCCTACCGGTAAATTACTGATGAGTGCCTCCAATACATTTCTCTTTAGTGAGCCGCACGGACAGGAACCACGCGTGATCCATGAAATGTGGGACAACAATATGCACCTGATGAAATTTACCCGTAAGATCAAAGCCGGAGAATCCTATCGATACTCAATTGCAGGATCTTCTATTACATCCGCACACCACGATGATCCGCTGAACGAAGCGGAACGCATGACTATTTTTGCGAAACTGGAAGGCAGGGAAAGGCTGATCAACTTTCATAACAAAGCCTGGGATAAATTATGGGAGAGCGATATTACCGTAGAGGGCGATGACCAGTCGCAACAGGATATTCACAGCATGCTCTATCATCTCTACTCTTTTGTTCGCGAAGGAACGGATATGAGTCCCTCGCCCATGGGTTTAAGCGGCCTCGGGTATAACGGCCATGTGTTCTGGGATACCGAATTGTGGATGTATCCATCTATCCTGGTGTTACATCCCGAAATGGCAAAAAGCCTGGTAGAATACCGGTTTAACCGCCTCGCGGCAGCCAAAAGAAATGCATTCAATCATGGATACAAAGGTGCCATGTTTCCCTGGGAGAGTGCCGCAACGGGTGTAGAAGAAACACCGGTATGGGCATTGAGTGGGCCGTTCGAGCATCATATCACCGCCTGTGTGGGTATTGCTGCCTGGAACTACTACTGTGTTACACAGGATAAAGAATGGCTGAAAGAAAAAGGCTGGCCCATCCTGAAAGAAACTGCCGATTTCTGGAGTAGTAGGGTAGAGCGGAATGGCCCTGGAAAATATGAGATCAAAAATGTAGTAGCTGCCGATGAGTGGGCCGAGAATGTAGATAACAACGCCTGGACCAACGCTTCTGCCAAAGCTGTTTTACAAAATGCCACGGCTGCGGCGAAACTGCTGGGGCTAACGGCCGACCCCGACTGGATGCAGGTGGCCAACAATATCCCCATCCTGAAAATGGAGAATGGAGTAACGAGAGAACATGCCACCTATAACGGCGAGGGTATTAAACAGGCGGATGTTAACCTGCTGTCTTACCCCCTCAAAGAAGTAAGCGATCCCCAACAGATCCGCAAGGACCTCGAATATTATGAAACCCGGGTACCTAACGAGGGTACACCTTCTATGACACAGGCCATTTTTTCATTATTATATGCCCGTTTGGGCGATGGAGAAAAAGCCCTGCATTTTTTCAAGGATGGTTACCTGCCCAACCTGAACCCGCCTTTCCGGGTAATTGCAGAAGGCAAGGGAGGCACGAATCCCTATTTTGCCACCGGTGCAGGAGGATTGATACAGAGCGTGTTAATGGGTTTTGGCGGATTAGAGATCACCCCGCAGGGCATTACCCAGGTAAAATCTACCTTGCCCAAACAGTGGAAGAGCCTTACTATCACAGGGGTTGGCGTGGAAAAGAAAATATTTTCGGTTAAAAAATAATGTGTTATTTTCACACGGCTTGAAAAAGATTGCGTCCATACTACTATTGGGGATCCTGCTCTTTAACTGGGGAGGGTACCGGCTATTGACCAATTATTTCGAAGACCGTGCCGACCTGCAATTACAGGCCGCACTGGATCTTGACCAGTATAACGAAGCCGATCTCTTACACATTAAAGTACCCGCCAGTCTGCCCTACGGTAGCAGCTCCGAAAAATTTGAAAGAGTACAAGGTAGTGTAGAGATCAAAGGTGTTACGTATACCTATGTAAAACGTCGTTTTTACCAGGATTCACTGGAATTGTTCTGTATCCCCAATATGGTAAAAACAGGGATCAAAAATGCGCGCGACCAGTTCGCCAGTTTAGCCAACGATTTTGTAACCAACAATACATCCAAGAAGGCCCCTTCACACCAGCATCATGCGGCGAAATTCTCAGTACAGGATTTCACGAATGATCACGGATTCTTTTCTTGGCAGTTTAGGAACGCCGATCTGTCTGGAACCTGGAACTCGACGGTTTTTGCCGATCTGAAGTCTGTGTACCTCAGCCGTCTGGATAAGCCACCACAAGCGTAAGGTTGGTTCATTAAGCATTATCTCATTTTATCTTCCTTAACTAATTAGCATATGAAAAGACTCATCATGGGTCTTTGTGTTGTGTTAGGCCTGTATGCATGTCGCCAGAGCGATGAATACAAAACCTACCTGCACAATCCGGAATTATTCAGTCAGACAGTTCATGAGTTGAACACCGTAGTAATGGGAAACAATTTCCCGCCCATGGTGGCAGCACGTAATTATGTATATGCAGCTGTTGCTGCCTATGAAGTAATGGCATTTGCCCATCCTGATGAATATCAGTCATTGGCGGGCCAGGTAAAAGGTTTAACCCAGGTATCATTTCCTTCCGCAGATCCCAAAGCAGATATAGAACTGGCTGCTTTACTTGCCTATATGAAAGTGGGCGAATCGGTTACTTTCCCGGAAGGAAGTTTGCAAACTTATAAAGACAGCATCTTACAACTGGCCCGCAATAAGGGCCTGCCCGGTGATGTAGAAAAAGCATCACAGCTATTGGCAGATAGTGTGTCGGCTTCTATCATCCGCTGGAGTAAGGGCGATAATTACCTGCAAACCCGTGGGGCCGAAAAATATACGGTAAAAGATGAACCGGGCCGCTGGGTACCTACACCACCTTTATACGCATCCGCAGCTGAACCGCATTGGATGGAGATCCGTACCATGGTACTCGATAGTGCCTCCATTTTTGCACCACCACCGCCACCGGATTATAATATCACTGATAAAAACAGCAAATATTACCAGGAAGTGATGGCCATAAAAAATGCGGTTGACAGTCTGACTGATGAACAGAAACATATTGCTGAATTCTGGGATGATAATCCTTTTAAAATGAATGTTACCGGTCACGTGATGTATGGTAGCAAAAAATTCTCACCATCCGGCCACTGGATGAGTGTGATAGGAATAGCCGCCAAGCAGGCTAAATACAGCTACGCCGAAACCGTGTATGCATTCGCTAAAACCAGTATTGCTTTGTTTGATTCGTTCATCCAATGCTGGTATGTGAAATACAAGTATAATACGGTAAGACCCGAAACGGTGATCAATAAATATTTTGATCCCAACTGGCGCCCTTACCTGCAAACCCCTGCGTTCCCGGAATATACCTGCGGGCACTCAACCATTTCTTCTGCTGCCGCTGAAGCACTGACCAGTGTTTTTGGCGACAATTTTGCCTATACAGACTCTACGGAACTGGAATTCGGTATCAAAAACCGGTCCTTCAAATCTTTCCGTGATGCTGCTCTCGAAAATAACTGGGCGCGCTTTTATGGTGGTTTGCATTTTCACAATTCCTGTATCATCAGTACCGATATAGGAGCCAAAGTTGGCCAGCTGGTGGCCAGCCGTTTGAAGATGAAAAAGAAGTAATTCTTTTTCACAACCATTACTCATCGCTTAAAAAGACTGTATGAAATCATATTTCATTGTAATTATACTATTGCTTGCACTTTCGTCGCGGACCAATGCCCAGGGTTGTGTTGCTATCAGAAGTGTGGGTGGCTTAGGTACCATGGACCATGGTAACGGAGCCGATTCTTCCCAGAAAAAATGGTTACTCAATATCAATAACCGCTATTTCAATTCCTATAAACATTTTGTGGGCGATGTAGAACAGAAACACCGGGTAGAAGCCGGTACACAGGTAATCAACCATGCCTATACCATGGATGTAGCAGTTACCCGTATTCTCAATAGCCGCTGGTCTGTTTCGGCCGATGTGCCCATTATTTCCAATACCCGTTCTTCTTTGTATGAACACGGAGGTAAAGAAAGACATACTACTGCTTCTTTCGGTTTGGGAGATATCCGTGTATCCGCTTCTTACTGGCTGCTGAACCCGATGAAACATGCAAAGGGTAATGTACAGCTCGGACTGGGTCTGAAATTACCTACCGGCGAATACCGCTACACCGATCGTTTTTATACGGCAGTGGCAGGGGTAACACAGATAGGTCCGGTAGACCAGTCAATACAGCTGGGTGATGGCGGAACCGGAATCACCACTGAGATCAATGCTTATTACAGTCTTACCCATGCCATCAGTTTATATGGTAATTTCTATTATCTCATGAATCCGAGAGAGCAGAACGGGGTTTCTACTGCCCGGGGCGGAACGCCATCGGCCACCGCTATCGCCAACGGAAGTGATGTAATGAGTGTGCCCGACCAGTATATGCTGCGTGGGGGTGCCAACATGGTAGTGAACCGGTATACTTTTTCATTGGGTTTACGCAATGAGTGTATTCCTGTGCACGATCTGATCGGTGGTAGCCTGGGTTTCAGACGGCCCGGCTATATCATTTCGGTGGAACCCGGTGTTACGTATGCTTTCAAAAAATTCAATGTATACGCTTTTGTACCGATTGCTGTTACACGTAACCGTACACAGAGCATGGCTGATAAGATTACCACAGCCAATACCGGAAAGTATACCAAGGGCGATGCTGCTTTTGCAGATTATGCACTTAACCTGGGTCTCTCACTACGGTTCTAAGTAACCACTAAAACATTTTGTACAATGGGTGTATGGTAAAGCCATGCGCTGTTGTGCCATACCCTTAAATCTGCTCTTATGAAAAAAACAATAAAGGGCTGGTATCGATATATCAGCCTGCTCTTTATAGGTATCGTATTGTTTTGCTCGCAGCTGTCTGCGCAAACAGATATGGATGCCATCATGATGTCGAAAAATAATTTCTGTACAGGGTTGATGTACAGCCACAGTCAATGGACCAACTACTGGGAAGGAACCCTGAAAAGAAACAATGAAAACCTGGGAACCGTATCCGCCAATATGTATGCGGTAATGGGCAACTATGGTGTATCAGATAAACTGAACCTGTTATTCGGTCTTCCTTATGTACAAACCAACGCTTCTGCCGGAACCCTGCATGGGTTAAAAGGCCTGCAGGATCTTTCTTTATGGGCTAAATGGATGCCCGTTGAAACCAAATGGGGTAAGGGAACGATCTCGGTGTATGGATTGGGTGGCATTTCATTTCCCACCAGTAATTATACGCCCGATTTCCTGCCCCTGTCTATCGGTCTGCACAGCACCAACCTCTCCTTACGCGCGATGCTGGATTACCAGATCGGAAACTTCTTTGCTACGGCATCGGGTACGTATGTGGTGAGGAATAATATCACCATCGACCGGAGTTCTTATTACACAACCGAGTTGCACAATACCAACGAAGTATCGATGCCGGATATGAGTAATTACCAGTTAAGAACCGGCTGGCGCAGCAGTAAGTTGATAGCAGAGCTGATTCTTAACCAGTCTACTACACTGGGCGGTTTTGATATAACGCGCAACAATATGCCTTTTCCCAGCAATAAAATGAATGCCACCACCGCAGGGGTGAATATCAAATACGAAGTAAAAAAAGTGCAGGGCCTTTCATTGATCGGGGGAGGAAGTATTACCCTGGCCGGCCGTAACATGGGCCAGGCCAGCAGTATTAACGGGGGCATTTTTTACATTCTCGATTTTTCGAAGAAAGTAAAGAAAACCAAGGAAACCACTTCACCCTCAAAACAAAATTGATATGAAAAAGATAACCTTATTAACGATACTTTTCAGTGCCATACTATTGGTTAGCCTGCAGGTTTCCTGCAAAAAAATGGCTACAGGCCGCACAGATGAAATTGCGGTACTGGCACCAGCACAAACAGATATCAATGCTGGCAACTGGAAGCCCATTTTGTTAACTGCACCAACTGAATTTGCTGTAGCGGCACCTGCAGCTATTACTACGCCGGCTTATGTGGCAGAGTTAAACGAGATCAAAGCATTGCAGAAAAATCTCTCTGCAGAACAGGAAAAGAAAATAGCCTACTGGGGAGCCGGTGGTGTACTTCGCTGGAACGAGATCATGCGCGAGCTGGTAGCCAAATACAACCTACCCCCTTACCAGAATGCCGATGGTACTTATCCTGCTCCCAGTGCGGCCAATCCTTTCGCGTATCCCTTGTTTCCTTTTGCCAATCCGCCCTATGCGGCACGGGCCTATGCCTATATCAGTGCGGCGCAATACGATGCATTGGTAGCTGCCTGGTATTACAAGAAACAGTATAACCGCGCTGCACCCTATAAAACAGATGCGGCGGTAACCGCAAAATGGTCTCAGACAGACCTGCCATCCTATCCTTCAGAAGCTGCTGTACTGGCGGGAGTAACCGCAGAAATGATGAAGCTGTTATTTCCGGGTGAGATTGCTGCCATACAGCAGAAACTGGAAGAGCATGAACTGGCCGCTATTGCCGCCGGAACCGCCACCCGCAGTGATATTGAAGCAGGTGAGGCATTGGGCAGATTAGTAGCACAGAAATTTACGGCCCGTGCCAGAACCGATAAAGCAGGTGCCGCTATTGGTACACCTACAGATTGGGCCGCATTGGAAACTACGACTACTGCCCGTGGCGAAGTACCCTGGATTAGTCTGGATGCCCCTAAAAGACCACCCATGTTACCCTTGTTTGGAAAAGTTACGCCCTTTCTGTTTGATGTAAATACCACGGTAGCATTACGTCCCGGACCACCACCCGCCACAACCGGTGATCAGATGAAAAAAGAAACAGCAGAGATTAAAGACCTGATTGATCATCCCACACGCGAGCGTATCCGTATTGTGCATGTTTGGGCGGATGGGGTAGGTACGTATACACCACCCGGACACTGGAATGCGATTGCCGCGGAAGACTTTATTACAAAAAATCTGAGTGAAGTAAGATGGGCCAGGAACCTGGCGCTGCTGAATATGGCGATGATGGATGCAGCCATTGTATGCTGGGATACCAAGTACTATTATTACAATGCCCGGCCTACACAACTGAATCCGGCCATCAAAACGCTGACGGGCATCCCTAATTTCCCGGCATACATTTCCGGGCATTCCACGTTTAGCGGGGCCGCAGCAACCATACTTGGCCATCTCCTGCCAGAAAAATTGAACCAGTATAATGAAATGGCGAGAGAAGCTTCTGTATCAAGAATGTATGGGGGCATCCACTACAGGAGCGATTGTGAAGTAGGCTTACTGACCGGACAGAAAGTAGGCGCCTATGCGATTGCCAAAGCCAAAGCAGATGGTGCAGAATAAAAATATAGATCTCGTTAGAGGATCAATAAATGGCAGTTTATTGAAACGTTCCCTGGTGTTTACCGGGGAACTTATTTTTTAATTCAAATGAGTATGAAAAAATATGTATTGTTTATCGGGCTGCAATGGGCCTGTTTTCCTATCGTTTTTGCACAGGTAAAAAATGCACAAGATACCATCCCGGTTTCCATGCTGGATAGTGTGGTAGTAAATGCCTATGTTTCTTCTGCACAGAAATCTTATCTGCCGGATGTACAGGGAACCTATCTCTATGCGGGCAAAAAAACAGAAAAACTAAACCTGATACATGCAGATGCGGATATGACCAATAAAGTAGGCCGCCAGGTATTTGCCAAAATACCGGGCGTATTTGTGTATGATATGGATGGAGCAGGCAACCAGATCAATATAGCATTGCGTGGACTGGATCCACACCGCGGATGGGAATTCAATATCAGGAAAGACGGGATCATTACTAATTCAGATATGTATGGGTACCCGGCCAGTCATTTTAATATGCCACTGGAAAGTATTGAAAGAATTGAATTGGTAAGAGGAACAGGCTCCCTGCAATACGGGGCGCAGTTTGGCGGAATGCTGAACTATATCAGCAAAACAGGCGACTCCGCCAGAACAATCGGCGTAGAAACCATCACAACTGTGGGATCCTATGGCCTGTTAAACCAATATGTGGCTGCTGGTGGACGCGCAGGTAAATTTTCTTACTATGGATATGTAAACAGGAAAACAAGAAATGGCTACCGGGCAAATGAACATACCGATGCAGGTGCAGAATCAATGGTACTCACCTACCAGGCTTCGCATCGTTTTAGCCTGCGGGCAGAATGGTCAAGGTCGGGATATGTATACCGGATGTCGGGTGCATTAACAGACAAGCAATTTCAAACAAACCCCCGCCAGGCAAGCAGAACCCGGAATTATTTTAATCCGGATATACATGTGCCCTCCCTTACCGCAGACTGGCAACTAAACCGGCAAACACAACTGCGATGGAGTTTCTCTGCAGTTTTGGGCAAACGCAACAGTGTCATGTTTGATAAACCCACCAATATACAGGATACACTTAATCTCACTACTTTACAGTACAATAACCGGCAGGTTGATATAGACCGCTTTAACAGTTATACCACAGAGCTGCGTTTATTGCATCAGTACCGAACAGGAAAACAGACCAGCATTTTAGTAGCAGGAGTACAGTACATGAATAATGACCTGCACAGAACACAATTGGGGGTTGGCAGTACAG
Source organism: Sediminibacterium sp. GW821-FHT12F12 (assembly GCF_058806635.1). Classification (NCBI taxonomy): domain Bacteria; kingdom Pseudomonadati; phylum Bacteroidota; class Chitinophagia; order Chitinophagales; family Chitinophagaceae; genus Sediminibacterium; species Sediminibacterium sp. GW821-FHT12F12. Next base: position 6,657 of record NZ_JBXAPW010000002.1, on the reverse strand, counting down.
GCAATGATTTTGACCTGACATTGGTTACACCCGGATGGGGCAGGGATCTGCATTTTAAAACAAAAAATATTGCCCTGTTCGCAGAAAACAAATGGCAGCTTACGAGCGAACTGGCTGTTACCATGGGTGCACGTATAGAAAGCGGGCATACTGATCTCAGCGGAATCATTAACTATTACCCCGATCATCAGATACCTGTATCTATCCACCATCAATTTCCCCTGTATGCAATTACTACAGTGTACAAACTTTCGGAAAACCTGCAATTCTATGGTGGGTGGTCGCAGGCTTACCGCCCCATGATTTTTAAAGACCTGATACCGGCCTCTTTGTATGATAAAGTAGATCCCAATATCCGCGATGCCTCCGGTTATAATGCAGAAATGGGTGTAAGGGGTAACTGGCGTTTCCTGAAATGGGATATTACCGCGTTTCTGCTACGTGATAAAAATCGTTTTGGCACATTGGCACAAACCGATAATACCGGAACACTGTACCTCTACCGCACCAATATTGGTAACTCTACCAGTAAAGGAGCTGAAATTTTTATTCAGGGTAACTGGTTACTCGGTAGAAGAACAAACCTGACGGTTTTTACATCCACTTCCTGGTTAGATGCCCGTTACACAGAAGCCATGGTAAAGCAAGGAAATGTCAATGTTAACATAGCAGGAAACAAAGTGGAAACTGCACCGGCACTCACGAGCCGAAATGGAGCCACACTGCACTATCGTAAATTCAGCGTAGCGCTGCTGTACAGTTATACCGCTGCTACCTATGCCGATGCGCTGAATACAACAGAACCACCGGCAGCCACTGGTGCCGTAGGTTTGGTGCCAGCTTATGCAATCTGGGATCTGAGTGCAGGATTCCGTTTTTCCGGATCACTGGGTCTGAAGATGACAATCAATAATCTTACCAACCTTTCTTATTTTACCAAACGCCCTATGTTTTACCCGGGTCCGGGTATATGGCCATCAGAAGGCAGGAATATGACTGCTACCCTTAGTATCAGGATCTGACAATGTCTCAGGAATAAAGATGTTGCATATCGAATCCCGCAGGGGTGGGAAATATCGAATATCGAACACCGAATCCCGCCTGGGCGGGAAATGTCGAATGTTGAAGGAAGTAAAACAACAAAGAACACAGAACCTAGAACCAGAACCTAGAACCTATTTAGATACATAAACGGTAATACCCGGGTTTTCGTTTTTTGTACTTTAGATTCATGAAAGTAGCGATAGCACAGATCGTGGTAGAAAAGGGGAACCTGCCGCATAACCTGGCAAAACATCTTTATTGCTGTCAACTGGCTGCGGATGAGAAAGCGGATCTGGTTGTCTTTCCCGAACTTTCTTTAACCGGCTATGAACCGGAACTGGCCCAGGCGCTGGCGGTAGATCTGGCCGATCCTTTGTGGGAGGAGTTGAAACACAGTGCCCGCGAAAACCAGCTGGTGATCAGCGTTGGTTTACCACTTAAAACAGCAAATGGCATCCAGATCGGCGCTGTGCAGGTGTGGCCCGATGGTACGCTGCAGGGGTATGCCAAACAAAACCTGTACACCGGAGAAGACAGGTTTTTTGTGCCGGGTGTTAACGACTATCAGTTTACCCTGAAGGGAGAAAAGATCAGTATGGCCATCTGCGCGGATATCTCAGACCCCAGACTGCCGGCAAGGGCACATGCGCAAAATGCTACCATTTACCTGGCACCGGTAATGGTATCTAAAAACGGACTTACACACGATAGAACCCTGTTGCAAAATTATGCAGAACAGTACGGCATGCTCACCATCATGGCCAATTATGGAGGCGTAACGGGTGGTTATGACTGTGGGGGGTATAGCTCCGTCTGGTCAGCGAACGGCGAACTGATAGGAGAGTTGGCGCATGATAGGGAGGGAATATTATTCGTAGAAAAATCCGGGCAAACCTGGACAACAAAAACATTAGTGATGCAATAAAATTGTCATTCATTAACATAAAAAATTTCTTATTCTGCATGAAAAAATCAATACTGATAGGCTTTTGTGTATGTTTTGGCCTTTCACAGCTACAGGCACAAACAGCAGAAGATACCATGGCTATTAAACGGGTGGCGTTGGCGTATATCGAATCGCAGCATACACCCAATCCCAAACTGATGGAAGGGGCATTACATCCCCGCTTGGTGAAGCGGTCTGTGTTCCGGAATAAAGCCACCGGCAAAGAGTATGTATCTGAATATTTTACCGAGAACATGGTAATTCTTGCAGAAACCTATAACAGTAAAGGAGATAAGTTTCCAAAAAATCCGCGTAAAGAAGTGAAACTGCTGGATGTATCTGCGATAACAGCCTCCGTTAAATTAATGGCAGATGACTGGATAGATTATATGCACATTGTAAAACTGAACGGAGAATGGAAGATCATTAATGTGCTTTGGCAGTATAATGATGTGTTGCAACATCAATGAGAAGACGGGGAGGGAATAGAGGAACAGATGAACAGATGAACAGATGAACAGAAGAACAGAGGAACAGATGAACAAGGAACAGGCGAATATCGAACAGGGAATGTCGAATGTCGAAGGAAGTAAAACAACAAAGAACCTAGAACCTATTCAGATACATAAGCGGTAATAGCCGGGTTTTCGATTTTTGTACTTTAGTTCCATGAAAGTAGCGATAGCACAGATCGTGGTTGAAAAAGGTAATCTGCCGCATAACCTGGCGAGACATCTTTTTTTCTGTGGGCTGGCTGCGGATGAAAAAGCGGATCTGGTGGTGTTTCCGGAACTCTCTTTAACCGGCTATGAACCGGAACTGGCACAAAGCCTGGCAGTTGAAATGGATCATAGATTATGGGATGATCTGAAAAACTGCGCCAAAGAAAACCAACTCATCATTATTGCAGGTATGCCACTTCGTACTGCTCAAGGTGTTCAGATAGGCTCTGTGCTGGTTTCGCCAGATGGTACAACAAAACACTACGCTAAACAAAATCTTTATCCCGGCGAAGACAAATACTTTATTGCCGGAACCAGCGATTTACAGTTTACCCTGGGCGACGAAAAACTCAGTATGGCCATTTGTGCCGATATCTCCAATCCCGATCTGCCCAAACAGGCTTTTGAACAGGGATCAAATATTTACCTTGCGGCTGTAATGGTATCCAAAAAAGGACTTGCACACGACAGAACACTGCTTCAAAACTATGCCCGTCAATATGGGATGCTTACCGTAATGGCCAATTATGGCGGCACCACCGGTGGTTATGATTGTGGGGGATATAGTTCTGTTTGGTCTGCAAAAGGAACTTTAATCGGTGAGTTGGCAAATGATGGGGAAGGCATGTTGGTAATAGAGAAATCAGATGGTGAGTGGAAAACCCATGCGGTAACAATCCAACGATAATTGTAAGTCTAATCATATATTATCATGTTTATCCTAGTTAGAACCGGTTTAGTGGTTGTACTAATGTGTTGCTTTATTTTTATATGCAAAGCGCAACATAATTCCGGGAGTTTTAATGTTGTTGCCTTTTATACTGCTAAAAACGACCTGGCGCATATCAGTTTTGTTCATGAAGCCAACAGGTGGTTTTCCGGAATGAGTTCTGTTCATCAGTTCCATTACGATTCTACCAAAAACTGGGATAATCTTAATGATTCATTTTTATCCCGGTACCAGGTAGTAATATTTTTGGATAGCCGGCCCGATTCCGCTTTTCAGCGAAGGGCTTTCCAGCGGTTTATGCAATCTGGCGGTGCATGGATGGGATTTCATTTTTCAGCTTTCGCATTAACACCTTCAGCTTATCCGCAAAATTGGGATTGGTATCACAATGAATTTTTAGGATCGGGCGAGTATATGAGCAATACCTGGCGCCCAACTGCCGCTTTACTGAAGGTTGCGGATGGTAAACATCCTGTAACAAAACACCTGCCTAAAAAATTTATTTCTGCCCCCAATGAATGGTATCGGTGGAAAAATGATCTGCAAAAAAATCCGGATATAAAAATACTGTTGTCCATTGATCCGCAAAGTTTCCCTGTTGGTACAGGTCCCAAGCCCCATGAAATATGGCATAGCGGCTATTATCCTGTGGCGTGGACTAACGTACAATACAAAATGATATACTTCAATATGGGCCATAATGACATAGAGTATGAAAACGGCACCAACAGGGAATTGTCTTTTTCGTTCAGCAATCAAATCCAAAACAGGCTGATTATTGACGCATTGTTATGGCTGAAAAAAAGTTACCGGTAACATAACATTTGCCATATGCCCAACGCAATATGGAAAAAATGGCCTGTAACTCGTGCCCCGGTTATTTAATTTGGTATTGTACCGCATAGGGACAGTAATGAATTTACAGGAACCCGGATCAAGTACACGGGATATTGCAAAAAACTTAAAAGATGTATATCTTTAGATATTCGTGAAAGGATAGAGAAAACCCAATCGTACTGTCTTAAAACAGAGATCATGCACAAGATGGCCATCTTTTTCCTGGCAGTTGGGTTAACCAACTGTGTTTTGGCACAAAACTATGTTAACCTGACCAGAGCAGTTGCCAAAAATACATTTGCAAAATATGCAGGTGCGCAACAACTTCAAACCACTACAGAAGAAACCGATTCTACAATAACTTTTCTTGTTCGCGACCCCAGGGTAGAGAAACTTGACATTATTTTACATTTTGATGGTCGAGGAAAATGTGATATTGAAGAACGGCATTTATCGTGCAACGTCTGTTACGATGAATTTATAAACAATACATTAAACAACCGTAAGTATAAGTGGAAAAGAATTAACTCAAACACTTTTTTTGCAAGGTCATTCAGTCAGCTTATCCTCACAGTTCGGTTGCATGGCCCGCTATCGTACATGGTTCGAAGAAGTAAATTAAGGGTGGCCGAATACAGGCAAATAATACGGTCAGCCAGAAATTGATCATGAATACCTGCCGATGAACAAATCCACACCCTCCGGTTAAAATTTTTTACAAGTAATTTTACATTGGCAGGTATAAAATCCCTGCTTTATCTATAGCTTATGAAAGGTTTCCAGGTTATTACTAAAGACCATGGAGTTATCAGGTTCCGGTACTATTATAATGATGCTCCGGTAACGGTAAAGGCATTTGATGCGATGCTACCGTTTGCGAGAATCTTTCTTCATGCACGCGTATCGGGCCAGGAGGTCTGGATAGATGATATGCCCGATGTTGATATTATCCAGGAGAACGCTTCTGTATTTACTGAAACGGGAGAAGTGGTATTAGGGCCATCCAAAGCCAGCAGAGCCAAAACAGCGGGTTGCCTGGGTATTTATTACGGCGAGGGTAAAGGGCTTGACTGTTGTAATATATTTGCCAAAGTGATTGACGAAGACCTCGTCAAATTAAAAGCATTGGGAGAGCAAATCTGGAAAGAAGGAAAACAGGTTTTAAACTTTCAAAAAACTAACAACGAATCCTAAAATCATACAATGAAACGAGTTTTATTTATTTCATTCCTGTTCGCTTGTATATCGGGTGTGGCTCAATCAAATCAATCACCTGTTATATTCAACAACCCCCAAACGCTCAGTACACCCAAAGGATATTCTCATGTGGCTGTGATAGACCTGGGTAACAGTAAGATGCTGATCCTGTCGGGGCAGGTATCGTTGGATGCGCAAGGCAACCTGGTTGGGAAGGGAGATATAACCAGGCAGACGGAACAGGTTTTTACCAACATAAAAAATGCTATTATTGAGAATGGCGGAACTATGCACAATATTGTAAAACTAGGTTATTACCTGGTGGATGGTACAGAGATCCAACCGATAAGAGATGTACGGGATAAATTTATTAATACAAAAAATCCACCTGTCAGCACTCTTGTTAAAATCAGCAAATTATTCAGAGATGATTTATTGGTAGAGATAGAAGCTACCTGTATCATTCCCAAAAAATAAAACAGCGATGCCAGTTACACAGGCAGTTAAAACGACGCAACAGCTTTTTAAGCAGCGGCCACGAGCGACATGGGTTTTCGAATTACATGGGGTTTGATTTTTAGGAGCACAACCCGTTATTTTTAATTTCTTTATTCAAAGACATTTCCAGCGTTTTCTTAACCTGCGGCCAGCATTTTTCCCGCACCGCAGTATTTTACTTCCTCAATCGTATCGTTGGGCCCCGGTTTACCCATCTGTATGCCGGCAGCCATTACCAGGCTATGCTGTTCAGCCAGTACAATAGCCGCAGGGCTTATACTGTTGTTCCTGATCACCTGTAAGGACAGAAAAAGTTCCTCTCCCGGCAGGGCAACCGTAACCGGTAACCAGCTCGATGAATACAGCGGGGCAGCGGGCCTGTTACCCCAATCCGGGTATACGTAGTTTCTGCCATCATGCCTCAGATCGCTGATCATAAACAATTTTACGAATAGCCTGTAATAAGGCAGTAACCAGGGAAAATGCAGGTGTATGCCGGGCTGCAAACCCGGAAATACCAGCCTGGCAGCACCCCGTTCACGATCAAATACCGGCTGCAGGGGGTAACGCAACACCGTATCTAAGCCATACCGCTTGTTCAGCGGAAAATTGGCCAGCAGGTAACGGTGCTGCGAGTACAGTATGCTGCGTTGCCCCGGCGGGTTTTCTGTATCCTGCAACTG